>JAFLVD010000035.1 GCA_022508485.1 Clostridiales bacterium | reverse complement strand
CCCCTCATCCGTCGCTCACTGCGTTCGCGCCACCTTCCCCCACGGGGAAGGCTTTTTATCCCGACACACAACTAAGACGCTAAGCCTTTGGCTTGCCCACGGGGAAGGAAATTTTTATATCGAGTGCATACGCTTATATCGGTATAAGACCTTCCACGAGGGGTCCGGGGGAAGTGCCGCAAGAAAAGTAACTACCGACAAATAAAAAACGCCGAGCGTGGCGTTCGGCGTTGTGTTAAAATAGTTATCCGAATATTTCGTCGAGGAAGGGCTCGGCGACGTCGAAGTATCTTCCGATTTGATCCGATATGTGCGCGTCCGAGCCTACTACCGGGCGCACGCCGCCGGCGGCCTTGTACGCTTTTAAAAAATCGGCGCGGGGAAGGCGCATCGCGCCGCCCGAATTGGTGTTTTCCTCTATCCGCACGCCGCGCGCGATAATCTTACTTATAATCTCGTCCATGAGCGGCTTAAACGTTTGGTAGTCCATGGCGCGGTCGTTTTCGTAATACGGCGCAAACCTTTCGGGGAAGCCGATATGCCCCACGGTGCTGAACGGGTACGGGCAGTCGAGCGACGCCGACACGCATTTAAGATACTTTGTGTAAGCTTCTATTCTTCCGGCTTTCCACACGTCGTTAAACGCGTACCTGACCGTTCCGTCCGAGAGTACCGTTTTGTCCTGCCAGTAGTGTATGCTGTTTATAACGTATTCGAGCGGAAGGTCGTTTATAAGCTTGTACGTTTCCTCGGCGTGCTCTACCTCGAATCCAACCTCCAATCCTATGTAAATGGTAAGGTCGGGATTTTTTTTGCGCACCTTTTCCCACGTCGAAAAGTACTTGTCGAAGTTTATTTTTTTGCAGCCTTCCCAGTGCCCGACGTCGATATGGTCGGTGATAATAAAGCCTTTAAGTCCGCGCGCGCGAACGGCGGCGGCTATATTTTCCGGCTCGTCCGCGCCCATCTCGCACGCGTCGGGCGAAAACCTGCTGTGAAGATGACAGTCTATTTCTCTTAAATCGGTGGAATTATCGATAAGTTTCATACTTTGCCTTTAAAGAGCGTTTTTGTATTTTTTATTATACCGCAATCACAGATTGGTCTTTCGGTTTGCCGGACGAAAATCCGGCTCGGTTGTCCTTGCTGTTTCTTGTGATAACTTATTATATCACCAATGTATTATGCTGTCAAATGCGCGAGATTAAAGACCGCCGTCAATAAGCGCCGAGGGGTAGAAATTTTCGGAAAGTATTGACAAATCGGCCGCCGAGTGCTATATTTATAATATAGTATTTTCGGGAAGTGTGTCATAGCACAAATCTATCCGAGAATAGGGGACAGATAATGATGAAAAGAAGGCTGACGATTTTTTTCGTTGCCATTATGGCATTGTGTCTATTATTTGCGGTAGGATGCTCGGAAAAAGCGCCGCCCGCGGAAATTTACACCGTCGCACTGGACGCGAACGGCGGACGGTTCGACGACGGAGATACGCTTAAATCGTATAAAGTTACGAGCGGCGATATGCTTCAAGTGCCGCGGCCGACGAGAGCGGACTACGATTTTACGGGCTGGTATTCGGACGTAAACGTGGAATCCTCCAGGTACGATTTTTCGGCTAAGCCCATAACCTACGGCGGTAAGTATTATGCCGGCTGGGCGCCCAACGCCTTTGCGGTTACGTTTATGTACAACTACGAGGGCGCGCCGAGCGGCGGCGTTTACCGTACCGACAAGGTAGCTAAAAACGGAACGGTTACGCGGCCTGCCGACCCCGATCGCGACGGGTACATTTTTACAAAGTGGACGAGCGACCCGGGCGGTAACGACGCTTGGTCGTTCTCGACGGACACCGTTTCGTCGGCGGTTTCGCTGTACGCGCAGTGGGAAAAGGAAGAGGCCGTTACCTCTCTTACCGTAACCGCGCAGCCGACCAAAACGACCTACATAGCAGGCGAAAGCTTCGACCCTACCGGCATGGTCGTAAAAGCGATGTACGAGAGCGGAAAATCGGTCGAGATTACAAACTACACACTGGAATACGACTTTTCCTCGCCTAACGCCGAGGCGGTCGTTAAAATTAAATTTGCTGGAAAAGAGACGAGCGTAACCGTTACGGTTATTGCTCGCGAGGTCGAGTCGGTTACGTTTACCGGCAAGCTCGGTAAAAGCTTTGCCGTAGGCGACTCTTTCGATACGACAGGCCTGACCTTTACGGCTACATATAACGACGGCAAGAGCGGAACAATCGACAACGCCGACATAACGTATTCAAGCCCGTCGCTCGACGGCGAAGGTAAGTTTATGGTCGCCGGCGACGCCGTAATTACGTTTATGTACGGCAATATAACCGTTACCCCCACGCTTACCGTAACCGTAGCGGAAGAGAGCGACGAGCTTGTTTCGTTTGCGTTTTCCGGTACGCTTCAAAAGGATAAGTACGTTGTAGGCGAGACGTTTAATCCGGCAGGGCTTACCTTTACCGCGACGTACAAAAAAGCCGGCGAGGTAAACGTAAACGCCGCGCAGGTAACCTTCTTTGCGGAAGAGCTTGACAGCGACGGTAAGTTTATAAGCGCCGGCGAGGTGAGCATAGAGGTTTCGTATCTCGGTGCGGTTGCCGCAGGCACGATAGACGTTACCGTAACGGAAGACGAGCCGTCCGAACAGCTTCTTTCATTCGTCGTTTCGGGCACGCTCGAAAAAGACAAGTATATTATAGGCGAGACATTCAGTCCGGCAGGGCTTATCTTTACCGCCGAGTACAAGGTGGCAGGAAGCGTGCCGGTCGATCTCAGTCTTGTAACCTTTACCGCCGACGGGCTTCAGGAAGGCAAGCTTATAGTCGTAGGCACCGTTCAAATAACCGCCTCGTTCGAGGGAATGGCGGCAGAGCGCAAGATAGAAGTTACCGTTTCGCTCGAAGAGCATCTCGTTTCCTTCGATCCCAACGCCGGCGGCGACAGCGTTACCGGCATGCCCGATCCCGTTTCGGTAGTCTACGGCTCGACCTTTGCCGAACCCAATAATCGGCCGCACCGCGACTATTATATATTCGGCGGCTGGTACAAGGAAGCGGAATGCGAAAACGTATGGGATTTCGATACCGACAGGGTAAGGGACGAAACGACGCTTTACGCCAAGTGGACGGCGGAAGAATTTACCGTTACGTACAACGCAGGCGAGGGTACGGTAAATCCCGAAACGTTTACATACACGGTCGAATCGACGATTACTCTCGCGACTCCCACGTACGCTCACCATGTTTTCGATGGCTGGTATACGGCGGCGGAGGGCGGCACCGCGGTTAACGCAAAATACCTTACAGATAATCCCGGATCCATAACGATATACGCGCACTGGTCGCTCGACAGTCATACCGTAACGTTCGAAACGGCCGGCGGCGCCGCGCCCGAAGCGCAGACGGCGGAACACGGCAAGACCGTTACCATGCCTGCCGCGCCCGAAAGAGAAGGCTACGACTTTGTCGGCTGGCGTTACGGCGAACTTACCCTTAACGCGGACGAAACGTACACCGTAGAGGACGACGTAACGTTTACCGCGGTGTGGACGGCAAAGACCTACGCGCTTACGTTTGTGTTCGTTACCGAAAACGTGGGGTACACCGCAAGCTTTATCGACGGCTATACTCCGCCCCAAACGTACACGTTCGACACAGAGCTTACCCTTCCCACAAAGTCGGTTATTAAAATCGACGGCGTAGGGTACGAGTTTAAGGGCTGGACGCTCGACAGCAACCCGACCACAAACAGCGTGCTGTACACCAAAATAGCAAAAGGTCAGTCGGGCGCAAAAACGTATTACGCGCTTATTTCCGACGCGGAGTCGGTCATATTTACGTTCGACTTTAACTACGACGGCGCGCCCGAGCCGGAGAGGATAGAGGTGGTTACGGGAAGAAAGGTTGACGCTTCCTCGGTAACCGTTCCCGACCGCGAGGGTTACAGACTTATCGGCTGGTACACCGATAGAGACTGCTCGGACGACAAGGCGTACAACTTCGCCGACGGCGTTATGAAGGCGACCACCGTGTACGCAAAGTGGGAACATATTTCCTACACGGTAACGTTTGAAACCTTCGGCGGCAGTGCGGTCGAAAGTAAGACCGTCTACCACGGCGATAAGGTATCCGCGCCGACCTCGCCCAATAAAACGGGCTATACATTTGAAGGCTGGTACAAGGACAACGCTCTTACCGATCCGTTCGTCTTCGATACGCCCATTAAAGCGAACACCACGATTTACGCGAAATGGGAAGCAATCGACGTAACGATTACCTTTAAACTCGACGGCGGAAGGCCGACCGTCGAGCCGCTCACAGTCAAATTCGGAAGCGCGCTTCCCACTCTTACGACGCCGACAAAGACGGGCTACGACTTTATGGGCTGGTTCGACGAAATCGGAAAGAAGTGGGACGAGGGCATGACGCTCGACGTAACGACGCTTACTCTCACCGCCTCGTGGCAGGTAATATCCTATAAGATAGTGTACGTTGTAACGGCGTCGGTGAACGACGTTTCGGTTACGGCGAGAGAAATCGACGCGCGCTACACCGTGTACACAATCGAAAACACCGACTTCGCTCTTCCTACCGTTACCGGCATCAATCCGGCGCATTACGTATTCGACGGTTGGGAAAAGGACGGAAAGCCGATTACCCAAGTTTCGGTAAGCACCTTCGGAACAGGCAGAGAGATAACGCTTAACGCAACCTACAAGATTAAAACGTATACCGTAACGTTTAACGCAAACGGCGGTAAGCTTGCGCTCGGCACGGCGGAAAAGGTAACCGTCGAGCACGGCAAGACGGTAAATAAGCCTGCCGACCCGACGCGCGAGGGCTGGAAGTTTGTCGGCTGGAACAACGGCAACGTTGCGTACGTATTTACGACGCCGGTTACCTCCGACATTACGCTTACCGCGCAGTGGGACGGCGAGGAAGGCACCTTCCTTTACTACACGACGGACGGCACGAGCTGGAACGCCGGTAAAAACGCCGAAAAGAACGGCGATAAAAACGAGTACGCTATAAAGGATATGCCGCTCTACAATAACATGGAATTTGTTATCGTTACGAGAAAGACGAGCGGCGACGTTTACCTTAACGCGGCGTCCAATCTCGCGCCCGGCGAAATGAAAAACGGCATTCTGTCGGCGGAATACGCGGATGGCAACTTTAAGATTGTAAACCTTATTTCGAGCTACGAGGGCGCCAAGTTTAACATTTATATTTACTATCTGTCGGACGGCGCAACCGTTGCGGCGGACGGTTCGCTTAACAAGAACGCGACGGCGAGCGGAATAAGCATAGAGCCTGCCGAAATAGCAAGCGAAAAACGCGATCCTTCCACCTCCGACAACTCGAACGCCATAACAATCGTAAATACCGCCACCGCCGGCGTAACCGTTTATATCCGCGGCACGTTTACCGACGGCTACGGCATGAGCGACGCTTGGTCGGATAAGAGCAATCTCCTTACCGTCATTAAGTCGGGCAACGCGTTTATTTTCCGCCACGTATACCTTAAAAAAGGCGACGCCTTTAAGGTGTACACGCCTTCGGGCGACAAGTGGTACGGCGGCAATTTCTTGGGGGTAGACAATCAGTTTGCGCTCGGCAGCACGGGCAACGAGCCTAATATCTATCTCGGCACGATAGAGAACGGATTCTACGATATAGTATTCGATACGAACAGCAAGCGCCTTACAATAAAGACTTACGTTGCGCCTACCATTCAGTCGATACGCGTTTCGACCACAAAAACAAACTACAAGGTGGGCGAGCCGTTCAGCACCTCGTCCGTTACGGTCGAAATTACCGACACCGACGGCAAGACTCACAACAACGAATACAGACTTGTAGGCAATTCCACCAACGTCGCCGGCACAATCACCGTTACGGTCGAATACACCGGCAGTCTCGGCGGCGAAAGCTCTGCTACGTTTACCATTACCGTAACGCAGATTATAGTGTCGTTCGAGACGGGCGAGGGTGCTTCCTCCGTCGAGCCTATGAAGCCGCGCTTTAACACCGCGTTTAATCTTCCTGCGGCGCCGACCAAGACCGGCTATACCTTCCGCGGCTGGAACGACGGCAAAAAGACGTACGACGCCGGCGCGCTTTATAACGGCGTTCTCGACGACGCAACCTTTACCGCCGAGTGGGAAATCAACAAGTACGACGTGAAGTTTACCGTCGACGGCGAGCCTTACGGCGATACCGTTTCCGTCGAGCACGGTCAAACGCTCGCCGCCCATAAGCCGCTCGATCCGCAAAAGACGGGCTACACGTTTAGATACTGGACGGCGGACGGTTCGAGCAGATACGACTTTAACGCGAAGGTTACGGGACCTCTTACTCTTACCGCGCTGTGGGAAATCAATAAGTACACGGTATCGTTCACCGTGGACGGCAAGCCTTACGGCGAAGCGCTTTCCATCGAATACAATAAATCCGTCGGCGACAAGAAGCCTGCCGATCCCGACAAGTTCGGCTACACGTTTAAGCATTGGGCGGCGGACGGAAAGGAATACGACTTTAATTCTGCGGTAACCGACCACATTACGCTTACCGCCGTATTCGACGTCAATACGTACAACATTACATATAACTATGCGTGCGATATCGAAGGCGTGGAGGGCGAAGCGGTATTCCAAACGACGCATAACACCTACACCGTGGAGGACGAATTCACTCTCGATACTCCCACTCCGCCTGCCGGCGTTACATTCGTCGCCTGGCGACTCGGTTCTGCGGAAGGTGCGCAAATCTCCAAGATTGAAAGAGGTCTGTACGCCGAGCACTTGACTCTGTACGCGGAGTACACCCAAAACGACACGGTCGCGTTCACCTTCGACTATAACTATCCCGAGGGCGCGGTCGGTAACAAGCTCGAAAACAAGACCGATAACATCGTCGAGGGCTTAACCGCGGTTAAGCCGAGCAACCCGACGCTGTTAAGCCACAAGTTCCTCGGCTGGTTCACGAGCGCCGAGGGCGGCGAGGAATACACATTTACCGAGCCGGTTACCGAGCCTACCGTAGTGTACGCGCATTGGGCAATCAATAAGTACACGGTAAGGTTCGACCTTAACGGCGGCAGCGGCGAGATTCCCTCTTCCGTCGAGGTCGAATACGGCGGCAAAGTAGCGCCGGTCGCACAGCCAGAAAAACTCGGATTCACCTTCGGTGGCTGGTACTCCGGCGGAAAGGTGTGGTCGTTCGAAACGGACGTCGTTACGAGCGGCGTAACCCTCGTTGCAAGCTGGACGCGCAACGAGTACGATATAACGTACGTGCTCGGCGACGGCGCGGTCAACGGAAAAGGCAACCCCGACAGCTACAACGTCGAGTCCGAAACTATTGTCCTTGCCGATCCCGTTCGCACGGGCTACGACTTTGACGGCTGGATAAACGGCGACGGTATGCCTGTTACGGAAATCGAAAAAGGCTCTACCGGACACATTACGCTTACCGCCACCTGGTCTATAATCGAATACACCGTAAACTTTACGGTACGCGGCACGGTGAACGGCGCCGCCGTTACCGGCACTCACGAGGAAAGCGCGATCCACACGGTGGAAAACGAGCTTACCTTAACCCCCGTTACCGGCGTTACTAAGGGCTATAAGTTCGTCGGCTGGACGCTCGGCGAAGTGGCCGTAACCGAAATTTCCCTCGGGCTGTTCGAAAGCGGCAGAGAGATTACGCTCGTCGCTAATTACGCAATTATATCTTACCGCATAGAGTACAGCTTGGGCGGCGGCCAAAACGGCGACAACCCTAATTCGTACGTAATTACCGACGGCACGGTTACGCTTAACGACGCCGTTAAGCCGTATCACAACTTCCTCGGCTGGTACACCGCGGCGGACGGCGGCGACAAGGTAACCGAGATAGACTTCGACTTCTTTGTCGATGCCGACGAATCGGTACCGGTTACGCTTTACGCCAAGTGGGCGATATACACCTACGACGTAACGTTTAACGCCAACAAGCCGGCAGGCGCTGTGGCGGAGGTGCAAAACGTTCCGGCGGCGGTTAAGGTCGATCACGGCGCGACGGTAACTAAGCCTGCGAAGGAACCCACGCTTGCCGGCTACGCGTTCCTCGGCTGGTATACCGAAAAAGCATGCAATAACGAATGGGTATTCGCCGGCGAGTACGGCGCGAACACGGTTACAAAATCGGTCGAGCTGTTCGCAAAATGGGAAAAACGCGCCGCCGACGGATTGTACGTCGTGGGTACGTTTAACGGCTGGAATACCGATTTCGTATCCGACGAGAACAGCATTTACCACATGGTCCCTCAGTCCGAAACGGGCGAAGAGAATATAAGCGGCGTTAAGTACACGACCAAGTCGTACGTCGTAACGGGACTCGACCTCGCCGGCAGCAAGGGCGGCGCCGGAAGATATGCCGAGTTCAAGATCGTTACGTATTCGGCAAGCACCGGCAATGTCGACTGGCATTCCGACGATAATACAAGCAACGATTGGTATCCTTCGGCCGGCGACAAAGACTGCAAGTTCGATATATCGATTGTTCCTTCCGGACTTCTCGGCGTGTATCTGTATCACAACGTTCGCAATATAGTCGTTCAGGACTACAATGCGGAAGCGGCGATGCGCTGGACGTTCACCTACGTGGAAAAGACAAAGACCGGCGAGTCGGCGCCGTCCAAGTTCGAGCTTGTGATTACGCCCGACAACTACAACGACTACCGCGAAAGAGAGGGCACTGCGGAGGGTACGCCCAACGTGTACCTTGCAGGCAACTTTACCGGCGGCTTTGCGCTGAGATCCGAATGGTCGGACGCCAATAAGGACGGCGTAATTACCGAGGGCAAGGTTTACACCTTTACCGAAGTTCCGCTCAAAAAGTACGACGTGTTTAAAGTCGTAACAAAGTCGGGCACGAACGAAACGTGGCTCGGCGGAACGTTCGGCTCGCTCGGCACGGCGTTTACCGTTACGCAGAGCGGCGCGGACATCTATTTAAAGACAATCGCCGACGGGCTTTACAATATCGTAGTAGACGCTTCCTCCTCCGCCGTAAAGGTTACAATCTACAAGGCGGAAAAGGTTACGGTATCGCTTAACAAGGATATATACGTAGGCGAAACCCCGACGGCAAACGACGTAGACGTTTACGCAAGCGGCGTAAAGCTTACAAGCGGTAAGTTTACGCTTATCGCGACGGCGGCGGTCGAAGGCGAAAACGCAAACACTATTACCGTCAAGTACAACGGCACGGTCGTAACGATTACCTACACCGCGCTGCCGCTCGAAATTACGGGCAAGGCGCTTACCAAAAATCCGACTAAGACGACCTACAACGTAGGCGACGGCATAAGCCTCGACGGAGTAGTAGTAACAATCACATATAACAGCGGAAAGAAAGTAAGCGCGGAAATAGACGATTTATCGTTTAGCTGCGAGGGTGTAACGGGCGGCAAGCTTCTTACCGCCGGCGATTACACGGTGGAAGTGCTGTACAAGGGCGAAAAGGTCGGCGAGTACTCGATTAAAGCGGTAAACGTAATAACCTCGCTTACCGTAACGGCTAACGACGGCGCGTCGCTCGAATTTGTGCAAAACGCCGCGGCGCCCGCACTCAAAAATCTTATAACCGTTAAAGCCAACTACAACGAGGACGTCGAGGGCGCAACGCCCGTCGAGCCTACGGTTGTTACCGAGTACACGATTGCCGCAGTCGATATGACGACGGTCGGACCTCAGACGATAAAGATAACCTATAACGGCGTGGAAGGCTCTATCGAGATAACGATAGTCGCGCCCACCGTAACCTCGGTCGAGGCGAGCGGCTCGCTCAATAAAACAGAATACTTTGTGGGCGAAGAGTTCGAGCCTGACGGCATTACGTTTACCGTTCGCTACAACAACGGCAGAAGCGAGGTTGTTTCCTACGAGGATATCGAGTTTACAAGCGACTTTATCGAGGGAACGACCAAGTTTAACCGTTCGGGCAGCAAGACCGTTTCGGCAAGCTATAACGGCGTTGAGGTTGTCGGCGTCAGGCTTGCGGTCGAGGTAGAGGATAAGCTCACGTCCATAAAGGTTACGACCAACCCGACAAAAGTAGCGTATTACTCGGGCGACAATATCGACCTCGACGGAATGGTGCTTACCGGTACCTACAACGAGACCGTTCCGTCCGCGGTAATCACTAAGGTAATCGAGTCGGGCTACACGACCTCGCCGTCGCTTACCGACCTTCTCACAACCCAAGACACCAAGATAACTGTATCGTTCGGCGGCTTTACCGACGAAATTTCGATAACGGTCGAGCAATTAAAGGCGGTATCCATTACCGTCGGCGGAACAATCCCCGAGCAGTATCTTAACGCCACGCTCAACACGACGGGTATTACCGTAACCGTCAAGTACAACAGCGGCGCGGAAAAAACCTTCGACGCTTCGAGCCTTTCCGGGCTTACATTCGAGTCGACCGCGTTCGGCGAGGATAAGACATTTAAGCAGTCGGGCACGCAGACGGTTACCGTCCGCTACGAGGAAGCGTCGGCGACCTTCGAGGTTAACGTTGTCAACACCACCAAGTACAACGTCGAGTTCTTCGCCAACGCGCCCATGGGTACGGTTAAAGGTTCGATGCCTTCGACGCAGCAGATAACTCACGGCGATAGAGCGGTCGATCCCGAAGCGGATATAACGCTTACCGGCTACACCTTCGAGGGCTGGTACACCGACGCCGCCTGCACCGAAAAGTGGAGTTTCGATAACGCGGTTATCGCAAATAAACAGCTTTACGCCAAGTGGGTGGGCAAGTCCTATACCGTAACGTATGTGGTTTACGGCGGCATAAACGGCGCTAACCCCGACAGCTATACGGTAGGCGAGGATAACCTGTTCGCTTCCGTCTCGCTCGAAAAAGCGTCCAAAACGCACTACACGTTCGACGGCTGGTACGCGAGCGAAAACTTCGACGGCGCGGCGGTAACGTCTATTACCTACGCCTTGCTCGAAGGGCTTGACGATACGATTACGCTTTACGCCAAGTTCTCGCCGGTCAGCTACACCGTAACGTTTATCTACAACGACGGCGCAACTTCGGGCACGGTTAAGAAAGTAGCCTACGACCCCGAAACCGGCGTTGTGGAAAAGCCTACCCCCGATCCCGAAAGAGAGGGCTACGACTTTGTCGAATGGCAGAAGGACGGCGAAGCGTATGACTTTACCTCGATTGTTACAGGCGATATCGTGCTTGTGGCTAAGTGGGAAAAGAAGACTTACACAATCACCTTCGACTATAACGACGGCGAAACGGAAAGTACGACGCAGCTCGTTAAGTATCTCGAAAAGGTGATTCGTCCCGACGACCCCGAAAGAGAGAACTACGACTTTGTCGAATGGCAGAAGGACGGCGTTACCTACGACTTTAACGAGCTTGTTACCGCCGAGTTCACGCTTACCGCGCTGTGGAAAAAGGTGGAAAAGGTTACGATTACCTTCCACAGTAACGGCGGCACGGAAATAAGCCCCATGACAATCGTTAAGGGTACCGTGGCGACCAAACCGACCGACCCCGAGCGCACCGGCTATACCTTCGACAAGTGGTATATCGACGAGGGACTCGACACAGAGTACATGTGGAACGACCCCGTAAACGAAAATATCCATTTGTACGCCGGCTGGACTATCAATAAGTACGACGTAACGTTCGATCTTAACTACACCGGCGCGCCGGCAGCAACCGTAATTAAGGTGGAATACAACACCGCCGTTGCTCAAAAGGATATCCCCGAGGACCCGATTCGCGAGGGTTACGAATTTAAGGGCTGGTACACCGATAAAAACGGCACAACCGGGAAAGAGTGGGTTTCCACCGATTTAATCACCGCCGCCGTAACCGTCTACGCCAAGTGGGTAAAGGTTAATATGGCGGACGGTATCTACGCAAACGGCAAGTTTGTAAAAGCCATCGTTCCCAACGGCAACAGCACCACCGAGTGGAAGGTGGAAAACGCAATACTTTACGCCGGCGACAAGATAACGTTCTGGCGGAACAACGCGCAGGTTACGGTTAATGTTTATGTGCGCGGCGGACTTAGTAACAACGAGATGAGCGGCACGTCGTATACCAATATCGTGGTTAACAAGAGCGGCTACTTCACCATGTACTACAACCCGTCTAATAACAGCTGGGAAAACGGCTTGTGGGTAAACTACAACGGCGAGTACGTTGCGCCTACCTTAAAAGCGACCGACGGTATGTATAACGGCAGTACGCTCGTAGGCAAGTTCGAAGTCAACGAGGACGGCGCTAACGAGATAATGGCGCTCGACGTAAGGCTCGACGTCAAAACGACGCTTACCGTTCAGTACAACGGCGCCACGGTTACGAACGCAACCTTAGATTCCGGCTGTTCTTTGGGATCCGCTTCGGGCGGCAAGTTTACACTCGAAGCCGGAACGTACAGCTTCTACTACAAATACTCGACGAGGATTATGTGGATTGAAGGTACGCCCGATCCGACAGATGATCTTTCTTCCGATAGCGTAAAGCTTGTGTTCACCGACGTTAGCGTTATTCTTAAATTCCCCGTACCCGATTGGGCGACAACCGCCGCATCTGTTTACGTGTTTAAAAACAATGCGCCACTCGGCACCGCTTCGTGGCCGGGCACAAAGATTACAGGCAATTCGATTAACATTGCTTCCACTGTGTCGACCGTCGGGATTATAATTTCGTTCCAGCAAAACGGCACAACAAAACAGACGACCGATATGAGCGGTTCCAGCTTCTCCGCAGGCGGCACGTACGAGATAGGCATAGGGAATTGGTCGGGCGATAAGTTTACTCCTACAATCAAAAAAATAGCGTAAAACAACAATAAAAAATTCCGTCCGAAGGGCGGAATTTTTTACTGCGGTTTTTATGTAAACCGAGGCTTGTAGATTAACCATAACGATAAGCAAAGATATAAAATCGGTTGCCTTTTTTATTACGGTATGGTATACTTAAATCGTGATAGATTACGAGAGTGTTTTAATAAAGCACAAGTTTAAGTACAAGAAGGCGTTCGGGCAGAATTTTATTTTCGACGACGATATTCTTGACGAGATTGCGCGCGAGGGCGGTGCGGATAACGCCACCGTAGTGGAAATAGGCACGGGCGCAGGCTCGCTTACTCGCGCTATCGCCGCGCGTGCTAAACGCGTGTGCTCGTTCGAGATAGACGAAACGCTTTTCCCCGTACTCGAAGAGACCTTAGCCGATTACGACAACGTTCAGCTTTTCAGCAACGACGTAACGCAAATCGGTATCGACACCGTCGATATGCTCGTCGGGGAACCGTACATAGTTATAGCCAATCTTCCGTACTACATAACGACGCCGCTTATATTTTTGTTTTTAAGCAGCACCGAGTGTGGTTCGATAACCTGCCTTGTGCAAAAGGAAGTGGCGGAACGTATCTGCGCGGAAAACGGCAGCGACTTCGGTGCGCTTTCGGCGTGCGTTCAGTCGGTGGGCAAGCCGAGGATTGTGCGCAAGGTAAAGAGCTGGGAATTTTATCCGCAGCCGGACGTCGACAGCGCGCTTATCCGTATCGACAGAAGGCAGGACGCCGTTTACAGCGAAAGACTGTACGACTTTATTAAGCTGTGCTTTATCCAAAAGCGCAAAACGCTTGTAAACAACCTCTCCGCTTCGGGCATAAATAAAAATGACGTAACCGCGGCGCTAACCGAGCTTGGCTTTTCCGCATCGGCGCGCGCGGAAGAGCTGGGCGCCGAAAATATCCGCTTGCTCGGCATTAAGCTCGGGCGCGTTCCGGATAGACCCGAAACTCCCGAGGAAAGACGGTAAATATTATTTATAACTAAGAGTCCGATTATTAGTTAAGACTCTAAAAGAAAATACAAGCAATCAACCAAAAAAAGGAGAATGTATATGACAACTTACGGTATCGAAAAGTATGGGATTGTTAAGCCCAAAAAGGTCGACCGCAACTTAAGCCCCGCCGTGCTTACAGAGGTGGCGCTCAAAACCGAGCCGTGCAAGCTCACCGATACGGGTGCGCTTCTCGTCGCTACCGGCGCGTACACCGGCAGAAGCCCTAAGGACAGATTTATCGTCGACGAGAAGGGCGTCAGCGAAAAAATCGACTGGGGCACCGAAAACAAAAAGTTTCCGCTCGATAAGTTTGAGCTTATCTATAAAAAGGTGGGCGAGTACCTGTCCAAAAAGCACGTTTACATTTTCGACGGCTTCGCAGGCGCCGACCCTGCTTACCGCGTATCCGTTCGCGTTATCAACGAGCTTGCTTCCGAAAACCTGTTCATGAACAACATGCTTCTTCGCCCCACGGCGGAAGAGCTTAAAAGCTTTAAAGAGGACTACACCGTTATCGCGGTGCCCGGGCTTAAACTCGATCCCAAAGAGTGCGGCACCAACAGCGAGGCGGCAATCCTTCTCTGCCTTAACAAAAAGATTATCCTCGTCGTCGGATCGCAGTACGCAGGCGAGATGAAAAAGTCGGTGTTCTCGCTTATGAACTACCTGTTGCCGCAAAAGGGCGTGCTCGGTATGCACTGCTCGGCAAACATGGCGCTCGACGGCAGCGGCGACACCGCGCTGTTCTTCGGTCTGTCCGGCACCGGCAAGACGACGCTTTCCGCCGACCCCAAGCGCGGCCTTATAGGCGACGACGAGCACGGCTGGTCGGACGACGGTATATTCAATATCGAGGGCGGCTGCTACGCCAAGTGCATCGACCTCAGCAAAGAGCACGAGCCGGAAATCTACGGCGCAATTAAGTTCGGCGCGCTCGTCGAAAACGTCGTCGTTGACGACGAAACCCGTGCGCCCGACTACAAGGACCGCTCGCTTACCGAAAACACGCGCGTTTCGTACCCCATCGACTTTATTCCCAATAAGGTAGTGCCGTCGGTAGGCAAGCACCCCAAGACGGTTATATTCCTTACCGCCGACGCGTTCGGCGTGCTTCCGCCCGTTGCGAAGCTCACCAAAGAGCAGGCTATGTTCTACTTCGTGTCCGGCTATACCAGCAAGGTCGCAGGCACCGAGCGCGGCATTACCGATCCCGTTTCCACATTCTCGACCTGCTTCGGCGCGCCGTTCATGCCGCTGCCGAGCGCGGTATACGCCAAACTCCTCGGCGAGAAAATCGAAAAGCACGGATCGGACGTTTACCTTATCAACACCGGCTGGACGGGCGGCGCGTACGGCGTAGGCAAGCGCATGTCGCTTCCGGCAACCCGTGCAATAGTTACCGCAGCTCTCGACGGCTCGCTCGCTAAGGTCGAATACGAGACCGAACCGTTCTTCGGGCTTGCTATCCCCAAGACCTGCCCGAACGTCGACGCCGGCATACTCAATCCCAAGAACGTATGGGCGGACAAAGCGGAATACGACCGCCTCGCCAAAAAGCTCGCTAAGGACTTTGCCGAGAACATCAAAAAGTACAACCTCGACGCTTCTATCGTTAACGCAGGCCCGAAAGCGTAAGCGCTACTTCGTAGCTAAGATAAGAGATAACAAGCCGAAGGCTTGGCGAATATCGTGTGTAGACCGAACAGCGTGTTAGACATCTCACCCGACGAAACACTTTCTTA
>JAFLVD010000034.1:13766-16477 GCA_022508485.1 Clostridiales bacterium | reverse complement strand
CGGCTTAATATCATTCGCCTTCCCCGTGGGGGAAGGTGTCGAGCGATAGCGAGACGGATGAGGGGCGACTTTAATGCCGCCGCAGGCGGCTACTTATTCACTCTTCACTATTACTTATTCACTCGCCACAAAGTGGCGTCGGGGCGACCGATAATAAATGAATAATGAAGAATGAAAAATAAAAAAGACCGCAAAGCGGTCCTTTTTATATTCTTTCACTATTCACTCTTACCTACTACTCGCCGCAGGCGAACGGCGCTTACTTATTCATTACCGTCTTTTTAATCGAGTTAAGAAGCGCCGGAATATCGACGGGCTTATTGAGGTGCGCGTTCATGCCGTTTTTGGCGGAAAGGCGCTTGTCGCTCTCGAACGCATTTGCCGAAAGAGCGATAATGGGGATATCGGCTATTTCGGGGTTATCGAAACTGCGGATAGCCTCTGTTGCCTGCCAGCCGTCCATAACGGGCATTTGGATATCCATAAGGATAAACAGGTACTCGCCGGGCTTAGCCTCCTTCATCTTGTCGACTGCAATCTGACCGTTTTCGGCAGGCACGACGGTAAGACCGAGGTCTTCGAGCAGCTCGGTTTCGATTTCGAGGTTGATTTCGTTATCCTCGACGACGAGAATCTTTTTGCCTTTAATGAAGCTTTCGACGTCGTCGGTATTGGCGTCGTCGTCCTTCTTTTCGGCGAGGCGGAAGCTTACGACAACGGTAAACGTGCTGCCCACGCCCACCGTGCTTTCCGCCGTGATAGATCCACCCATGCCGTCTATAATCTGCTTGGCTATGGTAAGGCCGAGTCCGCTGCCGAATACGCCGCTCTGTGTCGAGTTGTTTTCGCGCTCGAACGGCTCGAAAATCTTTTCGAGCGCGGAAGGCGCAATGCCGATGCCGGTGTCTTTTACGACGAAGCGGTATGCGGCAAACTCGGACGAGGCGGACGGAATTTCTTCGACGGTAAAGTCGACATTGCCGCCCTTGGCGGTGTACTCGACGGCATTACTGATAATATGCGCCAATACCTGCTTAATCTGGTCCTTGTCGACGTACACCTCGGGATAGTTAACTCCGCTGTGGTCGAGCGTAAAGTTGATTTTCTTTTTCTTGGCCGCCGGAAGAAGGGTGTCGTAAATCTCGGCAATAATATCTTTAAGGTCGCAAACAACCTCGTTGAAGTGGAAGTCCTTAGACTCGAGATACGAAATTTCGAGCACCTTGTCCACAAGGTCCAAAAGCTGCTTACCGGCCCTTTGCACGCTGTCGAGGTGCTTTAAGAGAGTCGTCTTGTCGTCTATGCTCTTTTTGGCAAGCTCGAGATAACCGAACAGCGCGTTAAGCGGCGTGCGCATGTCGTGCGACATGTTGGAAAGGAAGGTGTTTTTTGCGACGTTTGCAAGGTTGGCGTCGTTAAGCGCGTTTTCGAGAATGGTCTTTTGCTGCATTTCCTGCTTAATCTCTTCCTCGATGTTCCTCGAACCGATAACCACCTGCGAAATATGCCCGTTGTTTTTAACGTCGACTATGCGAAGCTGCATGTATTGAAGCTCGTCGCCGTAAACGCACTGGAAGTTGGCGTAATACGTATTGTTGTCCTCGAGGTTTTTACGGATATACTCGGGGGAGAGTATCTCGCGTATCCTTTTCCTGTCGTCGGGGTGTACCCACGAATTAACAAAGTCATCTATAAGCCAAGTGTAAACCTTGGACTGCATCTTTCCGTCGAACTGCTTGGCAAGCCTCTTGCTGAACCGATACGGATAAACCGTGTCCGTGTCGAGATCGACGTACAGAATGGAATCGTAGTTAACGCTTAGCGCCTCGATAACCTCCATTCTTTGCAAATGCTCTTGCTGCTGCTTTTCCACTTTGCTCGTCGAGTCGGTTATGAATACGTAGTATATATCGCCTACGTTGGTCTGAATGTAGTGCCCGTAGTCCTCGACGTGCCTAAGATTGCCCTTTTTGGTAAGTATACGGTATTCGACGTAATCGAGAGTGCCGTTGTCGACCATTATCTGCTGATGAATACTTGTCTGTACGTCCCAATAGTCCTCGGCATAAACAATACCCTTAAAAGACTTGCCGGTGTACTCGGTGAACTCTTTTATGTCGTCGCACTCGAACATGCGAATAAGCGCCGCGTTGGCATAGATTATTTCCTCGCTATTGTCTGCGCGGTAAATAAGGAAACCGCCGGGCAGATGATCGAGAAACTTTTTGAACTTGTTCGCGGTCTCTCTTTCCTCGTCGGACAAATCCCCCTCTCCGTGCGAAACGAGTAACGGAATCATCTCCTCGATAAGTGCATACTCTCTTTCATTCATGGTCTAAACTCCGTGAGAATAATGTAATTATAGAAGCTTACTACATAGGCCGAATTTTATCAACCATTCAGTTTAACATATTTCACATATAAAGTCAATACTAATTCAAAAATTTTCACAAATAATCGGCTTTTATTGCCGCCCCTTTTTACCTTTTCACATTTAGCGCGTCGCTTTTATCTTACGTTACAGCGCAATAGCAAAATCCCCACCGCCTCGGGTGGGGATTTGGAGCTACTGGGCGGACTCGAACCGCCGACCTGCTGATTACGAATCAGCTGCTCTACCGACTGAGCCACAGTAGCAAACTGCTAAGATATTAAGTTGTGCGGTCGGCGGTGAGAAGAACCGCCGCGACCCGTAGGGTCGTCAGTGCGTT
>JAFLVD010000034.1:0-13666 GCA_022508485.1 Clostridiales bacterium | reverse complement strand
CGGTGAGAAGAACCGCCGCGACCCGTAGGGTCGTCAGTGCGTTAGCACTGTTCCTATCGCGACAAAAAGAATTATAGCATAGGGCGGAATAAATTGCAAATACTTACGCGGTGAATTATGTAATTTTTGTTTTTTACTTTAAAGCGCCGTTCTTCTGCCGAGCGCCTGCGAAATGGTTACCGCGTCGGCGTATTCGAGTTCGGAACCCATCGAGATGCCTTGCGCTATTCTCGTAACGGGGATTCCGAACGGCTTAATCAGTCTTGCGAGATACACCGCGGTCGCTTCGCCCTCTACGTCGGGATTTGTTGCGATTATGACCTCGCTTGCATCACCGAGCCGAGCCATGAGCGATTTTATATTGAGGTCGTCGGGGGTGCGGTTGTCCATCGGCGACAGCGTGCCGTGAAGAACGTGATACACGCCGTCGAACGCGCCCGACTTTTCGATAGCGTCGACGTCCTTAGGGTACGCCACGACGCAAATTTTGTCGGCCTTCCTGGTCTTACAGATGTCGCAGACCTCGCTGTCGGTAAAGTTTCCGCACACCGAGCACAGTCTGACGCTGCTTTTAACGTCGCGCAGGGCGGAGCAAAACGCCTCGACCTCCTCTTCCGTCATATCGATAACGGCGTAGGCATAGCGCAGCGCGGTCTTTTTCCCCACGCCGGGAAGCGCGGAAAACCTGCCGGCAAGCGCGGCGATGCTACGGATTTCCTTCATTAAAGCACGCCGCCGAGCTGAGAGAGCGGACTGTTTTTAAGCAGCTCGTCCGCTTGAGCGTACGCTTCGTTGGCCGCCGCGGTGATAAGGTCCTCGAGCATTTCAACGTCGTCGGGGTCGACGACTTCGGGGTTGATTTTAATCGAAAGGAAGCGTTTGCTGCCCGAAATGGTAACGGTAACCGCGCCGCCGCCGGCAGAGCCGGTAACGCGCGCATTTTCAAGCTCTTCCTTAGCCTTCGTCATTTGTTCCTGAAGCTTTTGCGCTTGCTTCATCATCTGCTGCATATTCATGCCGCCGCCACCGCCGTAGCCGCCGAATCTTGCCATAATTGGCCTCCTAAAAACTTAACGCTTCCAAAGATCGGAGAAGGTGCTCTCGTGGATTTTGGTGTGGGCGTTGTAGTTATACATAAGAACTTCGCTCTGCCATTTGTTGTACGCCGCGTTGTTGCGCGCCGTCTCGATAGGCTCTTTGAGAATATCGTAGTACGTTTGAACCTGACCGGGCGTTGTGTAGTCGTTGATATTGACGACGCCGGGCTTTGTTACGGAAGCAAAGTACATGATATGCACACCGTAATCGGTGATAACAGGCTCGTAGTAAACCTCGCCCACCGAAAGGTTTTCGCGCATATATCTTGCGGCGTCCGCAAACTCTTGCATATACGTTTCGCTCTCGCCGGCGTCCAGCTTGTACTTAACGACGTAGCCTTTATTGTTGCCGAACGCGCCGGGGTCGGTGTTGTAAAGGTAGATAAGGTCGTCGAACGCAAGGTCTGCCTCGCGAGTGTTGACTGCGAGCGGATACATTTTCGCTTTAATCTCGTTCATAATCTGCGCGACGGTCATAGGACGGGTCTTGTCGTCCTCGCCGGCGACGTGAGGATACGCGACGATAGCTTCGGCGAGCTGAGCGCGGAAAGTTTCTATCTGCTCTTTCGTTACGTTGACGCGGTTTTTGTACGCGGTAAGCTGAGCCTTTTGCTCGTCGGAGAACGGAAGAAGTATATGCTTAACGTAGAAGTAGTTATCGTTGGGGTAATAGACAACCGTCGAGTTGCCGCTCATGGCGCTGTCGAAGGCGGAAACGTTGTCGACGTAAGTGCTCGACTGCTCGTTAAGAAGCGCGCGGTATGCGTTCATGACCTCGGCGTCGGAAACCTCTACGTTTTTGGTGAGGTAGTTTTGAAGCGCGGTGATTTTTTCGGTGCGCTCTAACTGCCTGCCGGACACATAGTACATAAGGTGCGTCTGACCGATCATGGGATAGACGTACGCAATGCCCTTTGTATCGGTGATTTCCTCTATCGTCTTTCTGTCCTCTTTGAACTTTTCCTTATCCTCTTTTGTAACGCGGAAGTCTTCCTTTACGCGGTTTTCGAGTATCTGGATAAAGCGGCGCATTGCCTCTTTTTCGAGCGACTGATTGTCGTCGTCCCCCCAAACGCCGGGATAGCGCGCATAGCTCGGCTCCCATTCCTCTGTTTCCACCACGTCCTCGTCGTTTTCCTCTTCGGGCTTAACGGGATAAGTCGTATCGGTGCTGATGTCCGAATCGCCGCTTGTGGAAACGGTGGGCTGGTTCCTGTTCTCGAGCATCTCGTTTTTAAGATTGAGAAGCGTGCTGTCTATTACGCCGTAGATTTTCTTTTTGACGGTATTATACTGGGTGTAGTCGTCGTCCTTGACGGTCGCTTCGTCGTACGTTCCTTCGTACCACTTTATCTCGCCGGCCTTGATGAGCGCGTCGACGTCGTTAATGATAAGCTCGACGTTGGTAAGCATTCTCACGCCGTACTTATACAAGCCCTCGTAGTCCGAACCGAACTGATAGGACAAGTTACTTGCGTTGTTGTTAATGTATTGCACAAGGTCGTACTTATAGATGTTAACGGGCTTTGTGGTGTGCGTAATCTGTTCGGTATGCGTTTGAGCAAAACCGTCCTCGTCCTCGCCGTCGTCGACGACCACCGTTTTGGTGATTTCGTACGAAGAGACCGTCGCCACAACCTGTTGAAGGTCGCGCTCTGTATCGTGAGTAAAGAATGAGCAGCCGCATAACGTTGTTACCGCAAGCGCCGCGGACAGTATAATTAAAAAGATTTTTTTAAACACTTTCGATACCTGTACCAATAAGAATATTTTTAAGTCGGAACCCGTTGATTTCCGCCGAATTACCGTGCATAAATACACTTCGACGCTTAGGGTATTTTATATTATACTAAAACAGCTTGAGAAAATCAAACGTTTTGGGTATGTTTTTGACCTTTTGCACAATTTTTAATCGCACAAAGCACGGATTTACCGCCGCCTTACATCTTCTTTTTGAGTGCCGACAGGTTTTTAATCGGCTCAAAGGAATCTCTGTTGCGGTTGAGCATTTCCTCCGCGAGGTTTTTGTACGCTATTCCGCCCGTCGACGTCGGGTCGAACTGCGATATGGGCAATCCGAACGAGGGCGCTTCCGCAAGGCGCACGCTTCTCGGAATACGCGTCGAAAACATCTTTTTGCCGAAGAAGCGCGCAATCTCTTCCGCGACCGAGTTGACGAGATTTGTGCGCGAATTGAACATCGTTACCACAACGCCCTCTATCTCGAGCTTGGGGTTGAGAATTTTTTTGGTAAGCTTAATTGTATTCATAAGCTGACTCAATCCCTCGAGCGCAAAGTACTCGCCCTGCATGGGGATAAGAATGGAATCCGCCGCGGTCAGCGCGTTAAGCGTTAACAGTCCGATAAACGGCGGACAGTCGATAAATATGTAATCGTAGTCGTCCTGAACGGGCGCAACGGCGCGTTTAAGCGAGCTTTCGCGCTGTTCCAGGCTTACAAGCTCTACTTCCGCCCCGGCGAGGTCGATATTGCTCGGGATAATGTCGAGCCCGTCGACGCCGGTCGGGATAATCGCCTCGCGCGCGGTGCAATCGCCCACTATAAGCCCGTACACCGATTTTTTAACCTTGTGCTTTTCGATGCCGAGACCGCTCGACGCGTTGCCCTGCGGATCGTTGTCGATTATAAGAACGCGTTTACCGAACGCGGCGAAGTATGCCGCTATGTTAACGCACGTCGTGGTTTTGCCCACTCCACCTTTTTGATTGGCTATTGCTATTGTCTTTGCCATGATTACCCTTTCTCTTCGGTTGATATTTGTAAGCGGCAGGCCGCTCGGTCGACTTACTTATTCTCCGTGGTTTTAGGCGTTTCCGCCTTGACCGCACCCACGTTTTCGAGGTCGCCGCACGAATACGACAGCGGAATACCGTAAAAATCCTCGTACAGTTTTTTCATCGCGTCCTCGGTTCGCTTTTTTAATTCCATCTCGCGGTCGGCGACGGGAAGCGTAAAGTCCGCGTACAGCGGATCGCCTATTTTAATTGCCATCTTCGGCATGTGGAACAGCTTTCTGAGTCCCTTAGGCTCTTTATACACGTACAGCATAGGCACGATGGGAATATCCAGCCTGTCGGCGAAGTGGAACGGTCCGTCTTTTAGCGGCCGCGGCTTTTTGTACCCCACCCACATACTCTTTTCGGGATAAAAGTGCAACGCGCCGTCCCGAAGCTTAACGTACGTCAGCATTTCCGAAAACGCCTTTGCGCCGTGAAAGTTTATGGGAAGCGGAATGACTGTCGCCGATTTCAGTATCGCGCCGCCGAAGTTATTCTTACAGTTGTGCGGCGCAACAACTATGTATTGCTTTCTGCACCCGAACGCATACCTTGTGAGCAGTGCGTCGAGGTAGCCGACGTGGTTGGAAACCGATATGCACGCGCGGACGTCCTTTAATTTTTTTCTGTCCGGAACGCGCCATATCCCGAATATAAACGCGCTTGCGAACCAGCCCAAAAACTTAAAAACGGACGACGTAAAGGCATGCGCGAGATGCCAAAACGGATTGCGCGGACTTTTGTACTTAAACGAACCGTCCGTCTTTGCGCTGTTCTTTGTGGAAAACGGCGTGCCGTCCACATCGAAGAGCGCGCGCCGCTCAAGCTCGGCGAGGAAAAACTCGTATACGCGCTTATTCATTCTGCCTTCGGCGTTAATCTTGTCGATAAGCGCGTTATAAAGCTCTTCCGAAATATCCCCGGCGTCGTAAAGCGATTTAAAAAAGCGTTTGTACTTTTTGGTCTTCATTTTGCGAGCCGAAGGTTGGTTGCGGCCTCGGTGATTAAAATATCCTCGGCGTCGGCGCAGGACGCGACGGAATCCGCGGCAACGCCCGTTAAGTCGTCGGGTACGGCTTCGTCGCCGCAAACGATTTTATCCTCTTCGCTCTCGGCAGAGTCGCCGTTACCGTCGCCGCGCGTGGCGATTTCCGCCTTCGCCTTTGCCGCTTCCGCGTCGATTATGTCCGCAACGGCGTTGGCGCCGTTACCGATAGCGATAAAATTTTCGATGTTCTCGGTGTATTTATTGAGAGCGCTTCCGTCCGCCATGAGCGCGCGGATACGCTTTACCGCCTTGTTTTTGTTGAACGCCGTCTCGCCGCAGTGATACTCGTCGATAAAGAACTTGGCGGTTGTTTCCTCTATGATGTGCGGACAGTAGTCTATGATTACGGGCGTGCGCATGTATACGCTGTCGAGGACGGCGTTGGGTCCGCCCTTTGTAAGGAAAACGTCCGCCGCGCCGTAAAGCTCGTACGCCTCTGGCACGAACTCGTAGACTTTAAGCGTCATGCCCTCGTCGACCTTAATCTTTTTGTCGCGGCCCTCTTCTATCGCCTTAAACTGCTCGTAGCGCTTACGGTTTTTGCCGGTGATGATACAAAGAGTAATGGGCAGCTTGCGTTTTATAAGCTCGCACGCAAACCTCGGTCCGCGCCCTGCCATATATCCGCCGTCGGCAACAACGACTGTAAACTTGTCCGCAGGGAGTCCGTATTTTTCTCGCAGGGCGCCGCGCGTGGCGGTGTTCTTTTCGACCACCTGTCTGACGCACGGCGTTACGAGCCTAAGGCTTTGCTCTTTAAAGCCGAGCTTTAACGCGCGCTTAAACGCGTGGATATTGTTGACGACGAAAATTCCGTCGCGCTTATCCCAAAATGTGTGAAGGGTGTTGTCGGGGTTGTAGTTTACGACAACGCAATCGGGGTTAATTCTGTGCTTGTACTCTACCGCCAAAAGATCGGTAAAATAGTGGTTGGATACTATAACGTCGGGGTTGCGGCGGCGAAGCGCTTCAAGTCCCTCGCGGAAAGAGCGCACGGCAAGCTGTCGGTGGAAAAAGCGCATAACATGCTGACCGCCGAGCAAACTGATAAACCAAAAAATAAACCTGCCGAAGCCGGGAATCTTGTTTGTGTTTTCCACCTGCTTGCAAAAGAACGTTTCCATTCTCGCAAGCCGTTCGAACCCGTCGTCGCGCATGATATAGCTTTTTTGGATATCGTATCGGTCGGAATAGTTGTCGCACAGCGCTTGATAAATACTGTCCATCGACGAAATATGCCCAAAGCCCGATTCCAAATACAGTAACAGAACCTTTTGTTTCATTGCGTCCTTTATTCCCGATCGATCTTGCGATTAGATAGAGAACTTGTTTTTACCTTTATTGAGAACGATAGTGCGGCGTTCTACCTGTTTACCGACCTTTTCCGGCCGAATGTCGAGCGTAACCTTGCCGTCCAGTCCGTTTTCGATTATTATGTCTATCTTGCCGGCGGAATATTTATAGCGCACGTCGAGAACTCCGCCCACAAGTTTAAGCTTGGTACGGAAGTTTTTAAGCGCGGTAAAGTCGGGCGTTACCGTAACCCTCGACGCGCCGGCCTTGACGTCTATTCCGCCCAGCACCTGGATCAGCTCGAATATGACCGCCGACTGGTAGCTCTGGCACTTGGTGCCGTAGCCGTCAAAGTCCTCGCCGAGCGTAGAGCACTCCGATTCCGCGGCGAGCGCGTACCTCGAATAGAACCTGTTAAGCGCAAGGTCGCGCCTGTCAAGCTCTGCAAGCGCGGTAATGCACGCCCATTCGAGATAAGGCGACGAACTATGCGTTGCCGCAATCAATCTCGCAACGGCAGGACGGCGGTCGTCGGGGATAAGCGAGGTAAGCGCAATAAGCGCGTTGGCTCGGTCGTCGTAAGCGCCTTCCTTAGTCGTATATCCCATTCCGTTCCAGCAGCTTTCGATATACGTCGCGATATTTTCCATTCTGTCTTCAAAGTACTCGTCGTAATCGTGGTTGCCTATCTGCTCGCCCACCGAACGAAGGAATTTACACGCCGAGTAGTACAGCGCGTTTTCGACGAGCGGCTCGTCGATATTGTAAAGGTTGTCGTACCAGCGGTTTACGCCGTCGCGGAGAGCGACGCCGCTCTCGGTCATCTGCCAAAGCATAAGGTAGTCGCAAAGCCGCTCATACTCGGCGCGCAAAAGATCGACGTCGCGCGTAAAGTTGCGGTACTGCGCAAAAAGTCCGTACTCGCTTAAAGCAAGCAGTCCGTGCGACGGAATATCCGCAGGCAGGTTGCCCGGCACGCACGAATACAGTACGTCGTCCTTTGCGTACTGCAAAATGTCCTCAATCACCTTTTTTACAAGCGGCGCGGCGTCGGCATAGCCGAGATACAGCGCGTGCGCCGCGATAGAACTGTCGCCCAGCCACATCGTGCGCTCGCGCTCGGGCGAATCGATAAGCGTAGAGCCGAGACACAGATACAGCGTACTCATCGCCTTTTCAAACACACTGTCGATTACGTCGCTGTCCGTCTCTAACTCTACGGTGCGCGCCGTGTTGTACCCTATCTCGCGGTAACCTAATTTAAGCACCTTTACGGAACGCGGCATAGAGAACATAAGCGTTTCGCCGACCATTGGCACAAGGCACTCGAAAATATTGACCGTGCCCTTTGTAATGTACTCGACGGAGTGTGCGTAGTAAGTGCTGTTCTCGTCGGCAAACGTGCCCTGGCATGCCGTTCTGTCCGTCTTAATCGTTATCTTTTCCTGACCGTTGCCCGTTACTTCAAAGTACGGCGTAACGCGCATCGCACGGGGAAGCGTTACTATATACGTGTCGCCGCTGAACTGGTCGGTAATCTTCTTGTACCGCGCTATTACGGGCGACGGCGAAAACTTTTCGAGCGGAATAGGCCGCGCAACGAGCGTGCCGATTACCGAATCGGGATAAGAATCAAGCTCGGTCGCCGGTTTAAACAGATTGGACTTAAACGCAGGGTCGAGAATTCTGTCGATCTGTCCTTCGAGCGACGCGTCGTAAAAAATGTCGTAGCCGGCGTAGCAGCAGTTGTTGGGGCGTGGCGTCTTGTAGCCGAGGTTTTCGTACACCTCGAAAGAGCTGTCGCTGTAAATGCCGAGGTCGTGGCATTCGAATATGAAGCCGGCGCGCTCGCTCGACACGAGATCGCGCCCGGCGTTGCCGTAATACTGGCAGTACAGCACGATAACGTTCGCACCCTTAACGAGATACTTGGCTATATCGAACTCGTCGTAAAATGCGTGCGCCGCGTTACGGTTCATGCCGCCGTTCCAAACGACTGCGGAACCGTTAACGTACAGATAGTAATGCGTATCGCACGCCGCGCGACAAAACGCGCGCGCAGGCGGCTTTTCGGTGCCGAAGTCGAACGTGCGGCGCATAATCACGTTGGAATTCTTTTTGGTCGGTTCGGAAGTCCAAATCCACTTGGACTTACCAAAAAGAACGGTGGGTTCTTCCGGTTTAGACATAACTCCCTCTGTCCCGAACTTATTTTTTCACGACAAACAAAGCCGTATAGTTCGGCACATATAGTCTACCACACATATTCGGTTTTTGCAACATATTTCCTGAAATTTAGTTTATTTTGCCGTACAAAGTGAAAAATATCCACCACACTGCCGTAACCCTCTTTGTCATTCCGAGCGAAGCGAAGAATCTCTACCATAAAAAAATCCCCGCACAATGCGGGGATATAAAATCAAAAGCTTCGACCTTAATTATTATTTATTCAATCTTATCTATTCAATATTCTATTAGCTACGAAGTAGCGCCTACACTTCCAGCGTGCCGAACACGACGCAGCACTTGGAGGCGAGCGAGCCGCTGAACGCGTTCGTTACGTTGCCGTTTGCGACGTACACCTTGTAGCCGGCGGTGGAAACGCTCGTGGCGGATCCGCCGCTGTTGTACACCGCTTTAAGCGTAACGCCGTTCTTGCTGAACGTCTGCGTAATAACGCCGTTGCCGCTTACCGTAATGGAAATTGCGTCGCGGTCCTGCGCGGTGGTGTACGAGAAAATATCCTTGTACGCTTTTCTTACGGCGATCAGTTTTTTGTAGTGGTCGTGCACTTTGGCAAACGATTCCTGCCTACTCCACTCTATCTGGTTAAGCTTTATGGGCGAGTTGTACGAGTTGTGGTTGCCGTACTTAGTGCGCGACATCTCTTCGCCTGCTATCATGAGCGACATGCCACGCGACATAAGGCAAATCGCGGACACGGTGTTTTGCATGGTCATATAGTAGTCGATGGGAACGTTGTAGCTAAGCATCGTTTCCTTTCCGCTCGACTTGCCGATAAGGTGGTCGTAGAGCGTAAAGTTGTCGTGAACGGAAGCATACGCAACCGACTGCGAGGCTTGGCTCATGCCCATATTGCTGCCGCAAAGCATACCGCGGACGTCGCCGGCTTTGCCCGTATTGCCCTGAATCCAGCCGTCCTGGCGCGCGTCGATATCCCAGCTTCCGCCCCTAACGCCGTCTCTGCCGTACCCGTCGAACACCGCGATACGGGAATCGAGGTCGCGTATCGAACCGCCGTAGTACGAATCGACGACAAGCTTGTTGCCGGCGTTTTTCGTGTACTTGCCGGTACCGGCTACTTCGGTCGAGGTCGCGTTGACTCTGGTATGGTACGAATACTTAATGAATTCGCCGCCTTCCGTTCTGCCGCTGTCCACGCCGTCGCCCGTCCAGGGTTCTCCGTACATAAGAAGCTTTCTGCCGTTATTATTGTCGAGCTTGTCGAGCTCGGCGCGAATGGTGTTCATCGTAATCAAGTCGTGAACGCCCATAAGGTCGAAACGGAAGCCGTCGATATGATATTCCTGTGCCCAGTACAGCACCGAATCGACCATGTACTTACGAACCATAGAACGCTCGGAGGCTATCTCGTTGCCGCAACCCGATCCGTCGGTGTAGTCGCCGTTAACGTTGGTGCGGTAGAAGTAACCGGGAACGGCGTCGCCGAGCGGAAGGTTGGCGGTGGAATAGGTATGGTTGTAAACGACGTCCATAATTACGCCGATCCCTGCCTCATGGAGCGCCATAACCATTTGCTTAAACTCGTTTACGCGCGCGCTTCCGTCGGTGGGGTCGGACGAGTACGAGCCTTCGGGAATGTTGTAGTTCTGCGGATCGTAGCCCCAGTTGAATTTGTCCTTGTTGTAAATGTCGGTCGTAATGCTCTCGTCGATAGAGCCGAAGTCGTACACCGGGTTAAGATGCACGTACGTAATTCCGAGGTCTTTAAGATAGTCGACGCCCGTCTTTATGTCGGTGCCGGGTACGGTCGTGCCCTTTTCGGTAAAGGCGAGGTACTTGCCTTTGTTGACCATGCCGGAATCCGCGGACGACGAAAAGTCGCGGACGTGAAGCTCCCAGATAATGGGAACGTCTGCGTTATCTGCGTTAAGATTGTAAAGGAAGCTGTCGTTAGCCCAGCCGTCGGGGTTTACCTTATCCATGCTTACGACCATGCCGCGCAAGCCGTTAAGACCGCACGCTCTGGCGTAAGGGTCGATGGTTTCCACCTCTACGCCGCCGTTATTGATAACGTAGGTGTAGTAAAGTCCGTGGCAGTCGCCCTGGCGCTCGTATTCCCAAACGCCCGACCACTTGCCCGTGCCGCCGTCGATAACCTTTTTCATAGGCATTCCGTAGGACGGGTCGCCGCTCGTGCCGTTATTGTAGAACATAACGTTGACCGAGCTTGCAAACGGCGCCCACAGGCGGAACACCGTCTTTTCGGGCGAGTAGATTGCGCCGTACTCGTTATTTTGCACTTCCGTCGTTTCGTACGCCTCGATAAAGCCTACGTCGTCGAGCAGCGCCGCCTTCGATACGGGCGCCGGCGTGGGAATAAGCCCTACCTTAATGCTGTAATCCGCGGCGTAGTCGAAGTCGAGATTTGTAAACGCCGCCGTGCCTTTAAACGGATTGTCGTCGTCGGGCCGAGCGTTAACCGTCATTTTTTCGACTCCACCGTCCAACAAGACGACGGGCGTCGACGTGGTGAGCGGACTCGTAACCTCAAACTCGATTGCCGACCTGCTGATAAAACGCGCGCTTAAAACTTTTTCGAGCGCCATTTTCGCTTCCTCCAAATTAGTATATGCAACGGTGTCTTTTCTTATATAGTAAACGTCAAGGGTGTTGGTCCCGTCGAACAGCTTGACGTCGAGAAACACGTCGGCGGTTTCTTTAACGTACCTGTCCCAGAACTTGTCGCCGCTGCCGCCCGTCTGCTTACAAATAAGGAAGCCTATCGCCGTTGCCCTCGATAATTGCGCGGCGGTAAACGACGCCGTAACGGTGTACGCTCTGTTGGTTACGGTCTGACCGTTAAGCTCGTATTCCTTTAAAAAACCCTCGTCGGGCGCGGCGGACGTGCTCATTCTGTACTCGACGCCGTCCTCGCCTTTAAGCCAAACCCACGCGGCGAGCGTATTGTATTCCTGCGCCGTGTCGTAAACGTGAATGGTAAGCGTTTTGCCGTCGTCCGCATGCGGAACGGCAAAAGTGGCGTGGCTTCCGGCAAGCCCGGCTATGCCGAGCATTACAAGCGAAGCGATAAGCGCGAGCAGGACCGCAATCCGTTTAAGATAGCTTAGATTTTTATAATTCTCTCTCATAATCTCACTCCCCCTTATTACGCCTTACTGCCTTCGTTTTTGCCGATAAGCTTTCCGAGAAGGGACGAGCCCGACCCTACCTCGTCGTCTACCGGCGTTCCGTTGTGCGTAAACGTGCCGAGCGAGCCGGTGCCTTTAATAACGGTGCCGGCGTTGTACGCGACGACTCCGCCGAACTCGTGCTCGGTGATTGCGTTAAGCACGTTCTTCATTGTTACCGTGCCGAACGAGTTGTTGGAAACCGTGCCGCCGGCGCGGTTAACCGAAACGATACCAGCGGCACAGCGCACGTTGTTGTACGAGCTGCCGTTGTCGGGGATAGCCGTTCCGCGGATTTCGAGACTGGTAACGCTGTTGTTACGAACGATACCGTTGTTTTCGGCAACGATACCTGCCATTTCGTAGCACGCCTGGTTGGGTTGACCGGTCGCCTTTTGCTCGATAACACCGCCGAACTCGCAGTTTTGAACGGTGCCGCGGTTGTCCCAGCAGATACCGCCTATCTCGCCGCCTGCCGTTTTGTAGTTTGCGTCCTTAACGGTTATCTGGCTTATAACGCCGTAGTTTTTGTACGCGACGGTCGATACCGACGCGTTTATGGGCAGCGTAGGCTGAATCATCGAGTTTTGAATGTCGGGCGATATGAACTTCATGTTCATAACGGCGCCCACCTTTGTTATAAAATCGAACATCGCCCAGTAGCCCGAACGGTTGCGGATGCGGATATTGGAAAGCTCCTTACCGTTGCCGTTGAGCGTGCCGTAAAACGGCTGAGTCAGCGTGTGGAAGTTGGATTCCTCTTCGAGAACGCTCACCGCGTTAAAGTCGATGCTGTTGTTTACGACGTACGAAACGCGCGGCGCGTTGCCGTCTGCTTTAAGCCGCTCGGCGTAGCACGCCTCGTAGTAGTCTATTGCGCGGAAGTCGATAGGCGTTTTTATTTTGTACGGCGATTCGTTCGTGCCCTCGCCGTCGAGATACGGTATCGAAACCGGCTCTACCACGGCGCTCTCTATACCCTCGACGTTGGAAACGGGATAAACGCCGTAAACGGGCAGTCTTTCCGAATAGTCGTACGAAAGCGCGCTAACCACCTGAACGTTGCGCTCGACGTCGACTACCTTGTACTTGGTAACGCCCGGCACCGCCTTCCAGCTGACAACGCCGTTAGACACGGTGTATTCCTCGACCGCGGGCAGGTAGGCCTTAGTGTGGTCGGCGTTTACCTTAACGGTAACGGGCGCGCCCGTCTTTGTATACAGTCCGTCGCCCTTCGCGCGCACCTTAACCGAAAGCGGACCGGCGTAAGCGGCGCCTCTCAAATCAATCTCGTTTGTTTCTACCGTAACTTCCACGCCGTTAACGGATACGAGGTAGCCTTTGGCAAGGGAATCTGCTTTCCATTTAAGAATGCCGTCGTCAATCGAAGTAAAAGAAATGCCGTTCAATTCACACCCCCTAACGGTGTAAGTATAGGATACCGGCTCGGAAGGAGTATATCCGTACGCCGTCGCGCTTATTGTTATGTTAAATACACCGTCCGAAGGAAGGGTGATCTGACTGTAGCTCTGAACGGTAACGCTGGGGTAACTGCTTTTAACCTCAGTGCCGTTACAGTTAAAAATGTAATTCGTGGCGTTTTCCACCGCGTCCCAAGAGAAAACGGTGCCGAGCTTGCCGCTCAAAAACACCTCCTCGGTAACGTAAATCGAGTTAACGTCGACCTTTGCGAGCACGTCGCCGCCCGATCCGTTCGTCCCACTGTCCGCAGGGGCTTTATCGCAGGCGTTCAGACCGAAAAAAGCCAGTCCCACCGCGGCGCAAGCGACGATAGAACCGATAAGTCTTTTTTTCATACTCCCCCCTTTAAATTAGGTTACGTATTATTGTACCACATACGCACGTAAGTGTCAATAGTTTTCCATTTTTTTATGCAAGCGGTGCCGCTTGCACCCTAACCGCCGAGAGAATAAGCAATAGTGAAAAGGTAATAGTGAATAGTGAAGAGGTTGCCGCTGTCGCGGCATTAAGGTCGCCCCTCATCCACCGCAAGCGGTCCCCCTTCCCCCACGGGG
>JAFLVD010000033.1:11672-16720 GCA_022508485.1 Clostridiales bacterium | reverse complement strand
CGCCTAGATTTCTCCGCTTCGCTCGCAAGCTCGCTTCGGTCGAAATGATGGGTGGACGGCAGAAAAAGCGACTACGCATAAATCAAGCGGTAACGTCTTTATACGCCGCCCATCACCCCGAGCAACGTCGAGGGGTCTAGGCGAACCGCCGCAAAGCAGTAAAGCTAAATCGGTATAATGCCTTCCCCGTGGGCAAGCCAAAGGCTTGGCGTCTTGGTGGCGTGTCGGGATAAATTGCCTTCCCCGTGGGGGAAGGTGCCATCAACAGGGGCGGATGAGGGGCGACCTTAATGCCGCGAAGCGGCTACCTCTTCACTCTTCACTATTACTTTTTCACTATAAAAAAAGACCTTGCCGAAGCAAGGTCTTTTTTTTATTACGCTGCCGGTTCCATGTACACGTTCATGGTTTCGCCCGCGCCGAAGAATTTAAGGTAGATATTAAACGTACCCGAAGTATCGGCTATATAAGTGAGCACGGGGTTTTCCCTGTAATTGAAGCCCGAAGCGGATAGGTAGTTTGCCGTGTTGTTCGTGCCCGTTCCGTTGGCTTCGAGGGTGATTGTACGCGTCTGGTTGTTCTTATCCGCATACGGCGCCTTTACGGGCGTTTCGGAATCGGTAAGCCCCGTCGTGTAAACGGTAAACTTATCGCCCGGGTTAAGCGTGAACTGCGCGTAGAGCTGTACGGGCATACCGTAGCCGAGGTCGAGCGCGGAATTTATATCGGTGCTCGCTTTACGCAGTGATATCTTTTCGCTCTCGCCGTCCGCGTGCGTAACCATCATGTAGTGATTGGGTTCGACCACCACGCCGGGGTCCGGCTCGATGGGGTCCATGCGCTGCGAAAGGTCGGCGCGCCAGTCGGCGTAAAGGAAGGTTACGCCGGCAAAGTCGGGCACCTTGTCGAAGTAGGTAACCGTCGCGTCGACAATCATCCACCAGCCGTTAAATGTAAAGCTGTTGCCCGATTTATCCACGCGAGTGCTCGTAGGCGAAGGAAGCGCGGCGCCCTTAGAGAGCGTGCAACGGTAGGCGTTATCGGTAAAGATAGCGTCGCACTGCGCTTTACTTAGCTTTTCAGCACCCGAAGCGATTGTGTTAAGCACCTTTTCCCCACCCTGCATATACGTGCCGGGAACGAGGTACAGCGTGCTTTCCGCGGCGGCGACTGCCGGCGACTCGGAATAGCTCGCTACGGTTTTGGGCACCGTCAAAGCGGCGCAGCCGAGCGCGAGCATACATGTAAGAGTTAATGCCAAAATCTTTTTCATATCGACCACCTTATTTAACCTTATAAATCTGCATGGACATTGCCGGAACGCTCTTTCCGGTAAGCCCGTCGCCGAACAGCTTGACAGCACCCGAAGGAAGCGTATACGAAGCCTGCGCCGCTTTATCGTTGGCGTTCACGTAGATAAGAAGCTCGCTGCCGCCGTCCTTTACCGAGTAGCAGATGACCGCGTCGAGATCGCCGGTGTGCGAAACCACCTTACCCCTTGCGAGTACGGGGTTTTGCTTACGCACCTCGATAACCGACTTGTAGAAGCTAAGTATCGAGCCGGCTTCGTTCGCCTGTTCCGCCGCGCCGTGAAGCTTTTGGTTAAGCGCGTCCCAGGTAATATAGTAGTTGTTAAAGCCCATGGGATAGTAGCAGTTGTAATTGCTTCCGTCAAGCTCGGTCGTCCACTTCATCGGCTGACGGCACCACCTGTCCTCGTGGCCTATTCCGTCGCCCGAGGGGTTATCGGTCTTTGTGCCGAACATACCTATCTCGTCGCCGTTATAGATCCAGGTAATGCCGGGAAGCGTAAGGCTGAGTCCGCCCCAAAGCTTAGCGAGGTTTTCGGACATAACCCACTCGGCGCCGCCGTAAGCGGAATTACGGGGAACGCCGGCGCTTCCGTCCGACGGGTCGTACAGCCTGTCGCGCGCGCGCTGAACGTCGTGGTTGGACGTAAACAATCCGTCGATATAGTCGGTACGGTATTGCATAAACTCGTTCTGCGCAGCCATGTACTGATTGAGCACCTTTTGCGACAGAGTCTGACCGTTTAGCGCTATGCCGGACAGCGAGGACGAGCCGTCGTAGTACCAGTTAAAGTTGAACTGCGAATCCATTCCGCCGTACAGTCCGGCAAGATAGGCAGGATTGCCGTTAAAGTTTTCGCCGAGGAGAATGGCGTTAGGATAGCTTGCCTTCAATTTGGCGTTAAATTCCATAAAGAAGTGAACGTCCTTGTACATGTCGAAGGAATACAAGCCGTCGGGCACAATCCAGTCGGAATGACTGTCGTTCTCGTTAGCCATGTAGATATGCTTAACGGCGTCGAGACGGAACCCGTCGAGACCGAAGCTCATCCAGTACAGCGCGACCTCCAAAATCGCGTCGCGAGTTGCCTGGTAGTCGAAGTTAAGCTCGGGCATGGACGAGCTGAAGCTCGAATAGTAGTAATAGCCGTTGGAATCCTTAAACCACTGCTGCTTAGCCGTCGCACTGAGCTTAGACACGTATTCCTCGTTCTGCCAGGTGTAGAAGCTGCGGTAGTCTATAACCTTTTCCCTGCCGTCGGGAAGAGTGATTTTTTCCTTGACGAGGTTTTGCGATTTGATAAACCAGGGATTGGAAATAGACGTGTGGTTAAGCACGAAGTCGAGAAGGATCTTCATGCCCTTTTCGTGCGCCTTGTAAACAAGCTCTTTGTAGTCCTCGAGCGTTCCGAAGCGCGGATCTACCGTAAAGTAGTCCATAATGTCGTAGCCGTGGTAGGAATTGGACTGTTGGAAAGGCGTAAGCCAAAGCGTGTCTACGCCGAGATCTTCGAGGTAGTCGAGCTTTTCGATAACGCCGCGGATATCGCCCATTCCGTCGCCGTCGCTGTCCGCAAACGACGCAATGAATATCTGATAGCCTACGCTGTTATCTTCCCAGCCTTCCGCTACGGGCTGCTGCGTGTACGTGCTGTTATTGCCCTTGTTGGATACTACGTCGTAGTGAGAGACCGCCGAGCCCGGCTCGATGTCCGCGTACGGATCGTCCACCTCGGTGCTCGTAAACGTGGGCGTGCCGGCGCCTACCTGACCTTGACGGACGAACCAGTGGTAATCACCCTTGTCGCGCTTGGCGTTTTCCAAAACGATATAGACGTCGCCGCCGTCGTTAACCCAAAAGCCGGTGCCGTTTACTCGGCTGTCCTGCGAAAAGATTTGTATGCCGACCTGCTTGGCGCCATCGTACGAAATGGTAAGGCCCTTGCTCTCGCGCGTCGTGCCGTTCCAGCCGGCGTCGTTGTACGTCGCTTTAAGGTCGATATCGTACACCGCGCCCGACTCGTCTATCTTCATGGGATAGAACGCTCTGCCCTCGCTGTTTGTGGGCACGTATTCCCAAGTCCAAAGTCCCCAGTCGCCGTAAACCGTCGAGTTTATTTGAGTGGCATATCCGGGCGCCGCGGCGCCGTTCACCTTTCCCTCTTCCTCGTCGAAGTGCGCGCCGCGCAGGTAGTGAACGTAAAGGTGATCGGTCTTACCCCAGGTAAGGTTCTTTTCGTAAAGCTCAGCCTTTTCCGCGGTTACACCGCCTTCCCAAACCGCACGAAGCGTGAGATTGGACGAAACGGTGTCGGTGGAAAAATTCCACTCATTTCCGCCGTTATACCAGCCGGAAAGAGTATGCCCCTCCCAATAGTCGATAACGGGCTGAACAACGGTGCCGCCCTTTTTAACCTTTTGGCTTTCGGGCGTAGTAATGCCTGCCGCCCTTGCCTCGCTTCCTACGTCGAACGATACGGTGTATTCTTTGTTGCCGTCGTCCTTTTCGGTCGGCGTACAGCCCGTAAAGCTCACAGTGCAAAACAGCATCAGTGTCGCAGTAAGGAAGCACAAAAATCTTTTTAATTTCATTATGTTACCCCTTTAATTCGTTCCGCGCTATATACCTTTCGCGCGAAACCGTCAATATTTACAAAAGGCTCTATCGTGCAATAAGGACGATAGAGCCTTTTTGTTTTGAAGTAATTTAGTTTAGATTATTAAGATAAAGTAAGCTCGGTAATGACAGCGTCTACCTGATGTCCTTTAAGCTCAACCAAATAGGTAGCACCGTCCTTTAAGCCGGTTATGTTTTTCGTCTGCTGACCCATACCGGAGCCCCATCTGAATATCCAGCCTTCAACCGTGCCGGTTGAAGTACTTGTCATATTTTCGGCTAAAACACCTTTTGTTACGCTTGTGTTCCAGTTGCCGAAAAGCTCACCGTTGAATGTATAAATGCAGAATTGACTGAATCTGTCTTTTCCTACCGCTTGACCGTCTTTGTCTACAAGGTAGAATGTGATGCTGTGGGTACCCCAAGTAATGTTAATTGCGTCGCAGCCTTCGGGGACCTCCGAACCGGTTTCTACTTTGGTAGCGCCTGCCCACTCAACTGTCCAGTTTTCGGGGTCGGTTGCACTCTCATAAAGTTTTACATAAACTTTAAGTTCGCCTGCTACCGTTACGGTAACGTAATCATTCTTACCGCTGGATTTGTGCGCTTCTACGCCAACGGGCTGCCAGAGGTAATGGTCAATAAGTTTTCCGTTCATTGCTACGGCTAACTTTTCACCGACTTCTACAGTTACGGAACCGCCGCCGAGCCAATATTCGGCTATAAGTCCGGCACCGGAAGCGCCGGTATTACGAGACAAACCACCCTTCCATACGTCGGAATTTGCGCCCGACCAGAGTCCGTCGTCGCGGCCGTAGTAAGCGTAAATAGTGGTGTCTTCCTCAAACACATACTCGTCCTCGATAACCGCGTTGCCGTCCGTTTCGGCATCGTACCAACCTAAGAAGTGCCAGTGAGCGGTGCTGATGGTAGGAACGGGGAGATAGCCGTCGATATCGAGCATGCCGTCAGCTTTGGTGGTGTAAGTAGTTTGAGCGCCCGCAGGAAGCGTGCCTTCGCCGGCGTTAAGGGTTACGGTGTAGGTTTCGGGCTCGGGCTCTTCGTTGTGGCCGGGGCACTTCTCCTCGCATACGGGGTCGGTGCACTCTGCGTCCTTGCAC
>JAFLVD010000033.1:0-11572 GCA_022508485.1 Clostridiales bacterium | reverse complement strand
GCACTTCTCCTCGCATACGGGGTCGGTGCACTCTGCGTCCTTGCACTTGCCGCACCCGGGCTCGGTGCACTTGTGCTCGCACTCATGCTCGCCGGGTTCTTCCTTATGTCCCTTGCACTTATCCGCACAAACAGGGTCGTCGCAGGTTTTGTCCGTGCACAGTCCGCACTCCGGACAGACGTGTTCGCAAACATGATCTTCGCCGTTGGGCAATTCAACTTCTTCACAGCCGATAAACGACGCAAAGCTCATGAGTGCCATTGCGAACACAACGAGTAAAGCAAAAAGCTTTTTTACTCTTTTCATCACTTTCTCCTCCTAAAAAATAATGTTTTATGTCGTTTAAAAAAATTGCATTTTTCTCTTGACCGGTCAATGTTTTTATTTGTTATTACATAACAAATAGCCACCATGGTGGCTGAAATTCGGCCGACCGCGAGTATAAAATATGCGATTTCTTTACAACACCGAGGTTAATAGGCAAATATGCCCTTGGTCAGCGCACAAACGAACAATCACTTTCCCCATATTCGCATGCTTATATAACCTTATATAGTATAACACTCTCTTTTGTGCATGTCAATACTCTTTTAAAAATTTTTATACAAATTATTGCACCATTGTGTAAAAAATAATACACACGTAGCAAAGATAAAAATAAAGGTATAATGACACGTATCGACTCGACTAACTCTTCGCTATTCATTATTTCCTATTCACTCGCCGAAGGCGCTTGCGGCGCCGCTTTCTGCTTTATAATTTCAGACAGGTGTCTTGACGAGCGAGCGGTTTTGATGTATAATACGGTTAAGATTTACGAGGAGAATAATACCATGGCATTGTCCACACAAAACGGACGAAGGGTGCGGAACGGGGTTAGAAAACCGTTTACGTTTAGGCTGTTCGCTCTGTTGCTCTCGGTGCTGTTTGCGGTAGGGCTTTGCGCGTGTTCGACCTCCGCCCCACCCTCGCCGGACGACGGTAAGCCCATGACCTACACTGCAACCTACGTCGCCGGTGAAGGCGGTTACATATCGGGCGAGGCGGTTCAGACCGTCGAAAGCGGAAAGGCCGCCGAGGAAGTGGAGGCCGTCGCACACGAGGGCTATTCCTTTTTGAAGTGGAACGACGGTATTCTTACCGCGAAGCGTACGGACGATGACATCACGGCGAGCTTTACCGTTACCGCATTGTTTGAGCCGAAACCGATTGAAGAAATTATTTACGACCTTCCTATTATGAGGATTACTACCGACGACGGGCAGGACGTCGTGTCTAAGGACTATTACAAAACCTGTTCGATTTCGGTATCCGACACCGCCGAAAAATACTGCTTCGAAAACGAGAGCGCCGGCATAAGAGGCAGAGGCAACTCGTCCTGGGAATGGCCCAAAAAGCCGTACAAGGTTAAGTTCGACAGCAAGATAGATTTGTTCGGTAACGGGAAAGCGAAAAAGTGGACGCTTATTGCCAACTACTGCGACCTAAGTCTTGCGCGTAATTTTATGTCATACAGTCTCGGCGCCGAGTTCGAAGCGTTAAAGGACACGACCACGTCTATTCAGTTTGTCAGATTGTATTTTAACGACAGATACGACGGAGTGTATCTCGTCTGCGAGCAAATCGAAACGGGGAGCAACCGCGTAGACGTCGAGGACGATCTCGAAAAATTCACCGACCCCGAAGATCTCGGATTTTTGATAGAGCTTGACAGGCGCGTTTACGACTACGTACAGCCCCAAGAAGAAACGTTTGTATACGACGGCGATTATTATTTTAAGCTAAACAAAAACTATTTCGGGTCCGATTATTGGGACGGCAACCGCGCGCCGTTCACGGTTAAAAGCCCCGACCCCGACGACGCCTACGATTTGGGACTGGACTTTGGCGTTTACGTAGACTATATCCGCTCTTACATGAACAACGCTTTCGAGGTTTTGTGGGGCGGAAACTACAATTCCGTCAAAGCGCTGTTCGACGTGGACTCGTGGGCGGAGGGCTATATAATAGACGAGCTGTTCAAAAACGTGGACGTCGCTTACAGCAGCTTTTATATGTACAAGGACGATAAAGACGGCAAGCTGTACAGAGGTCCGCTGTGGGACTACGACATAAGCAGCGACAACTGCAATTACAGCGACGGCGTTAATAATAAAGACGCAATTTACGCAAGGTACACAAACGCAATGTACGAAAAGCTGATGGAATTCAGCGAGTTCCGCGCTCTCGTTACGCAAAAGCTGAACGGCAAAGCCGCCGTGATAAACTCGACTCTCGATAAGTGCGTAGACTACCTGTTCGCCAACTCGGACGAGTTCGAGCGCAATTTCGAGCGCTGGCCGCTTTTAAATTGGGGCGAGTTCTACGGCTGGTGTCCCACGCCCGATCACTTGAGAGCGATGACGACCTGGGAGGAGGAAGTAACTCACCTGCGCACGTGGCTCGACGGAAGCCTAAACTACATGCTGTCCGTGTACCGACCGTAACCCCCACTCGCCTACCGAAAAAAACATAAAAAGCGCCCCGAGCTTTTAATGCCTCGCGGCGCTTTTTTTGTGCGTTTTTTAATATCCAAACACGCGGATACTTTAACCGTCGTGTTAAACGGCGCTTTGGAAGTCGGCGACCGTGGGAAGATAAAACCTTTGGTGCGCGTCGTCGATTTCTATGTCTTTAAGCGGAACGTAAACCGTTTTATAGTTGTAAACCGTGGCGCCGTCCGACTTTTCGGCAAAGAACAGCAAGACGGGGATTATATCCTTTTTCTTTTGAATGTATGACGCATGCTCGACGGCGTGGAACGATATCCACTTGCAAATGTTCAAAAGCCGCGCGGTGTTAAGCTGCTTAGTCGGAAGAGAATAATACGGCAGTTTGTCTTTGGGACAGCAAAAGTCGATATACATTCCTTGATAATCGGAAAGTTCAGAGCTTTTTCCGTCCGAGTTAACCTCGACGCGGAATAAATTGCCGTCCTTATCCTCGAACAGTCGGCGCATAAAATTGCCGTCCATGTTCTGCTCTTTGTAAATCTCCTGCGCGTTGGCAAAGGCGATTACCGACTTCGATTCTTTCGAGTCAAAGTAATAGTTGGTAACGATCAGTTCGGGAATAATCCCTTTACTAAGCTGCTCGAACGATTCGCTTTGCGTCGAAGAAATAACCTCGCGCACAACGAGATTTGCCGGATGGTTTACGTCAAGCTCTTTTATGCCGACCTCCGGCTCGAATACGCCGCGCAGTATGTACTTTTTGCACAGCCGCACCGCGCTGTCCTTTATGGCAGGCTTGTCGTCGTCGCGCTTTAACGAGCCGCCAAGCAGCGTTTTTAATACGCACAGCATTCTTCCGAGCGCGTAAATAACAACCGAAGCAAAAACGGTAACTATTTGGAAGAAAACCCAAAGAAACTTAATAAACGCGGATTGTTTTTCGCCGACGACCGCCGAGCCGCTCTCGGTAAAGTTCTCGCCGGGCCATTTATCTTTCATGTTATCCGGAACGAGCGGCTTTCCGTAAGGAATAACCGCCGTAAGCGAAAAGGCAAACTCGTTACGCGCGGCGTCGGCGATAAACCTGATAAAGTAATAGACGAAAACTACCACGTTAAGGGCAAACGCGAGTATAAACAGAAGGTTGCTTATATTGTCCGCAATGCCCAGCGCCTCATAGTTAACGCCGCAAGCATAAAGTGGCACCGAGGCCACGGTAGCGATAAGAGGAAGTACGTTCCGCTTGTAAACGCTTTTTCTTATCGCTCTTCCGAAGTAAAGATACGTGCAAGTCGCACGGTACTTCTTTTTAACGTCGCGGCGCTTTGCTTTTTCGACGATGATGCGGATATACCGCGCGACGAGCGTAACGGCAAAATACACTGCCAATACCGTCAAAACGATTTTTAAAATCCCCGCGCTGTCCGCATTGCCGAAGTCGAAAAACCCAATAAATATATCCCTCATCTATCACCTCTGTCTGTCGTAAAGGAAAAACACAACCGACTTATAACGCTTACATTTTAATACATTTCCCGAAAATTGTCAATTAAACCGCGTTATCCGCCGCCTTCGCAAATAAAAACCCACAAAAAAGACGGGCATAGGCCCGTCTGAAAATTCCCCGTAAAAAAGCAAGGTCTTTTGGGTTGTAATAATCGGTTTATCAGTCTGCGCGGAAAGGCATAAGCGCCATAATGCGCGCGCGCTTGATGGCGGTCGTTACGTCGCGCTGATGCTCGGCGCACAGTCCGGACGCGCGGCGAGGCAGAATTTTGCCGTTTTCGGCGACGTACTTTTTAAGCCTGTCCACGTCCTTGTAGTCCACGTGGTCGATATGGCCCTGGCAGTACTCGCAGACGCGCTTTTTGGCAGGACGGGGACGGCGGCGAATCTTGTCGTCGCTGTCGTTTGCTTTGACTTTGTTTTTATTCTTGTCCATTTTATGTTATCTCCTTAAATTTTAGAAAGGCAGTTCGTCGCCGTCGACGGGCTGCATGCCGGAAATGGGGTCGGGTTCTTCGGGCGAATACGATCCGCCGGACGAGCCGCTTCTGTCATAGCTTCCGGTTTTGGGGGTGAGGAACTCGACTTCGTCCGCAACTACGTCAAAAGTGGTGCGCCTAATGCCGTCCTTGTCCTCGTACTGGCGGCGCTGAACGCTGCCGGTAATGCCGACCTTGTTGCCCTTGTTAAGATACTTGGCGCAACGGTCCGCGAGCTGTCTCCAACAAATTACGTCAAAGTAATCCGCTACACGATCGCCGTTCGAATTTGTAAACGGGCGGTTAACGGCGATAGAGAATCTCGTAAAATTCACGCCGCCCGATGTGGTAAGCGCTTCGGGGTCGCGCGTGAGATTGCCGATAAGAATTATTTTGTTCATGTTTTACACCCTTTCAATCATGAAGCGGATAACGTCGTCGGATATCCTCATTTGGCGCTCAATTTCTGCCGGAAGCTCGGGCGGCGCAACGAACTTCATGAGCACGTAATAGCCCGTTAAATGCTTGCCGGACATTTTCGTCTGGATAGCGTACTCGAGCTTGCGCGTGCCCCATTCGTTCACGCTGACCTCGCCGTAAGGCGCAACGAGATTTTTAAACTTCTCGATTAAGGCCGTGCGTGCTTCCTGGTCCTGTTTGTCCGACAGGATGTAAAGTACCTCGTAGTTATTCATAAAACCTCCTTTTGGTCTACCGACCCACTTTCCGTGGGTAAGGATGCGGCATGACAAAATTTACCGCATTTATTTTCAACGCGAATTTCTCGCGTCGCAAATTGTATTATACCACAATCACAGATTGACCCTTCGATTTCGTTTACATTATCTAAAATCGATTGTTCTATCCGTGTCGCAAATGGTATTATATCACAATCACAGATTGACCCTTCGATTTCGTTTACATTATTTAAAATCGATTGTTCTATCCGTGTCGCAAAAGGTATTATATCACAACTTTTTCCCTTTTGCAACTGATTTCGAGCCGATTTTTCGAGCCGAAATTTTAATGCTTTTTAAGGACGATTACTCTTGTGGTGCCGTCGCCCTCGTCAAAGTCGACTCGGTCGAGGTCAAGCTCGTCGCACTCTTCTATGCACTCGTCGTCGAAAAGACGAAGGAACGGTTCTACCTTGTCGATATCCAGCTCGCAGTGCTTGCGCTTATAGTGCATGGGAATGACTATATCGGGCATGAGTCTGTCGACGTATTCCTTAGCTTCCTCCGCGTCGATTGTATACGTTCCGCCGACCGGGATAAGAAGCACATTGACCGGGATAAGCCGCTCGATTAGTTCGGGCGAGCACTTTTCGCCTATGTCGCCCATGTGCAGAACAGTAACGCCGTCCATGCCGAATTTGTATATCGTGTTTTTGCCGCGAATCGCCCCGTCATTGTCGTCGTGATAGGACGGAATACCCGAAATATGTATTCCGTTGTACTCGAATGCGCCCGTCTCGCCGTTATAAACCTTTTTATAGTCGGGGACCGCTTTTAAAAAGCCGTGGTCGCCGTGGGAATGCGAAACCGTAACAACGTCCGAAGCCGGCGCGTTGCACGCATAGCCTACCATACCCTCGTCGAACGGATCGGTAACGACCGACAAGCCCGTGCTCTCGGTCAAAACAAAGGACGAATGTCCAAGCCACTTGATTTTCATACTACTCCACCTTTAATATCTTTGCATCTATCTTTAATTTGCGGCGCATATCCTCTCCGCCGCCCGTAAGCACGTATTCGAGATTGATTTTAATTCCGCCGTCGTACTCTTCCGTTTCGTCGGAAATCGGCTTGCAGATAAGAACCGTTTTCCCGTACGCCGAGTCGATTACCACCTCGCTCTCTTTGGAAAGGTCGACGGTGTAGTTTAAAATCCCGAAAGACGAAAAAACCGATACGCCGTTACGCCGCGTAAAGGTATACACTCCGTCGCCGAAGGCAAACCGTAAAGTAAAGCCGTCCGCATTTTCCGAATATCTGCCTGCACAAAAAACGACCGGCTCGAGGTCGGACTCGACCGTTATATCAACGGGAATTTCGGTACTTCGGTGTCGATCGTTATCCATAGTGTCTTTATTTTATACCAATAGTTTGCGATTGTCAATAGATTTATTCGCTCTTATCGCTCGGAAAAGACTTTGCGGCGGCGCGGCATATAAAAAGTGGACCGCAAGCAAAAAACTACTTCCTTAATACGAGCGCTTTAATGTCGTTTACGGCGGTGCGGACTTTGGTGTCCGACACGACGAGCGCGGAAACCTTGTCGCGCGCGTGCATAACCGTCGTGTATTCCCTGCCGAAAAACGCACCTATCGCGGTAAGCGGAATATTCATAAGCTCGTTTATGAGGTACATAGATATCTGGCGCGGCTCGACGATTTCCTTATTCTTTCTTTTTCCGACGATGTCAGCCTTCTGAATGTTAAAATACCTGCACGTACACTCTATTATCTCGTCGGCGGTTATCTCGTCGCATTCCTGAACGCGGTAGTCGTTAAGCGCCTCGCGGCATATCTCGAAGTCCACCTTACGCTCGTGCAGTCTCGAAAGGAAAATGACCTTTGTCAGCACGCCTTCCATCTCGCGAATGTTGCTCGACACGCGCTCGGCAATATACTCGAGCTGAGCCATTGCGATATTGACTTTGGCGTCCTGCGATTTCTTTTGAAGTATGGCGATTCGCGTTTCGAGGTCGGGCGGCTGAATGTCCACGACAAGACTGGACGAAAAGCGCGAGCGCACTCTTGCGTCGAGGTCGCGAATATCCTGCGGCGGACGGTCGGAGGCGAAAACCATTTGCTTGCCGGCGTTTTGAAGCGCTTCGAAGGTATTGAATATCTCCTCCTGCATCTTTTCCTTGCCGCTCATAAACTGAACGTCGTCTAGCATAAGTAAATCCACGCCGCGGTACTTTTCCCTGAACGCCTGGTTTTTTACGCCCTTGTCCTTTTGAATGGACTCGACAAACTCGTTAAGAAAAGTCTCCGACGAAACGTACAAAACTTTAAGATTGGACATAGACATGCGCACCGCGTTGCCTATCGCCTGCATTATATGCGTTTTTCCGAGTCCCACTCCGCCGTAAATGAAAAGCGGATTGTACACCGTGCCGGGATTGTCCGCCACGGCGCGCGCCGCCGCATAAGCAAAGCGGTTGCAGCCGCCTACGACAAAGTTTTCAAAATTGTATTTGGGGTTTAGTACGGGCTGTTCTTTTGCCTCGACGGATTCGTTTGCGCTCGGCTTAACGTCGCTGTTCTGTTCGACTTCGCCTATCTCGTCCTCCGCCAGAATGATAACCTCGACGGGGCTTTGCGAAACCTTTCGCATTGCGCCGCGGATAAGCGGAAGGTATCTTTGCATTACCTCGGTTTTATGCTCGGGGGTGGGGGCTGTCAGCACCAAAATATTATCCTCCACTTTAAGAGGACGTAGCTTTTTTACCCACACGTCGAAGCTGAGCGCATTTATTTCGACTTCCAATATGGAAAGCATTTCCTGCCAGACAGTCTCTTTATCTTTCATTTAACCTTTATCCTAAAATATAACCTGTTTTATAAGTATACACCATTGCGCCGCCAAAATCAACATATTTTGCGATTTAACTCGAACAATGTCGAGCGGAATATTCGGCGCGCAATACAAAATCCGATCTGCACGGAAGCAAATACAGAGTGGCAACCGTTAAGAATTAGACTTTTGTTCTTTAAGCCCGAGAGCGACGGAATACACCTCGCTTTTGGCGATTTTTCTGTCCGCCGCCACTTTTTTTACGGCGTCCTTTTCGGGCATACCGCCGTCGAGGTAGTGGCGGATATGGTCCTCTATCGAGAGCGAATTAAGCTTGCATTCGCCGCTCGCCCCCTCTATTACGACGGCGAACTCGCCCTTTTCCACTACGTCAAGCTCGTCGCCGAGCCGTCCTCGCGTTACCGTTTCGTAAATCTTGGTCATTTCGCGGCACACAGCCACGCGGCGCGGCCCGAACGCCTCGAACAAAAATTTAAGGTCCTTTTTAATGTCGTGCACCGCACTGTAAAAAACGAGCGTACTCGGCACGTCCTTAAACGGCTCTACAAAACGAAGCCTATCCGTCGCCTTTTCGGGCAGAAAGCCGAGCACCGTAAAACACCTTGTGCTAAGCCCCGAAAGCACGAGCGCGTCGATTGCCGCGCACGGTCCGCTTACCACCGTGTATTCTATTCCGCGCGCTATCGCGGCGTCTATGAGTATATGCCCGGGATCGGACACAGTCGGCATGCCGGCGTCGGAAACAACCGCAATATTCTTCCCTTTTTCGAGCATATCGAGAATGGAATCGACCGACTCGCGCTCGTTAAACTTGTGGTACGCGATCATTTTGGTCGATATCCCGTACTTATTTAAAAGTATCGCGGTGTGGCGCGTGTCCTCCGCCGCAATCAAATCGACGGTGCGAAGAACGTTAAGCGCTCGCCCCGTTATTTCTTCGAGATTTCCTATCGGTGTCGCTACAAAATACAGCATTTTTCCCTCACCACTTTACGTAGATAAATTGCGGCCTGCGTAGAGGCATAACGGCGCTGTAAGCATACGGGTTTATTCCTTTATACTTACGGTCAGACCGTCGCCGCCGCCGAGCACACAGCGCAGTAAAAACGTTTTTCCGTTTTTGTTAATAACCAAGTTTTTGGGCGTAAGCTTGTTGTCCCTGCAAATACACAGCACCTCGTCGAGCCGCGACGAAGTGTGGACTACGAAAAACTCGCCGCGCGGCTTTAAAAGCGTTCTTGCCGCCGCCGCAATATCGCCGAACGTTACGGTAAGCTCGCTCGACGCCTCGGGCGCGACCTTGCTCGGCTTGCTTTTCGCCTTATAAAAAGGCGGATTGACGGTTACGGCGCTCGCTTTTACGCTTCCGAATGCCGCCTTTAACGCGGCTTTGTCGCGAACGTCGACTTTATAAAACCGTGCGCTAAGCCCGTTTAGAAGCGCGGATCGGTTTGCCATATCGCACGCCTTTTCGTCTATATCGCCGCCCAAAACCTCTGCGCCGCGCTCTATCTCGACGATAATCCCCACTATTCCGCAGCCCGAACACAAATCGATAACGGCGTCGCCGCGCTTAATATAATCGCACGCGAACTTACCGAGCGCAACCGCGTCCTCGCCGAACCTATATCCGTCCGCCGTTTGAATAATCGAGTGGGCGGCGTCGAGCGGCTCTATCACCTCGTTATCGTAGATTTTCACTTTGTCGTTTTGTGTCATATACTGTTAAAACCGCCGCGTGATAACGGCCACCTCGCGCGTGTCCGCCCCAACCTTAACCTTGTCCGATATTTCCACGCCGACGATAACGAGTACCTCGTTGCCCTTTGTTATTAACGGGATTCTGTCGCGCAGTCGCCTCGGAATTTTTTTGTCGATTAAATACTGCTTCAGCTTTTTGCTTGCGCCGCCGAACGGCGTAAACATGTCGCCGTCGCGCCTGAACCTGAGCATGCCGCCCTCGATTGCGTTTAGGTCGACGGTATTCCCCTTTCCGGGTTTCGCGCATGCGGTTTTTTGTACGTCGATTGCAAGCCCGTCGATATAATTGGCGCCGAGCGCTATACTCTTTTCACCGCAGTACTTTTCGCGCGGAATGTAAAACGCAATTCCACCGCTCTCTTTTTCGGCTATTACGCCGCACGACATCTCCGCCTTCGCGCCCGACTTTTTGTCAGCAAGCGCAACCGCCGATGTAACCATGTCGCGCGTTAAGTCGGTAAGAGTAAAGTAGCTTACCGCGCGGCGAACATACCTATCGGCAAGAGGGGAAATAAGTGCAAGCTCGCTAAGTACGACCGCGCCTCCGTCTACCGTTATAAGGCAGCTGTCAAGCTCGCCGTCGAGGTAGTTTTTTATGCCGGCGCTCTCGACGGACAGCGCGTTTACGGCGTGAACGGCGCTTGGGTACCGCTCTTCGATAAGCGGAATAACCTTGAGCCTGATAAAGTTTCTGTCCGCGTCGAGCATAAAGTTTGTTTTGTCCGTAACGAATTTAATGCCGTGCTCTTGCGCGTAGCGGTCAATCTCGTCCGGATACACGTTAAGGAACGGGCGGAGAACTCTTCCGCCGTTCATTCCGCAAAGCCCGTCCAGTCCGCTTCCGCGGAACATGTGCATAAGCACGCTTTCCGCGTTGTCAAGCGCGTGGTGGGCGGTTAGGATAACGTCCGCCTCGCCGGAAGAAAGAAGATTGTTAAATATACCGTACCGCACGTTCCGCGCCGCCTGCTCTACCGTCAGCCCTTTTTGCTCGCTCTCTTTTTTTACGTCCGCCTTATATGCGACGAATTTAACGTTTAAGGCGTTACAATACTCTTTGACGAAATCCTCGTCGCTATCCGCCTCTTCCCTAAGGCCGTGGTTGACGTGAACGGCTAAAATATCTCTCTTTTCCACCGCGCCGCAGGTGGACGCCGCGTGAAGCAAACACACGGAATCACGCCCACCCGATACGCCTATGGCGAGCTTTTTTCCTTTATAATCGCGGAGCGCGGCGGCTACGCATTCGAGTAACTTTTCCACGCAAAAAGTATACCGCATTTACGGCTCGGTGTCAAGTACAGTCGCCCCACGCTTTACAGAGTTATTGTTCGGCGCATTAACGCATGCGTATATGCACATACAACGCACTTTATAAGCCGATAACACCCCAAAACGCCATATATGGGAATATGCGCATATTAAAACTTAACGTATATTTATGGTAACGTCGCCCCAACGCCACTTCGTGGCGAGTGAATAGGTAATAGCGAATAGAAAGCCGCGAAGTGGCTAATAAAAAGAAAAACGTCGGCCGCACAATTAGTTAATAGTTACCACTTTGCGGCGGTTCGCCTAGACCCCTCGACTTTGCTCGGGGTGATGCGCGGCGTGTAAAGGCGTTAACGCTTGATTAAGCATAGCCGATTTTTTCCACCGCTACCCCATCATTTCGACCGAAGCGAGCCATCGGTGAGCGTAGCGGAGAAATCTAGGCGTCAGCCGCACAATTTGTTATTATTTTTCACTTTGCGTCCGCCTAGACCCCTCGACTTCGCTCGGGGTG
>JAFLVD010000032.1 GCA_022508485.1 Clostridiales bacterium | reverse complement strand
TTCTCGAGCTTAACGACCTCGTTAAGAAGATCGAGGAAAAGTTCGGCGTATCGGCGGCGGCTATGGCAGTCGCGGCACCTGCGGCAGGCACCGCGGCGCCTGCTCAGGAAGAGCAGACCGAGTTCACCGTCGTCCTCAAGGAAGTCGGTCCCAACAAGATCCCCGTTATCAAGGTCGTTCGCGAGATAACCTCGCTCGGTCTCGGCGAAGCGAAGGCGCTTGTCGACAACGCGCCTTCCACCATCAAGGAAGGCGTTGGCAAGAACGACGCCGAAGAGATGAAGAAGAAGTTCGCCGAAGTCGGCGCAACCGTCGAGCTGAAGTAATCTCTTCCGTTGCGACAAAACTCGAATCACTAAAACGCGCGCTTATCCGTAGCGAATTATACGGAAGCACGCATACTAACGGCAAAAAAAGCTCTCGGAATCCGAGAGCTTTTTACTTTATAATGTAAAACTATTTTGTTCTTATGCCGAATGACGCTTGCTTTACAGGTTCTTTATTACTTTACAAGGATTTCCTGCCGCCACTACGTTTGACGGAATATCTTTATTTACCACGCTTCCTGCGCCTATTACGACGTTATCTCCGATTGTAACGCCGGGAAGAACGCACACATTGCCGCCGAACCAAACGTTGTTTCCTACGGTAATCGGCTTTGCGTATTCCAAGCCCTCGTTTCTTCTTTTTGCGTCCAAAGGGTGTCCGGCGGTGTAGAATCCGCAGTTGGGACCTATAAAAACGTTATCCCCGAATACAACCTTATTCCCGTCCAGAATAATCAAATTGTGATTGGAATAAAAATTTTCGCCTATTTCCACGTTATATCCGTAATCGCACATAAACGGCTGTTCTATTAAAAAGCTGTCCTTTGTTTTGCCAAGAATTTCGCGCATAAGCTTTTTTCTGGCGTCATGGTCGGAGGGTAGGAGGTTGTTATACAAGTGGCATTTATCTTTTACTTTCGTCCTTTCGGCAATCAGCTCTTTATCGTAATTCGCGTTATAAATTTCGCCTTTCAGCATTTTTTCCTTTTCGGTCATTTTATTCACCTCGTAAAATCAATCGTTATCGTCGGGGGCTTGTCCGTCGTGAGCGCGCCATTGACATTCGGTTATTTGCATATTCGTAAAAGTCGCCTTAAAAGAAGAATCTTCGGGACTGCACGCATAAATGCCGAAACGAATTTCGTCCTTACCGTTCCACATGTGGCAGATACGCATTTGCTTAAAATGAACGCCGTCCTCCGAACACTCGATACAATAGTCGTCCTCTCTGCGGCTGAATCGGTACCACATGGTTTTTACAGACGCGTCGATTTCCGTCGTCGCCCAGTCCGAAAAGCCCAGGTTTGTAACAACGCTTCCGAGATGCTGAAATTTATCGTTTTCGTATTCGACGGAAGCTTTCAGCCAATTATCGCTGTCTAAATACATTACGACGCCGCATTGATCGAAACGCTTCTTCGATTCGAATTCGGTTTTAACGACAAACGAAAAATACTTTTCGTCTGTGGCGATTTGCAGAACAGGCGCGTTGTCGTTTCTGAAATGATAATAAGTGCGCTGCCATAAATCGGTGTGCGGCGCCGTTATAATTTCAATCTTGTCCGCGGTGATTTTGCAGTCTTTCGGTTTCCTCGTCCACTTCATTGCTTTAAGATCGATTTCCATAATATCCCTCGTAAAAATATTGCGTAGAGCTTAATCATTATAGCACGGCGGCGGAAAAAGCGCAATGGTTATTGCGGCGCGAATTGTGTATACGAGAGCGGCGCGGAAGGTGTTTTATCGCCCTACTTGACAGCAAGGGCAGAGAGGTAGTAAAATATACATACACAGCGTGGGGCAAGGTAAAGACACATTTAAAGCTATTTAAAGGGATAACTCGAAATGGAAAAATATACCAATAACGACATCGCTATGGTTTTTAATTGCGGTCAGCATTTTAGAGGTTGGAAGAGTAGGTTTTTATGGTTTACTGCTATTTTCATGTTATTGTTTCCTTTGTTAACATTAGCAGTGGCTATTACAGTTTGGGCAGGGGCAATGGATTGGACAAAGCAGATTATTTTTACGTTCACATTTGGAAATGTCGTTATGTTTGCTTTATACAGCATAATCCTATGGATTCTAATTCAAAATATATTACTCAGAAAAAATATTTCCAAATGGCTTGAAGACGCCGTTGAGGTTGTGGCAAACGTAAAACGGTTGGATTTGCTCGGGCAAAGTTTGGTAGCGAGTAAAATAGAAATTTCTTTTAATCTTGACGGACGTTTTATCCGGGCCGAATCCGATTTTAGCAGCAAGGTCTTTGCGAAAAACAGACCTCTTATGAAATTTTTGGACTGTAAACTGATACTGCTATATTCTCCGACTTATGACCGTATATTGATCCCGGATAGGGCGTTAAAGCGGAAATGATAGTTCGTTTATTCGTTTTTACAATCCCCACGCAAAATAGCGTGGGGATTTAACATTTAACGGAAGCGTATTCAATCCCGAAAACGTGATTTAATTTTGTGCGCGACGGCGGTTTTATCCGAACGGCATGGCGGTTTTTTCGCGCGAAATTATATGCAAAAAGCCGAATTAAACGCTTGACTTTTAATCGGGCGTGGGAATATAATAACACTTGAGCGGGGTTGCTTTACGGCACCCCCATTTGTTTATACAGGAGGCCAAACGTGAGTAAGATTCCCGAATTGTTCGGCTCGATGGTTTTTAACGAGCAGGTTATGCGCGAGCGTCTTCCCAAAGACGTTTACAAGGCGCTTCAAAGCACGATGAAAACGGGCACGCCCATTTCGCCCGACGTCGCCGACACCGTCGCTAACGCTATGAAGGACTGGGCAATCGAAAAGGGCGCGACCCATTACACGCATTGGTTCCAGCCCATGACCGGCATTACCGCAGAAAAGCACGACAGCTTTATCCAGCCTGCGGACGGCGGCACAGTGATTATGAACTTTTCGGGCAAGCAGCTTATTAAAGGCGAGCCTGACGCATCCAGCTTTCCCTCCGGCGGACTGCGTTCCACCTTCGAGGCGCGCGGCTACACGGCGTGGGACCCCACGAGCTTTGCGTTTGTCAACGACTCGGTGCTGTATATCCCCACTGCGTTCATCTCGTACTCGGGTCAGGTGCTCGACAAAAAAACGCCCCTTCTTCGTTCAATGGACAGACTCAATTCGGCGGCGCTGAGAATGCTTAAGCTTTTCGGCAAGACGCCCGAACGCGTTACCGCTTCGGTTGGCGCCGAGCAGGAATACTTCCTCATTCCGCGCGAGCTTTATAAAAAACGCCCCGACCTTATCATTACCGGCAGAACGCTTTTCGGCGCCCGTCCGCCTAAGGGTCAGGAGCTCGAGGACCACTACTTCGGGCACATAAAAACGCAGGTGCTCGAATTTATGGCAGACCTCGACGACACGCTGTGGAAGCTCGGCATTTGCGCTAAGACCAGGCACAACGAGGTGGCGCCGGCACAGCACGAGCTTGCACCGATATATGCGACGGTAAACATCGCAACCGACCACAACCAGCTTACTATGGCCATGATGCGCAAGGTGGCCAAGCGCCATAACTTTGTGTGCCTGCTGCACGAAAAGCCGTTCGCCGGCGTTAACGGATCGGGCAAGCACAACAACTGGTCTATTTCAACGTCGGACGGAGAGAACCTTCTCGACCCCGGCAAGGACCTTAAAAACAACCTTCAGTTTATGTTGTTCGTTACCGCGATAATTAAAGCGGTGGACGAGCACCAGGATTTGCTTCGTCTTTCGGTCGCCACGGCCGGTAACGATCACCGTCTCGGCGCGAACGAGGCGCCGCCGGCGATTATATCGATGTTCCTCGGCGACGAGATAACCGATTGCCTCGAAACCATCGCTTCCGGCAAGGAATATCGCAACCGCGTCGGCAACAAGCTGTCCACCGGCGTAGAGTCCGTGCCCGTAATTTACGAGGATACCACCGACCGCAACAGAACGTCGCCGTTCGCTTTTACCGGCAATAAATTCGAGTTCAGGTCCTTAGGCTCGTCGCTTAATATCGCGTGCCCCAACATAATGATAAACACCGCGGTGGCTGACGTGCTTAACGGATTTGCCGACAAGCTCGAAAAGTGCAAGACCGAAGCCGAGTTCAAAAAAGCCGCGCTCGCGCTTATCAAATCCGAGTACATTGCGCACCGCAGGATTGTCTTTAACGGCGACAACTACGCCGACGCCTGGAAATCCGAGGCGGCGCGCCGCGGCCTTTTAAACCTCATGGGAACGCCCGAGGCGCTGTCGTACTACGACACCAAGAAGAACGTCGAGATGTTTGAACGCCTTAAAATATACACGCCCGAGGAAGTCCGCGCGCGCAAGGAAATACTTCTCGAAAACTACTGCAAGGTGATAAATATCGAAGCGCTCACGATGTGCGAGATTGCGATTAAGCAGATACTTCCGGCGGCGACCGAGTTTTCAACACGCCTTGCAACCAACATCGAAAAGCTCACCGCGCTTAAACTCGATGTAACGGCGCAACGCGAAATCTTACAGTCGGTCGCCTCGCTCATAACGAACGCATACGCCGCCGAGCAAAAGCTTTCCGACGCGATAGTGGAAGTAAAGGGCGAGAAGGACGTTCAAAAAGCGGCTAACGCTTTCCACGACGTCGTATTCGAGGCGATGCAAGAGCTTCGCGCGTTCTGCGACCAGCTCGAAACGCTCACGCCCAAAGAGCTTTGGCCGTTCCCCACATACGGCGACTTGCTTCTGTACGTTTAAATAAATACATAAGTAACATAAATAAAATCCGCTCGTAATATCGGCGGATTTTTTTATTTGCGTTGACTGCTTTGTACTTTTTCACTCTTAACTATTACTTATTCACTCGCCGCGTGCGGCGCATAGCGGCGCTTTGTTATTTCTCTTACGATAATATCGACGCATTCGCAGGTGGTGGGAAGAACGGTCGTTCCGAGCACGGCGCCGGTTTTTTGCATTCCGCATTTTTCCATTACGCGCGACGAGCCGATATTGTTTGCGGCGTGCTGACCCTTTATCAGTTTAAACCCTACCTCTAAAAACGCGAACCTAAGTACTTCCGAAAGGGCTTCGGTCATAATGCCGTTGCCCCAAAACCGTTTTGCCATGCAGTAGCCGACAGTACCGCTCTCTTCGCGCTCGTCGACGTTTGCGAGTGCGATGCTTCCGATAAGCTCGTCGGTTTTTCCGTGAATGACTATCGCCCAGTTGTAGTACGTAGGGTCGGCGTACATATTTTCCCAGTCGGAAAGAATTGCGCGCGTTACGCTTACGTCGCCGTGCGGCGTCCAGGTCAGAAACCTCGTTACTTCCGCGTCGTTTGCCCAGGACGCAAACATTTCCTCCGCGTCGTCTGCCGTAAAGCGGCGAAGGGTAAGCCGCGGCGTATTCAGTGTTACCGTTCCGAGTTTTTTCACGGTCGCCTCTTACCAAATAAATATCGACATTATATCCCTTTAATCGGTAATTGTCAAGCCCATTATGCGAAAATACGACTTTTGGGCGCGGGGCACGGCTCGGTTAAGCCTTAGTCTTTGCAAGATTAACAAAATATCCGTATTAAAAAAGTATTAAAAAAAACGTTCAAGTCGATAAAACGCTTGTACTATCGCGCCGAATGTGTTATACTATTCAATAAATTGGAGGATTATCCGTTGAAAACAAGCACCAAAGTTTTAATAGCGGTTATAAGCGTCATTTTGATTGGCGTTATAGTTGCTATTGTCGTGTATTTGTCAACGCGTACCCAGATAAAATCTTATACCGAGCTCGAGTCGGACGTTTTATCCGGCAACGTAGTTAAGATTTCTATTGAGAACGATACGGCATACGTCAGCTTTGACGGCGACAATTACGAGTACTGTGCATATATCCGCGATAACTTCCTCGAGCTGCTTGATAATTACAACAATGCGAAAAGAGAAGCCAACCTCGAGGACGAAATAATAATCGTCGTATTTAACAACCGTTATGCGGTCAGTATTACGGATTATATTATTCCTATAATAGGGTTCATCTTGCTTATCGTTCTTGCCGTGTTTATGTTCAGAATGATGAGCAATTCCACAAAGCAAACAATGGACTTCGGCAAGACCAAGACAAACGAGAAGGTGCATACCAAAGTGCGCTTTTCCGACGTCGCCGGCGCCGAGGAGGAAAAGGACGAGCTTAAAGAGATTGTCGAATTCCTCAAAAGTCCGCAGAAGTTTACTTCGGTCGGCGCGCGCGTTCCGCACGGCGTGCTGCTCGTAGGACCGCCGGGCACAGGTAAAACGCTGTTTGCAAAGGCGGTCGCAGGCGAGGCGAACGTTCCGTTTTTCAGTAAGAGCGGTTCCGACTTCGTAGAGATGTTTGTAGGCGTAGGCGCGTCGCGCGTAAGAGACCTTTTCGAACAGGCTAAAAAGAATCAGCCGTGCATAGTGTTTATCGACGAGATCGACGCGGTCGGTCGTCAGCGCGGCGCGGGCATGGGCGGCGGCAACGACGAGCGCGAACAAACGCTTAACCAGCTGCTTGTCGCAATGGACGGCTTCGAGTCCAACGAGCATATTATCGTCATGGCGGCGACCAACCGCTCGGACGTACTCGATCCCGCGCTTATGCGCCCCGGCAGGTTTGACAGACAGATTTACGTCAACCTTCCCGACGTGCGCGGCAGGGAAGCGATATTTAAGGTTCACGCGCGCAATAAGCCGCTTGCTTCCGACGTCGACTTCCAAACGCTTGCTCGCATTACGAGCGGCTTTTCGGGCGCGGATATAGAAAACCTATTAAACGAGGCGGCAATCCTAACCGCGCGCGACGGCAGAACGCGCATAACAATGGAAGACATGTTCGAGGGTATCGACAAGGTTATCATGGGACCGCAAAAGAAGTCGAGGCTTGTTACCCCCGTCGACCAGCGCATTACCGCATACCACGAGGCAGGACACGCAATCGTTGCCCGTTGCATCGAGGCGTGCGACCCCGTGCAAGAGGTTTCCATTATTCCGCGCGGCCAGGCGGCAGGCTACACGATGTACCGTCCCGACAACGACAATAACCACATCTCGCAGAGCAAGATGCTCGGCACGCTCGCACAGGCTATGGGCGGCAGAGCGGCGGAAGAGCTTGTAATAGAGGACTTTACCGCAGGTGCGGTCGGCGACCTTCAACACGCCACGAGCCTTGCGAGAAAGATGGTTACCGAGTGGGGTATGTCCAAAAAAGTCGGTCCGGTGTATTACGGCGGAAGCCAAGAGGTGTTCCTCGGCCGCGACTACCAGACCCAGCACTCGTATTCCGAAACGGTCGCAACCGAAATCGACAGAGAGGTAAAACGCCTGCTCGACGAGGCGCACGACAAGGCGGTTAAGATTTTGACCGATAACCGCAAGATTATGGAAAACATGGCGCGCGTGCTTCTCGAATGCGAAACCATTTATTCCGAAGAGGTCGACATGCTTATGAACGGCGCGTCGCCCGACGAGGTTAAGACCGAATTAAACGAGCGGCTAAGCTACAAAGCCGCGCACCGCGACGATATGGAAAAGGCGCCCGTTAAACGCGTAACAGATTCCGACGTCGAAAATACGGGCAAAGGCTCGGCGCTCTCGCCCGTAGACATCGTTCCCGAACCCGACGGTAAGGACGACATAAAATAAACAAAATACAAACGAATTTTGGTAGGATATCATGGCAAAATCGGAAGAAACAAAAAAGAATAAAATTTCGGCGGACCGCGTTGCTAACATAATAGTAATAGTGGTTGCCGCCCTTGCTCTTATCGTGCTCGTCGCGATAATCGTTTTAAGCTCGGTCAAAATCAATCCGGGCGAAAAGCTCGAAAAGCCCAAGTACTACGCGCTCTATAACGTGGGCGAGACCGACGCGGTCGCCACCAACCCGGCGGTGGAAAACGAGATTGTCGCAGCTCTCGACGGCATGGACTTTTCGGTTATGAGCGCCATTCTCGAAGGACACTGGAACTACTCGTTCACCTTTAAACGTAATTCGTCCGATAAGAAAATAGAAATCGGCGCGAGCGAGGTTAAGGCGATAAGCTCGTCCTCTTCGGAATATATGATAGAGCTTGTGTACAATCAGGCTAAGGTAACCGAAAACGGTATCGACTACAAAACCGCGCACTGCTTAGAGGTCGAGGGTGAAAAGGTGTACTTCGACAGAATAAAGGTGCTTATCGGCGACACCAACGGCACGGTCGGCACAATCTCGCTGTACCCGTACCTCACCGCGCGTATCGACAACAATTCGGATATCCAGTCGCTTACGCCCGACACCTATAAGGTAACAGGACTCAATATCCGCGCCAACACGACAAACACCTACGCGGCTCTCCGCGACCTTATCGGCAAGATAAAGCTCGGCACCGAAATCTGATTTATCTAAATATTGTAACTGCAAAACGGCACTGTATTGCGCAGCGCCGTTTTTTAGTGAAGAGGTAATAGTGAAAAGTGAATAGGTAGCCGGCTTAGATAGAAATGGGTGGAATGATACCGGCGTTGACAAAAAGGATTTTTTCGGGTATACTAATTGCATGAAGATTTACGATACGGTTGTAGTGGGCGCGGGGCCGGCCGGCTGCGCGGCGGCGCTGTACGTCGCGCGCGGCGGAAAAAGCGTGCGCGTTTTCCACAACGGAAAGTCGGCGCTTATTAAAGCGCACAGCATAGGCAATTATTACGGTGCGGCGACGTCGGGCGCCGAGCTGTACGAAAAAGGGCTCGCCCAGATACAATCGGTGGGCGCCGAGCTTGTTAACGCCGAGGTGGTGTCGTGCTCGTTCGACGGCGAGTACTTTCGTACGAATTCGGGCGAGGAAACGCTCTCGCGCACCCTCGTTATAGCGACGGGCGCGACGCGCGTTAAGCCCAACATTAAAGGTATAGACGAGTTCGAGGGCAAGGGCGTAAGCTACTGCGCCGTGTGCGACGCGTTCTTTTACAGAAAGAAAACGGTCGCGGTGCTGGGTGCCGGCGAGTTCGCGCGGCACGAGTATAACGAGCTAAGTCGCGTTGTGGGCGACGTTATCCTTTTAAGCGACGGCGAAAAGACAACCATATCCGCGGACAAGCTCGACTCGCGCAAGATCGAGCGGCTTGTGGGCAATAACGGAAGGCTGTCCGGCGTTAGGTTTACGGACGGGAATGAAATAAAGCTCGACGGGCTTTTTGTCGCGCAGGGCGTGCTCGGCGGATATTCGCTTGCAAAGCAGCTCGGCGCGTTTGTCGATAACGACGGCATAAAAGTGGACGGCAGGTGCATGACCGCGCTAAAAGGATTGTACGCCGTGGGCGACTGCACGCACGGCATAAAGCAAATAGCAAAAGCGGTGTACGACGGCATGACCGCAGGGCTTGACATATCTTCGTCTTTAAGCGCCGCACGTAAATCGAAAGCATAATAATCGGCGCGCCGACGCTTATATCGGCGGCGAAAAAATATCCCGAAATTCACCTAAAAAAAGCAAGCGGCTTTCCTTTTTCCGCTTGCTTTTGTTAATGCTAAATGCTATAATTGTCTTGGTCTGTTTCGCGGCTTGATTGGGCGAGGATAACGCGCCTTTATCTTATAAAAAACCGCGAGCTAACTAAAGACTAAACTTCGGTGAGGTTACATAAAATGACAAGAAAAAAAGCCTTATACAACTTCCTGATAGTACCTCTTGCGATAATTGTTTCGGGAATTTTGCGCGCAATGTGCGTTCTCGTTTTCATATTGCCGCATAACTTCGCGCCGGGCGGTGCTACCGGTCTCGGTACTATGATCGAATACGCGAGTACGGAATGGGCGCACAACACCTTTTCGTCCGGTTACGTAATGCTTATAGTAAACGCGCCGCTACTTGTGTTTGCGTTTTTTAAAATCGACAAGGGCTTTGCGATAAAAACGGGAAGCTGTATAGTTATTTACTCGTTGTTAATAGCTTTGCTTCAAAACTTAGGCTTGGACGAAAAGCTGAACAGCGTGCTTCACCACTTTGAAATTCCTTCCGTGCTTGCGGCGTGCGCTTCGGGCGTACTCGGCGGCGTGGGTCTTTCGATAATGCTTAAAATCGGCGGCTCGACGGGCGGCACGGATATTATCGCCACGTTTATACAGAAAAAGTTTTCGGCAACGCACGTGTCCTGGTTTATATACGGACTCGACGCGGTTGTCGTTTTCGCCTCGGCGTTTGTTTACCAGGACGGACTTACGCCCATACTTCTGTCGCTTGTCGAGATGTTCTGTCTCTCGATGATGAGCGACACCATTTCGTCCGGCTTTAAGAGCGCAATCAAGTTCGAGATAATAACGCACGATCCCGAAAAATTGAGCACCGAGCTTATAACCAAGCTTCGCCGCGGCGTAACGTGCGTGCCGGCAAAGGGCATGTATTCGGGCAAGGAACAGTCGCTTCTTATCTGCGTTATAAGAAAGCGCCAGCTTTCCGACTTTTACGATATACTTAAAAACTTCCCCGACACGTTCGCTTACGTATCGAGCACCAGCGAGGTTATGGGGCTTGGGTTCAGTAAAAAGGCGGAGGACGTCGCACCGGCTACGGCGCAGGCAAGCGTAAGCGCGGAAGCCGCCGCGGCCGCCGATAACGTTGTTACCGAACAGACGGATAAACCCGTAGACACTTCGACAAACACAGGGGAATAGAGAATGAAGCAATTTAAAGCCGAATCCAAAAAGCTTTTGGATCTTGTCGTAAATTCCATTTACACCAACCGCGAAATTTTTCTGCGCGAGCTTATAAGTAATGCGTCCGACGCGATAGACAAGCGCAAGTTTCTCTCGCTTACCGACGCGTCGCTCGATACCGATTTTTGTATCGAATTAAAGCCGGACAAGGCAACGCGTACGCTTACCGTTATAGATAACGGCATAGGCATGAGCGAAAAGGAACTCGAAAACAATCTCGGCGTGATTGCGGCGAGCGGCACCGAGCGCTTCCAAAAGGAAAACGGCAAGGAAAAGGTCGAGGGGCTTATCGGCAAGTTCGGCGTCGGGTTTTATTCCGCGTTTATGGTTGCCGACAAGGTTACCGTAACGTCGCGCAAAATCGGCGAGAACACCGCGCACGTTTGGACTTCGGACGGCACGAGCGGCTTTGAAATAACGGACGGCGAGCTTTTATCCGCCGGCACGACCGTGGTGCTTCATCTTAAAGAGGACGGCGACGAAAACTATTCGGTTTACCTCGACCCCAATCATCTTAAAACGCTCGTCAAAAAGTATTCCGATTACATTCGCTATCCCATAAGAATGCTTCTTCCCAAAAAGGCGGAGGGCGTGGACAAGGGCGAGGTGTACGAGCTCACAGACCTCAACTCGATGATCCCCGTGTGGAAGAAGCGCAAGAACGAGCTGGGCGAAAGCGAGCTTGACGACTTTTATATGCACACCTATCACGACTTTACGCCGCCCGTACTCACAATCCAGACCCATATCGAAGGCGCGGTCGAGTATACGGCGCTGCTGTACGTGCCGAGCGAGCCTGCCTTCGACTATTACACAAAGGACTATAAGCGCGGACTTTCGCTTTACTGCAACGGCGTGCTCGTAATGGACGTCTGCGCCGAGCTTGTTCCCGAGTATCTCGGGTTTGTGCGCGGCGTTACCGACACGCCCGACCTCGCGCTTAACATATCGCGCGAAACCCTCCAACACGACAGGCGGCTTCGCACAATCGCGACGGGACTTGAAAAAAAGATTCTGTCCGAGCTTGAAAAGGTTAAAAACAACGACCGCGAAAAATACGAAAAGTTTTTCGGCGCGTTCGGCAAGGCGCTCAAATTCGGCGCGTACGAAAACTACGGCACAAACAAGGACAAGCTTAAAGACCTATTGCTGTACTATTCGGACGCCAAGAAAAAGCTTGTTACGCTTAAAGAGTATTGCGAAGGGTTAAAAGAGGGCGAGGCTATAACGTACGCCTGCGGCGAGACGATAGAAAAAATAACGATGCTGCCGCAGCTTGAAGCGTTAAGAGCTGACGGCCGCGACGTACTGTTCTTTACCGAGCCGGTGGACGAGTTTATCGCGCGTATGCTCGGCGAGTACGACGGACACAAGTTCGAAAACGTTGCGTCGGGCAAGGCGAGCGGTCAGGCGAATACGGACGGACACGAAACCCTTCTTAAACGCATAGAAGAAAAGTTAAAGGGCAAGGTTACCGTCGAGGCGACGGACAAGCTTAAATCTTATCCCGTATGCCTTGCCGCAAAGGGCGAAGTCTCGCTCGAAATGGAGCGCATTATGAGCGCGATGGGCGGCGTCGTTAAGGCGGACCGCGTGCTTCAAGTAAACCTTAATCACCCGGCGATTTCGGCGCTCGAGACGGCGGACGACGCCACGTTTACCGACGCGGTAACGGTGCTTTACAACGAGGCGCTTCTCGCCGAAGGATACAAGACCGAGCCGGAGTTTTTGTCGGCGCTTAACAGAATAATAGTGAGCGGTATTTCTTCCGGCGTCCGCGCGGACGAAAAGCCGGTCGTTAAAAAGAAAACGGCGGCGAAAAGCTCTGCCAAATCGACAAAAAAGCCGCAAAACGGCGACTCGGAAAATAAAACGGAATAACAATGAAAAAGGTCAAGGAAAGCAGTATTGTAGTAATTTCGGGCAGCACGAGCGGAATAGGCAAAGAGCTTTGCGCCCTTTACCGCGCGGCAGGCGATACCGTAATAGGCATTGCGCGTTCCGCCGAAGAGCCGGATATTAAAGGCGACGTTACCGACTTCGATTCGATTAGGTCGATTGTCGACGGTATCGGCGAAAAGTACGGGCGCATAGATACCGTTATAGCTTGCGCCGGCGGCGGACTTTCGGGCGTTACCGAGCTTCTTCCGATAGAGGAAGTGGAAAAGCAAACCGATTTAAACTACACAGGCGCGTTAAACCTCGTCCAGGCCTCGCTTAAATATATGCGTAAGGGCGGCAAGGTGGTGTTTATATCGTCGGCGTGCGCGCTGTTTGCGCTTCCGTTCCGCGCGACATACTGCGCGGCTAAGGCGGCGGTCAACATGGCGGCGTTCGGACTGTACATGGAACTTAAAAAGCACGGGATAAAGGTTACATCCATCTGCCCGGGCGATATAAAAACCAACTTTACCGCGAACCGCGTCAAATACGCGGACGGCGGAGAGCGTTACGGCGACGAGGCCAAAAACTCGGCTAACAAAATCGACTCGCGCGAGGACAAGCGAATGAAGCTCGCCCCCGCTGCGAAAAAAATATATAAATACTGCGTTAAATGCAAAAAGCCGCTGTATATAATCGGCTTTAAGTATAAAGCGCTCAACTTTTTGCGGCACGTATTTCCGCAAAAGGTTTTCCTCGACATCACCGCAAAAATGTTTTAACGCCTATGATAAAAACGGACGGGAAAGAAATTTATATTTCGTGCGGCGAATCGTGCTACTGTATTCCCACGGAGACGGTGCGTGCGGCGTACTTCGGTAAACGAATAGAGCCGGAGGATAAGCTCTCCGAGCTGTTCGGGTCGGTAGAGCCCGAGTTTTATATTACCGACGGGGAAGGAAACGATATTTCCGACTTCACATTTGTGTCGGCGACCTCGACCGAAAAGGGCGAATGCTCTTTCCCTACGCTGAGAGGCGGCAAGACGGTTAAGCTGTCGCTAAGCGACAAAACGCTTAGCGTTTCCGCAGAGCTGTACTACACGGCGTACACTCGCGGCGGAATAGCGCGGCGGTGCGTAATAACAAATAACAGCGATAAAAAGCTGTCGGTGCGAGTGCCGAGCGCGGCGCTCGTGCTTTGCGGCGAGTACGGCTTCACAGAGTGCATAAAGTCAAGCGTTAACTATATCGAGCTTGAAGGCGAATCGGACGCGTACGGAATCCTTACCCTTTACGGCGGAAAGTGCGATATATCGTATTCGAGCGAAAAAGGCGTAACTAAGGTTGCGGTCGGAGTGGATAAGACGTTTACGCTTTTACCGGGCGAGAGCGTCGAAACGCCGGAGACCGTGCTCGTAAGATCGGAATACGGCGCGGACGGCGTTATGCGCGCCTTTCACGACATTCTTCGCGCCGAAGCGGTACCCACTCGTTTTGCCGACAACCGTCGCCGCGTGCTGGTATCTTCGGACGCCGCCGACCCTTCGTGCGTGGACTTCGCCGCCGAAATCGGCGCGGACGCGCTAATAATCCCCGTAAACGATATTACGCCCGAGGTTACCGCGCTTTCCGAAAAGTGCAAAAAGCACGGCGTGTTTCTCGGCGTAAGGGTGGATATAAGCGACGTCGACCTTTCGGAAGCAAGCGGCATAACCGAAGCGCTAAACAGAATACATGGAGTGGTAAGCGTCCTCGGTGCGACCTATCTTTCGCTTAACGTTCTTAAAAGCAGAAGCTATGCAGGCACGCTCGGCTTGTACAAGCTTGTCGACGCGGTTTGTAAAGCTTACCCCGAGCTTATTTTGGAAGGCACCGGCGATGCGGCGCTGTTATGCTACACGCCGATATTCGGAAGCGTCGACGCTCTTACGGCGTTCGTTAAAAAAGGCGCGGTCAGTAGAGTCGTTCCGCCGATATCGATAGTCTGCCAAGTGTCGGGCGAAAGCTCGTTAAAGTCCGAATTCGATTTATGCTCACTCGGCGCGCTTAGGTACAGTCCGAGCGTCAATAAGTCGCAGGGCGCTCGCCTTGCCGTTCGCGCGCAGGTCTTTTCGTACCAGGACGACAGTCCGTTAGTGCTTAGCGGCGATACATACCGTCCGGCCGTTTTCGGCGGCGACTTTGCGCTTTCGGTAGTGTCTAAGGACAAGTCCAAAGCGTATGCGGTGTACCGTAAGGGCGGCGGCGCGGCGTTACGATTTACCGGGCTGGACGCCCATAATCTTTACCACGTGCGCGAAATGAACACGGTGTTTTCGGGCGCGGCGCTCATGGGCGTGGGCGTTGCCGTGCCTCCGCAGCTAAGACAGGGCGACACGCTTTCCTTCCATTTGCGGCAGGTCGCCGATTACGACGCATAACCGACTTTTTAAGTCAAATTTAAAATAGAATGATAATATAATTATAATTCAATATATTGTGTCTGAAAAAGAAAAAATTTTTTATAAACCACAATATATTGTGAAAAAAGGCTTGACACGGAGAGTACTCCGTGCTATAATGACAACAATCGGGTTAATCAACTTGAGAATGACGGAGAAAAAAGCTTTTCTGCGCCGCGCATACAGCGAACTAACGCAGAACAGCGTTTTTTTTGCCCGTTTTACGAGAGAAACACCGATAAAAATACAAAGTACAAACCGCGGAGGGTGTCATGTATCAGGTAATCAAAAGGGACGGCAAAACCACATCGTTCGATATTTCCAAAATATCGCAGGCGATTAAAAAGGCGTTTGAAGCGCAGAAAAAGGAATATAACGACGATATTATCGATCTTATTTCCCTTCGCGTAACCGCCGACTTTTCCGACAAGGTAAAGGGCGGACGCGTTGCCGTCGAGGACATACAGGACAGCGTAGAGCGCGTTCTTATTCAAACGGGCTACGCCGACATTGCCAAAGCGTACATTCTCTACCGCAAACAGCGCGAAAAGATTCGCAATATGAAGTCGACCATACTCGACTACAAAGAGCTTGTCGACAGCTACGTAAAGGCGTCCGACTGGCGCGTTAAGGAAAACTCCACCGTTACGTACTCGGTCGGCGGCCTTATCCTAAGTAACAGCGGCGCGATAACCGCTAACTACTGGCTGAGCGAAATTTACGACGACGAGATTGCGCAGGCGCACCGTAACGCGGATATTCACATTCACGACCTCTCCATGCTCACCGGCTACTGTGCCGGCTGGTCGCTTCGTCAGTTGATTGAGGAAGGATTGGGCGGCATTCCCGGCAAAATAAGCTCGTCTCCGGCGAGCCACCTTGCCACGCTTTGCAACCAGATGGTAAACTTCCTCGGCATTATGCAAAACGAGTGGGCCGGCGCGCAGGCGTTTTCGTCGTTCGACACCTACCTTGCGCCGTTCGTCAAAAAGGACAAGCTTAGCTACTTTGACGTTAAAAAGTGCATCGAGTCGTTCGTATACGGCGTGAATACTCCGTCGCGCTGGGGCACGCAGGCGCCGTTTAGCAACATAACGCTCGACTGGACTTGCCCTCCCGATCTTGCCGAGCAGCAGGCGATAGTGGGCGGCAAAAAGCAGGACTTTAAGTACAAAGACTGCAAAAAAGAAATGGATATGGTAAACAAGGCGTTTATCGAGATAATGATCGAGGGCGACGCCAACGGCAGAGGCTTCCAGTATCCTATACCCACCTATTCCATTACGAGAGATTTCGATTGGTCCGAGACCGAAAACAACAAGCTTCTTTTCGAAATGGCGGCAAAGTACGGCACTCCGTATTTCAGCAACTATATAAATTCCGACATGGAACCTTCGGACGTACGAAGCATGTGTTGCAGGCTGCGTCTCGACCTCAGAGAGCTTCGCAAAAAGTCGGGCGGCTTCTTCGGAAGCGGCGAGAGCACCGGCTCGGTGGGCGTCGTTACGCTCAATATGCCGAGGCTTGCGTACTTATCCGAAAACGAAGCGGATTTTTATAATCGGCTCGATAAGCTTATGGATTTATCCGCGCGCTCGCTTAAAACTAAGCGCGACATTATAACAAAGCTTATGGACGAGGGACTTTATCCGTACACCCGTCGCTACCTCGGTTCGTTCGACAACCACTTCTCGACTATCGGTCTTGTCGGCATGAACGAGGCGTGCCTTAACGCCAAGTGGCTTAAATGCAACCTTATCGACGAGCGCGCGCAGGCTTTCTCGCAGGACGTTCTCAACCACATGCGCGAGCGGCTTGTAATATACCAAGAACAGTACGGCGATCTTTACAACCTCGAAGCGACCCCTGCGGAATCCACTACGTACCGTCTTGCCAAGCACGATAAGGAACGCTATCCCGATATTATCACCGCCAACGAGAACGGCACGCCGTACTACACCAACTCCTCGCACCTGCCCGTAGGGTACACCGAGGACGTGTTCTCGGCGCTCGATATCCAGGACAACCTGCAAACGCTTTATACGTCCGGCACCGTTTTCCACACCTTCCTCGGCGAAAAGCTTCCCGACTGGAAGGCGGCGGCAAAGCTCGTCAGGACGGTTGCGGAAAATTACAGACTTCCGTACTTTACGCTTTCGCCCACATATTCTATATGCCGCGACCACGGCTACATTCAGGGCGAGGTATATTCGTGTCCCAAGTGCGGCAAGGCGACAGAGGTCAACAGTCGCATAACCGGATATTACCGTCCCGTTCAAAACTGGAACGCCGGCAAAGAGCAGGAGTTTAAGGACCGCAGGGTTTACAACACCATGAAGTACGACACTCCGCATACCGGGCACAAAAAGCACTGCGAGTGCGCCGCGGAAGAAGTCGCAACGGCCAAAGAGGGCGCAAAGCTCATGCTGTTTACCACCTCCACGTGTCCCAAGTGCAAGGCTTCAATCCCCATGCTCGAGGAGGCCGGTATCGCGGTCGAGATTATAAACGCCAACAACAATCCCGAAAAAGCGATTATGTACGGCGTAAAGAAGGCGCCCACGCTCGTTGCCGACGACGGCGAAAACGTAGTCAAGTACGTCGATATTACGGGAGTCAAGAAGTTTATAGACGAAGTCAAAGCGAAAAAGACCGACGCAACCTCCCTTAAAGCCGACTCGAAAAAGGTTAACACTCATGCATGATATAATAGTTATAGGCGCCGGCACCGCCGGAATGACCGCCGCGCTGTACGCATTAAGAAACGGTAAAAGTGTGCTGCTAATCGAGGGCGAGTGCGTCGGCGGACAGATCGCCAACTCGCCGCGAGTGGAAAATTTTCCGTCGGTTAAGGCTATTTCAGGTAGCGAGTTTTCGGACAAGCTGTACGAGCAGATCAAGGCGCTCGGCGCCGAGCTTGAGTTAGAACGGGCGGAGGAGATACAAAAAAACAAAGATATATTTACCGTTAAGACCGACAGCGGCGTGCATGAGGCGCGAGCGGTAATAATCGCTAC
>JAFLVD010000031.1 GCA_022508485.1 Clostridiales bacterium | reverse complement strand
TTCGACCGAAGCGAGCTTGCGAGCGAAGCGGAGAAATCCAGGCGTCAGCCGCACAATTAGTTAATAGTAATCACTTTGCGGCGGTTCGCCTACCTTCCCTTGGGGGAGGGTGGCGCGAACGCAGTGAGCGACGGATGAGGGCATACACTCGATAAGCTCGGAATGATGTACGGCGTGAAATAAAGGCCCTCTGTGTAAGGTGGCTGTAGCTTTGCAACCGGGGGCAAACAAATTCGTAAGTTGCACTTGTGATTTAATTAAATATAATGCTTATAAAAATAGTGTGAGTAGTGCAATACCTACGCTATTTTAAGGTAGAAGAATGGCTGCGATTATAATCGAAGCAACATCGAGCACAGATGCGATAACGGAAAATATGAGAACGTGGTTTTCCGGGATTGAATCGTTGACATTTTTAGAGTGGCCGATAAATCCGAGAATGGCAAGCACTGCACTTAGCGATGCGCATATAATTGCAATAGTGTACATTATTCCGGCAGAAGCTGAAATATCGATATCAACGTAGAGTTCGGGCGACAAGGCGATTAACTTTTCCATTATCGAGCAGTAAATCGCTTCGCCGATAATAATGTCGAGCGCAAGCATGGCAAGCACAAACGCCGCAATCGCGAATTTTGTTCCCACCAAGTACTTTTTGTCGACATTGCTTGTGTCGGCGTTCGCGTTGTTTAAACGATATCCGCATTTCGAGCATTTCGACCTCTGCGATACCGATACACCGCCGCATTTTGAACAGATTGTGTATTTGTTGCCGCAATGTGGACACCTGTTCGAGAACGTGGAAATAAAATTGTCGCAATACGGACATTTTATAACAGACATATAATTCCCCTTTTTGGTTTTTGTGGTTAAATTAAGATATAAGTACGGCGGTTTGCGATTTAGGTTCTTTTCACGCTATGCAACATTTCAAAAGTAGAATAATGCCGATATATAAATTATATTAGGGAAAATCCCTAATGTCAAGAATAATTAGGAATTTTTACTAAAATATATGTATGAAAGTTTTTTCCGTAAGGTTGCGCGAATTGCGCGAAAACAGTGGGTTGAGTCAAAAGCGCCTCGCAGAAATTCTACACACGACTAATAGCAGTGTTTGCGATTGGGAACGAGGAAGGGCAGAGCCGGCTCTTAAAGTCGTGGTCGAAATATCCGATTACTTCGGAGTGTCGTGTGATTATCTTCTCGGTAAAACCGATTATTAAGCGCAACAAACGCCTTCGGCGTGTGAATAAGTAATAATGAAGCGAATAAGTGAAAGGTGTGCGGAAAAAGCGGTTACGGTTACCGGCAATTAAAGAATTGCCGCAAAATCCTTGACTTAAAGGCGATTGTGCGATATAATAACCGATATGTGATATACGGCGCAGTGCCGCCGAAACGGAGAAACAACCATGAAAAGAACTTATCAACCCAAAAAACGCCAGCAACGCAAAGTGCACGGCTTCCGTCAGAGAATGAAGACGCAGGGCGGCCGCCGCACTCTTTCCCGTCGCCGCAATAAGGGCAGAAAGAACCTTACGCCGAAGCCGCTCGGAAAGTAATTGCTCTCTAAATCCAACAGACTGAATAAGCACGGATCGTTTGCCTATGTTTACCGCAAGGGCAAGCGGCTAAGCGAACCCGACGTAGTATTATATTTCACACCCGCAAAGACCGCGCGTGTGGGATTTTCGGTTTCCAATAAAGTGGGTAAGGCGGTTGTTCGCAACAAGGTTAAGCGCAGACTTCGCGCCGCGGTTAACTGTAAGCTTAATAGGCTTCGCGGCTGTCAGGCGATAGTCGCCGCAAACCCGTCGGCTGCCGGCAAGGATTATTCCGTGCTCGACAGTCAGCTTGAAAAACTGTTCCGTCGTGCCGGGTTATTGATATGACTAAGCGCACAAAAAACATTTTAATAAGCATACTCACGTTCAGGTGGCTGTTTTTGGGGCTTGTGTACTTTTACAAAAAGTGCATTTCGCCGTTAACGCCCGACGTTTGTATTTACACGCCGAGCTGTTCGACGTACATGGTGGAAGCCATAAAAAAATTCGGCGTAATACGGGGGATTTTTCTCGGCACAAAACGCCTGCTTAGATGCGTGCCCTGGAAATCGGGCGGATTCGATCCCGTACCCGACAACCCTCATGGAGATATGAAATGGCTCTTTTAAATTCGGTAATGTCATTTATGAGCGCGGTTGCCCCTACGATTTTGGCGCCGAGCAAGCCGTGGCATTTACTCATACTAAACGTATTTTCGTTTATAGCGGATTACGGCTGGCGAGTCGTCGTATTTACCGTGCTTTTAAAGATTGTCCTTTCGCCGCTCGACTTTTTCCAGCGCTACAAAATGCGCAAGAACCAGATTATTACCGAGCGGTTAAAGCCGACTATGGAAAAGCTTCAAAAGCAGTACGGTGGCGACAAACAGGCGCTCTCGCGCGCGCAGATGGAGTTGAACAAAAAGGAAGGGTACAGCTATTTTTCGTCGTGTATTCCGATGATAGTAACCCTTGTCGTGTTTATTACGCTATGGCAATCGATGTACACGATAGCGTCGTACATGACCTTTAAGCAGTACGTTGCGCTCTACGACGGCTACACGGCGGCGGAGTCCGTCGTAACCGCCGAGTACGAGGCCGGAAATATCACAATCGAAAGCTCGCAGGACGACGAAAAAACGCTTACGATAAAAGAGTTTGCAACCGAGGTCGGACAGGACGTCGTTGTAAAGCTTTACTATGACGGCATAACCGAAAAATGGCTGAGCGGCGAGCTTAGCGAAAAGTACAATCTTCCCGAGGACTTTGCGCAAAAGTTTATGGCTAAGATAGACGAGGAACATTCCTTCGACTATCGTAAGCCGCAGCAAGCCAGATTTTTGTGGATAGAAAACATCTGGGCGCCCGACGTGCCGTGGGGCGATCAGGCGATACTCGATTACGAAAAATTCTACAATTCCATTCAGAGCAGAAAGTATAACACGAAAGCGGTCAGCGGACTGGACGACAATATGCTTGCGGCGCTTCTCGGCGGCGGAAGCGACGCCACGATGTACAACAAGGTTATGGGAAAACTTTTGTCCGCCGACAGCCCACACCGAAAGGTTAACGGCTATTTGGTGCTTCCCATACTCGTATTATTATTGTCGGTAGCATCGCAGTTCATCTCGTCGTTGCAGCAAAAGCGCGCCGGTCAGACCAACGAAAAAGGCGGCTTTGCGACGAGCATGAAGGTTATGATGTTTATGATGCCGGCGCTAATGCTGTTCTTCTCGCTGCAATACGCGTCGATATTCACGCTGTACATGGCGATAAACAGCGCGACGTCGCTGCTTTTGAACGTGCTGTTTACCGGTATTATTAAGCTTGCCGAGCACCGCCGCACAAAACGGCATTACGGAATAGCGACGGGAAGCACTCGCGGCGGAATAACCTCTTCGCCCGATTCGCCCATTATTCACTATGTAAAGGGCGCTAACCCCAACGCCGGCGCCAAGCCGAGCAAGGACGACGCGCCGTCGCCTGCCGAAAAGAAGGAAAAACGCAAAGCAGGCGGCAAAAACAACAACGCTGTCAGGCGGAGTGGTCGCCCCGACCCCAACGAGCTAATGAGTATCGATATGAGAGACAGCGGCAAAAAGAAGTAGTCAAGGAGATAGTAAAGTGATATCCGAAAGAGATTTAAACTCGGTACTCGTCGTCGCGAAAAAAATGGACGACGCCATAAGCGAGGGGCTTGCCGCACTCGGTGTTACAATCGACGAGGTTAAAGTCGAGGTCATCGACTCCGGCGGCTTTTTGCGCAAGGCAAAGGTTCGCCTCACGCTCGAAAAGGAAGAAGAGCCGGAGGTAAAAAAGGAAGAAAAGCCCGAAAAACCGGCAAAAGCCGAAAAGACCGAAAAGACCGAAAAGACCGAACCCGTAAAGAAGGAAAAGGCGGAAAAGGCAACGAAGCCGACGGTCGAAAAGCCTGCCGCGCAAAAATCCGATAAAACCGAAAAGCCCGAAAAACCGGTAAAATCCGAAAAGCCCGAAAACGCCGAACCCGTAAAGCCCGCAAAGAAGGAAAAGACGGAAAAGGCGGCGAAACCCGAAAAGCCCGCTGCGCAAAAATCCGAAAAAATCGAAAAGGGTGAAAACGTCGAAAAGGTTGAAAAAACCGAAAAGCCGACGAAAGAGGAAGAGGCGGCGGCGCTTAATAAGGCGTGCGGCTTTATAAAAGAAGTAGTGGCGCTCATGGGCTTTACCGTCGACGTCAAGCAGGACGAGAGCGATCCCGAGCTTATAAATATAGACGCGCCGGCAGGCGACGACTCGCTTATTATAGGTCGGCACGGCGAGACTCTTTCCGCGCTTTCGTACCTTGCGGAGACGGGCGCGCGCGCCGAAAAAACGCGCGTAAGCGTTACGGTGGACTGCAACGGCTACCGCGGCCGCCGTGCCGCGTCGCTTTCCGCAATGGCGCACCGCCGCGCGGACGAGGCGGTTAACAAGGGTCGGCGCATTAAGCTTGACGCTATGGAACGCATCGACCGCCGCACCGTTCACAACGCGCTGACGGACGACGACAGAGTAACGACCGCGTCGGAGGGCAAAGAGCCGTACCGTTTTGTCGTCATCATTCCTAAGGACGAAAGGAAGGGCGGCAAAAGGCGTGGCGGCCGCGACAGGCATAGGCACGACCGTGCCGAAAAACCGGCTGCGCCGATAGAAGAAGGCGAGGAATAATTCTATTTCTTAACGGATAAAAAACGGGAATATACCCGTACTTAATAAGGACGGATCCTAAGAACCGTCCTTTATTTTTAAGGAACAAAAGGGAAAACGACGGGGAATAAATGCGCAGACTGAAAACAAAAACACTGTTATTGTTATTTTTACTGTTCATGGGACTGACCGTGTTTGCGGTAAGCCTTATTCCGTTTTTTAAAGAGAGCGTAAGATTTGCTTGGATAGCGACAATCGTCGGCGCGGCGCTCATGATTATCGCCGTGGCGCTGCTTTTGGTAAAGCGCGGCGACGGGAAAAAGGTAGTGCTCTCCTCCGAGTACGTCAGGAAAAAACAGCTTTTGACTCCGCCCGAGCAAGAGCTTTACGCCGTGCTCAAAAAGATAAACCCGGATAGGTACGAGGTCATTCCGCAAATGGCGCTCGTAAACGTAATAGACAAAAAGACAAACGCGTCGTACCGCAACGAGCTTTTCCGCGTGTGCGATTTCTGCTTTGTGGATAAGCGCACTTTCGAACCGCTGCTGCTTGTCGAGCTTAACGACAGCTCGCATAACCGCGCGGACAGAGCGGAACGCGACGAAAAGGTCGCCGCTATATGCGAGGACGCCGGGCTTCCGCTCGTAACGTTTTGGATGGACGACGACATATCGCCGAGTACCGTTAAGCGCGCGGTTAAGCGCAACATATTAAAATGAGCCGTAAGTGCAATGACTGTCCGCGCCGCTGTGGGACGGACAGAGCCGTATCGGTCGGGTTTTGCGGAGTGGGAGAGCTTGTCCCCGTCGCCAAAATCGTCGACCCTTTTTACTTTGAAGAGCCGTGCCTGGGAAAGCTTTCCGCGGTGTTTTTCGGTGGGTGCAATCTTCGCTGTTCGTACTGCCAAAATTTTTTAATCAGTCGCGGTGCGGTAGGGACCGAGCTTTCCGACAGCCGTCTTGCCGAGGCGTTCGATAATATAACAGACGGCAACGCTCTCGACCTTGTTACCCCCACTCACGTGCTTTCCGCATTAGAGCGCGCGTTTTCGCTTACGAAAAAGCGCCGCCGCGTGATTTACAACACGTCGGGATACGAAACGGAAGAGGGGGTTATCCGCGCAAGCAAATTCACGTCGGTGTTCCTTGCCGATTATAAATATGCCGAAAGCGGTCTTGCGCGCAAGTTTTCTCTCGCGCCCGACTATCCCGAGGTCGCGCTCAAAGCGATTAAGCTGATGCACGAAAAGAGCGACGTGTGGGAGGAAAAAGACGGGAACAAGGTTTTAACGCAAGGGCTTGTTGTCCGCCACCTCGTTCTTCCGGGGCAAGTGGAAAACAGTATAAAGGCGCTCGATTCAATCGCCGCCGAGCTTGGCACGGACACCGTAATTTCGCTTATGAGTCAGTTTACGCCGAACGGACAGGGCGAGCCTAACGTTCGCCTTAAAAAGATAGAATATAAAATCGTCGCCGAGCACGCGTTAAAGCTTGGTTTTAACAGCGGATATTTTCAGAGCTTTTCTTCCGCCGACGGAAAGTACACGCCCGATTTTAAGATTTAAATTTTGCTTTACAAAGCGATACTGTTTTATAAACGGCAAAATATAATTTCTTCGGCTGAAATCCATATAGTTAATTATTCTCGTAAAAAACGCAATTCCCGACATAATACGTCGGGTTTTTTATGGTACACTTTTTCGCATGAAAAGATTGGTGCGCGCGAGCGATTTTTTTATTTCCGCGGCGATTATTGCCTTCGCCTGCGGCGGCGAGCTGTACGGTTTAAACCCGTTTGGGACGGCGATGTTTTGCGCGACGTCGGCGTACTCGTTTTTTGCGCTGCCTGCGCCCGTTTACATACTCTTTTCGTTTTTATATTCGTTCGAGCTGTGGCGGCTTTATGCGGCCGGTGCGACCGTATTTGTCCTCGCGGCGCGCTGGGTGCTGTCCTTAAAAGTAAAAAAGGCGAACAATGCTATTGTTAAAACAATCTTTTCGCTCGCCGCGATTGCCGTTAACGGCGTTATAACCGCCGTGTTCGAAAGCGTCGTAACGGGCGCGCTTACCGCCGTAATAGGAATGCTGTTTTACGCGTTCGCACTGCCTGCGGCAGGCGTAGCGATAGGTAAATTCGCGGCGCGGCCGAGCAGTGCGGAAAGCTTGTCGCTGTGCGCCGTTCTCGCCGCGCTGGGGCTTACCATGTCTCGGTTTACGGTGGGAAAAGTGCGTATCGGGCTTGGCGTAGCCTTTTGCTTTTTGCTGTTCGTATCTCTTCTCGGCACAAAAAGCGCGCTTGCCGCGGCGCTGTCCGTCGCGCTCGGGATAGCGGTTAAATCGGGCGGCGGCGCGGCGGTCGTTCTGCTGGCGGCGATAGGCGCGACGGCGGCGTTTTCCGGTCTTATAAGACCGCTCGGCTGCGGCATAGGCGTTATGCTGGGCGCGGCGGTTAACGTGCTTCTCGGCACGTCGGCGGCCGTCGTCTGTTTCGACGCGGTAGTAATGACGGTGGGCGCCGTAATATTTTGCGCGGTGCCGCCAAATGCAATCCGCGCGGCAAAAAGCTATTTCGATTTTGACGGCACCACTCGGCTTGCGGTAAGGCACTACATAAACAGAGCGAGGGTCGATTGCGGAAATAGGCTTATGTGCGTTGCGGCGGCGTTCGACGAGTCGGCGCGGCTCATAAGCTCGTTCGGCACGGAAGAAAAGGATATCGGCGCGGTTACGGCGTCCTTAATCGAAAAGTTCTGTCCGTACTGCGTAAACAAAAACACCTGCGACAGCTTTGCGCGCGAGGCGGCGTTTACCCTTCTTGCAGGGACTGCGTGCGAGGGTAAAACGGTAATGGGCGAGATTCCGTCTTTTTTCCTCTCGACGTGCGTACGGACGAGCGAGGTCATTTCGGCGTGTACGGACATAGCCGACGCCGCAAAGAAGACGGAGGTGCGCTTAGAGAGCGAGCAAAAAGCCAAAGAGATAGTAACCGAAAGAATGAGCGCGGTAAAGGACCTACTAAGCTCGCTCGGGAAAAGACAGGCCGCCCCGGTCGGGTTCGACGGCGACGCCGAGGAAAACGTGAAGCGCGAATTGTCGCTTGCCGGAGTGGACTGCGCGGAGGCGTTTGTGTCGAAGGATTTTGTAACGGCAATCGTTCGTACAGCCGCGGCGGACAAAAAGAAAATAGAAAAGGCGGTGTCGACCGCGTTAAAGGTTAAGTACGAGGTTCGGCTTTTGGAACAGACCCAGGCTTCGGGTTGGAGTGTCGCCGAGTGCGCCGTTAAGAGCAAGTACGAGGCGGTGTACGCGCGAGTTGGCGTAAGTCGGGACGGCGGAGTAAGCGGCGACAGCTACGCTTTTAAGCGCATAGACGGAAAATTTCTCGTCGCGCTCGCGGACGGAATGGGCAGCGGCCAGGCGGCCGGCGACGGCTCGGACAGCGCGCTCGAGCTTGTCGAGTGCTTTTACCGCGCCGGCTTCGATTCCGCCTCGGTGCTGTCGGGTGTAAACAGGTTTTTAAAGCTGCCCGGTTCCGAGCGGTACTCGGCGGCGGATATTGCGGTGTGCGATCTCGATACGGCGGTAGTAGATATAATAAAAATGGGCACGCCGCCGTGCTATATCAAGACGGAGGACACCGTTTTAATAGTCGAGGGCGGATCCCTTCCTATCGGCGTGCTCGACGAAATGCGCCCGTTCACGTCAAAGAAAAAGCTGTACCCCGGGCAGATGCTTATAATGCTCAGCGACGGCGTAACCGATCTGTTCGACGGCGACGAGCTTCCCGACTACATAAACGACATCTCGTCGCACAATCCCGAGGCGGCGGCGACGGCTATTCTTAACCGCGCGCTCGAAAAGGCGGACGGAGTGCCGCGCGACGACATGACGGTTATCGCGTTCCGCGTGTTTAACCGAAAATAAACACATTTAAGGATAATGAACGCTAAGCGGCTGCGCTTACTTGACAATAAACGCCGATTATTATAAAATAAATATAGGTTATCGGTCGCAGTATGCTCTGAAAACCTTATACTCACTTACAGAAACACTTTTATGGAACAGAACAGGATTCGCAACGTAGCAATAATAGCGCACGTCGACCACGGCAAAACGTCGCTCGTCAACGAGATGTTAAAGCAGGGCAACGTGTTCCGCGAGGGCCAGGCGGTTGTCGACCGCGTTATGGACAGCAACGCGCTCGAGCGTGAGCGCGGTATTACCATACTCAGTAAAAACGCGTCGTGCGTGTACGACGGGTTTAAGATTAACATTGTGGACACGCCCGGGCACGCCGACTTCGGCGGCGAGGTGGAACGCGTACTCAAAATGGTGGACGGCGCGCTTCTCGTCGTCGACGCGTTCGAAGGCCCCATGCCGCAAACGCGGTTCGTTTTGGAACGTGCGCTCTCGCTCGGGCTTAAAATAATAGTTGTTATAAATAAAACGGATAGACCCGACGCGCGGCTGAAAGAGGTTGTGGACGAGATTCTCGAGCTTTTCCTCGACCTCGACGCGAACGAGGATCAGCTTAACAGCCCGTTCGTTTTCGCATCTGCGCGCGAGGGCGTGGCGTCGAAGAGCATTACCGAGCACGGCAGAAACATGCAGCCGCTTTTTCAGGCGATTATAGAAAACATACCGGCGCCCAAAGGCGACGAGAGCGCCCCGTTTAAAATGCTGGTATCGTCGGCGGAACACAACGACTACGTAGGTAAGCTCGCCGTGGGCAAGATAAGCTCGGGACGACTTTCGGTAGGCGACGGCGTCGTGCTGACTAACTACCACGACGAAACCAAAGCGACAAAAAGCAAGGTCGTAAGCATTTTCACCTACGACGGAATAAAGCGCGTTCAGGCGAGCGAGGCGACCGTCGGCGACATAGTGTGCATATCGGGCATAGATGGAGTCGGCATAGGCGACACGGTGTGTACCGAGGCGGACACAAGTCCTATCGAGTTTGTAAAAATCGCAGAGCCGTCCGTCGAGATGACATTTATGATAAACGACTCGCCGCTTGCCGGCAAGGAAGGCAAGTACGTTACGAGCAGACACCTTCGCGACAGGCTTTATAAAGAGGCGGTCAAGGACCTTTCGCTTCGGGTAAGCGACGGGGCTACGGCGGACAGCTTCGTCGTGTGCGGCAGGGGCGAAATGCACCTTTCCATACTCATAGAAACCATGCGGCGCGACGGCTACGAGTTTGCCGTCAGTATGCCGAAGGTGCTTATAAAAACGATAGACGGCGTTAAGTGCGAGCCTATCGACAGAGTGTTTATCGACGTTCCAGAAACGGCGGTCGGCACCGTTATGAGCAAGATGGGGACGAGGAAAGGCGAGCTTATCGACATGACTCCGCACGGCAGCAGAATTAAAATGAACTTTAAGGTTCCGGCGCGCGGACTGTTCGGCTATCAAAGCGAGCTTATGACCGACACGAAGGGCGAGGGCATAATGTCGAGCGTGTTCGACGGCTACGAGCCGTACAAGGGCGAAATAAACAGGCGCGACTTTAGCTCGCTTATTGCGCACGAAGCCGGCGATAGCATAGTTTACGGTCTGTTTAACGCGCAAGAGCGCGGCACGCTGTTTATAGGCCCCGGCGTTCCCGTATACGCCGGTATGATTGTGGGACTCAATCCTCGCGGCGAGGATATAGTCGTCAACGTGTGTAAACGCAAGCACCTTACTAATACGCGTAGCTCGGGCAGCGACGACGCGTTAAAGCTAATCACGCCCATGCGAATGTCGCTCGAGGACTGTATCGAGTTTTTGGCGGACGACGAGATACTCGAGGTTACGCCAAAGTCGCTGAGAATCAGAAAGCGTATTCTCGACGAAAAAGAACGCATGAGAGAACGCGCAAAAGCTCTGGGGCTTGGCAAGCACGCTGCAGAACAGGCATAACGCTCTTGCTGTGTCTTTTGCCCCCGAGTGCGTTAGACTTCCTAACAGTAGTTTTACTACAGTGTCGTCAGTCTGCCTTCTCGGGAACAAAATCCACCACGCAATATCGCATACCGTTCTTTGCGTGATTGCCGGGCAAGCACGCCTTCGAGCAGCGCGACGAGTAAATAACTAAATTTCAACCGAAGAAAACGGAGGGAAATATGACAATCGAAAAAGAAAACGCGGCGGCGGAAAGCGAGGAAAAGGTAATCAAAATCCGCGCTAAGGAACTGTTCGACAAGGGACTTTTAAAAGAGTACGAAGTGGGCACGTTTAAAGGGCTTGCGTCTATTCACGAGTACCTTTACGGCGGTATAAGCGATCAGGCCGGCAAAAAGCGCACCGTCGATATCGTTAAGGGCAATATGCGGTTTACGCCCGTAAACGCGCTCGACACGGGTATCGAGTTTGCGGACATTATGCCGTTCGACACATTCGACGAGATTATCGACAAGTTCGTGGAAATGAATATAGTGCATCCGTTCCGCACCGGCAACAGCATTGCGCTTAGGATTTGGCTAAACGAGATGATGCGCGAAAAGACAGGCGAGGTCGTGGACTTTTCGGCAATCGAAAAAGAGGAGTTTACCGCCGCGCTCGAAAAGTCGCACACCGACGACGAGAAGCTGTACAAGCTGTTAAAAAGCGCGTTAAAATCCGACATCGGCCGCGACATGTACCTTAAAGGCATAGACGCGAGCTTTGCCTTCGAGGGATTTTGCGATTACTCCGTTTTTAAGCTCTGATTAAACAAAATCGGGACAATTTGTACAAAAAGTATTGACAACCGTTTTTTCGCGGTTTATAATGATAAAAACCGTGCGGCGTAATAATGCGCTTACGGCACGTCGGAGGTAATTGTGAGTAGCGAAACCGATTACAAAAAAAGGGAAGGCATTAACGAGGTAGCGGTAGAGGCGTTTATCCTCTCACTGATAGCGTTAGACTGCGGCGCGTCGGGATTTATAAATTACCCGTCGGTACTGACTCCGCTCGGATTTTTGTTTAGCTTGCTTGCGATTATCCTTTCGATATACGCGCTCGTCGACATGATAAAATACAAAAGGTGGAACGGCTTGCCGTTTGCAATAGTCGCCATCGTCGTGGGAATTTTGGTTCCCGTAGTGGTTATGGTAATCAGAACGGTGTTAAATATGCCGTTAACGTTCTGATAATATTAAGTCGTATAATGAAAGTGCGAAGCCGCTTCGCACTTTTTTGTTTTTAAAAAATTTCGGTAAAACCGCATAACGGCGCGAGAACGTTTTGCATCGGATAAAATGTGTGATACAATTATATACGGTCGGGCGCATGTTACCCTGCCGATACCGACGGATAAACGTAAACGAAGGAGAGTTTTATGGCAGAAAAGATTCTTGTAATAGATTTCGGCGGACAGTACAATCAGCTTATCGCAAGGCGAGTGCGCGAAAAGCGCGTTTATGCCGAGGTCGTTTCCTATAAAACGCCGATAAAAGAGATTGCCGCCATGAAGCCCACCGGCATTATTTTTACGGGCGGCCCCAAGTCGGTTTACCTCGACGACTCGCCGAGAATGAGCGGCGAGATATTCAATCTCGGCGTGCCTATCCTCGGCATTTGCTACGGTGCGCAGTTCCTTGTGTACGGGCTGGGCGGCGAGATAGGCGCGGCCGGCGCGGACTCTGCCGCCGAGTTCGGGCGGACCGATTGTTCTTTCGACGTAAAGTCGCCGCTCTTTAAAGGATTAAAAGACGAGTCCGTCGTGTGGATGAGCCACAACGATTACATAAAAAAGCTTCCGAGCGGCTTTAAGGCGGTTGCGCACAGCGCCAAGTGCCCGTACGCCGCGATAGAGAACGCCGAGAAAAAGTTTTACGGCACGCAGTTCCACCCCGAGGTTAACCATACCGAACAGGGCTTCGATATGCTCGGGAACTTTTTGTACAACGTCTGCGGCTGCAAGGGCGAGTGGACGATGAGCGGCTACGCCGAGACCGCGGTAAAATCGCTTCGCAAAAAGATAGGCAATGGCAAAGCGCTTCTCGCACTGTCGGGCGGCGTGGACAGCTCGGTCGCGTGCAAGCTTCTCGCTAAGGCGATAGGCAATCAGCTTACCTGCATTTTCGTCGACCACGGGCTTATGCGCAAAAACGAGGGCGACGAGGTGGAAGCGGCGTTTAAGGATAGCGGCGTTAACTTTATTCGCGTCAATGCCGGCGAAAGGTTCTTATCGCGGCTTAGCGGCGTTACCGATCCCGAAGAAAAGCGCGCGATTATAGGCGACGAGTTTATTAAGGTTTTCGAAGCGGAAGCCAAAAAGCTGGGCGCGGTCGATTTCCTTGTTCAGGGTACAATTTATCCCGACGTTATAGAAAGCGGCGCCGGCGACGCCGCGGTCATCAAGTCGCACCACAACGTGGGCGGACTTCCCGACCACGTCGACTTTAAAGAGATTGTCGAACCGCTTAGAATGCTGTTTAAGGACGAGGTGCGTCGGCTCGGTAAAGAGCTGGGGCTTAGCGAAGAGCTTGTGTGGCGTCAGCCGTTCCCCGGCCCCGGGCTTGCGATTAGGATTATAGGCGAAATTACGCCCGAAAAGGTGGCGCTATTACAAGAGGCGGACGCGATATTCCGCGAGGAAATCGCGGCGGCCGGGCTTGACCGCGAAATAAGCCAATACTTTGCCGTGCTTACCGATATGCGCTCTGTCGGCGTTATGGGCGATATGCGCACGTACGACTACACGCTCGCACTCCGCGGCGTGTCCACCACCGACTTTATGACCGCGGACTTTTCGCGTATTCCGTACGACGTTCTCGAGCGCGCGTCCACGCGAATAGTAAACGAGGTGGGGAATATCAACCGCGTCGTCTACGACATCACTAGTAAGCCCCCCTCCACTATCGAGTGGGAATAGCGCCGTAAGCGCCGCTACGCGGCGCAGTGAAATTGCTTGCTTTACAAGCAGTGAAATTCGCCCATCGGCGAATGAAATATCGCTTCGCGATGTGAAGCGCTACGCGTGGCTTCGCGCGTGAAATATGATAATTGTACTATTGATAATTGCATTATGAGTCATCACCACTATCATCACCATCACCACCACTATCACGGGTCGAGTGAAACAAGCAAGTACGACTACGATTATGCGTCCAACCGTCGCCAAATAATCATGGCGATTGTTTTTATCACAGTCGCCGCGGCGATGCTTACTTTTGGCGTACTGTTCTACACGGTATGGGATAAATTCGTGCTTGCCACCTTTCTGGTTGGGTTCGGCATCGGCTTTTCCTTTATAGGGATTAATCTTATTGCGGACGCCAATACGAAAAGAAAAACCGCGGCAAAATTCGTCAAGTGTCTCGACTGCGGAACCGTTAACAAAAACGGCAGAGAGCTTTGCGAAAACTGCGGCAAGCCGCTTCGTACGTTTTGTCAAAAGTGCGGAAGGGAAATAGGCGGCGGCAATAATTTTTGCAATACGTGCGGACACAAGTCGCAGTTTGACCTACCGAGTGAATAAGTAATGGTGAATAGTGAAGAGGTGTTAGCTTTTCCGCCACAAAGTCTAAAAGGGTTTTATGTAAGCGAGTAATACTTACACTACTTTTTAATGCCGATTTGCTTGATTTTAGTAACCGATTTACGCTATACTATGTTTATAAAAAAGCATATAAACGGAGGAAAAAATGGAAAACAACAAACGTCCCGAAAGCATGGCGCGCATAACGACAAAAGAGAAAGCGGACAGCTTTATCGCCGAGCAGATCAAACAGCTTAAAAAGCAGGTGGGAAGCAAAAAGGTGCTTCTCGCACTGTCGGGCGGCGTGGACAGCTCGGTCGTGGCGGCGCTACTCATTAAGGCAATCGGCAAGCAGCTTGTTTGCGTGCACGTTAACCACGGCCTATTACGTAAGGGCGAGCCCGAGCAGGTTGTAGAGGTGTTCCGCAATCAGATGAACGCCAACCTCGTCTACGTCGACGCGGTCGACCGCTTCCTTAATAAGCTCGAGAACGTTTCCGACCCCGAGAAAAAGCGCAAAATAATCGGCGCCGAGTTTATCCGCGTGTTCGAAGAGGAAGCGAGAAAGCAGGACGGCATCGAGTTTTTGGCGCAGGGTACCATTTATCCCGACATTATCGAGAGCGTAGGCGTTAAGGCGCACCACAACGTGGGCGGACTCCCCGACGACCTTAAATTCGAGCTTGTCGAGCCGCTCAAATTCCTTTATAAGGACGAAGTGCGCGTAGTGGGAAGCGCGCTCGGTCTTCCCGACGGCATGGTGTATCGTCAGCCGTTCCCCGGTCCGGGCCTCGGCGTCAGGTGCCTCGGCGCAATCACGCGCGACCGCTTGGAAGCCGTAAGAGAGAGCGACGCAATACTTCGTGAAGAGTTCGCAAAGCACGGGCTTGAGGGCAAGGTGTGGCAGTACTTTACCGCCGTTCCCGACTTTAAGTCGGTCGGCGTTAAAGACGGCGCGCGCACGTTCGCTTATCCCGTAATCATTCGCGCCGTTAACACTACCGACGCTATGACCGCGGCGATAGAGGAAATCCCGTACGAGCTGTTAAAGCATATCACTAAGCGCATAACCGCCGAGGTTAAAGGCGTAAACCGCGTGCTCTACGACCTTACTCCAAAGCCCTCCGGTACAATCGAGTGGGAATAAGCCTATCGGCGAGTGAAATATCGCTTTGCGATATGAAATGCGCTATGCACGGCTTCGCGCGTGTATAAAGTTGAAATGAATATATCGACTTGCGACGGCTAAAAAGAGATAAAAAAGAATAATTAAGGACGGCGCGCCGTCCTTTTTTATCGGTCGCTTCGCGGCGTATGTGTTTTGTTTCTAATACAATTTTAATGTATTTTTAAGAGAATTTACAATATAGAGTATTATTATTTATTCGATACGATAAAACTCGGAGGATATTATGTACTGTAAAAATTGCGGCATGGAAGTGGATAACGAATCTAATTTCTGCCCGGCGTGCGGAACTAACCTTAAACAAAAAGTGCAGCAGCCTTCTAAGCAAGGCGATCCGCCGCCGCCCGAAAGACCTTCTTCGACGCCTCAGGTAAATAAGCCGCCTAAGGTTTGGTCCGTCTTTGCGAAAGTGAGTAAGATTCTCGGTATCGTGTGTCTTTCCACGTCCGTTATACCGTATCTTAACTACGTCAGCTTGTCGTTGGGTATTATAGGCATAGTAATGGCATGCCTCGGCAAAAAGGCTCTTACCAAAGAGGCGGAGGACAACAGCAGCCTCGGGTTTAAGCTTTGCGTTGCCGCGGTCGTCGTTTCAATCGTAATGATTATCGCTTTCTTCATAGTGCTGTTTACCGTTCTGGAACGTGCCGCAGGGATAATTTCCTCGTACTATTGGGGTTACGCAACGATTTAAGGCGTTTACTCTTTCCCCGTCTAGAATACCGTTTGCGCGTAAAATTAGTTGACTTACCCGTACGGTAATATGATATAATAGCCATACCATAAAGAGTTCGCGAGGGACGGCCCCTATGACCGAACGACAACCTACCCGTTAGGGCAAGGTGCCAAAGGCCGAACGATGGGCGCGGTATTATTAAAATAAAAGCTCATCGGTCGATGGGCTTTTTGTTTTTTAATCCGTGCGAACGTAGCGCGCAAACTACTTCGCAAGCTCTTTAAACGCGTCGTGATATTTTTCGAAAATGCGTTTTGCTGTTCGGTCGACAAGCTCTTTACGGAGAGTTTCACCCTCGTCGTCGGTCAGCGCGAAAAGCAAATACTTGGGCGCGGTGCCGTCCGCTATTATTGCGGCGCCGTGCTCGTCCGCCACTGTTTTGGCGGCGTTAAAGTCCTTTTGCGTTTCGGTAAGCGATACCAGCAGCTTGCTGTCGAGTTCCATAATACACCTCTTGTTAAGTATATCAAAATCTTTTTGTAAAATCAATAGGATTGTAAAACGGCGCGGTGATTTATCGGGACGTTATTTTGTTGATAACTTGCGCGGAATATGCTATACTTATCGTATGGAAAGAGAACTTAAAGCAAAGGTATATCCGCAGATATGGGCGAAAACGCTCAAAGGCGAAAAGATAACGCGCAACCATCTCTATACGCTGGACGGACCGTTCGAGGAAGAACGGCTTTTCGAGTACGTTTGCGATATAACGCACGAGTTGGATATTCCCACGCCCGTTATACTTAAAAGCCATATTTACAACTTTGTGCATTTTAACATAGTGCGCTTTCTTTCGCGCGACTTTGTGGAGGACGTCGACTTCGACGTGTTTTCGCTCGAAAACTCCACCGGCACCATAAAACCGCTGCCGCGCTATTTCAGAGAGGACAGATAGGGGGCGGTTATGAAACTCAATCTTACTCAAAAGCTTATATCGACACATCTCGTTTCGGGCGAGATGAAGGTGGGGCAGCCCATAGTCGTTTCTGTCGACCAAACGCTTACCCAGGACTCTACCGGCACCATGTGCTACCTTCAGCTCGAGGCGCTTAAAGTCGGCAAGGTCGTTACAAAGCGCTCGGTCGCGTACATAGACCACAACATGCTTCAATCGGGGTTTGAAAACGCCGACGACCACGCGTACATTCAGTCGGTGGCATTATCTCACGGCGTGTTTGTGTCTAAGCCGGGTAACGGTATATGCCACCAAGTCCACCTCGAAAGGTTCGGCGTTCCGGGCTACACGCTCGTAGGCTCGGATTCGCACACGCCGACGGGCGGCGGAATAGGCATGCTCGCTATCGGCGCCGGCGGACTGGACGTTGCGCTCGCAATGGCAAAGGGCACGCTTAACCTTACGATGCCCGAGGTAATAGGCGTTAAGCTTACCGGCAGGCTAAAACCGAACGTTTGCGCAAAGGACCTTATCTTAGAGGTGCTTCGCATACTTTCGGTTAAGGGCGGCGTCGGGAAAATCATAGAATACTTCGGCGACGGCGTAAAGTCGCTGACCGTTCCCGAGCGTGCGACGATAACCAATATGGGCGCCGAGCTCGGCGCTACGACTTCCGTCTTTCCGTCCGATAATCTTACGAAAAAGTTTTTGCGCGCGCAGGGGCGCGAGAGCGACTTTGTTGCGCTTTCCGCCGACCGCGGCGCGGCGTACGACAAAGTTATCGAAATCGACTTGGGCTTAATCGAGCCGCTCGCCGCGGCGCCGCACATGCCCGATAACGTCGTAACCGTAGCCGAGCTCGCCGGAAAAAAGGTCGACCAAGTGTGCATAGGCAGCTGTACCGATTCCTCGCTTCTCACCATGTTAAAGGTGGCGGCGGCGCTAAAAGGCAAAAAGGTTCACCCCAACGTGTCCCTTACGATAAGTCCGGGGTCGAGGCAGGTCCTTACCATGCTTAGTAAGTGCGGCGCGCTTAAAGACATCCTCGACAGCGGCGCGCGCCTCCTCGAATGCGCGTGCGGACCGTGTATCGGCATGGGGCAAAGTCCAAAGACGGACGCGGTAAGCCTCAGAACGTTTAACCGCAATTTCTATGCGCGAAGCGGAACAAAAAGCGCGAGCGTTTATCTCGTGTCGCCGCTTACCGCCGCGTACAGCGCGATATCGGGCGTAATTACCGTGCCGCAGGGTGAAATCGAGGACGTAAAGCTTCCGTCCCGATTCGATATAAACGACAGCCTTATACTCGACCCTGCCGATTTCGGCGATATTACGATTGAGCGCGGACCTAACATTAAACCCTTCCCGATCGGGCAAAAGCTATCCGGAAAAATCGAAAAGACGGTTACGATAAAGGTAGGCGACAACATAACGACTGACGACATTATGCCGAGTAACGCCAAGCTCTTGCCGTACCGCTCGAATATCCCGTACCTTTCCTCGTTCTGCCTTTCGACTGTGGACGAGAGCTTTTCAGAGCGCACAAGGGCGGCCGGCGGCGGAATAATAGTGGGCGGCGAAAACTACGGGCAGGGCAGCTCGCGCGAGCACGCCGCGCTTGCGCCGCTTCAACTCGGTATCCGCGCCGTCATCGTAAAGAGCATTGCGCGTATTCACCGCGACAACCTTATAAACTCGGGAATTCTTCCGCTCGTGTTCGGCGATACGACCGACTACGACAAAATCGACGAGGGCGACGAGCTTATTATCGACGATCCCGTCGGCGCGGTGGAAAGCGGCAAGGCGGTAATAAAAAACAAAACGAAAGGCTATACCTTTACCGCGCTTCTCAACGTCAACGACAGGCAAAAGGAAATACTTATCGAGGGCGGAACGATAAATTACGAACGCCGAGGAACCTTCGGCGAGTGAATAGGTAAAAGTGAAGAGTGAAGAAGTGAAACAACCCCTCAGTCTGCTTCGCAGACAGCCTTCGGCCCAGGTCGCAATCACAGATTGCTCTCCGCTTTGGCTACAAACAGTCCACCGGACTGTTTGCTTAACGCGTCGCGCCCCTTACACAGGGGGGCCTTTATTTTGCGTAGCACATCACCCCGAGCGAAGCCGAGGGGTCTAGGCGGACGCAAAGTGGTAAATAAGGTCGCCCCTCATCCACCGCAAGCGGTC
>JAFLVD010000030.1 GCA_022508485.1 Clostridiales bacterium | reverse complement strand
CTCATTGTAGCTCGTCGTTACTTCTATCGTCGCAGCTTTTACCGTTATGGTTATCGAATAGTCCTTGCCCTCATAGTTGGCGCAAGAAACGGTAATTTTTACCGTGTACGTGCCCACGCCGAGAACCGCTAATTTATCGAGTAAATCCTCGTAATCCTTGGCGGAGGTTTCGGTGCTCGGGCCGGTTACGATTGCATAGCTCTTTACAGGCGTATTTCTTTCGGGAAGAGGATCGAACTTCGCATCGGCAACCTTAGTTCCGATATTCGTCCTGGTCTCGCCCCATACCCACGAGGTTTCGCCGCTGGGACCCGAAGCGTTTTTAAACTGAGCGGGATTTACGGTAACATTGATTGTGCGTACAAGGTCCTCGTAGTTGGTGCACGAAACGGTGATTCTTACCGTGTACGTGCCCACGACCTTCTTCATTAACTCTTCTATTAACTTATCGTAATCGGCAGGCTTTTCCGTGCTCTGGCCGGTTATGATTTCGTATGTAGTGTTAAGGTGTACGCTGTCGGTATCGGGAATAGCGGTGTAGCCGACGTTGATAACCTTGTTCTTAATCTCTGTTTCGGTCGCGTCCCATTCCCACGAGGTTTCGCCGCTGGGACCGCTGACGCCGGTAAACTCGGCAGGTAAAACCTTAAACGTTACCTCGCGCGTTATCGCCGTGTAGTTAATTCCGCACGAAATGGTAACGTAAACCGTGTAGGTGCCTACCGGCTTGCCGTAGATAAGCGTTTTTAACGCTTCGAGACTTCCCGGTTCTTCGGAAGCCGTCGAGCCTTCCGTCGTTACGCGGTACGAGTACGAAGCGACGTCGTTCATGCCTGCGACTGTGGAAGCCGAAGCATCATGGTACTTAGTCGTTCTGTCGGCGTCGCCCCACTTCCAGCCGCCGTCGTCGACGGTGGGATCGGTAACGTTAGCGAACTGAGCCGGGCTTATCGTAACCTCGATACGGAACTCTTTGGGATTGTAGTTTGCGCAAGACGCAATTATAACGACAGTGTAGGTGTTTACGCTGTTTTTGGAAAGCGCGTCGTTAAGAAGCTCGAAAGAGCCGTAAGACGTGGAAGATCCGCCGACTTCTATGCTGTACGAGTACGCAACGGTATCTCTCACATTGTTGGCGGCAACAGTGGGTTTGGTGAGCTTTGTCGCCCTATCCGCGTCGCCCCACGTCCAGCCGCCGTCCGCGCAGGCAATATCCTGCGTTACGGTAAAGTCTGCCGGGAAAACCTCGACAAATACGTTGGCTTGAAGTCCGCCGTAGTTATCGGTAGCGGCAACGTCGAGAAGCAGCGAGTACGATCCGACGCCGAGACCGAACAGCGTATTGGTAAGAGTCTCCCTGTCGGCGGCGTTCGTAACCGTAAACTTGCTGGTGTAGGTGCCGTCCACCTTAGAAATAGTATAGACTATGCCGGACACCATGTCGATGGCGGTGGCGTTTATAAGACCTGACTTTTTAACGTCGTCGCCGCCGATAAGGTTGGGCTTTTGAGGATCGGCTTCGACCGTCGGCCAGCCCCAAATCCATTCGAGTCTGTCCTCGGGGGTGTATTTGTTTTCCGCGTCGTTGGGCTTCCAAGCATTTGCGGTTGCCGAAATATTGAATACCACTTCGCCGATAAGAGGGTTGTAGTTGGCCTTTTCGTAAGTGAGGGTTACAACCATCATGTAGGTGCCGACCGTAGCAGTAGCAAGATTGTCGACCTTTACATCACGGTAAGGAACGCCGTTGTTGTAGCCGACGGTGTAATATTCGTAGGAAATTTCCCAGCCGCTCTCGACCGTTCTTTCCTCCGTTGCGCCGCCCTCGGTCGCAACATTATAGGTAATGGCAATGCCGGTGGCGTCGGGTGTGGACGGAGTTTGTCCGTACTGCCAGCCGGCAATCGTAGGCTTTACGTTGTTCTTCCACGCGTAATCCGCCTTGCTTACCCTAAAACGAAGATCCTGCGGCGATGCCGAGCCGTAGTTGTGGTTTGTCGCAGCCGGAACGACAACGTGTATGTTGTACACGCCGCTGTCGCCGTATTCGCTGGTAGCGCTCAGCGTTTTGAGCGCTGCGATAAGCTCGTCGTAATCGAGTACTTCCTTATCGCCGTAGTACCTGCCGGACACTACGCCGCTTTCCGCGTATGCGTACTGAATGGTGTACTGCGCAGTGCCGTTGCCGAACACGGTTTCGCCCTTGTTAAACTTGTTTTCGGTAAACAGGTTGTACGCCCAACCTTCTATGGACGGGCTTTTGCCCTCGACCCAGGTGTTGGTCGCCGTCGAAACGGAGAAAGTAATGGGCGTGGAAAGCTCGCGGTAATCGTCGGTTGCTTTAACCTTTGCGAGTATCGCGTAATTGCCGTAATCCAAATCGTTAAGGTATTCCGAAACCTTGCCGTAAGTACCGAGACTTGCCGGGACGGGATCGGTGAGCAAATTGAAAGAAAGAAGAAGGTCGCCCGACGTGCTGTTTTTGTGCAGCTCGTAGGTTACGGGCTTATCCTTAACGTCATCAGGTATAAACGTAGGAACGCCTTGCAGGAAGTTGCTGTCCCTTGCCGGCTCCGAGCTGCCCTCGGGGGTAGAACCGTCCGAAAAGTCTTTGTACATCCAGCCGGTCATGCCGGGCGTAACGTCCCAGCTGTTATAGCCTTGAAGAACGCTAATCTTGCTAAGCGAGCCTTGCTCGGCGGTGTGGTACGCTTTAACGTTATACTTTTTGTTTTCGTCTGTTTCGGCGTCGCCGTTGGGTTTAAGTATAGGGGATATGTAGCTGTCGAGCAGATAGTTGCCTACGTGAAGCACCGTGAGCTTGGACGAAACCTCGTCGTCAGTCTCTACAATCTTGCCCTCGCCGTCGACCGCAAAATACGTCGAGTCGTACTCGTCGCCCTTAACGGTGAGCGAGCCGCCGACGTCTATCCACGAATACGTGCCGTCGTAAACCCAGTCGTCATCTTCTATCTCGTCTTGCACGCCGACGCGGTAGTATATAACGGTATTGTCGCTGCCGTTCGAACCGATGTCCTTAAACTTGGGCGTGCTCTTGACGACGTTAACGTCGCTGTTAAAGTTTTGGTACAGCCACGAGGTAATGGACGGAGGATCGGTCCAGGCGTTGTCCGCGGGAACGATGTTATAGCGGACGGTTATCGTCATGTTGTCGTCCGACTTTGTTACGATAACGTTGCCTTCCTTTTTAAGCTCGTCGGGAACTTCGCCCCAGCCCCAAAGATCGCTCTGTCCGCTTTCCGTTGCGTAAACACTGAGCGTAACGTATCCGTATCCGACGTTTACATATTCGGGCTGACCTTCCGTTACTATATAATAGTATGAGCTGCCGGGAACAAGCGGCGTTACCGCAGAGCCGGTGTACTTAACGTCTGCAAAGTACGGGCCTTCGTTCTTCGACCCGGCAAGTATATCGTTATAAATCGCTATCGCCGCAAACAGCCTGACGGTAAACGAATAGTTTTCGCGGTTGGGATCTTCCGAGCCGCCCGTCGTTGCATAGTTTTTGGCGGAAATGCTGTAATGGAAAATATACTCGCCGCGCGAAGTTAAGTTTTTACGCGTAGTCTCTTCGTCGTTGTAGTTGTTTACGCCGTCCGTGCTGCGACGGTAATTTAATACAACCTCGGTGTCGTAGTACTCGCACCAGGTCGTGTAATCGGACTCCTTCATATTCGACCAGAAGGTATGTCTTTCTACGCTATCCGCGTACTGGTACTTTTTAACGTTACCGTTAAGCCATGTTTCGAGCGCGGTCTGGGCGCCGGGTCTACCGTCGACGGGCTTTGTCAAATCCGTATGGAATTCTTCGGGCGCTTTGCCGTCCTCTATCGTATAGAAGTTGGTTCCACTCGGGCCTTGAAGCGCGGTATTTACGCCTTCAACCAAAACCGGGTCGAGCTCCGCAGGTAAAACGTACAGCGTATACGTACCGCCGACTTTTAATCTGGACGAGGTTATTTTAAGAGTATACGTGCCGGCCGGCATCGACGGGTTAATATAATATTCCAGTGTGTTTTTATAGGTATCCTCGGTAAGAGTGTTGGGAACAGGGTCCGCCCAACTGCTGCTACCCGTATTAGTCCATATAAGCGAGTATATCAGCCTCCCGGACGGTCTTATGGTTTTTTCTATCGTGCCGTCGGTGGACTTGTAGTCGATTGAAAAATACAAATTATCGTCTTGGTATGTGGTATTATTGCCGTTCTTGGTAGAAGTGCCGTCGTTCGGAACGTTAACGGAAAAGTTCGTTTGTCCGTACGTAACGGTATCGACTACCTCGGTTTCATCCCCGTTCTTTACGGAAAAAGGAACATAAGGCTCGTTGCCCAGTCCGTAGCCCGTCCAGTTAATCTTGTTGCCGGAGTTGATTATGTACCAAGTTTTATTAAGTGTAAACGAATAATCGGTCCGAGTCGTTTTAGGTATGGAAAGACCTTTATAGGTGTGGGAGAGTTTGGACTCGTCGCTGTAATCGAACATGTAGTTGTTTTGGTCGGGGACGTTAAAGGTGAACTTTGCCGAATACACACCCATGTTCCAGTACTTAACGCCCTGTCTGTTTGTAATACTCAGCTGAACGCCGTCGTAATCGTACTTCGACGTCTTATCCGTCGCCTCTTTCGGTGTAACGCACTTTACCTCTGTACCGCCCACCGTGGTCGTATAGTTATTATCGCCGCTCGGAAAACCGTACTCACCGTCGATCATTATGGTTTTCCATTTTATTTCGGTGCCGGTAACGACGCCGTCCCCGTTTTCGTCCTTAGAGTCGTATGTGTAGGACGAGTTTGTAATAACGCGACTTTCGACCGTTAATTTATCTTCGAACTCTGCGTTATACCAGCCGTCGTCCAACAAGAAGATGGTGGTTATTTCGCCGTGCGCCTGCCATATATGTCCCGTGGCGTTGTTAACACCGGACGCGTTGCCGAAAAAGCCGAGCTTGTTAACGTCAAAATGAATCGCCGACTGCGCGATTACCATAACGTCGCTGTATGTCTCCGCCCCTTCTTCAAGCGGCGTAACTTCAAACTCGTATGTGCCGGCATTGCGAAGGTCGGTCGTTTCCGCCGTGCCGTCGCTACCGTTGACGTATGTAAACTTTTTAAGCTCTACGTTGTACTCTTCGGGATCGAGACCGAGACCGACGTAGTAATCGATACACTCGTCTTCGCCTTCGCCGAGCGTGTATTCCACTCCGTCGATTGTGTAGGTATTGCCGTAAGTGAACCGGGCGAGTACGCTTGAACCGTCTCCGCCGGACGTCGGCTTATCACGTAAAGGGGTAAAGCCCCATACGGCAAATGCGCAGGCGATTATAACGACTGCGCACGTGAGTAATGTCAATAGATATTTAATTACGTTTTTTGATTTAAGCATGACCGCATCCCTCTCAGTAAATCCGATATTGCTGTAATCGAGTACGCGAAAAGCCAAGCACACACCATTGCTCAGCCCCTCAGTACTTCTATATAACGCGCGTATACACACACGTTTGTTGATATATTATATTACGCACTACCCCACGTGTCAATAATTTTAAGGGAATATTTAGTTATTTTTTAACTTTTTTCGCGCTTTTTGTACGCATTTTGCCGTTTTACATCCGTTTTCGGCACCCGTATAGCACATTTTCGAGCCGAAACTCACATATGGTCCCCCGTTTTCAGCGTGAAACCGCATATAAAATGTGCATATTCGCACATTTCGGCAAATAAAAACACGGGCATTCGCCCGATTATTTTCGAAAACCGCCGACCGAACCCCCGAGTAAAACGCACGCAAAATGTGCATATTTCGCACATTTGCGCATAAAACCCCTCGCCGCACACTCCGCCGTCCCGAACCCGAAACGCGCATATTTAGCGCATTTGCGCTAAAAGAATAAGCGGACCGCACATGCGAAACTCACATACGGTCTGCCGTTTTAAAGCGTTCGCAGTTAAAACCGCGGCTTACTGTTGTTATTAAACTCGGCGCCGATTGCTTCGAGTTCTCTCTTACATTCGTATCCGATGTCGCGCGCCATTATGTAATATTCTTTTGCTTTAGCTAAATCGCGCAAGGTGCCGACGCCGTCTATTTCGGTTCGTGATATTTGGGCCGATTGACAAGCAGCTTTGGATCCCTATATTTCTTTTTTCTACCCATAGAGTGATTGTAGCATATAATTTTTCCTACTGCAATCCCCACAGCTATTTTGACTGTTTAACCGTTAATCAAAAAATCATCAATAAACGTTAATATGCTATTTTATTTTATTCTTAACAAGCTACTTAAACGCCATTTTTCGCAAAAAAGAAAACACCCCTTTAAGCCGCTTAGTTTCAAATTGGATGCTCGTGGCAAAACGACGATAAAGTAAAAAGGAAATTATTTTAAACTTTCAATATATTCTTCCAAAATATCATCAAGCTTTTCTATCGACTTATCATAAAGTTTACTAAATCAATAATATCGTAAGGTTTTTTTCGGCTTCCGCTGTTTTTATAAACTTACGTAAGGTTTCGATAGGAATGCCGTATTTCATACCTTCGGCATCATCACGACCGCCAACGGTTACGCCGCACACTTCACCCTTTGCATTAAAAATCGGACCGCCCGAGCAACCGTGCGCAACAAGAGCATTAAACAAGAACGCCGGATGTCCTTGAAAATCTCGGTTGACATCGCTGACAACCCCGTTTACAAGCGCCAATCCCTCGCCTTTGCTGTTTCCTATTGCAACGACGGTTTCTCCGATTTCGGGTAGCCTATCGGCGAGCTTTAACGGTTTAACGGACTTTGTGTTCCCTTTCAAAAGTGCCAAGTCATTCTTCGGGTCTATGTACACTACTTCCAATTCGTCATAGTCGACTGACTTGCTCTTACAAGAATACAGTTCATCGCACAATTCATATTTACCGTTTGCTTTACGGTCTATTACGACATGGCAATTAGTAATCAGATATCCGTTATCGGATATGTAAAAACCCGTACCTTGCGACGATCCGTTATTGAACTCGCTTGTTATTTCGCAAATGCTCCCAATTACTGTCTTATATATTTCGGCAGCAGTTAGCACATTTTTATTATCTTTATTTTCGATTATTCGCTCAGCTACTTTCGGCTTTTCTTCCAAGACAAAAGTATCGTCACAACTGCAGCAACGGTATTTCTTTGCCGATTTATCTAAGCAGACTATCTCTTTGCTTCCGCAAATAGGACAAACTTCTTTTATCATAACCATACCGCCTTCTTACTAATCTATACTGCCGGTTGCACGAAACTGCTCAAACCGCGCTAAATCTTCCGCAGAAATCATATTGTGAGATTCGTTCAAAACCGAGTTGCAATCTTCACGCGTGATATTTTGCGCGGAACCGACGTTGAGCGAACGCATATATGCAAGGAGCTTGATTTTTCCGCAAATAGCCGTAATATCACCGCCGCCGTAACCGTCAAGCGCCAAAGCAAGTGCGCTCAAATCCACGTCATCGTCCATAGGCAGACCGTCAAGCTCTTTATGTACCAAAAACTCACGGGCCGCCTGATCGGGAACTCCGACATAGATGTGCGTATCAAAACGACCACCGCGAAGCATTGCGGGATCGAGCGCCCACGGACGGTTTGTTGCGGCTATCAATAGCAACATCTTATTGGTTTCGCTCTTTTTGAAGCCGTCCACTTTGGTAAGAAATGTAGCAACAAATCGCGCCATTTCGCCGTCCGCCCCGTCCGCGCCGTCGCCGCGCTTGCTTGCAACGGAATCGAACTCGTCGAAAAAGATTATAGCGCGTTCGTTGCTCTGCGCCGTTTCAAAAATCTCGTCGAGCTTTTGCGAACTCTCACCCATCCACTTTGAAATTAAGTCTTGACAATTGACGACATAGAACTTGGCATCCACCTCGCCGGCTATAGCTCGCGCAATAAAAGTCTTACCCGTTCCGGGCGGACCGTACAAAAGGATTTTTGCTCCCGGCTTGATATGATATATTTCGGCAAGTTCGGGATTTTTAAGCGGCTCAATTACCTTGTAGCGTATTTGATTTTTAACATCTTCAAGACCGGCAACATCGGCGAATGTGATACCGCCGCCGCTCTCCGGCTCAATAGTCTTGACTTCTTCGCTACCGCGCGCCGGCACTTCCTTGGGGGCTTGCTTAACACACGACTTGCGCACAAAATCCAAAATATTCGCCGCAGTTCTATGGTACTCCATACGCACATCGTAAGAAGTCGCATTAACGGAAATATCGTTGGCAAGCTCCGCAGCCCTTATGAACATCTCTCGCGCAGCAGCAATATCTCCGCTGTTATATAAATCCTTGCCCTGTTGATAGAAGCTTTTAAACGCTTCGATTTTCGGTTGGTTATTCATTAAAATGTTCCCTCATTAATTCTTCGTATTTAGCACTACTCCTGTTTCTATCAATTATAGCAAAACGCCTATCTCCTAACGATGCCCAATCAAGTTTATAAGAGTATCCTGCCCTGCACAACGCTTCTTCTACTAAATTCACATGATTTTTTATAACTCTAACATTGATTTGACTAAAATCGTCATCAAATATAATATGATTTCTTTTGAAGCGCAACCACACATCTAAAATATGATTATTCAGCCATTGGATAAATTTATTTATTTCTTCCTCTTCTAAAGGGCGTAAAAAGTACGAATGTAATTCTTCTTCCATTTCTTATTCCTCCCACTCATATAGATATAACTTTGGATATTCTCCGTTTTCGAGACTCCAAATTGTATCACTCCATTCTAAAATTTCTTTGATAAAGTTGGGTGACTTAAAATTAGTTGCCGACGTCGAAATACCTCCTTCCACATTACTGAAATCATCGGATGGATGATAGCAATTTGTTAGATTAATTTCAGCTGAAACATTTCCGGATAAACCACCGAAATAGTTTTCTTCATGAAAACCGGCAAACGCATATCCAGAAGATGCGTCTAAAGCAATTGTATATTCTACAACATGGGCAAAACAATTAATTAAAGTCGTCTCTGCATAACCATATCCTAAGATTCCTCCTGCGTATATTGTTGCATAAGCATAATTATTGCCACTGTAAGAATATATTTTTCCACCTATACTTGTAATAGCAAAAGAATTTTCAATATAACCACTACCTCGCCCCAATAATCCTCCAGCATAGCCATTGGACTGACAACGTGAGTTGCCACTCTCACGAGAGCTAACATTTACTTTTATATTTCCTATGAATGAGCAGTTATGAATTTGAACATATCCTGTTCCCACTAATCCACCAGCGCAAACCCATCCGCCAGATTCATAACGAATTGATTCACCACTTATTGTCCCAGACACAGAACATTGATTAATATCAACAATATTATCATTGTTTTTATTGGCTGTTCCAATTAGCCCGCCTATATAGAGACTCGCAGTACTTGAACTATGAATATCAATTAATGCTTGACTATTACTTAAATATGAAGCACCATAAACAATACCAATCATACCACCGACACTTGCGGCACGACAGTTTATATTCCCTTGTACCATGCACTCCTCGATTCTACCGGTATTATAACCGACTAAAATACCTGCGCCCAGAATGCCGGAGGTAATATTTGCTCCTGTTAGTCGCAAATTCTTAATCGTGCCGCTATTTGCGCCGAAGAAGCCTATGTAGTCTGCTGTCTTGCTTATTTTGAAGTTCGATACGGTATGATGATTGCCGTCGAACGTGCCGGTAAAGGGATTTGATTTATCGCCGATAATATTCCACTCTGCATTTTGCAAATCAATATCTGCTTGCAGTATATAATTTGCGGAAAGCTCGTAAACCACCTGTGCCAAATCTTCGGCGGTGTACAGTTCTATAATTTCCTGCTTTTGCCATTGTGCCGTAAGTGTTATATTGCCGTCGTATTGCCATATACCGCTGTCATAGCGCGAATCACTTTCGTACCAGCCCAAGAAATCATAAGCAAAGCGTTTTGCTTCGGGCAATACAAAGCTCTTATCGTAAGTAACGGTCATTTTGCTTACGTCGCATTTGCCGCCGTTGGGCTTGAATGTGATCGTATATTGTTTTGCTTCAAAAACAGCCTCGTAATCTCTGTTGTCAATCGAGCCTTTGGGAATCACAAGGCGATCCGTTGTGCCCACTATACCTGTACCCGACCAACCGACAAAGTTATAGCCCGTTTTAGAAGGATTTTTAACATAAATATCGTTATCTTCTACCGTATAAGTAGTAACATTATCTTCTTCCGAGCCGCCGTTGTACTTGTAAGTAATGGTATACTCAATAATATCCCAATGTGCTGTATAAGTGCGCGGTCCTGTGCTTCCACTCTCCACCTTAACCGACATTGATTTACCATCTATACCGGTACCGCTCCAGCCTGTAAATTCGTAACCTCTGCGCGTAGGATTATGCAATTCAAACTCCGCCGTATTCACATTATAAGACTGCAAATTGCCGGTCGCCGAGCCGCCTTCCAAATGATATGTTATTGTATAGGTTTCGATCTGCCACACGGCATAGAGGTTATATTCAGGCTCCTTGCCCATTGTATAGCTTGCAATGTCGTCATACACTTTTGCGCCGTTGGGAATAATCGACCAACCGACAAAGGCATATCCCTTTCGTGTAAACCTGCATTGAGATAAGTTGTCAGTAGCGTCGGTAGCGAGCTTTTGGTCTTGCATTTCACCGTCGCCGCCGTTGGCGTGGAATTTAATGGTGTTTATGTTAGGAGTCCAATGTGCAGTGTATTCACGAGTACCAATACTGCCGCTTTCAATCGTAACGTGCATTTGCAAGCCGCTTAAAACCTCGCTCGTCCACCCGGTAAATTCGTACCCTGCGCGTGTGGGATTTTTCAATTCGATTTCTTTACTATCTACCGTGAATGAATCGGGGTTTCCGCTTACATTACCGCCGTCCAAAACATAATTTATTCTATAAGTAATGATACTCCATACAGCATATAAATCGTAATTTGCATTCACGCCCATTGTATAGCTTGCATTATTGTTATATACTTTCTGTCCAGATTCACTCGTCGCCCAACCGATAAATTCATAGCCTCTGCGCGTAAAGACGTTGCTTGTAAGATTTGCGGTACCGTCGGTTGCAATCTCTTGCTTTTGCATTTCGCCCTCGCCGCCGTTGGCGTGGAAGGTAACGGTATTGATGTTGGCAGTCCAAGTAGCCGTATAAGTACGGTCGCCCACACTTCCGGTTGTGATTTCCACCTTCATTTGTGCGCCGCTGAAGCTATCACTCGTCCAACCGGCAAAAGTATATCCTGCGCGTGTGGGATTCTTGATTTCGATTTTGTTACTTTCTATTGTGTAAGTTTCGGGATTTCCATTCGCACCAACACCGCCGGCAAGGTGCAGTGTAATCTTATATGTTTTTGGTGCCCATATTGCATACAATGTATAACTGCTTTCGGTACCCATAGTATATCGTGCTTTGTCGGAATACACCTTCTCGCCGTTACGAACGGTGGACCAACCAACAAAGTCATAGCCGGTACGCTCAAAAGCGTTTGCATTCAAATTAGCCGAAGCGTCCGTCTTAATTGTTTGCTCGGACATACTGCCGCTCGTATTACCGTTTCCGTCAAATACAATCGTGTTATCATTAGCTTCCCATACTGCATAAAGCGTATAAGACGATTTAACTCCCATAACATATACAGCTTTATCCGAATATACTTTGCTGCCGTCTGCGCTTGTCGCCCATCCTGCAAATGTGTAGCCGCGCCTTACAAATTGATTTTGCAATAATGTTTCGCTATCATCTGTTTTTATTGTTTGCTCAGGCATTTCGCCCGAAGTAGCACCGTTGCCGTTAAATATTATCTTATTATCGTTTGCCGACCAATGCGCCTGCACCGTTCCGCCGTCACTGAAATTCCATGCGGAAATCGACTTGCCGGCCGAATCGGTAAGTTTTTGTTCGCCGCGATACCAACCGTTAAATGCGTAACCGTCACGCACGGGAACGATTAGATTAAAATCATTTTCATAAACGACATAGGTGCTTGTTACCGTATTGTTTGCAGTCGCGCCGTTATAGTCGTATATGACTTTAATTTGAAATTCTATTTTAGCATTACTACCGCCACTCCATTCCGCATTCCACTTGGAAGGAAGTTCTGTACGATCGGGTATGTGTATGACATTTAGACTGTTGCAACCATAAAACACATTTTTACCTATATATTCTATTGTCGGTGACAGCGTTATCTCGGTAATTGCTGTGCCGGCAAATGCGCGTCCGCCTATCCGCACAATAGTTGAAGGTAGGACGATTTCATTCACTTTGTCAAAATTCTCGAATGCGTTATCTGCAATCTCTACAACGGGTTTTCCGTCATGCTCGGTAGGAATAACCAATTTGCCCGATGCGTTCTTGTGATAATACTTTCCACCGTAGACAGCATACCCACCATTCACGGCTATGAATTTTAACTGATTTTCACTATTATAGTAACTTACACCGCCTACTATCGCCCCGACAATCATCAACACAACCGCCATCACTATGCTCGTAATAACAGTTATCTTCTTTCGTCTTTTAGTCGCCTTATCCTTTTTTGCCTTTTTAGCTGCCCATTCTTTTTGCTTGCCTTGCACATCAATGTAGTGAGCCATAGCGTCACGGTTGCTGCCGGCCGCCACCAACGCATTTTGAAATTCTTGATAATCGGACAGAGGCGTTGGTTGCTCTATTACTTCTTCATCGGTTTTACAGTTTAATTTTGATTGCAACAAACCCCAATATGTAGCATGATCTTCGCTATCCACGGCTATCGCCATAGAAAAGAATTTTTGCGCCATATCGAAATCATTATTCTCTTGGAATGCAGTTGCAAGACGTTTCAACCATAAGACTAACTTCTCGTCATCGTTTTTTGGAATATACGCGAGTAACCTTTGAGCGACGTCGCCTATATTATCCCTTTCCGTTCCACGCTCCGTTATATGCTTTTCACACGCCGCAAGCAGCACCTCAAGCTGCGGAACATAATCGGTTTCAGCCATAACAGCAAGCCAATCTTCCACATCGGAAAATTCACTTAATCCTTGAATATGAGCATAAAGCCTGTCGTCGCTTTCACAGCTTATAGAAGCACAAACTTTACCGAACAATGCCGTAGCATTATCGGGCACAAATTCAAGAGCCTTTTCGTAGTATTCCTTTGCTACACCGAATTTTCGGGCTTTACGCGCTGCTTCCGCAACGGAAATACAGCATTCTATGTATGAAGACTCGTCTGCGTCGGCGAGTTTTTTGGCACACTCATCGGCGTAAACATATTTGCCGTTTTGAACATAGCTCGATATTGCCGATTGCAGCTTTTTAATATACTCTCTGCTATTTTGCTCATACAAAATCGCAGTATCTATAAAGTATTTTGCTTCGTTGCAATCCGATAAATGCTTTAATCCAAACGCTAATAAATCTTCTCGAAGTTTCGCCACGCACGCTAAATCGTAAGCACATACTTGCTCGCAAACCTCTTTTACTCGTGCCGTATCACTGTGCAAACAAGCTATCGACAAAGCACAGAAAGCTTTAAGAATTTTTTCGGCATCGCCTTTTTCGGCACAGTGCAAAACCCTATCCAATAAATCCCAATCGTCAAAATCAGAAAGGCTGTCGCTTGTAATATCATCTACAGACTTACAATGCGCCTTTGACAACAGCTTGCCGACAAGCGCTTTACCGTTGTTTTTGTCGCTGACTAAAAAGTCCGAAAACGCTTTTTCTGCTTCGTCGTATTGTTCGCCTTGCAAATACGCATCGGCAACCGCAAGCCTTTTTTCGGCATTTGCAGTGAGCTTTTGTATCTGTATGCCGCCAAGCTCGCGCTTTTCTACTCCCGGACGGACTTCCGCAGATTTCTTTTTCTCTTTCCCTTTTGCCGCCTTACCGCCTTTTGCACTTGCTTTAATTTCCACTCGCTCAATGCGAGGAAGCGCCACTTTTGCGGCACCGACCACACGCGCAATATAAGCATCCAAGTCGCTTATAAAAGTAAGCGCATTTCGATCCAAACTCTGCACCGAGTTTAACGGACGCGGTAACCCAGACGGGTTAAAGTCTTTATATACTACAATAAGTGCGTTCGACTGCTTTTGTCCGTTCTTTATTCGCTTGTAAAACCTCGACCATTCGTTCTTTATCCAAGTCGATTCTATGTATTCGAGTTTACTCCCGAACACAATCATAACATGTGCGGTATTTAAGGCATTGAATATATACGGCTCATATCTCTCGCCTTCCTTGCCTTTTAGCGATTCGCGGCTGAAAAATACATTGTATCCTTGCGAACGCAAATGTGTGTAAAGCTCAAAGGCATCATAGCTATCGTTAGTGCGACTAACACCGTTTTCAAGCTCGGTATCTTTATACGAAATGAATATATCGTAAGGCTGTTCTTTTGACGCTTTTTCAACCCATTCCTTGCGGATTTTTTCTATCTTTTCCGCTTGTTCTTCGTAATATCTTCTGTTGTCGTCGTTGGACAACTCTAACGCGCGTCCGTAGTTCTTGTCGTTTAAAACGCTTTCATAGCTTGCGGCGTAGCAAGTGGGAATCATTTTGCCGTCATAGTCTTGCTCGTATTTAATACCGTATTTAGACAGCACTAATCCCCAATACCCCTCGCTGCACTTGGGATATCTACGAACCACATCACGATACATTTCTTCGGCATCGTCAAACGCATTTAGTCTTAATTTTTGCGCAGCATTATAAAGCAGAGTTACTTCCTCATTGGAAAGCTCCTCTTCCTTATACGCACCGCAAGAGGGACATTTCCACTTGCCGTCCACATATTCGTAATTTGCTCCGCAAATATTACAAACGTTTTTATTCATATCTCCACCCTTACAGTTCAACCGTTCTTGTCTCGCCACGCCTCGAGTTTTTGCAAATCCTTTTGTTGTACGGAAGTCATAACCTTTTGTAAAGCTGAATCAAAATCGAGCTGTGTAATGTTTTTTTCGCCTGTTTTCGCGCCGCGCAGTATGGAAATCTCCTGCACCTCATCCAAAAGATTGCCCATGTCCGCACCGTTAAAGCCATCCGTTTTCGCCACGATTGCGTCGATGTCTACGTCTTCGGAAACGGCTACTATGCCGCGCGATTTAATTTTTTCGAGACGAGATTTTATCATGTATTCTCTTGCCTTGTCGTCAGGAAGCCCCACATAAATACGAGTCCCGAATCTGCCCGGGCGTACAAATGCCGGGTCGATGTCCCACGGCTTGTTCGTCGCCGCTATTAAGAACAGAATTCTGTTATCGTCCTTGCCGTAGGCTTCCAACCCCTGAATTTGGCGCAAAAGTTCCGAACGGATTTCGCGAGTGTGCTGTGCGTGAGTATCCACCTGACAAAGCGACTCAATCTCGTCGAAAAAGATGACCGAGCATGCAAAGCTACGCGCTTCCTTGAATAAATTTACGATTGCTTTTGTGGAGTTTCCCAACCCACCCAGTACTAAGTCCGACGCACCGACGGAACAAAATTTTGCGCCTATCTCGTGCGCAATTGCCGCAGCAATCATAGTCTTTCCCGTCCCCGGGGGACCGTATAAAAGCAGGCCGCCCCCGTTCTTTTTTACATAGCCTTCGTACAACTCGGGATTTTTCAAAGGCAACAAAACTTTCCGTAATACTGCTTCCTTAACCTCATCCAAGCCCGCAACGTCATTAAAAGACGTGGAAGGCAAAGTATCCCAATTAAATTGAAATTTCACGCCTATTGGCGTAGGATTATTTTGTCGCGGCGGAATACTGCAATTCTGCATCGAATCATGCTCAATAGTTTCACGCGGCACACGAATATCTGGCGTCGTTTTAGGCTTTACTTCGGAAATAGGTTTAGGTTGAGTTTTTTGATTTGTTTTTTCAAGCAGAGTTTCACCGGTCAAGGTTTTATAAACGTCGCTTAACGACTCGCCTTCACGAATGTGTTTTGCGCAATCCAAAAGCTTACGCGCCTTGCTTTCGCATAGTGCGCGTTCGGCGACGCTTTGTTGACCGATCTTTACAAGCAAATCCGCAGATTCAAGCAAATATTTGCCTATCTCGCCACTACTTCCGCCATTCTCGATTAAATCAATAGCGACCGCATAAGAGGCATTACATTTGTCTTTTAACTCTTGTACCGTCATGTTAGATAATCTTTTTCTTTTCTGCTTCGATTTCCGCTGACAAATCGAGTCCGGACGGTGTTGGCATGCTTACTCCGGACATTTTCGCTCGTGCTGCGTCAATCATAGGACGGACCGTAGCAATCTCCTCTTCACTCCTTGCGCGATTGGCAGGATTAGATGTTCTCATAGCGCTAACCATAGCCTTTTGGGAAATCTTCATGCTGCGCATATATTTTGCCATCTTTGCGTTTGCTTTTTGAATTTTGCGAATATCGGGAATATGCGATTTTCCACTTGCCATTGATTCGAGTGCGGACATAGCAGTAGCCATCGTCATTGCAATAGAATTGGATATATTGATTATATCGAAATTTGCCTTCGTCTGCATGAGAGCGCTGATAACATCGTTAAGTTCCATTAAAGCATTGAGCGCAATGTCATAAGTACCCGTATCTCCGTTTATCTCCGCTTCGGCTGCGATTTTAGCGTATTCCTCGCGCTTTTGCTTGAGTGTGTTGATTTGCTCGTTAAATTTTTCAAGCTGTTCATCGCGCTCCATTTGCGCCATAATTTCTTTTTCTTGTTTTGTTTTGAAGAATGCCATTACGTTAGTCCTCCGTGTCGATTTTGGTTTTAGGTTTGGCCGGTGTTTCTATGCCGTCATTAGATGCCGCAAGAGCTTCCTTTTCGCGCTTTTTACGCATAAGCTCTTCTTTATATTTCATAGCATCGTCGCTGACGGTAGCCGCACCGCTATCCAATCCGAAAACCCTACTGTCAAGTGAGCCGGTACGCCGAGCTATCTCTTTAATTTCGGCATCCATGCGTTTTAATATTGCTATCGCCCTATCCGGATCAACAACCACTCTCTTTAACTTTTCGATATTGAGTAAAGCCTTTGCCTTGCCTATTTCTTCTGCAACAAAGTCAGTTGCCTGTAAAATCTCGGCGGCGTTTGAATAAATCATATCCAAAAGATTGTAGCAAGCCGAATAGTTGCCATGCCGAACGGTAAGCATATCTATTTTGCTTTTTGTAGCTTTTATACTCCTATACAAGTCGTTGATTTTACGCTCGTTATCTTCTTTGAGCATAGAGCTTTCATATGTGGCTAAGTCATTTTCGAGCGTTGATAACTCTTTTTCAAGGCGCTTATCGTTTTCGACAAAGCTCTGCTTTAAATCGGAAAGTTCCTTAAGCCGTGCTTCGAGTTTTTTGCGGCTACGACTGACTTTCTCTTTTTCGATGTCCTCCGGCGTTCCCATAACCACAACACCGTTTATTACATCTTTCCAAAGCCCAATCGTATAGATGAGTTCGTCGGCAGCGCTCTCAAATCTATGCATCATTTTTTGGTCGGCTTGCTTTGCCAACGCTTTTATTTGGCTTATAGCTTGCTCTGCAAGTAAACCTATATTTTCTTCGCCTGTGCAAATGACATTCTCAAATGACTCGGTTAAACTCTTTAATTGCAACGTTATACCGCTCACAACATCGGAATCCAAATCGTCGTTGTACTTGCCTTTTTCCAAACGATAGACAAAGGCTTTCAACTCGGTTGCTACTTCATCGCGCAACGCATTGTTGTTCTTTACCGAAGGCGTGTATTTTTTCATGCTATTTCTCCTTTATTCGTTAATTCTATTTCTGATGAGTTGCATGTCTTCCTCGTTGACATGAATACCGTCAACGGTAAGATCTTTTAACCGTATCCCTATTTCTGCGAACGCACTCTCTTGAGATAGCGCGTTTAACATTGTGTTTCGCAGTTCGTTGGTGTGCGCGGAAATTTCAAATACCGATATATCCGTATCGGCAAAGTAACTTCCGAGAACCGACGTCCCTACCGTCTTGATAATGCTTATTGTTTTTTCGCGCAAAGTTTCAATCGTGATATTCGATTCGGTATAAAATCCATGAATGAGTTTAGCCATTTCGGAAATCTCGATTCCGTACTTGCCGTTCGCGCCCACTCGATATGCCTCTTTAAGCCGACTGTTGTTGACTTGAATATTACCAAATCCCCACATCATTTGCGGCAAAGGTTTAGTGCGAACAAATGCAACCTTGCATTGTTTTCTTATGTATTCCTTACCGTAGTCTACTAACTTTTTGCCCACGCAGACATCCAATTTGAACGCTACACGCTCATCAATGAAAACCACAGCAATAAAGCCGTTTGGCACTTTGACTGTCGTATTCTTATCTGTCTCAATTACATCTGTGAATTGAATGACGACATTTTCATCGGCAATCATCGGTTCTAATACAATTCCTTTCATTTGTTCCCTCCGTTTTTACTGTTTACCAATTTACAAATTTCGTCGAGCGTATCTCCGTCAACCTCATCCTGAGCTAACGCCAAAATGACACGACGCTTCTTTTCGCCGAATTCTGTCAGGTCAATCTTCACCCTATCCTTTGAGGACACAAGCGCCTCTCTGAGATTAGCTTGATCACGCTCCGAAAGCGAATAAACGCTGATGACGGTTTCCGCCAGACCGTTCGGAATATCTCGCCTACCGTTTTCTATAGCATTAAGATACGGCGCTGATATACCGAGTTTTTCCGCCATCTCCTTTGCGCTATCGCCTGAATTGATTCTGATTATTCTTAATACCTTGCCAAATTCGGTCATATTAACACACCTCGCTTAAGATAAATGGATTATATCATACTATAAAGTATCTTGTCAATACATTTTTGTAAATTTACAATGTATTATTTTGATACAGTTTTGTAAATCACAAATGCAAATTCATCACATCTGAAGGGGCTGCAAATGCCTCCTCAAATACTGCGAATCTAAACCTTATAAGATTATTGTTTAACGAACTTGCTATTTGCGTGATTTTAGGTTTTAAATTGTGTCCCCAAGAACATCTAAACCTGTTTCCAATTCGACACTTTTTTCTGAGTCTGTAATTAGTTCAATCCCAATTACTTAAGATATCGTTTTTAAACTTTTTTCAAATCGGCTTAATAATTCATACGTTTCATTAATTGAAAGTGATCCCTTTTCTGAATGCATCGCTTCATTACACATCTTCCGGATAAGATTCATATCTGTTACAACTCTCTGGTTGAAACACGAAGAAAACCTGTCGTCATTCGTTGCTGCATTAGGATTAAATTGCTCATGTCCACCAATAATGCAAACAGGCTCTCTTCCATATTATTTACCCAAAATATTTTTACTGCCGATTCTAATGTTTTTCGAACGACATCTGCACAACCTTGGATTTCACTTAGAAGAATCTTTTTCTATATTATAATATAAATAGATTTACTCAGCTAAATCTCTGTCGTTCTCATATGTATCTAAATTATCTATAATTTTGTAAAGACCCCAATCAGAGGGTTCGGATTAGCTTCTTACTGGCGAGACGCAAGCATCTGAATTTGAACTATTTAAATGTAAAAATAAATTTAGTTCTTTTGCCGCTTTATCTCATTTATCTTACAATAACTTGCAATTATTT
>JAFLVD010000003.1:32587-123963 GCA_022508485.1 Clostridiales bacterium | reverse complement strand
GAGCGTCTGGCTACGGACCAGAAGGTTGGGAGTTCGAGTCTCTTTGGGTGCACCAAGGGACTACCGCATTAAGCGGTGGTCCCTTTGCATTTCAGGAGACTCGAACTCCGTTAGGGGCGTGAGCGTTAAGAAAAATGTCCTGTGGACATTTTTTAGCGAACGCGCGAGCAGCTGTGCTGCGAAGCGCGCGGTTTTGCAGACGCAAAACCGCGCTAGTCTCTTTGGGTGCACCAACAAAAAACACGCCTTGTGCGTGTTTTTTTGTTGATAATCTCGTAACACGGATAAAAACATAGTTACCGATATGATTAAACGACGTGTGTCGGCAGAGATAGAATATTGACAGGGCTTTATCTTTATGGTATAATCGGCGCATGTTCGAAAACATTCATTTTCATGGACAATTCAGAACTTATCAGCAAAAGATTCTCGACAATGCGGATAGGTATTTGCAAGACGGGCGGATACATATTGTAGCGGCGCCTGGCAGCGGTAAGACAATTCTCGGTTTAGAGCTTATCCGAAGGCTTCAATCTCCGTGCATTATTCTCTCCCCCACCACCACGATACGAAATCAATGGGGTGAAAGGTTCTCCGAAAATTTTTTAATCGGTGAGGAATCGGACAAATACGTTTCCTACGATTTGGACCGACCGGCGCCTATCACGTCCGTAACATATCAAGCGCTATACGCCGCGATGAAGCGAGCGGAGGATATGGCGGAAAGGTGTGAAACGACGAGCGCAAAAAACGCGGAAGACGAAATCGATTACGCTTCGTTCGATTTTATAAAGGAAATCAAACGGTACGGCATAAAAACAATCTGCCTGGACGAGGCTCACCATTTACAAAACGAGTGGCAAAAAGCCCTCGAAAATTTTCTCGCCGCAATGAAGGGCGAAATAAAAACAATCGCTCTAACCGCCACTCCGCCGTACGACGCAAAGCCTAACGAGTGGAAGCGCTATATCCGCGTATGCGGAGAGATTGACGAAGAGATTTTCGTGCCAGAGCTTGTTAAACAAGGGACGCTTTGTCCACATCAAGACTATCTGTATTTTAATTATCCGACCGACGCCGAAACGGCCGACTTTATGGCTTACCGCGAACGGGCGATTACCGCGACGTCGGAGTTTTTGTCTTCCGGGCTTGTGGAAAAAGCGTACGAACGCCTTATCGGGCTATCCGACGATTATGACTTTCTCTACGCCAATACAAAAGACATTATCGCTTTTCTCGTTATGTGCTCTAAGACCGGAATTCGCGTCGACAAGAAAATAATTCGTTCGCTGACCTCGGGAAACATATTGCCGTTCCCTACTGCGGAACGAATAGAGCTTGCCGTCAATTTTCTAATAAAAAGCAAGCTCTTGTCCGAGGACGAGCGCAAGCATTGCATCGCAATCTTTAAGCGCCGAGACGTAATAGAACACGGAGAAGTTGTTCTGGGACTCGACGAAAGGCTAAAAAAGAAGCTTGTTTCGTCGGTAGGCAAACTGAAAAGTATTGATAAAATCGTAAGAAGCGAGAGTGAAGACAAAAAAGAAAGGTTACGACTCCTTGTTCTTACCGATTACATAAAAAAAGAAAACCTCTCGATTATCGGATCCGGCGCCGACCCGGACAGCGTTAGCGTTGTAAGCGTATTCGAAACCATTAGGCGCACGGGCGTATCCGCAGGCGCTCTTTCGGGCAGTCTTGTAATTTTGCCCGATTCCTGCGCCGATATTATCCGTTTGCAAGCCGATTTTACTTTATCCCCTCTCGGACGCACGGGCTATTCCGCTTACGATTTCCGCGCGGATAACCGAGAAAAGGTGCGCATTGTGGGAGAGCTTTTCGAGCAAGGAATTATCAATGTTCTTGTAGGAACCAAATCCTTGCTCGGCGAGGGGTGGGACGCCCCGTGCGTTAACTCTCTCATTCTGGCAAGTTTTGTGGGAAGCTTCATGCTGTCCAATCAAATGCGCGGACGGGCTATTCGCACGGATAAAAACCAACCCGACAAAACGGCTAACATTTGGCACCTTGTTACCGTCGAACGCCCTTATCTTTACGCCGAAAACCTGCGCGAAAAATTTTCTCGTATTACAAACGAAAACAAAAACGAGCTTGTTTCTTTCGACTTCGAAACCGTATCTCGCCGCTTCGACTGTTTTGTCGCGCCCAACTACGAAACAGGCGAAATCGAGAGCGGAATAGCTCGGGTAACGATTTTAAAACCCCCTTTCGACGAAAACGGGATTGAGCGTATTAACGGCGAGATGATTTTACGCTCGCGCGAGAGCGGTAAGCTGCGAGCGGTTTGGCAAACGGCTATAAGCAAATCCGCACGGCTAAACGAAGTGAGCGACATTCCAAAAGAGCGCAGAACGCCGCCGTTTTTGTTTATAAATATCGCTATTGTAACGGCGCTCTTTGCTCTGTTTTCCGCCGGATTGACAACGTTTATATGCTCGCTTACGCGCTCGCTTTTCGCCGCAAACGCCTATCGATTACCGATTGCGATAGTCTCGGTCGTTGTGTGCGTTTTTGCCGCAATCTTCTTGCGCGATTATTTATTCACAAAGGTTCTCGCCCACTTAAATCCCGTTCGGTCGGTGCGAACTCTTGCGGAATGCGTTCTGAAAACCATGCAAGAGGTCAATCTTATATCCGACGGCGCGCACGTTAAAGTGGAAGCCGACAGCGCCGGTGTATTTATTCACGCCGAGCTTTTAAACGCGTCCGTTCACGACCAAAACCTCTTTCACGGCGCGATAAAAGAACTGCTTTCCCCGATAGAAAATCCGAGATATTTGTTGATTCCGCGCGCAAAATTCGGTGGGTATATATATCAATTTGCGTTCGCATGTCCCGAGGCTTTGGGAACAAAAAGCGAGTACGCCGAACGTCTTGCAAACAAACTGAAACGTTCTATCGGTTACGTCGAAGCCGTTTACACACGCACCGAAAAAGGTCGCAGACTGATTTTGACCTGCCGACAATCCTCGTACATAACATACAACGATCAAGTTTTATACGGCAGAAGAAAAAGAGTCTCGCGTTGGGAATAATTTGTCTCACCGCGTTATACCCGTCCGCTTCGCGGCGGTTTGTAATTTTTATTCCGCAATAAAAGCCCTCTTAACGAGGGCTTTTTGTGTGAGGTATTTTTACAGGCGTTAGAGGCAAAGTTGAATAATAACTTGTTATTATCTAAGATCGACCGCTCGCCTACCGCCTATCCTTTTATGCTTTTCAGCACGAGACCGTACATTGCGTCGAGCATGAATTTATTCTGCTCGCTCGATGAAAAGGTAGAGGACTGTTTACCCTCCGCACCGTCGTTGTACGACTGAAGGTTATGTCCCCAGTTCATATACACCATATTGTAATTGTTGTTCGCCCAGGCGATTGGATAATGCCCCTCGTACCAAATTTCGTGCTGCTTGGTTTTATCGGGCTGGTCGCCTGCCGGATTTTCGCGCGTGGGGTTGAGCGTAAGAAGCACAGTTACGTCCTCGTTTTCGAAAAGGTCGTATTCCCAGCCGTACCACTCGCACGGCGCCGAAATAAATATCTCGTCGTCGAGGTTTTTTGTCGCCGGGTGGTCAAAGGTTTCCACAAACAGCGGCTCGGATGTGGGGTTCCAAGTATTTTTGGCGTAGTCGCCGCAGGCAAGAAAATCGTCCTGGTACCAGTCCCAGTACCCACCGAGCTCGCGCATGGAAAACGCCGCCGAGTGAAAGCCAAGCCACGCGCCGCCGCGCTCGATAAACCGCCTAAACGCTTGCTGCTGGGAATCCACCCACGGCCTGTCGTTAAGGAAAATAACCATGTCGATTTCGGCGAGAGCGTCGTCGTTAAGGTAGCTGTAATCGGTCCCTACAAACTCGTACGTAAAGCCCAGCTCTTTCCCTTTTTCGGGAAACCATTTATTAGCCTCGCGCGCAAAATCGGAATGCGCGGTGTCGCCGCCCTCGTCAAACCCGAACGCAAGTACCTTAAAGCCGTACGCGCACGCGGAACACGTACCGTCCGAATGCTTTTCCCTCTGCTGCTCGCCGCAATCCTCGCATATCCGATAATGCTCGGACCCGTCGAGTTTTTTCCACTCGCCCCATTCGTGCTCGTGCGCGCTCTTGCACGCCGCCGAAAAGAAAACATTTGCGGTAAGCGAAGCGGTTAACAAAGCTGTTCCGAATAATTTAAAAAATCTTTTCATATCTATTCTCTCAAATGATTACACTCTATTTTATCGTAAATAATTATAAAATCAATGCGTTTTTGTTTTGCGCCGACAGTCAAAAAGGATATGTCTAATCAACCGTTTTTCCGATTACGGAATGATCGTACGCGCTCGCTATCAGCCGATATTTTCGATGCGGATACCCACGCAACCGTAATAATCGTCGGCGCCGCCGCCGGGAACGTAGACCATAGTATACTTTTTATTGCCGACGGTAATCGACTGTTCGTAAGCCAACGTGTCGGGCTTAAAGTCGTCTTTGTTAGACGAGCCGTAGTGAGAGATATAAAAATACTCGCCAAGCCATGTAATATCATACTTAACTTCAAACGTCTTAACGCCGTCGTCGGAAGTGTAGAAAATCACCGAGTATGCGCCTATATCGTTGTAATCCCAGTTGCCGTTCCACACGTTGTCGTTGTCGTCGGCGGCAACGCCGTTAGAACGGTTGTACATATACGCACTGCTCTGAAGATCGAAATGGCGTCCCTCTAATATGGCTTTAAGATTATCCTCGGGATAGCCCGAAATCTCGTAGGTCCCGTAAATGATATATGCCGCCTTATCCCCGTCGACTTCGAGCTTTGCGGCGCCGACGCTGTACGAAAGCCTGTATGCCTCCACGTTGCAGTCCGTAAAAACCCTCATGTTATCGACGTTTGCGGTAAACCTACCGTTAAAGGCGTTAGCGACCTCGCCTTCCGCGCAGTCGTAATAGTCGTGCGTTTTAAAGATTAGCTTAACCGTGTTCTCGCCTTCCCTGATATCCACGTTTTCAAGCGTAACGACCTGCCACATAAACCACAGTCTTTGATCGGGGTCGCCGCTTTCGCTTTTACTTCCGGGAAGAACCGCGTCGTCGCTTATTTCGAGCGTCGTGCCGTTAACAACGACGTCACAGATTTTATTGAGCCGAGTTTCGCCGACCGCAATGGGCGTCCAGCCGTATTCGCCGCCGACCTCGGTAATGTGCTTGGAAGCCATGCGGAACGACAAGTCCGCCTCACCGTCTCTGTCCGAAGCGAACTTGAAGGTGATGGAATCGCCGGCAGACAATTCGGCGACGTACAGACCGCCCGTTGCGTCGTACTTATCACCTAAACCTACGGCGTCGTCAAAAATATAACTACTCGCATTAGTGACAACCTCACCGTCCTCCGCTTCTACAAAGATACCGTTCATAATAGTAAGACTTACGGTAACGGTCTTGCCCTTGTAGGTAACCGAAAACTCCGCGTCGTCCTTTGTAAGAGGGTCTTTCTTATAAGTCGCATTATCGCTTGTAATTTCAACGTCACTCGACGAGCCGTCCTCATAAGTCGCGGTTACAACCATGCCCAACGGATTAAACATCTCGCCGACAACGTAAAGCGTATTTTCGGGTTGTTGTTTAATCACCACGCTCTTCACGTCGTTATGCACCTTAATGGACTGCTTCGCCGTTAATTGCTTACCGCCTTCCGTCTTAAAGGTTACCGTTACTGTTTTATCCGACGTTTTAAGCTTGCCCGATGGCGAACAGGCGTAGCCCGTAACCGCATTCTTGCCGCCGTTGTCGTAGACAAGACTTACAACCATACCCGTGGGATCGAACTTTTCCCCGGCGACGTAGTCAGTCTTTGCGGGCGGCGTAGTTATTTCTATGCCGGTTGCCGTTTTACTTTCCGCACAGGCGACTGCGAATAACGAAACGCATACGAGCACAGTCACCGTAAAAATCGCAACAAGCGTCCTTTTAAGTTTCATAAATCAATTTCCCCTACGATTTATTAGTAAATTGAATAAATATATTCTACCACAAATAATTAAAAAATCAATACGTTTATTAAAATAAGTCCGACACACCTAAAATCTTAAAGCGGCTATCGGTCGCTATATTCCATCTAACGGTATAATCAATATTCGTCCGCGAATAAGTGGGTGTTGTCGTTTTTGTTTTTTACATTTTATCACACTTGTTAAAAAATCAAGGCGGATTTTTACACGCATAGGCATGGGCGCGACGGCAATAAAAAACGGCATCTGCGCGAGCAGGCGCCGTTTTCCGTTTTATTAGTCCAGCCAGTCGTCATACTCTTCCCAATGCAAGCACGGATAACCGTTGGGTCCGTAGTTGCAAGGCCCGTCCTCGTCGCCGGCGCGGTGGTCGCAGTTTCTGCAATGACAGCCCTGGGATTGCAGAACTCTTATGTCGCGTCCGCAGTTGGGGCATACGTACGCCATTTCGGACACCATTTTTCCGCACTCGCCGCATTTTATAAGCGCCATAAGCATTCCTCCGTTTACTTGTATATACCACAGCCCGTTTCGACCGATTAAGACGAGATAAGCCGTGATTACGTTATATTATACCTCGACGAAATGGGAATGTCAATATGCTTTTTACAATAACCGCGGAAATTTATTACGAATGTATAAAATATCTATACTTCCCTCTTTCTGTTAATAAACATTCCGCCGACGATAAAGCCTGCCGCGTACACAAGGCAAAGCACGGTCGAAATTATATAGTTCTTTGCTTCGAGATCGCCGCTGCCCATTTTTAGGATAATGCCTTCTATCCAGTATTCGGAAATCATAAACGAGTCGTTATGCGCGATTCTGAAAATAACGTAGTCGAGAAGCGTAAGAATAACGTTGAAGAACATAAGGATGAGAATGTTCGTAACGACCGAGCCGCCCGTCTTTTTAATAATCGTGGTGATAAAAAAGAATAGCGTCGCGTAGGCAAGCACGGCGAGAAGCTGAACGGTAAGCGCGCCTGCGAGCGTGCCTTCCGCGCTTCCCACTTCGTAGAAAATACAGCCGAACACAAACGAGAAAAGCCAATCGACAAACACGTAAAATACCGTTACGGCGAGCGCGACGATAAGCTTGGTAAAGTACACGCCGTCCCTGCCGTAACCTCTTGCGTAAATGTTTTTAAGCGTGCTGTGTCTGTTATCGTCGCAAAGGTACAGCGTAACGAAAAGCGCAATCATAAGCGTGCAGGTCTGCTGCGAAAGTTCCGACCTAATCACGTCCACCGCGGTGGGCGCGTACAGCCCCAAAAATTCGTTAACCTCGTCGCCGAGCATCATTCTCAAAAGCAAATACGAGCCGAGCGTCCCGAAAAGCGCAAGTCCCACGACGACGCCGAGGCAAATATAAAACAGCTTCATTTTAAACAGCTTTCTTATTTCGAAAAGGAACAGCTTTTTCATTTGCCCAACCTCGCCACAAAGTAGTCTTCCAAGCCGGTATTCTGAACGAACAGCGAGCTTACCGAAATTCCGGCGCCGACGAGCGCGGCGTTTATCTTGGCGGAATCGATATACTTGCCGCCGTTGTGCAGTATTACCGCCGCACCTTTAACGGTAATGTCGTTAATACCGAACTCTGTTTCGATAATCTCTTTCGTGCGCTCGGGGTCGCTCGTAACTATTCTAAGTCCGTCGACGCAGCGCTTGTTAAGCTCGTCTGCGTCCACCTCTTCCACAAGCACGCCCTCGTTTATTATGCCGTAGCGCGTAACAATTTTGGCAAGCTCGTCGAGAAGATGGCTTGACACGAGCACGGTAACGCCCTTTTCCTTGTTGAGTTTTAGAATGATGTTTCTTATATCCATTATTCCGCCCGGGTCGAGACCGTTAACCGGCTCGTCGAGCACCAAAAATTCGGGGGAACCGAGAAGCGCTATACCAAGCCCCAAACGCTGCTTCATGCCGAGCGAAAACTGCCCGGCTTTTTTCTTTCCGGTATCGGCAAGACCGACGAGCGCGAGGATTTCGTTAATCTCCTCGTCCGTACCGCCGTAAAGAATGGAAAAGCGCTTCATGTTTTCGAAGGCGGTATACCCGGCGTACAGTCCGGGTGCCTCGATGAGCGAGCCTATCTTTTTACGAGCCGAACTAAACGGTTCACCGCCGAAAAGCTCGACGGATCCGCTCGTGGGGTTTGCCATGCCGAGTATGACGCGCATTGCGGTCGTTTTTCCGGCGCCGTTTCTGCCTATAAATCCGTAAATATCGCCGCGGCGAATGGTCATGTTGATGTTGTTAACCGCAATCTTTGCCCCGAACTTTTTGGTCAGGTTTTGCGTTTTTAAAACTATATCGGCGCTTTGTCCTTGTTTAACTTCTTCCATAATAACACCTATCCGTTAAGCCTTATATAAGCTTTATCGGTAAAGTAAAGATTAACCTTGTAAGCCTTTCGACTGACGAACCATGTCCTCTATGACGATGTCGTAAATCTCGCCGACGCCGGCGCAAAATTCGAGCACCTTCCACGGCTCGTTGGTGTGGAAATGAATTTTAACAAGCTTGCTGTCGCCCACTACGAGCAGCGAGTCGCCCACAAGCTCTTCCTCAAAGTAGTCGCGCACGCCGTCGGGGTTAAGGTTTTTACCTTCGAGAAGCAGCTGCGTGTCGTAGCGGAATTCGGTAGGATTTTCTTCGGACATGATTATTCTCCTTTTATTGTTGCCGCCTAAAAGCGAACTCTACACGTATCATACAAAAAACGTACGGTTTTGTCAAGCGGTAAATTATTTTTGCGCCTGATAAGCGACAAGGGCAACGTAAAGGCGCGCACCGCTTCTATATGATTGACGGGGGAAACTATATTTGCTATAATTTGCGCATGGAAGAAAAAATCAACCCGACGGAAGAAGAAACGCCGATAGAGGTAAAATCGGATAAGCCCGATAATACCGAGAGCGTATCTATCCCCAAAAAAGAGAAAAAGCCGTTTAAATCGTGGCTTAAATATTTTGCCGACAGATATTTTATTCAGTCGTTTTCGGGCATGGCGCTCGGACTTTTTTGCACGCTTATTATCGGCACGATAATCGGTCAGATCGGCTCGCTTACCCTTAAAGCGGACGAGTACAACGGCTTCGGCAAGGTTATGAGCCAGCTCGGCGCGGTGGCTAAGCTTTTAATGGGCGCAGGCATAGGCGTCGGCATTGCGTACAGCCTTAAAGCCAAAAAGCTTACCGGCTTTTCCGCCGCGGTCGCAGGTATGATAGGCGCAAACATAACAAACATTTTCGCAATGTCGGGAATAACAGTTTACGGCGCGTCCGCCAACCCTTCCATAACGATAGGCGATCCCGTGGGCGCGTTTGTGGCGGCGGTCGGCGCGATAGAAGTCGCCGACCTTGTCGAGGGCAAAACCCCCGTCGATATTATCGTCGTACCGCTCACCGCAATCGCCGCCGGCACCGTGTTTTCGATATGTCTCGGAATCCCGTTCGGAATGCTGTTCGCACTGCTCGGCAAGGGCGTTTCGATGGCGATTAACTGGGAACCGATTTTCTTCGGAATACTGATATCCGTGCTTATGGGGCTTCTTCTCACCTTCCCCACGTCGAGCGCGGCGTTCGGCGTAATGATATTCGGCTCGGCGCTTATAACCGAGGATTTATACGCGGCGCGCGATCTCGGCGCGGCGGCGGCGTGCGCAGGCTGCTGCGCGCACATGGTGGGCTTTGCGGTGGCAAGCTTTAGGGACAACGGCTGGAGTGGCGTGGTGTCGCAGGGAATAGGGACAAGTATGCTTCAAATCCCCAATATCGGAAAAAATCCGCGCATACTCATTCCGGCGGTGGCGGCTTCCGCAGTCGCAGGCCCGCTCGCTTCCGCTGCATTTAAAATCACTTGCGACGCGGCAGGCAGCGGAATGGGAACGGCCGGGCTTGTAGGCGTAATAGAAACGTTTATAACCTCGATAGCAAACGGTCAGGCATGGTGGTACGTTTTGATTGCGGTGCTCGTCTGCTACATTATAGTGCCCGGTCTTATAGCCTTTCTCGTGTCCGAGCTTATGCGCAAAAAAGGCTGGATCCGTAGCGGCGACATGCTTTTAAAGTAACGTTTAATAAAAGGCATAAAAAGAAAAAATATAGGGCAAAAATTTTTCTAATCTGTTTTTAATCTTTTTAATATAATCGTTTAATAAAGCCTTTATATAATGGGCTTGTAAATTCCCCCGGAGGTTTAAAAAATGAGAGAAAGAAAGTTGGACCAATTTTTATCGGTAATCGTAGTACTGTTATATGCGCTTATCATCGCGGTAAAGTGGATACTCGTATACAATCAGGAAATCGTTCCCGACGGACTTAAAAACTCGATAGAGATAATTCGCACCGTTATACAGTGCCTTATGATTTTCGTTGTGCTGTACAACGCCTGCGGATTTACTGGCAACTGGCTACTTCGCATTGTGTTTATAGTCGTTGCGCTGTTCCTTATCGTCAGCACGATACTGCCCTATGTTCCGGCAATCGGCGCGAAATTCGAAGAGTGGAACATTCCCAGCATTCTGTAATTCATACAATTTAACACCGTTAAAAAGGGTACCGAGTCGCTCGGTATCCTTTATTTTGCTTTTTTTGGGTAAAAAACGGCTGTTTTTAGGTAAAAATATGGGCAAAGGGGCTTATATTTTTCAATAAAAATTGACAAAGCCTACTCGTTATGCTATAATGGTACGCGAAAATATAATCGGAGTGGGTTATGGCACACAATCTCTGCACAAGTATAGAAAAGGCACCCCAGCGCGCTCTGCTTAAAGCGCTCGGCCTTACCGACGAGGAAATAGAAAAGCCTATCATCGCGATAGTGTCCGCAAAAAGCGAAATAGTTCCCGGCCACGCGCACCTCGACCGCATTACCGACGCCGTAAAGGCAGGCGTATATGCAGGCGGCTGTACGCCCGTCGTCGTTCCGTCTATCGGCGTGTGCGACGGACTGAGTATGGGACACAAGGGCATGCGCTATTCCCTGCCCTCGCGCGAGCTTATAGCCGACAGCGTAGAAACTATGCTTTACGGCCATGCCTTTGACGGCGCGGTTTTCGTACCCAACTGCGATAAGATTGTACCCGGCATGCTGATGGGCGCGGCGCGAGTAAACATTCCGTCGATTTTCGTTTCGGGCGGACCTATGGAAAGCGGAGTTTTCCACGGCAAAAAGGTGGGATTATCCAATATATTCGAAGCGGTCGGCGCCGTTAAAAAAGGCGATATGGACTCGGACGAGCTAAGTGAGCTTGAGTCTTGCGCCTGCCCGGGCTGCGGAAGCTGCTGCGGCATGTATACCGCCAACTCGCTTAACTGCATGTGCGAAGCGCTCGGCATTGCGCTTCCCGGCAACGGCACGATTGCCGCTTCGTCGAGCGAGCGCATTCGTCTTGCCAAACGCGCCGGAACCGCTATATGCAAGCTTGTAGAGGACGCAATCACGCCGCGCATGATTCTTACAAAGCGCGCATTTACAAACGCACTGCGCCTCGACATGGCGCTCGGCGCGTCCACAAACACGATTCTTCATCTTTTCGCAGTCGCGGCGGAATGCAACGTTGCGCTTAATCTCGACTTTGTTCAGACGATTTCGGACAGCACGCCCACGCTGTGCAGGCTTTCCCCTTCGACCGAGGCGGACATGCGCGACCTTCACCTTGCCGGCGGCGTTATGGCGGTATTACACGAGCTTGCCAAAAAGAGCCTTATAGACGGCTCTGCGCACACTGTTGCCTCTCACGCGCTCGCGGACGACTACGAGCACGCGCACGTTAAAAACACCGAGGTTATACATAAAATCGACGACCCTATCAGCAAGGTCGGCGGCATTACGGTGCTTAAAGGCAACCTCGCCGAGGAAGGCGCTCTCGTAAAACGCTCGGCGGTGGACAAGTCTATGATGACTTTTACCGGCAAAGCGAAGTGCTTTAACTGCGAAGAGGACGCCGTCGCCGCCATATACTCGGGCAGAATTCAAAAAGGCGACGTAGTAGTAATTCGCTACGAAGGCCCTGCCGGCGGCCCCGGTATGCGCGAAATGCTCGCACCTACCTCCGCGCTTGTCGGTATGGGACTCGATAAGGAAGTCGCGCTCATAACCGACGGAAGATTTTCGGGCGCGACGCGCGGCGCGGCAATCGGCCACGTCTGCCCCGAAGCGGCGCACGGCGGCAAGATAGCGCTCGTCGCCGACGGCGACCAGATTAAAATTGATATTAACGGCGGAAGAATTCTTCTCGACGTTCCGGCAAAGGTTTTGGACGCGCGCCGTAAAAAGCTTAAACCGCGCGATACCGACGTTTCGGGCTGGCTGTTAAGATACCAAAACCTCGTAACCTCCGCTTCGCTCGGCGCGGTGCTCAAAAAGAAGTTTTAGTTTAAACGAAGCGGGCTACAAGCTTCAATAAAAAAGTATAAATTACGCGCCGACCTCTTTACGGCGCGGCAAATGATATCAGGAGGAAAATTATGGACTTTAATATTACCTTACTTCCCGGCGACGGCGTAGGACCGGAAGTAATCGATTCCGCAGTCGAGGTGCTCGTAGCCGTTCAAACCAAATTCGGCCACGACTTTAACCTGCACAGAATGAGTATCGGCGGCACGGCGCTCGACGCGTCGGGTGTACCCCTGCCCAACGAAACGCTCGAGGACTGCAAGTACGCGGACGCAATACTCGTCGGCGCGGTCGGCGGACCGAAGTGGGATAACCTCAAGCCCCACCTCCGCCCTGCAAAATCTATTCAGACCCTCCGCCAAGAGCTTGGGCTTATTGCTAACGTCCGTCCCGCGTTTTTGCACGAGGATCTTATTCCGTCCTGCCCTCTCCGCCCCGACGTCTCCAAAAAAGGCTTCGACCTCATGGTGGTTAGCGAGACCGGCGCAGGAATTTACAGAGGCGAACGCGGCTACCGCGACGGCGCGTTCGGTCAGGAAGCGTTCGACACCGAGGTTTACTCCATTACCGAGGTGGAAAACATCGCAAGCCTCGCCTTTGAATTCGCCATGACGCGAAACAAAAAGGTAACGAGCGTCGACAGAGCCGACCTTCTCGAATCGAGCAGGCTTTGGCGCGCTACAGTGGACAGAGTTGCCAAGCGCTACCCCGAGGTTACACTCCGCCACATGCACGTAGGGCTTTGCGCAATTCAGCTTATACAGAACCCTTCGCAGTTCGACATAATCCTCACGCCCAATATGTACAGCGACATAATTTCGGACGAGGCGACCGCTATTACCGGCTCGCTGTGCATGCTTTCGTCGTGCTCGCTCGGCGGCAACAAGGGCTTGTACATGCCTATCCACGGCGCAATGTCGGGCATCGCCGGCAAGGACGAGGTCAACCCGATAGCGACGATACTTTCCGCGGCGATGATGCTCTCCACCTCGCTTAAACTCGTAAACGAAGCGTACGCGATAGAAAACGCGGTAAACAAGGTGCTTGCGAGAGGGATTAGGACAAAGGATATAGCCGCCGGCAAGCGCCACGTGTCGCGCTCTCGCATGACGGAGGAAATTGCGCTCGCCGTACTCAACGGCTGATACTTTTCCGCTTTTGCACCGTAAAAAGCTTTACACGAAAATATAAATCTGCTACTATATAAAAAACACAAGGAGATTCATGCTCATGTTTGAAAGAATTCAAAAGGAACTCGCCGAATACTTCGAGATCGACCCTGCCAAGATAACGCCCGACACCAAGTTTGTAGACGACCTCGGCGCGGACTCGCTCGCCCTTATGGAGCTTATGTTCAATCTCGAAAACGAGACCGGCAAAACCATAGAGGACGACGTTATGGACACCGTTAAATCGGTCGGCGACCTTGTTAAGTACATCGAGTCCAAGTAAAAAACACCTACGCATTATTAAACGCCTCGGCTTTATTAGCCGAGGCGTTTTTTATTGTATAATGTTTAATCGCTTTATTACTTGTATATCAAGAACAGATACACGCCGCCCGGCGACTGAAAGTACGGCCGCTGCTGCGCCGTCGTAAAGTCCGCGTCTAAAATTCTTGCGTATGCGATGTTTATCTCGGACGAATACATATCTCCGTCGTTAATGTTTATCTTGCCCTCGAAATCGAGCTTTAACTCCAATTTCCCCACCGACCTATTCGACTTGCCTATCGCCTCGAATATAGCGTTAAGCTCGGACTGGGAGGTTACAACGCAATTATACGGTTTTCCGTTAACGCTTACGACCTTGTCGGCGTAGTAGTCGTAGTCTTTTAAGCACGACACGGTGGAATCGTACACGTGAAGCCTGGGCTTAAACGACCGGAACGTGTAATCGCTTAAAAGAAAGAAACCGTGCGAAAGCTGGCTTTTCATTACGTTCCCGTCCATGAGATAGTTGGCGGCGTCCGCCGTAATGTCGATATTGTACCACTCGCCGCCCACCTTAACCTTGTTCCAGGCGTGAGGAATGGACATGTACGAGCCGGTAACGCGCACTGCGTCTATGCCCTCTATCGCGCACAAAAAGACAAAGGCTTTACTTAGCCCGTCGCACACCGAACGCTTGTTTAAAAGCGGACCGTCTATATGAAAAGCCGGATTCCCCCCGACGTCGGCGCCGTTACGGTAGCTTTCGTAAAGATCGTTATCGTACTCGACAAACGACACGAGATAGTCGTGAATTGTATGTACCTTGTTTACCTCGCCGTCCTCGCTTTTCTCCCACTCGTTTTTAATATAGCGGTTAAGTACGGATATTGCGGCGTCGTACACCGGCTTTACCGGGTCGTTTTCCGAAAAGACGGGGCGATTGCCGTCCTCCGCAACCAGAGAGAACAACTCGTCGATACGGTCGCGGTACTGTGCGTCGGTCAGCGGCAACGTAAAGCTCGACAGCTCTCGCTCTTCCCTATGCTCTATCGGGCGAACGGGATTGTCGTCGGGCGTCGCGATAAGATGTGGTGCGATGTCGGGCGAGTCGGGAAAAAGTGTCGAGCACCCACCGAGCATAGGCACCGCCAGCAAAAACGATAGCAGTATAACCGCAAATCTTTTAGCGAACATAACCGAAGTACCCCTCTATCTCGACCGTAACCGACATGTCGCCGCGCATAAGTCCGAGAGTAAATTTATCGCCTTCGGACGCAAGGTGGCGGTAACGAAGCAGTTCGCCCACTATGCGACAAAAGTCGTAGGGAGCTTTTTCCGCCGGATAAAGCTCTGTACTTCCTATTTTATAAATTACGTCGCCGACCTGCATTCCGCTTATGGGCGAATTAAGATCGACGGAGGACACCACAAGCTTGCCTTTCCGCATTTCGGCGGAGAACGTGCCAGGCTTAGAGCCGGTTATAGTAACGGTCATTCCGCCGAACGACGTAGTACCCGTCGAACCTTCGAAAATCATGAGCGGAATGCCGCCTATTTCCCCACCGTTACCGAAGGAAAGCAAGTGTTTGTAAATATCATAGACGATTGATACGGGCGTTGCAAAGCCGGTATCCTCGACGTCTTTACTCGGTTCGTGGCCGTCGCCGGTATCGGTAGACGACATACGGTATGTGCCAAGCCCCAAAAAGCAACCGTTCATATCGAAGAGCGCGCCGCCGCTCATGCCGGCGTTTATCGCGGACGTGGTGCGAAGAACTGGCACCTTTTTACTGCCCGATGTTATAATGTCGCTCGACTTACTTATTATTCCGTCGTAGGCGGAAATTCCCAGTCCCATGGCGTTGCCGATTGCAACGGTCCTGTCGCCTTCGTTGTAGGTAAGCGTTCTGTTAAAGATTTCGGGCGTGTCGATTATATACACCTCGCCGTGCTCGACGGAGAGCAGCGCAATATCGTAAAGAGAGCTGAACCCTACAAGTTCCGCTCTGTACCCTTCTTCCTCGCCGTAAAAGCGCACGACGACGTTGGCAACTGGCGTATCCCAGCTATTTTCTATACCGAGCACATGCGCGTTTGTAAGCACGTACACCTTGCCCTTTTCGTAGCGCATAGATACGCCGCTTCCGCGAAGTCCGCCGCATACGATTTCCGTAACCGCGGGCTTCCGCGCCTTAACGACGGCCGCGGTGTCCTGTTCGGAGGGTTCTATGATAATGGGCGGAAGCACCGCGCCGCGCCGCATAAAGTACGCGGTCAGTACGGACGAGAGAACGCCCACGGCAATGCAAATAACCGCCATCACCGCGACGACCACCCACACCGTCTTATTCGTTCCGCGCGAAGGGTTTTGCTCTTCGACGAACTCTACTTGTTCCTTATCGTCTTTCACACGGCTATTATAACACACTTCCGTTTTTTTGTAAACCCTTTTACCGCTCGTTATTTTTCCGTCGTTAATAGGCACGCGCATTTATCGAGCATTATACTCGCTTTTTTGTAAACCCTTTGCCGTGTGATATTTTCCCCCGTCAATAAGCACGCGCATTTACAGAGTATTATATCCGTTTCGACAAACGCGCGAAATTATTAAAGTAGTCGGCTGTTTCGACAAACGCGCGAAAATTTATACTACTCGGCGATTTCGACAAAACCGCGAATTTTTATACTACTCGCCCTTTTCGACAATTACGCGAAAAAGCGTACTACTCGGCGGAGTCGACATTTTCGGCGTTTTTTCGTGCGGCGCCCTTTCGAGAAAAAAGAGCACAAAAAAACCGACCGCAAAACGCAGTCGGTTAAGTTCGGATAAAAAATCAGCACTTTGTAATCGAACCGGGCGCGGAGTAGTAGTCGGCAGGGTCGAACCTTCCGGTAAACTGCCAGTACACCGGCGGAATACCCGATTGAGTCAAAAACGCGTTGACCTTAGAAAACGGCTTGGAACCGAAAAAGCCGTAGCGCGCGCCTAACGGGCTTGGGTGCGCGGACATTACGATAAAGTTTTTGGGATCGATTAGGCTCGCCTTATTTTTCGCGCTGTTTCCCCAAAGGATATACGCGACCGGTTTTTCGCGGCGGTTCAGCGCGCAGATAATCGCGTCGGTAAGCTCGTGCCAGCCGAGCGCGGCGTGCGACTGCGGCATACCCTCGCGCACGGTGAGCGACGCGTTAAGAAGCAGCACGCCCTGATTGGCCCAGCCGACGAGCGTGGTGTCGTCCGACACGTTAACGCCGAGATCGGAACGCAGCTCGTTAAAAATATTGACAAGCGATGGGGGCGGATTAACGCCGTTGTTCACGGCAAAGGCAAGCCCGTTGGCCTGTCCCGCGCCGTGGTACGGATCCTGACCGAGAATAACGACTCGCACCTCGTCGTAATCCACAAGTTTAAGCGCCTCGAAAACGCGCTCGCGCGGCGGATATACGGTATGCATTTCGTACTCGCGCTCGACGGCTTCCATAAGCCTGTTAAAGTACGGCTTTTTGTACTCGTCCGCCAAAGCTTCGTCCCATTTTTTTGTTATTATTGTCGTCATACGCTCTCCCTTTCGAATACCGAGCTGACCGCGCAGCCCATGATAATCGAAAATCCTTTATCGCTGAGTGAGTAGAACATGACTTTTCCTTGCCGCGTCGATTTTACGAGCCGAACCGACTTTAAGTGGCGCAGTTGGTGCGACACCGTGGTCTGGTTTATTCCGGTAAGCGCCGAAATATCGGTTACGCACAGCGTCGAGACGGACAGCGCCGAGAGAATTTTAAGCCGCGTAACGTCGGCGAGCGCCGAAAAATAATCGGATAAGCTGCATAAAGCGTTGTCGCTCGGAAGCTTGTCGGTAATTTCGCCGGCGGTTACGGCGTCAAGGAGAAGCGTCGCGTTCATATATGCGTAGTTTAACATATATATCCGCGCGTGTCAATGCCGAAATTTCCGCTTTTTATCCGCTTCCCCGAAAATTTTGTCGAATTTTTTATCGTTTTGTTTTCGGCGGTTTGTTCGTTACGGTCGGCAGCAATTACGGTAACGCAAAAAACTGTTGCCGCATATAAATTACATATCGGAGGGCGCCATGAGGGAAGATATTTTTTCCATACTTATGCTTATCCTGCTGCTTTCGGAATCGAACGGCACGGAGGACATAAACCAAATACTTATAATGTTCCTTATGATGCAGTCGCGCAACGGCAATCTTTTCGGCGACAACGATTCTCGAAATAACTGCGGCCGCGACGACGGATACACGTTTTAACGAATAGATAAGATTGAATAGATAAAAATTAAAAATAAAAGACCGCAAAGCGGTCCTTATCTTTTTTATCTTAAAGTCCGATTTTATCGGGTGAGATGTCAAATACGCCGTACAGTCCATACACGACAGACGCCAAGCCTTTGGCTTGTTATCTCTTATCTGTTGTCGTCTGCAATTAGTCGGGTGAGTTGTCAAATACTCCGTACAGTCCATACACGACAGACGCCAAGCCTCTGGCTTGTTACATACGTTCGGGTGCGTCGAGAAGCAGCAAGGACAAGCCGTATTTAAGCGTATCCGCGACCTTTTCGGTTAAGTACAGCCGCGCGTCCTGCGTTTTTCCGCCGCACATAATCCTGTCCGCGTTATAGAATCTGTTAAACGCCTGGCAGATTTTAACAAGCCGACGCGACACAATCGACGGCTCGTACTTGGTTGCGGCGTTATAAACAACGGAATCGAAATCGTATAAAAGCTTTACCGTTTCGTACGCGGCGTCGTCCGAAATGAGCGTAACGTCTATCTTGCGGTTAAACTTCCCTGCCTTAGAGAGCACAGAGCGGCAGCGCGCGTGCGTGTACTGAACGTACGGTCCCGTTTCGCCGTCGAAGTTGAGAGCGCTTTCCAGCGAGAAGTTTTTGTCCTTTAATCTTCCGTCGTACAGCGCGCCGAAAACGACCGCGCCCACGCCCACGCTTTCCGATACCTTTTGCTTACCTTCGAGCGACGGGTTGCGTTCTTCGATAATTTTTGCCGCCTTACCGACCGCCGAATCGAGAACGTCGTTTAAAAACAGAACATTGCCCTCGCGCGTGGACAGCGCCGCACCCTCGACGGACACCATGCCGTAGCTTACGTGAACCATATCCTTTGCCCACGGCTCGCCGAGAAGCTCGAGAACCTTAAAAAACTGCTTAAAGTGAAGCGCCTGATGCGACGCCACTACGTACAAGCATTTATCGAAGTTATAGGTATCATGGCGGTAGTACGCGGCGGCAAGGTCGCGAGCTACGTACAGCGACGCGCCGTCGCTGCGCCGTATGATTGCAGGCGGCATATCCTCGCCCACCGTAACGATTTCCGCGCCGTCGCTCGTTTCGAGGAGGTTCTTCGCTCTAAGCTTATCCTCGACTCCGCTTACCTTGTCTACGTAAAAGCTTTCGCCGAGGTAGCTGTCAAACTCGATGTTAAGCCGGCCGTAAACCTTTTTCGCCTGTTCGAGCGTAATCGCCTTAAATTTTTCGAAAAGTCCCACGGCGTACGGATCGCAGGACTCTATCTTTTTGGACCATTCGCGCGCCTCGTCTTTAAGCGACGGGTCGGCCTTTTCCTCGGCGTGGAACCTGACGTAAAGCTCGAGCAATTCGTCAAGTCCGCGCTCGTTAAGCTTCTCTTCGCTTCCCCATTTACGGAACGCTGCAATAAGTCCGCCGAACTGCGTACCCCAGTCGCCGAGGTGGTTTATACCCACGGCGTCGGCGCCGAGCGCGACAAACATCTTGTACAGCGAACCGCCTATAACGGTCGTCATTAAATGCCCGATGTGGAAGGGCTTAGCGATATTGACGGACGAGTAGTCTATGCACACCGTCTTGCCTTTAAGCGGCTTGTCCTCACCGAGCGAGGACGAAAAAAGAAGCTTACCGAGCGTATCGCGCTCTATGGTAAAATTAAGGTAGCCGTTAAGCGCTTCCACCTTTATTCCGTCGATTTGAATTTTGCTCGCCGCTTCCTCGGCAATGGCTTTGGGCGCTTTACGCAAAAGCTTTGCAAACTTAAAGCACGGCACGCAGTAATCGCAAAACGCGTCGCTCGGCGCGACGTCGGTTATTTCCAAACCGTCCAAAACCTTAACCGCTTCGTCGTAAATTATCTTTTTAAAATCAAGCATATCATCCTCTTGTTCGTTTACTACACGTTAAACTTAAATTCGACGACGTCGCCGTCGCGCATAACGTAGTCCTTGCCCTCGCTTCTCAGCTTTCCGGCCGCCTTGACCGCGGCAATGCTTCCGCATGTAACGAGGTCGTCGTACGACACTATTTCGGCACGGATAAAGCCGCGCTCGAAGTCGGTGTGAATTTTACCGGCCGCTTTGGGTGCGGTGGTGCCCTTTTCTATCGTCCAGGCGCGAACTTCCTTTTCGCCGGCGGTAAGAAAGCTCATAAGCCCGAGAAGGTCGTAACCCGAGGTTATAATGCGCTCGAGCCCCGACTTGGTAAGCCCCAACGCATCGAGATATTCGGCACGTTCCTCTTTCGGAAGCGCGGAAATCTCCTGCTCGGCCTTTGCGCAGATGTCGATACAAGCCGCGCCGTCCGAAGCGGCAAAATCGCGTAGCGCTTTTACGTACTTATTGTCCGCCGCGCCTATATCGCTTTCGGAAATGTTCGCGACGTAGATAATGGGCTTGGTGGACAGCAAAAACTGACCGTCGACCGCGGCAAGCGTTTCATAGTCGAGGTGAAGCGAGCGAAGCGACTTGCCGGCGTTTACGCAATCGGTCATATCCCTAAGAGTTTTGAGCGCCGCTGCGGCTTTGGGGTCGCCGCTTTTTACAATCTTTTCAAACCGCGCGCGCCGCTTTTCTATCGATTCGAGGTCGGCAAGGCACAGCTCGGTATTTATCGTTTCGGCGTCGCGCACGGGGTCTACCGTTTCGGACACGTTTATTATATTCTCGTCGTCAAAGCAGCGAACGACCATAAGTATGGCGTCCACCTCGCGTATATGCGATAAAAACTTATTTCCAAGCCCTTCGCCGTGGCTCGCACCCTTTACAAGCCCGGCGATATCGACAAACTCGATTGTGGCAGGCACGACGCGCTTTGACGAATACATTTTTTCAAGCACGGACAGCCGCTCGTCGGGAACGGCGACGACGCCCACGTTAGGCTCGATTGTGCAGAACGGATAGTTGGCGCACTCCGCGCCGGCTTCCGTTATTGCGTTAAACAGCGTACTTTTTCCCACGTTGGGAAGTCCAACAACGCCTATTTTCATAACAACTCCATCGCACTGATTTCAGCCGATATTTTACTACTTTAAAGCGGTCTTGTCAACCGAAGTTATACTTATATATACCGCGGTATTACGCCGGACGGAAATCCACTCTGTCGCCCTCGACCTTTTCGACGATAATATCCGCATTATCGCCCAGACGATACTGCTTCCTTCCGCACACTATGCACATACGCCGCTTATCGAACGAAGCGGCCGGCGGCAGACAGCTCATGCGGACAAGCCCTTCCGCGGAATTGGGCAGCTCTACAAAGTAACCGAACTCGGTTACAGAGCTTATAACGCCGGAGTACTTTTCGCCTATGTGGTGCGACATATATTCCGCCTTTTTAAAGTCGTCCACCTTGCGCTCGCAGTCCTGCGCGACGCGCTCGGTTTTAGAGCTTTGCTTTGCGGCGGACACGGTGTCGTCGCGGAACTTTTTGGCAGCCCTTACGCCCTCTCTCAAACACGCCTTTATAATCCTGTGAATCATAAGATCGGGATAGCGGCGTATGGGCGAGGTAAAATGACAGTAGTATTCCTCGGCTAACCCGAAGTGTCCCTCGTTTCTCGGCTCGTACGTCGCCTTTGCCATAGACCTGAGCGCGATTTTATTTACCGCCGCCGAAATGTCCTCGTCGATACTCGAAAGCAGAGATGCCACCTGCTTGGGGTTAGGCGTAAGCGAAATGCGCGAACGCACGCCCACCGCTTCCAAAAACGTGTTGAGGTTTTGAAGCTTTTCGCCGGACGGCCGCTCGTGCACTCTGTACACAAACGGAACCTTCATCTCGCAAAACCTTTGCGCGACGGCGCAGTTTGCGGCAATCATAAATTCCTCTATAATCTTCATGCTGAAAAGCGACGGCCGCTTTTCTATATCGACGACGTGTCCCACCGAATCGAATTTAATTTGCGTTTCGGTAAGAGTAAAATCTATCGAGCCGCGATCTTTTCTAAGCTTAACTCGCTTTAAGGCAAGCTCTTTCATTATTTCGAGCGATGGCACGACGGCGGCGTAGCGAGAACGCAAAAACTCGTTCCCGTCGAGCATTGCCTGAACGCCGGTATAGGTAAGCCGCGCCTTAGAACGGATTACGCCCTCGGTTATATCGCTTTTAAGCATATTGCCGTCGCCGTCAAACTCGATAAGCGCGGCAAGAGTAAGCCTGTCCTCGCCCTCGTTAAGCGAACAAAGCCCGTTGCTCAGTTTTTCGGGCAGCATGGGGATAACGCGGTCGGCAAGGTACACGCTGGTGCCGCGCAAAAACGCTTCCCTGTCGAGCGGCGAACCTTTTTTAACGTACTCGGAAACGTCGGCAATGTATACGCCGAGACTGTATCCGCCGTTATCGGTGCGCTCGATAGACACCGCGTCGTCAAAATCCTTGCTGTCCGAGCCGTCGATTGTAAAAATTATCTTATCGCGAAAATCCGCTCGGTACGGTTTACTCGCCTCGGCCTCGTCGATAGTATCGGGGAACGCGTCGCACTCTTCGTAAACGTCCTCCGGGAACTCGGTGCGAAGGTTATGCGACACGATTACGCTTTTTACGTCCATGCCTATCTCGTCGAACCTTCCGAGCACCGCTTCCACCTTTGCCGCGTCTCCGAACCTTGTGGGAACTATGCCGATTATCACCTTGTCATGCTCTGCGGCGCCGCCGAGGAAAAGTACTTCGAGCTTGTCGCCGAAATGCTTGTCGTCGGGCACGGCAAAAAAAGCGTTATCCTCGTAAATAACCGTCGCTACGATATTCATGGGATTGCGCTCTAAAATTTCTATAACCTGCCCTTCCTCGCGCACTCCGCCGTCGCGAAGAAACTTTGAGTCCGTAATAACCGCGCGAACGGTGTCGCCGTGCCTGGCGCCGGCAAGGTTGTGTCCGTGAACGTACACGTCGCCGTCGCCGTGCGGAATAAACCCGAAGCGGTCGCCCTTGCAGTCGATAACCCCCACCACCGTGGGAACGGAATGCTCGTCGCGAGATTGCGCCGCGATAACCGCTTTATTTTTCGATTGGCGTTTAGCCGACTTTTTCGCGGACGAAGCGCGAGACGTGCGCTTTACGTTAAGTTTACTTTTATTCGTTTTTTTCTTACTGTTCTTTTTCAATTTATTCACCTTGACTTTAATCCGAAATCAAAATCCGTATCGTTATTTTTCCAATAAAAAAGGACCGTTATCCGGTCCCTTGTTTTTATGCTCCGCGGTAAATAATCAGCGTTACAAAGAAGATGATTGCGATTACACCCTCGATTATGCCGAGGACGACCGTAATCTTTTTCATAACCGACTCGAGCGACTTTGACTTGTCCTTCGAGTAAAACGTGTCGCGCTGACCGGTGAGCGCGCCCATGCCGGAAGACGAAGAAGGCTGAAACATTATAAGTAAAACGAGCGCGAGACCGATAACTACCATGAGTATAAGCAGCACAAGTCTTATATACGGGAACGAGTCCGACACCCATGTATCTACTGTTGCCGAAAGAAATTGCATAAACGTATTTCTCCTAAATTCTGTACTTTTTTAAGCGCGGAAAAACCGCTTTAAAAACAAAGCATTGTTATTATATCACTACAATAAAACAAATGCAAGCGTTTTCACGCTGTTTTTAACTTATAAATCGCATTATCCGCGCATCATAACGCGCGGTCGCAAAAAAAAGCGCGCATAAAAACCGACGCTTATAAGATTTATCCGAACGTGTTTTATTAAATACCACAAAACAGGCGCGGAACGAGATTTTTCCCGAAGCGTCTTAAAAGGAAATAAAAGCAAAAGGTAGCGCTGTCATGCGACACGACACAATACTAACTAAATGACTCGGAAGGAAGTCGTGCTTGGGTACAACGGAGGTGTGAAATCAGTCTTGCGAATCTTGCGCCGCCTTTGCGGCTTCCTCTTTATATTTCTCTATAACGAGCTTTGCGATATAATCGCGCGTTTCGTTATTGATTGGGTGCGCTATATCACGGAACTCGCCCGTGTTTATGCGCTTGTTGGGCATCGCGATAAACAACGCCCCCTCATTCTCGACAACGCGAAGGTCGTGAATGACAAAGCATCCGTCAATGGTAATAGAAGCTGCCGCCTTTAACTTGCCGGGGTCTTTTACCAAACGAAGCCTTACCTCGGTAATTTCCACAATTTTCCTCCAGTTGGAATTGCAGGCACTGCCTTATTGTACCACAATAAATTCCAAAAAGCAATAGTTTTCGATATATTTTTCGCCGACCCTTATACAATTGTACAATTTCGCGCACGTTTTAAATTATACGGGTAACGGTCGAGGGCGGAATTGCATATTTCACTATTATGAAAATACATTTTATAGGCTGCCGCGGCGCTTCCATGAGCGCACTTATGAATCTTTCCGAGTCTTTGGGACACGTCGTATCGGGATCGGACAGAGACCTTATCGGACACGACCCCAAAAACGTAATAGGCGCCGATCTCGTCGTTTACACAAACGCGGTGAAAAACGACAACTGCGAGCTGTCGGAAGCCAAAAAACTCGGAATAAAAACGGTAGAGCGCGCAAAGTTTCTTGCCGAGCTGTCGCACCTTTACGACAAGTGCGTCGCAGTCGCCGGCTGCCACGGTAAAAGCACCGCCACCGCCATGACCGGGGCGGCGCTTACGTCGCTTTACCCCACCGTTCACGTGGGGGCGAGCGGCGCGTCTAAGATAGGCGGTAAAGATATTTTTATCACCGAAGCGTGCGAATATAACAAAAGCTTTCATTTTCTTTCGCCCGATATAGGCGTAGTGCTTAACGTAGCGTACGATCACCCCGATTTTTACAAGACCGAAAGAGCGTTAAAAAACGCATATCTTAAATTCATAAAAAACTCGGCCGCATCGCTTGTAAACGGCGACGACCTTTTTCTTAAAAAAATCGACTGTCTTAACTTCGGGCTAAATGAAAACAATTATTACCGCGCGGAAAACATATCGAATAAAGGGGGGTTGTATTCGTTCGACTTTACGGCGGACGGAAAAACGCTGACGCGCGTACGCCTCCCCGTCCACGGCAGGCACAACATGTACAACGCGCTCGCGGCGCTTTCCGTGTCGCACATGCTTGGCGTTGAAGCGGACAAAGCCGCAAGCGAGATTGAAAGGTTTAAAGGAATAGCGCGAAGGTTCGAGCTTTTGGGTACCTTTCACGGCAAAGTCGTGTACTCCGACTACGCGCACCACCCCGACGAGATAAAAGCGACTATTTCGGCGGCGCACGAGATACACAAAACGGTTACGGTAGTGTTTCAGCCGCACACATATTCGCGCACGGCGGCGCTTTTTAAAGAGGAAGCGGCGGCGCTTATCGGCGCGGAAAGCGTTATCCTCGCGCCGATTTTCGCGGCAAGGGAAATGAATACGGACGGCATATCTTCCGATTTAATAGCCGACGAGATGTTCATGCTCGGAAAGCGCGCGGAGTGCGCGTTGTCGCTCGAGGACGCGGCGGAAAGCGCGCGGCTTACAAACGACGAGGCGGTAATTTTTATGGGCGCCGGCGATATAACCGAAGCGGCGGATAAATTTATGACAAAAAATTAAAAAATGATTAAAAAAGGGTTAATATTGAAAATTTTCCTTGATATTTGAAAATATCGGTATTATAATTAGCTTATAATACATCACGGAGGAATAGCAAAATGTTTTGCCCCAACTGCGGAAGCGTAGTCGAAGACAACGCAAGATTCTGCCCTACGTGCGGTGCGGTGCTTCCCCACGAGGAATCAGCATCTGTGCAGTCCGAAAAACCGCAAGATCCGGCGCCGACCAAACCGGTAGACAATTCACCCTTCGGTGCGGCGTACGAGTCGCCCAAAAAAGAACCTGCCGACAATTCGCCTTTCGGCGCGGCGTACGAAACGCCGGAGAGTATGCGGCAGTACAACAACACCGGTTATACTCCGCCGCAAAATAACGGCGGATACGCACCGCCGCAAGCGGCTCCGCAGCATAACGCAAGCGCGCCTGCCGAAAACAACACGCTCGCGCTCGTAGGCTTTATACTCTCCTTTTTCGTTCCGCTCGCCGGGCTTATTTGCTCGATTATGGGACTTAAAAAGGCAGGTCCTACTGGTAATCGTAAGGGCATGGCAATCGCCGGCATAATTATAAGCGCGGTACAGATGTTTATAAACTTTATCTTGCTCACAACCGGATACTATGACTATATCTTCGACATGATATACAGTATGTTCGATTATCAAGCGCTTATAAACTGAGTTTTTTCGGAGTACAAACATGTTTTGCCCAAATTGCGGCACTAAGCTCGACGAAAACGTAAGCTTTTGTCATAGCTGCGGACAGAAAATCAAAAAGACGGACGACGCGCCCGAAAATCAAAAAACGGAAGAGTCTTATCCGGCGGCGCCGACCGCAACGGTCAGCCGCCGCATAGACAGCGACAAAAACGTTATTGCGCTTATCGGGTTTATCCTTTCCTTTGTTACAAGCATACCCGGCATTGTCTGCTCGGCGATCGGGCTTAAAAACGCAAGGGAAAACGGCGGAATAAACTACAAATTCGCTAAAGCCGGACTTATTATCGGCATAGTAAACACCGCCGTACTGCTCGTCGTTTTTTTGGTAACGATAATAACGGCTAACGCCCTGCTCTTTCACTATCTGGGAATCTACCAAGACTTAGAGCACTCCGCCTTCGCCCTACAAATTATGTAATAAAAAAACCCTCGTTCGGTAAATCGAACGAGGGTTTTTATTTATTCGACGCACTCATGTTAACGGTTACCCGTTATCCGCAAGATTTTATTTTCTATAATTCGTTTACTTCGTGATACAGCTTTATTACGTCGTCGTCGGTTATATCGCAAAGCCCTATAAACTCTATTGCCTTATCCTTATATTTTTCGGCAGACTTTGCGTCGTTTAAAAATTTTACGGAAATATACGCGGCACGGTAAGCGAAATTCGCGCAGTCGTAATACTGCGAATGCGACGAGATTGTTTCCTCGCGCACAAGCGCGAAAAAGTCGTCGTAGAAGCAAATCGCCTCGTCGTATTTCTTTTGCGAAACAAGCTCTATGGCAATCGCCCCGACGCTCTCTTTGATAAACAGATATCTTTGCCCGTCGTCGAATTCGGCGGTTTTGCAAATATCTATCACCTCGCGTAAAACGTTTAACGCCTCGTCGCCTATATTGCACTGCGACAGCGCCGCACCGTAGTTAAGGCTGAACTTCGCTATTCGCAGCATTTTTCCGTTCGGATTACTCTCGTCCATGCTTTTGACTGTTTCTATCGCCTTTTCGAGATAGTGAAGCGCGGCGTTAAGATGCCTTGCCTCTCCGTTTGCATACGAGTAGTACACCATGCCTATCGTCTCGTACAGCGATGACAGCGTGTCGATAGTAAGATTGTTTTCTTTAAGCTCGGCAAGCATTTTCTCGGTAGAAAACGCCAGTTCCAATGCGCCGTTGGGATCGCCGTTTTGATACAGCACGGTAGAATATGCGAGCGCAAACTGGGCGTAAGCGAGCTTTTCGTCGTCATCAAGCTTTACCCCGTCGCGGTTAAACCTATTCTTTGCCTTATCCGCCGCGGCGGCCGCTTTATCCGCCTTACCGCATTTAAAGGCGACCGAAGCGAGCGTTCCCAAAACGCGGTAGTAAAGCGCATCGGGGGTATCGGCTACGTCGGAAGAAAGTATTTTTTCCATATATTCCAGCGCAAAATCGGCGTAAAGCTCGGCGTCCTTATATTCTCCGCGCATTTCGAGCGCGGACGCAAGTCTAAAATACAAGCGCGCGTACTTTTCGTAATAGGTAACGCGCCGAGCCGTCGTTTTACACACGAGGTCGAGAAGCTTTATTATAAGCGCTTCCGCCTTTTTCGTTTGGTAGCTCGTTATGTACTCCGAGACAAGCTCGTCCGCCACCGTCTCGTAGCTGTCTATGTCGAACTCGTTACCTCCGTCCGAAAGAGCTTTAAGCGCGCTTTCGCATAGGCCGACGAGCTTTTTGCTCTCGATAATATCCGAGTTGTAGCGGCGGATAGACAGCAGTCTTATAAGCGCCGGGATAAAGCCCGACTCCGCGCTTTCGAGCAAAAGCCGTACGCCGAGATCTCTGTCCACTTCCGCTTTTACGCCTGCATAGTATGCCAGGCCCACGTAGTACTTGTGCTCGGGCGTGTTCTTTACCGAGGCGAGCTTTTCGGATAAATGCGTTTTTATATGGTCGATAATAGCCTTGTCGTCGTCTATCGAAAACAGCGGATACTCGCCCGAATACTTCTTTTCGAGAAGTTTTCTGTCGCATGGCACCGCTTCCACCGCGAACACCGATTTACCGGCGCGGACCGCGGACGGATATTCTATTTTCGACACGTAGTTATCCTCGCCGACGAGATTGGGCGTTACAAGAAGCGCAAACAAATCGCACGACGAGAGCGCGGAGGCAATTTCCTCGTTGTAATCCTCACCGACCGTAAGGTAATTGTCGTACCAGACGATAACGTCGTTAAGGGCTTTGTCCTTTCTCAAAACGTCGATAAGCTTGCGCGCAGAATCCACGTCCTTTTTTCGGTAGCTTAAAAATATACTCGAAGTAAATTCGCGCTCTATGCGCTTAGCGGACTCGCCGCCGAAAAGCGTGTTATTTAAAAACTTTTCGAGCTTTTTATCAAAACCGGCGCCGTACTCAATTACCTCGTACGTTCCCACTTTATTATTGAAGTCGTCGATGTCGCCGTCTATAAACACGGGCACGATTGGCACGCCGTAATCGATCGCCGCGCTAAGCTCGACGTCAAGCGCTCGTCCGCCCTTAGACAAAAGCGTTTTAGTAACGGGAAAAACGAACAAGCTCATTTCCGAAATGCGTTGGGAAAGCCCTATCTCGTCGTCCGCATCGTCGTCTGCGCTTAGGTAATATATGTCGCAGTTAAGCACGCTCGCGATTTTGTCGGTAATTTCGTCGAAGTACTTGTCGAAATCGTCTTTATGCGCCGTAAAATAGACCTTAGGACGGCGCACGGAAGTTCTGCCGTCGCGCGATTTTACGTTAAGCTCGACAAACAGACTGCCGAGGTTGTCCAAAGTAAGGTACCTTACCTCACTGTCGCCCTCGAGTAAGTCTTCGAGCGATACGACGCCGGCGAACATGCTCGGGTCGAAGTCCTCGTCCTCTTCGAGGCTTCTCGCAGCCTCTAATTCTTTTTCGAGGTTGCCTTCCTCGCTAAGGTAGTCGGCTAAGCTCATAATCGGCTTCTTCTTTTTAGCCATAACGTTTCCCCCCTTAAACTATAAAGGCGCCGTTTCGGCGCCTAAAAACTTTTTATACCGCAGGCGGCACGTAGCTTACGTCGGTGTAAATCATAAACACGGCGACGGCAACCACTATGCACGCGAAAATTACCGCGAGGATAATGTTGCGTTTAAGCGTAAACTCTATCCCGGCGCAAAAAATTGTGGCAAGGGTAAAGTAGTTTCTAAACCGTTCGATCTTTTCGTATACGCCCTCGCCGGCAAGATCCAAAACGTGGGTGTACCTGTGAATGTAGCACACGAGCATAAGAATAAGCGTGGCTATCGCAAACAGTCCGGTAAAAATATTTATAATCTTATTGAGTAACCTTCCGACTATCATAATTCACCTCGTCATACGGTTAGATTATATACCCTGCTTCCCTTCTTGTCAATGCCGAGAGCGGCAAAACGCAAACATTTAATCATACTCTAATTTATTTTTAATTTTCGTTATTTTCTTCGGGCTTTGAAAAAATCGGTAATCGGCTTTAAGCATTCCTTGTCGAGAACTCCGCCCACAACCTCGGCGCGGTGATTTAGCTTATCGCACCTAACGACGTCGAGCGCGGTGCCGCACGCGCCGAACCGCAGGTCGTACGCGCCGAAAACCACGCGCGATATGCGCGAGTACACTATTGCGCCGCCGCACATTACGCACGGCTCGAGAGTTACGTACAGCTCGCAGTCGCTTAAATTCCACCGCCCGAGCTTTTTTGCCGCGTCGCGAATAGCCACCACCTCGGCGTGTGCGGTTGGGTCGCTGTCCGTTTCTCGGCGGTTAACGCCGACGCCCACAATCTCATCGTTATACACGACTATTGCGGCGACGGGAACCTCGCACTCGGGACACTCGGAAAGAAGCTCTATCGCCTTTTTCATAAAGGCGACGTCGCGCTGTTCGTAATCTTTACTTTCTTCGTTATTACTCATATTGTCCTCATAAGCCGCGTTATAAACTCGGGCAGACGTGCGTTTTTCTCGATGTCGTCGGCAATATCCTTTTCGTAAAACGGATGTGAGCCGGTTTTTATTAGCTCGACCGTAACGGACGGAATTTTCAGCTTTTGTATACAGTAATCCTTGAAGCCGCCTGCCGAAAACAAATGCCCGTCCACTTTTTTTACGCCTATTTCGGTTGCAATCGCCGCGGCTATTTTTCGGTCGCGGCGCAGTCTGTTTCCGCTCTGACCGTATTCCCAGTACAGCTCGCCGCCCATACAGTGGTAGCTTAAAGTAAATATCGGCATAACCCTTTCCGTAAACGCCGCAAGAAAACGCGATTCGGGCGCGCAAAGCGGATAAGCGCCTATAAAGTCGGACGGGCCGGGAGTAAGAACGTTTTGCCTTCCGCTTCCCCAGTTAGCGTCGAAGTTGACGTTAAGGTCTACGCCCTCGGCGTTCGCCTTCCATATAAGCCGATTTTTTTCGTTCCTGCCGAGGACGGGAAAGCCGGGTATATCGCGCCCTTCGAAAAACCTCGCCCCGTCGGGATTAACGAGCGGTATAAAGTATACGCCGCCGTTACCCTCGTACTCTTGTATCTGTTTGAGAACGACGTGCGCCGTACAGCACTCGCGCGCGTGTATCGCGGCGGTAATTATAATCTGTCCGCCCGAGTAGTCGCCGCGGTGAGCGCAGAGTACGTCCTCGCCTGCCGCGCTTTTCCCGATAGAGATAATATCCGCGCCGCTGCTGCTTAACGTCGATTTAACACAGTCCGCCGTATCCATACACACTTAGTATATGATTGACCTTGACTGCGAATTTACGTTAACGGTTATTTGTGGTACGGCAGTCTGTTCAGTATTGTCGCCGCACGGTAGAGCTGTTCGGCAAGGAGAAGTCTTGCTATCTGGTGCGGATATGTAACCGCACCGAACGACACCCTGCGCCTGCACATCTGCCTTACGCTTCCGTCCACGCCCGACGCGCCGCCTATTACAAACGTAACCTCGTCGCTTCTTGCGTGCGCGTCGTAAATTAGTTTTGCGAACCCTTCCGACGAGAGCATTTCTCCGCCGATATCGAGAAGCACGCAGTCGTGTCCGAGCATGCGGCGCATAAGCTCGTCGCATTCTTTTCGGACGGTGGGCTGCTCGGGGATTTCTGTTACCGACACATCGTAGAACGATTTAAGCCGTTTTAGGTATTCGTTTATTCCGTCGCGGCAGAACGGCTTACTCGCCTTCCCGACGCAAAGAATTCTTATCTTTTTCAATAGAAAAACCCCCACACGTAAGTGAACACCGTCGTAAGCGTCGTTACCACGCCCACCGCAATTATTATCATTATATCGCGCGGCGCCGGCTTGTACTTTTCCTCTCGGTAATCGGCGCCGTACACCTGCTGTTCCATTTCGAGCTCTTTTACCTTTTCCTCGTCAAACTCGCCCATAAGCACGACGCGCTTTTTCGTTGTGTCGAATGCGGAATCCTTTAACGTTTCTATCTTGCGCTTTATAATGGTACGCTCGCGAAAATAGAACATGATTATCACAAGCCCGGCCGCAATCCCGAGCACCGAAAAGAATATAAGAAAAAGCGCCCACGGCCTTGTCGCCGCAACCGAATTTATAAAGTTGTACGTGTTTCCGCCGACCGCCCAGTTGTAGTCGGTGGCGTAGTCGAGAAGCACCGAAAAGAAATTGTTTGTAAAGTGCATTATCATCGCCGGGAAAATGCTTTTCAGTTTAAGCGTCAAAAGTCCGGCCGTCGCGCCGAAAATCGCAGTGTAAAACACCTGCTTTACGTTTTGGTGGAAAAGTCCGAAGCTGAGGCCGCAAAGCGCCACGCACCCGGCTAAACCGAGCGTCGATTTTGCGGTGGTAAGCATTCCTCCGCGCATTACGAACTCCTCGCACACGGCGGGTATCATTGCGGTAAGGATTATGTCTGCGATTAAATATCCGGCGTTGAGCGTTTCGGGCTTGTCCGCGGACGACGACGGCATGTTGTATCCCGTCGAACGAAGAAACGTCATCCAGCTCGACGAAATGCCTATCGTAAGCACGAGCGCGCAAAACCCGAGCGGTATCGCCAAAAGGTGGTACTTTTTAAAGCCGTGCACCGAGCTATATTCGAGCGTTTCCTTGACGGTGCGCTTGCCGTAAAACTTGTACAGACAAAACGGAACGGCGAGGAAAAACACAAGCTGGGTAAACAGCGTAAAAATCGCGTTGCTCGACAGCTCGCCGGCGTACGTGCTTGTGTCGATAGGCACAAAGTACACGATTATACGCATCAGTATAAGCCCGACCGCCGCCGAGGTAAGCGCGAGCGACACGGCGCGGTAATCTCTTTTAAGTTCGGGGGTGAGCGGCGATATCATGCTGCGCCTCCCAAAATGTACGTAGACATAAACAGGAGATTGAATATAAATACCGCAAGCGAAATTCCGATTGCTATAATGTACTTTACCCTGCCTTCCTTTTTGTACAGCTCTGCCATAGTCTCGTCTTTGACGGCGACTATATCGGTCGGTGCGGCGACGGGTTTTTCGCTCTCGGCTTCGATTTTATCTTCTTTCTTTTTACCGAACGGCAAACCTTTTCCGAAAGAAAGCGGAATAAGGATATACAGCGCCGCAAAACCGACGACAAAAAGCCCGAGCGTAATAAATACCGCCGCGGCGATATTCTCGGTAAGCCAAACCTGCCAAGATAAAAGCACGTCGCCGAACGCGGTCATTTGCATTACGAGCGCGAGCGCGTTGGCGGTAGCGTGAAGCAGTACGGACGGAAGAAGCCTGCCGCTGTTTAACGCAAGGTACGCCGCCGTAACGCCCAGCGCGAACTGGAACACCACCTGTAGCGGACTCATGTGCATAAGCATAAACGCCAGCGACGACAGCATTACAGCCTTTACCGGCGAACCGTTTTCTTTAAGTCCGTTAAAGAGCACGCCACGGTAGATTGTTTCTTCAAACAGCGGCGCGAGAAAAACGGAAGCTATAACAAGCATTACTACGGACGACGCAGTGTCCGTGCTTATACTGCCGGCGTCCTCGGGAATTCCTATCGCCACATTGAGGTAACCGAACCACACCGTGGGAAGATACATAGCCGCCATAAGAAGGACGGCGCCCACGACGGGGACTATAAAGCACATGGCGTTTAAGCCGTTATCCGTACCCTTTTCGCGAATATAGGTAAAAGAAAACTTGCGCTTTTTAACATACGAGAACAGTACGATAAACCCGGCGTTCGCAACCTGGAAGGCAATCATGAAGGCAGCGTTAAAATCGGCGTTTTCGGCTATTCCGGGCGCCGAAGATTCGAGTGCCGCCGCCACTACGCCGGCGATGCCCTGAACTATCAGCGTAACGATTATCGCGCCGAGGTAAAACGAGCACGAGGCGGAAAAATCGTACGGCTTGTAATTTTTCAGTCTGCTGTCCGTCATATATCGAAAAGTCCTGTCATTGCGTTTTGATAAGCAACGACTATACCGGCGTGAGCGCCGGCGTCGGTAATGGCGCTCTCCACCTCGCGCCGAGCCGTTTCGGGCGTGTTGTTTTCTTCCGAGAGATGTGCGAGCACAAAGTTTTTAACGCCGCTCGTCGCAAGAAACGCGCATGCGGCGGCGCAGTCGGTATTGGAAAGATGTCCGTGCCGAGAAGCAATCCTCGCCTTTAACTGCGGCGAATATTTTGTGCTCGAACGCAGCATCTCGACGTCGTGGTTCGCCTCTATTACGAGCAAGTCCACGCCGCAAAGCGCTTTAAGCGCGTCGTCCTCCACCGCGCCTATATCGGTAACGACTGCGGCGCTTTTCCCGTCGCAGTTAATCAGATATCCGCAGCACGGCACGTCGTGCGGAACGGGAAAGGCGGTAACGCGAATATTGCCTATATTAAAATTTCTGCCCTCTACCGTGGGATTTGCCCCGACGTACGAGGTAACGGCGCGCGCGCTTTCTTTTTGGCAATGCACTCTCGCGCCGGGGTGCCGTTTTAGAAAAGTTTTTATTCCGCTTATGTGATCGGTATGCGAGTGCGTAACCAAAATATCGCAATCGAAGTCCGCACCGAGCGCCGAAAGAGCGGCCTCCGCGCGCGTCGCCGGAATACCGAGGTCTATTACGATACGATTCTTTCCGTCGGTTAGATAGGTGCAATTCCCCCTCGACCCCGACGCTATACAGCAAAGGCTTAAACTCATAGCCCTATTATATCACTTAACGGTGTTATAATCAAGCGAAAAATGTTTGATAACCGCGGCGTTATATGATATAATACAAGCATGAGAAACATCGACTGCGTTGCGGTCCGCCAAAAGGTGGCGGCGCTTATAGAGCGTTGCCTTATCGAACCCGACGGCGCCGTAACGGAAAAACTCGAAAACATCTCCGACGCGCCGCTTGCGACGTTCGCCGCAAAGCTCATTGCGGAAAACAACCGTATCGCAAAGGAAAAAAGAGTGTTCGCGTGTCAGGACACAGGCCAGGCGCTTCTTATCGTTCGGCTGGGCGACGAGGCGTATTGCCCGGGGCTTTTCCACGCGCTCGAGGACGCCGTACGCACAGCATACTCGCCTGCGAGAAAATCGGTCGCCGATCCTCTCACGCGCCTTAACACAAAAGACAACACGCCGCCCATAATAGAAACGGAACTTGTTCCGGGCGACGCGCTGGAAATATCATTCCTCGCAAAGGGCGCCGGCAGCGAGAACATGGCGAAGCTGTACATGCTAAAACCTGCCGACGGCGAGGACGGAATAATATCGTCCGTTGTCGACGCGGTTAACTTGGGCGGCAGGAACGCCTGTCCGCCGCTCGTAGTGGGCGTAGGAATAGGCGGCGTCGCCGAAACGGCGTGCATGCTCTCTAAGCGCGCCCTACTCCGCCCGATAGGCTCTTTCAGTCCGCGCGAGGACGTAGCTCGGCTTGAAAAAATCGCGCTCGAAAAGGTAAACGCGCTCGGTATCGGCGTTGCGGCGTTTGGCGGAAGCAATACCGCGCTCGCGGTCAATATCGAGGTTGCGCCCACGCATATAGGAATGCTGCCCGTCGCGGTCAACCTTCAATGCCACAGCCTAAGGCACGGGACGGTAACGCTATGACGACAAAAAAGCTGTTCCTTCCGCTTGACGCGGCGAAAATAAAAGAGCTTCGCGAGGGCGACGCCGTATCGCTTTACGGCACGGTGTACACCGCGCGCGACCAAGCGCACAAGCGAATCGCCGCGGCGATAAAAGCCGGCGAAAAGCTTCCATTCGATTTATCGGGCGCCGCAATATATTACTGCGGTCCAACACCCTCAAACGGGAACATAATAGGCGCATGCGGTCCCACCACAAGCGGACGAATGGACGCCTATACGCCGCTACTTATAGAAAACGGGCTTTCCGTAATGATAGGTAAAGGCGTAAGAAGCGCCGAGGTCGTATCGTCTATAAAGGCTCACGGCGCAATCTATCTTACCGCAATCGGCGGCGCGGCGGCGCTGTACCAAAGCAAGGTGATTTCGTGCGAGCTTGTCGCCTATCCCGACCTCGGATGCGAGGCGGTGTACAAGCTCGAGATAGAGGACTTCCCGGCAGTCGTCGGGGTTGTTTAAAATCCGCAAAAACTCGGTAAAATATACATAGGATAAAATTATGAATAAAAAAACAATCAAAAATCTCGCGGCGGCAGTCGTTAAGTCGGGCGTCAACGTTCAAGAGGGGGAAGAGGTACTCGTTCTCTCGTCGGTGTATGCGGTAGAGCTTACGCGCGAGGTGGTGCGCCTTGCGTACGAGCGCGGCGCAAAACGCGTTCACGTCCGCTACCGCGACGACGCGCTCAACCTTCTCGACTACAATTACCAGTCGGAAGAAACGCTCACCGACAAGCCGGCGTTTTTGTACGACGAGCGCAATTACTTTGCCAAAAAAGGCGGCTGCGTGATAAACATTATCTGCGACGATCCCAACGGATTAAGCGGCGCCGACGCTCAAAAGATAACCGCGTCGCGCCGTGCAGATATGCGCGGTCTTGCGCCGTACTACGACATGGCGATGTCGAGTAAGATTAAATGGTCGATTATCGCCTACCCTCACCCCGAGTGGGCAAAGCTGATGTTCCCCGACCTGAACAAAAAGGAAGCGATTAAAAAGCTCGGCAAGTATATAGCCAAAACGACGCGCGTCGACTGCGACAACCCCGTCAAGGAATGGGAAAAACATTCCGAGCGTTTAAGAACACGGTGCAATAAGCTTAACGCGGCAAAGATAAAAACCCTGCACTACAAAAACAAGTTGGGCACCGACGTCGTCGTGGGGCTTCCCAAGGGCTATATTTTCGCCGGCGGCGCCGAAGAATGCGACGGAGTATCTTTTAACGCGAACATGCCGACCGAAGAGGTTTTTTCGGCACCCGACTGCAACAACGTTAACGGCGTGATTAAAGCTTCACTCCCCCTTTGCTATAACGGCAAGATAATAAAAGACCTTTCGCTGACGCTGAAAGACGGCGTTATTGTGGACTACGACGCAAAGACGAACCGCGACGTAATTAAAGGCATTATCGAATCGGACGACGGTGCAAAGCGACTGGGCGAGATTGCGCTCGTGCCGTACGACTCGCCTATAAGTAAGCTCGGCGTGCTGTTTTACGAAACGCTGTTCGACGAAAATGCGTCCTGCCATTTCGCAATAGGCCGAGCGTACCCCACCTGCGTTAAAGGCGGCGCCGATATGAGTAAGGATAAGCTCGATAAACTGGGCATAAACGACTCCGACGTCCACGTCGACTTTATGGTCGGCACCAAAGACCTCGAGATAACCGCCCAAACGGAGGACGGCAAAACTCTTAAAGTATTCGAAAACGGCAACTTTACAAAAGATTTCGAATAAGCTTTATAAAACCGCCATAAAAAAACGACCTATTCTTAGGTCGTTTTTAATTTGCCATTCCGCCGCGCTCTACTTATCCACTATTCACTCTTATCTTAGTCGCCGACGCAACGAATAACGCATTTGTTTGCGCCTTTGAGCCAATTCTCGCCTTTTTCGATTGCGTTCCACTGCGCCGTCGTGCCTTTAAAGGTAATTGTATTTAACGCCTTGCAGTTATAAAACGCGCGCTCTTCAATGCTCGTAACGCCGCTCGGGATCCTTACTTCCGTAAGAGCGGTGCAACCGCAAAAAACGCTTGCGTCTATGCAAGTAACTCCGTCCGGGATTACTACGCTCGTAAGATTTTTACATTCGCGGAAAGCGCCGTGCCCGATAACGGTAACGCCGCTCGGAATATCTATGCTTTGTAATCTACGACAGCCGTGAAAGGCGGTTTCGCCTATGCTCGTAACGCCGCTCGGAATAGTTACGCTCTTTAACGCCTTGCAGTTATAAAACACGCCCTCTTCGATAACGGTAACGCCGTCGGGGATATTTATGCTATTAAGCGCGGTGCAGTCTTGAAACGCGTCCTTTCCGATAAACGTAACCGACTGGGGAAGCTTTACGCTTTTAAGCGCGAAAGAGCACCGGAACGCACATTTACCTATACTTTTTACACCGTCCGGAACTACAACGCTTTTTATACCTGCGCAGCGCGAAAACGCATAAGCGCCTATGCGCGTAATATCGCTCGGGATAACGCTGTTTTTGCACCCTGCGACAAGCGCCTTCGTTTTTTTGTGTATTATGCAGTTATCGACGCTGTAATAATTAGGGTTTTGTTCGTCGACGGACAATTCCTCGAGAATAGGACACTGCGCAAAAATGCCGAAGTCTATATCCGTAACGGTTGCCGGCAGCGTTATTTTGGTTATAAACTCCGTATTTTGGAAAGCTACGTTAACAATGCCCGTAACGCCGTGCGGAACGACCACGACTGGATTGTCCCCGGTATATTCCACAAGCACGCCGCTGTCTATGTAAAAATCTTCCGTACCGCTTACCGTATTGTTATCCTTTACCATTTCCGCCTCCGCTCAACGTTTTATTTTTCTAACTATACCACACTTATCGAAAAAAGTACAGTTTACAGAATGTTTTTATGAAATCAACTTCTTCACTGTTCGCTGTTACTTATTCACCCGGCGCTTGCGCCGTCCGTACCGACAAGCTTTATATCGTAAAGGTCGTCGAAAAAGATTTTGCCGTTGCCTATTTTTATGCAGCCGCAAACTTTATCGACGGATGACACCTCGCCCTCGACGTCGATATAATACCCGGCATTGTAGTACGTTACGCGCACAAAAGTGCCGCGCTCTAACTTTTTGAGCATTCTGTCGAGCTTTGCGGCGCGAGCTTCGGACAGCTCGATTTTTTCGGTGCGCTCGTGCTCTATTTCCTTTTGTCTTAAAGCCTTCCTAAGTCCGGTAAGCGCCTCGAACGGTGCAAACTGCTTGGCTCTGTCCTCACGACTCATCATTTGCGCGGTGTCCCCCTATTAGTCTGTTGCGTTCCATGAGCGTTGCGTGCGATTGAAGATCGGACGCCATAACGACGGCGTTTCTGCCGAACTTTTGTTGAAGGTCGAGGATTGTTTTGGACACGCTCTTTTCCTTTTCGACCTGCTCGATATCGGTAAAAAGGTCGTAGCCTTCGAGCCGAGAATCCACCACGTCGTCAAAGCCTATGCCCAGTCGACGGATTGTAAGCGACCTATCCACTTTTTTGTCGTACAGTTCCATTGCGAACGGCATTATCTTTTGCGGAAGATTGGTGCGGATATTCATGCGTTTATGGGCGTGAACCGAGTCGACGTCCCGTCCGGAGTAACCTACGTAGATATTAACGTTGTCGGTTATTTTGTTACGGCGCATAAGCTCTTGACAGCCACTTCTTACCATTTCCTCCACCACAAGCCGCGCTTCCTCAAAAGCATAGTCGCGGAAAAGCACTTGACTGTTAGAAATTGACCTGCTCTTTGTCTTGTAGTTTTTAATATCGCGCATGAGACAGCTTTCCCTGCCGTGCGCGTGGTCAATAATAAGCTCGGCGTTGACGCCGAACTCGCGGTAGAGAATATCCTCGGGGCACTTGGCTATGCCCGCCATGTCGAATATACCGTACTTTTCGAGCCGTTTTGCCGTGCCGCCGGCTATTCCCCAAAAATCTGTTATCGGGCGGTGATGCGATAGCGTTTCGATATACGCCGCCTCGTCGAGATAGCCGATGTGCTCGGGCGATTTTTTCGCGGTTATGTCGAGCGCGATTTTGGCAAGATAAAGATTGGTGCCTATTCCGACCGTCGCCGGAATTTTAAGCCGCCTTGCAATCTCGCCCGTCAGCTGCTTTGCGAATTCTTTGGCCGTTTTTTTATACAGCACGAGGTAGTCGGTAACGTCGATAAAGCTCTCGTCTATCGAGTAGACGTGAATGTCGTCCTTGTCGATAAGCTCGAGATAAATCCCGTAAATCTCGGCGGCGTACTCGATGTATTTTTGCATACGCGGCGGCGCAGTGATATACTCGATGTTAGTGGGGATTTGAAAAACCCTGCACCTGTTTTTTACGCCCAGCGCCTTCATGCTCGGCGACACGGCAAGGCAAATCGTGCCCGTGCCGCGCGTAGAGTCGGCGACTACGAGATTGGTCGTCATCGGGTTAAGTCCGCGTTCCGCGCACTCGACCGACGCGAAAAACGACTTCATGTCTATGCACATGTACGTCCTGTCTTTTATCATACGGTTAGATCCTTAATGACCTTTACGGCAACGCCCTGAACGGAACACTCGGGTACTACTATATCGTCCATATTATCGTTTTCGGGGTGAAGAACAACCGTGCCGCGCTTTTCGTCAATGTAAAAGCGTTTTAACGTAACCTCGCCGTTCACAAGCGCAACCGCTATATCTCCGTTATGTGCAAACTGCTGACGTTTTATAAGCAATAGGTCGCCGTCGGATATTCCGGCCTTAATCATAGAGTCGCCGGACGCGGTGAGTAAAAAATATTCGCCGCGGCCCGTAAGCGCGGTGGGCAGCGGAACGTACTCCTCTATATCCTCGTACTCTTCGGTGAGCGGACCGCACGGTACGCACCCCACTTTTGGCACAAAAACGATATCGCGGCGAGAGAGAAGCGTGTTATTCGTCGCGTACCCGTCGTCCGTTTTTACGGCAAGACCGCGCGAGGCCATATCGGAAAGATACTGCGCCGCATTGCTTTTGGACGTGCCGCACATACTCGCTATTTCCCTAACCGTCGGCAAAAACCCACGCTCGAAGTAAAAGCTTTCTATGCACGCCTTGATTTTAACGATAAGCTCCTCGCTCTTAAACCGCATTTTACGCCCTCCTAAAACGGACAACTTGTCCGTTTTAGATATTATATACCGCAGCGTTGGTTTTGTCAAGAGAAAAATGAAGTCGGCTACGCCTAATGAAGTCGCGCAGATTGCTAATGAAAAATGAAGCGAAGCGCCGAAAATTCTCTTACTTATGGTAGAATTAACTATTCTTTTTCGAGAAATGTTTTCAATTCATTTCTTCGGCGCGCTCTAATCCTTCACCCACTGCCAAAAGAAAAGGCGCCATAAATGGCGCCTTTTCTTTTTGTGGTAGCGGGGACGGGATTCGAACCTCGTGACCTTCGGGTTATGAGCCCGACGAGCTGCCTAGCTGCTCCACCCCGCATCAATATTGTGAAGTACATTATACTATACCGATATTTATATGTCAACCGTTTTCGTATTCTTTTAGCCGACATACGTGTCGAATTTTTAAAGTTTTTATGCGTTTTTGTCGAATAAAAACTATTTCTTTTTCGGTCCGACAAGCCGAAAAAAGGTATTTAAATGTAAGGATTATGTAAAAAAGCTCAATTTTAAGACATCTGTCAAATGTTTTGTCGGATAAGTATATTGACACAGGGTTATTTAAAGTCTACAATATACTTACTATATTATATATAGTAAAATAATTTTTCAACCACCCGAGTATAAAATGGGAAGACATCTTATAAAGAAAAGAGCGCCGTTTTCAAGAAGGCATCTTTCGATTATATTTATTCTTTTGACGATTACAGCCCTATTCGTTTTAATGGGGTTTAGTATAAACAAAATGGCGGACACCGAGGTGTACGTGCCGGACGGGAATAACCCGAACATCATGCACTCCACCGTTCCGAGCGACGGCACGCGCCCGTCCGATCACAACGCGCTCGACACCCTTTCATACGCGGCAGAGCGCATATACTCCTCGAGCTATTTTAAAGGCGAAACAATCGGCACTGTCGTATCCGACGTGGGAATTATAAAACATCTTCAAAACGTGCACAACGTGCGCGTCGTAAAAGGCGACTACATTTTTGCGGAGGCGATCTCTTCCTCAACCCTTAAAAGCGTCGCCGAGCAGAAATTTTTCGCAGGCAAGGACACAATCCTTTACCGCCCTGCCACAAAGGTAAACGACGGGTCTGCCACGTTTGCGGACTCGTGCAGCAAGATAGGTCTTGACGATTTTTACGCGAGATACGGCGTTATCCCCAACGAGATAACAAAGCACATAATAAACACCGAAACCATTCTGTCTATCCGCGACGACAACGCCGCCGTTAAAAAATCGCTCAATTCGGACGGCGACGGCGACGTACTGTTCGAGATACCTCAAACGCTCGTACCTGACGACGACGGATATTACAGGTTTACGCTCGTTCTCGACCCCGACGGCGCCACCAAGTTCTACCGCAACGAGGTAATGACCCTCGCAGGCGCAAACTATATTAAATTTAAATCGGTATCGCTCACCTTTACCATAGACGAAAGCTGGTATCCCGTTTCCGTTGTTTCGAGCGAGGTGTACGACATATCGATACCATCGATGTCGTTTTTGGGCACGATGACGATGACGTCTACGCTTACCGAAACGTTTACCGACATCAACGACAAATCGGGCGTTATCCCCGAATACGACTTTTTCTCGAACCACTTCGACACCGAAGCCGGCGACGGCGAGCTTCCGCCCACGCTCGGCCCGTCCGACTACCTCGCCGAGGCGTTCGGACCGTACCTTGCAGGAAAGGACCTTGACCTCGAAGCGCGCATTTCAATAAACGGCAAGGATATAGGCAGCGCGCTCAATCTGTCCGTAAACCTCGACACAATGGTAATAAAGGCCAAGCTCGACGCACTGTTTATTCAGTACGGCGACGGCAGGCTTTACGTAAATAACAACAATCTAAAAGGCTACGTTTCGATTGACAAAGCGAAAGAGCTTTTAAATAACGAAGCACTAAAATCGCTTCTCGGCGACAATCTCGATTTCGACAATCTTTTCGGCGACGACATGCTCGGCACCGTTATGGCCAACTGCGAGATGGAAACGGACGACGACGGTATTACGACTGTTCGTATCCCCTTCTCGCTCGGCGACGGCATAGATATCGACGCGGCGCTTATCATAGGCGACGGCATGACGCTGTCCGAGGTTACCGGCACCGTAAATCTTAACGGCACAGTGATAGAAATTTCCGCCCTGCCCAAATCGACGACCTTCCCCGAGATAGACAAATCCTACAAGGATATTTCGGGCGTTATCGATATCGCTTCCGCCGCGCTCGGTACCGTGCTCGAAGAAACTCGGTACGGCTTAAAAGGCAGCGTCGATGTCTTGGGTACCAAAGTTAATGTCGACGCATACATAGACCGCACCGACGGAATTAAAGTGGAAGCGGTTATAGGCGTAGGCGATATAAACGTAACCGTAAAATACATAGACGGCACGCTGTACGCCGAGCTTTACAACGTAAAGGTTAAAGCGAGCGGCGACGATATCCCCGAGCTTATCTCGGCGATAGGCGAGATAATGAATACCGACACCTCGCTTGCGGACAGAATTAAACCGCTTCTTCCCGACTCTATCGTCGGATATTTGGGCGTTCTCGACAGCCTCGACGTTACCGGCAACACGATGACGGCAGACCTCAATCTTTTGGAAATGCCGATACATATCGAGCTTAGGCGAAGCGGCAGCCGGCTTACGAGCGCAAAGCTCGACCTTAACGGAAAGCTTTTAAACACCCCTATCAACCTTAACGCGTACTTCGATATAAGTAAGCCGATTACGCGCGAGGTAACGGCAACCGGCGAGTATATCGACGCTAATGAACTTATCCCCTTTATCCCCTACATAGCCGAATACATAAACGCCGACGGACTTAATATCAATCTCGAAGCGACCGTCGGAACACCCGACATGTCTGTCGCAATATCCGGCAATCTCGATATCGCCTACATAAAGACGGACGGCAAAATATCGGACGTCGCGCTATCTGGCACGGTTTACGCGCTCGAGCAGCACATAGATATTACCCTTGCGGACGGCGTACTGTACGCCGCGCTCGGCAATATCAAGCTTAAACTCGATCTCGACGATACGGACAGTCTTACGGGCGCAATCACTCGGCTTATAAGCGCAATCGGCGTAAACCTCGACTCGGCGCAAGGCTTAACCGAAATATTAAAATCAATCACCGTAGGCTCGGTTAAGAACGGATCGATTTCCGCGGCGCTGAATTTAAACGGAACCGTAATCGCTCTTAGCGTTTCGCCTAAGAGCGGTGCGATTAACCTCGGACTAACGGCAGGCTCGACTACCGTTAACGCCGATATGACTCTGACGGCAGTAAATAGCATTACACCCATAACCGCGCCCGAGGACGCAAAGACGTATTCCGATATCACCGAACTTTCGGATACTATAGACGCGCTTGCGAACATAATTCAAAAGAAAGGGCTTTCGGCGCCCATAACGCTTTCGGTCGGCGACTTTACGCTATCCGCCGTCCTATCCATCGACTTTACGGAAAAACTCGCCGTACGGCTTAACTGCACCGACTTCCCTCTGTCCGTCGTTTACACCGACGGCACGGCGTACATAACGCTCGGCGGCGTTAAAATCTCGTGCGACAAAAACGGGCTTACGGACCTTCTCGCGTCTCTCACCCCCGTTCTTCCGGACGGTATTACGGATATACTCTCGTCGTTTGACGAAATCGATATAGCCGATACGGTCGGAACCGTTTTAACCGCGATAAAAGAGTTTAACGTAAGCTCGGGTATACTGAATGCAAAGATAGACGCGTCGGGCATAAAAGCTCATATCACCATTTCGACCGACCTATCCTTTACCGCGATTAACGCTTCGCTCGAAAACACGAAGGCAATCGTAACGCTCGGCAAGATAACCGCGGCAAAACAGACAATAGCGGCGCCCGAGGATGCGGACGAGTATATTCCGGCGCAAAAGCTTTCCGCGGTTTTGGACGCGGTGCTTCCTCTTGCTTCTGCCGAAGGCTACAAGCTTTCGTTTAACGGAACGCTTCTCGGCATAAACATTTCGGGCGGAATAACGGTAGCCCTACCCGACGAGAAAAACTCCGTCGGCGTAGCGCTCGAGCTTAACGTAGCCGACGTAAAGGGAATATCCGTTACACTCGCGAACGGCGTGCTGTACGTTGTGATTCCCGACACCATATCCGTTTCGTGCGGAATAGAGGACGACCTCGTCGCGATAATCGACGAGATTAAGAGCGCCCTTCCCGAAGGCAGTGATTCGAGCGACGCCGTTATCGCAATTACCGAAATTATAGACGCGTTTAAATCCGCAGAGATAGCCGATATAATCGGCGGACTGTACGGCGTAAACGCGGACGGCGGATTTACTCTCGGCTGCGACTTTAATTCGATAGGCGCTAATATTTCCGCGGATATAAAAGTCGCACTCGACGGCACGCTTAACGGCTTATCGCTTAATCTTAACGCACTCGGTAAAAACGTAGACGCCGAAGTAAAAGTAACGCTCGGCGAGAACGGCGCAATTAAATCTATTACGGCAATAACGGACAGCGAGACCGCGTTTACGCTGAACGTTACCAGCCTTACAAAGCAGACCGTATCGGGCAAAAATAACTGCATAAGCATTAAGACCTACTCACAGCTCATTTCGCCCATTCTGTCGCTTATCGAAACGCACAGCGGCGCAAAGACGGTGTCTCTCGACGTCAACGCGTCGATTACCAAAAAGACGAACGGCAACTACGTAGATATAACCTGCAAAAACCTTACTGTCTCGTTCGGCGAACAAATCGCGGTCCGCGCCACGATAACGCTGTTCTCTTCGACAGATGCGGCGCAGGACGTAACCATAACCTACGTCGACGGAATCATATATATAGAAGCAGGCACGGTCGCCCTGTCCTTCGACACGACAACCGACATAGAGCGCATTTACACCGTGCTCGAAAAATACCTGCCTGCCTACCTTGCGGAAGAGCTTAACAACCTATTGGGTCTCGGCGACGGCACCAGTTCGTTCAGCGAGATAGGCTTAATAGTCGACCGCATAACGGCAATGGTAAATAATCCCACCTTCGAGGGCATATTCAACGGACTGTTCACCGACCTCGGCGCGCTCTCTGGAAAGAGCACGGCGCTCACCTTGCTCGATATGGTAGAGCTTTCGGAGGTCGAAGGCACGCCGGTTATCCACGCGACGGTAATGGGAATAACGCTTAAAATTACGCCCATGCTTGTAGCGGTGGAACAAGATGAAGCCGAGCTTCAGCTCGTAGGCGCGGAAGTGTCTACCGAAATCCTCGGCATGATCGTTGTTATAAAGGCGACGGACGTCGTTTCGCACAAGTCCGAAACCGCTATCTATCCGCCTACCGACAGGCAGTACGTTTCGGTAATGGAATTCGTAAGCGTAATAGACATGGCTATCGGCACGTTCACTACGGTCAACCCGTTGGAACGCGACGAGATAACCTTCGACATTCCGTCGTTCTCGTTCACCTACGACGTGTACGCAACCGAAACCGACCCTGCCGACACAATCAAGGTTACTGGAAGAGAAAACAGCGCGCTTAAAGGCAAGTTCACAAAACATACCGAAACGACCGAGACCGGCGAGGAAAAAAGCACGTTCTCCGTCGCGCTCGAAGCTCACATCTCGCTCGACATGCTCTCCATGGCATCGAAAACGGGCGTAATAGATATCGACCTTTACATAATCGACCGCTATCCCGAAGCCCCCGTCGCCTACCTCGGCTACGTGGAAAACGGAACCGGCTACGGCGAGCTTGTGTCAATCGACTTCACGTCGGTAATGCAGATTGTGGCGGCGGTCATGGATATAATCGGTGTAGACGACGAAACGGCGGAAGCGCTTGTAGGGTCTTACCGCCTGCCTATCGATAAGACGGTGTTCGGGTACATGAGCATTGCCGGGCTTGACAAAGTAAAAACCGTTCTTAACGATTTGGCTTCCGCGCTCAATAACGCGACGGTTGCAATCGACGAGGTAAAGACCGCCGTCGGCTTAATAACAAACGCCGGCAGTTTCGACGGACTTAAAAACTCGTTTGACGATATTAAGGCCCATATCGCCGCGGCAGTCGAGCTGTTCGGAATATCGTTAAGCGATGAGGAAACCGAATACGTAGGCGCCGCCGTCGACGGATCTATGTTTAAACGCATTGTGGGCGGCGTTGCGTTCGGCTACGAGGACAACAACCTTTGGGCGGATATCTCCAACGAGATAACGACGGGTGCGGACGGCACCGCAAAAATAATCGTGTACTCGGACGGCAACGTTCTTAACGAGGTTTCGGTAACCAACCTCGACGCCGCCACCTCGCGAGTCGATATGGACGTCAAGTTCGTAGCCGGCGGCACGGTGGAAATGTCCCCTATCCCCACTAAGGACCAATACAAGGCAAAGGTCGACTATTCCGACCTCGGCAACATAAAACACCTTCTGTTCGACGTAATGAACACCGCCAACCTCGCCGAGTTCGAAATAGGCGGCGGTAGCACGAGCGACAGAATTAAGCTTTCGCTCTCGCTTATAGGTATAATAAACGACTCTATATCCATTAAGTACAACGTAAAGGTTAAGCTGCTTACCAAAGCCGACCGCAGAGCTATGGGGATTGCCGTAACGGACGACGAGCCGGAGGTTAAGACGGCGGCGTTCGTCGAGCTTATCTACGATGACTGCAAAATCGTACTGCAACAAGCCGTAGGCGATTGCACGACGAGGCTTTACTTCTTCGACGACCTTATCTATATAGACGGCGTAAGAAGCTGGGAAAAGGTTACGCGCGGCGGATTCATGGGTATTGGCGGCACGTCCTTCTTCGACTGCAAGCGCGAGTACAGAGTATACACTCTCGACGACCTGTCCGCAATGTTCGCCGATCCTGCTTTGACGACTTTCTTTAACGACTTCCTCTTCCTTCTCGTTCCCCTTTCCAAGAGCATACTCGGCATCAATATGCAGCAGGTAATAATCGACGAGGTGGCAAAGAGCGCAACCGAAGAAACGGACAAAAACCCGACGATCGCCACCGTGTTTAAGGGCTACAACTACGACGGCGCAAAGCACACCGTTTCCGTCGGGCTTAAAGAGCTTACAGGATCGACCGCCCTATCCGACATTACGGTATCGCTCACCGGCGCAAACGACGGCGACGACAACATACTCGATAACTACATAACCGCGGCGCAAATAACGACGGGCGCGATAGGCGTATCCGCCGCCAACGTAAAAATCGACCTTACGGCAACGCTCAGAAACGTGCAGGAATACACGAGCGAGAACGGCATAAAAATGATAAGAAGCAAGGGTCTTACCTCGTACACTATCCACGACGTATATCTGGACAACAACAAAAAGGACGTAGGCAAAAACGTGTCCTATCCCGATATAATGTCGCTGCTTATCGGCGAGCTTCCCATTGCAGGCTCGTCCTCCAACCCCTGGCAGTACACCGCGTAACGGCGCACCGAAAATCGCTTAGGATAAAAAACAGAAAAGCTCTCGGACAATCGAGAGCTTTTTACTTATTGGTTTGACTGTTATTATATTACATTCGCGACAAAGAGTCGTCCTTGTTAAACTTAGTCCTTACAACGGCAAGAGCTATTGTAAATAATAAGTTAATACCGAACAGAACACCCATCAATATATATAAAGCAAATTCGTTTAACAAAACGCCGATTACAATAGCCGAAACGATAGATACGACGTTATATAAAAGCGCGATTAACTTTAATACGGCGGCAATAAGCGGAATTTCTTCCGGCGCATACTTGTTTCTCAAAAACAAAAAATGAAAGCACTTCGGCGCTGTCTTTTTATAATGACCGTAAAAATCAGTTGAACCGACAAAGACAAATTCGGTCAAAAAGAATATTAAAGATATATAAGAAAATGCCAAAAGAATTTCAATCAATATAATTATTCCCTCAATTATCTCGTCTATCTGACTAATAGCACTTGTTTATCAAACAAGAGCTATCGCATACCGAAAAAAATAAAGACTGATAAACAAACAATCAATATTTTTCGACTATTTCGCCGCAGGCATTTTTCCTTACGAACGCGGCGAGGTCTTTTATATTGTTGTTAAGGCCTATAAGCACCTTCATGTAAAGCGCCGGGCGCGTTATGCCGTGGCACTGAACTACGTTGTTTACAAAAACTTGTCCGTCGTACTTTTTCCGCCCTGCCGTCATAAACATGGGGATATCGGGGTGCGCCGCCGCAAAGGCGTTAAAGTGCGCCGCATTGACCGTTCCGGAGTGGTACGCCGAGTGAACAACCGCAGAATATCCGTCGAGGTTGAATACCGAATAATCAAGACCCACGTAAGGGATTATGCAAAGCACCTTGTGCTCTACGAGGTTAAAATCCAATCCGTGCATAAGCCCGGTATCTTTAAACTCGCACTCGCCGCCTATCGATTTATAAAAATGGTCGTGAAGGTGCGCCGGAAGCAGCCTTGCCGCATGGTGAATAGCAGGCGCGCAATCCGGATTTTTGTACACTACGTATACGCCCGGTTTTCCGTGCGCCAAAAATGTTTTTGCGGAGTTGAGTACGGCAAAACCGTTGCTTTCCGGCTCTGTCAGCGGAAGGTCGGCCGAGCACATTACAATGGGCACCTTAGTGTCGCAAAATGCGTACGCAAGGTACGACGAGGTGGAAGCAAGCGTATCTGTGCCGTGCGTTATTATAACGCCGTCCGGCTTGGTGTCGAGCGCTCTTCCCACAATCTTTCTAAGCTCGTTAAGGTCGGAAAACTGCATTCTCTCACTGTGCGTCGTGAGAGAATCGAATACAGAGTCGGCGCCGACAATGGACGAAATGTGCGTCGTTGCGGCGCTGTCCAGCTTGATTACGCCTTCCGAATTTTTGCGGCTCCCTATCGTGCCGCCGGTAGCAACAAGAGCTATCTTCATCTCAAATACTCCTCGTATAAGTAGCAAAGGATTTTGGCGTGGTCAAACGCCGCCTTTCCGCTTTCGATTATCTCGGTGCGGTTAAGGTCTATCTTGCCCCGACCGTCCCTGACGGCTTTTATTTTTACCGTAAAGCTTTCGTCGCCGGTAAATGTAAGAGTAATTATATCGCCGGAAGCAGAGCACGTAAAATCGAACCAGCACGCGTCGTCGGCGTCGTCGCCGCCCACGGCGTCAACCGTTTCGGTAAGCGCACAGTACACGACGGTGATATTGCGCCAGCGCGGATCTCTGTCGGGCGTAGATACGGTTACAGCCTGATACAGCGGAATGCCCGAAATACCGGTTTCTTCGTTAAGTTCGCGAGAAACCGCTTCCTCGCACGACTCGCCCTCGTCCACAAATCCGCCCGGAAAAGCCCAGTCGCCTATGTACGGGTGTCCGCCGCGTTTAATAAGCAGAACCTTTCCGCCGGCGTTTGTTTTACTCAGCAGAACAGCGTCGACCGTAACGGACGGACGGAAATATTCGGTAACGTCGTAAGAACGCAAAAACTCTTCGAGGGTCTTTCCGTTTTTATCGAGCTTCCCTGTTTTTTTATTGCCGTCCATGCGCGCGCCTCTAATAATTACTATACATATTATATATCGCCCGAGCGCAAAATGCAAGCAATTTTCGACATATCAAAGCGGTTATATGAAGTATGGTCGTCGCATTTTTTTCACGAAAAAAGAACCCGAAAGCGGTTTGCTCGGATTCTTTTTCATCTGCCGTCGGGGCAAAGATTAGGTTATCTTTTCGATAATGGAAAGGAATTTACCCACGCTTTTTTGGTCGAGCGCGGCAAGGTAGCGCGTAAGCCGCTCGAAGTTGTCGGCGCCCGACTTTTTGTACGGGTCGAAGTATTTAACGCCGCGGCTGCTTAACTCCGCCATAATCGCCTCCACTTCGCTTCTGTGCGAGCGCAAATACGAGCGGTATTTGTTTTGATAGCGCAACGCCGTTTTGTCGTCGGGGGAAATCTCCGCAATCGCGGCGCGCACCGATACACCCTCGCCCTTTTTTACGAGTATGTGCTCGACGAGCGCTTTTACCTCGTCGCCGCTAAAAGGGACAAACGCCTCGCGCTTTACCTCGCATAAGGTAATGCCCAGTTTTTTTGCGACGTCGGGCACGAGCGAGAAGATTTTGGTTTGAGCGTAGTAGTAGTTTCGCACCGAGTTCACCGAGCGGCCCGATTCCGCCGCACAGACGGAAAACGCCTCGCCGAGACTTTTCCCCGATTTTTTTGCCTTATCGCAGAGCGAAAAAAGGCGTTTTGTCTGTTCTATTGTCCAGTTTCCGTTATTCATATAACCCTCCGCGATAATGATTGCCACAGTCCGTTCATAATATACATACAAAGTTAAATCCCGTCATAAATATATTGTATGGAACTGCATATTAAAAGCAAATTCGACTGCGTATTCATTATTAACGGCGACTTTTTCGAGACCGCCACCTCGCTCACATTTTCCGAGTTCGACGTATTGTACATAACCGTGCTGCCCATAAAGCACACCCTTCTTCCGTACACGGTAAAGCTCGAGGGCGCGCGAAACACAAAGGCCGAGCTGTACGGCGGAATTCGACTCGACAATAACAATTATCTTCTTACGCTCGAACCGCGGCACATGACGGTGTACGGCTTTACTCGGCAGGACCCTATCGTTCAGCCCTCGCCCGTCATGCGGCTGTTTACTCTTATTAAAAACGGCGACGTATTTTCGGCATACGCAATGCTTTCGGAATCTCTTAAAGCGACCGTGGATAAGCGCGCGCTCGCCGCCTTTTTCGAAGGGTACGACAGAATAGAGGAATGCTTTTGGCGAGACGAACCGCTTTTTTACCTCATCGACTCAAACGAGGTCGCGCACCTGAACAAATACACGTTAACGGACGGATTTATAGACAACATAGAGGAAATCGATTCCGGCGTATAATTCGCGTCAAAAAAATCGGGCCGATATAAGCCCGATTTTTGTTTTAAAGCGTTTTCAGCGGCGGCGCCTTGTGTTAATGAGCAGCAGCGCCAAAAAGCGGAGGAATTGAAGCGAAGTCATCATGAACGAGGCGACGTACGTCATTGCGGCGGCGGTAAGCACCTTTCTTACGCCTGCCGCTTCCTCGGGAAGAAGGGTCGTTTTGAGATACGAGTACGCCCTTGCGCTCGCGTTAAACTCGGTGGGAAGCGTTACGAGCGAAAACAATAACGACAAGCCCATTACGGCAAGCCCGGCGTACAGAAAAATATTACCTATACTTCCGAACGTCGTCCCGAAGCCGAGAACGTACCCGACTATGAACAGCGGCCAAATCATTCCGCTTGCAAAGTTGACGATAGGAACAAGCTTTAACCGCGCCGACGAAAAGAAATACTTTTTTGCGTGCTGGATAGCATGTCCGGCCTCGTGGCACGCAACCCCAATCGCGCCGATCGTAGCCGCGCCGCGCACGCTGTCGGAAAGGCTTATGGTATTGTTTGTCGGGTTAAAGTTGTCGGTAAGCGACCCTCTTACTGCGGCGAAGCGAATACCGCTTACGCCGTTTGTAATAAGAAAATTCCTAACGTACGTTTCGGCGTTTATTCCCGAGCTTACCCTGACCCCGTTATATTTATTAAAAACCGAGCTTACGCGCGCGGACGCTATAATCCCGAAGATAAACACCGGAATAATCAGTACAATCGAAATCGCGTACAGCATGTATTCCGGGTCGGTAAAGTAATCCCACATTTAAAATCCTCTCCTTTTTGCCGTTCTCGCAAAAACCTTTTTTATTATATACTCGTTTTGCTCTTGCGTAAACAAAACCCTCGCATTTTATTTTTCCGCGCGCTCTATAACTCCGCCGCCTACACACCGCTCGCCTACGTATATTACCGCGTACTGTCCGGGAGTAACGGCGCGCTGCTTTGTTTGGAATTCTATCGTAAACCTTCCGTCTGATTTTACGGTTAGAGTAGCCGGAAAATCGGGCTGGCGGTACCGCGTTTTTGCAGTGCAATCAAGTTTTTCCGGCATGTCGAATTTACCTATAACGTTAAACCCACTGCCTTCGAGCGCAGACGAAAAGAGTTCGGACTCGTCTCCGCACGACACAATCAGTCTATTATTTTTTACGTCCTTGTCGAGAACGAACCAGCGCCCGACCTCGCCCTTTACTCCGCCTATGCCAAGCCCTCTGCGCTGTCCGAGCGTGTAGTACATGAGCCCGTCGTGCCTGCCTACCACGTTGCCGTTTACGTCGACTATATCGCCGCTTTGCGCCGGGAGGTACTGTTTAAGGAACTGTTTAAACTTTCTCTCGCCTATAAAGCAAATCCCGGTGCTATCCTTTTTAGCGGCGACGGGAAGGTTAAGCTCGGCCGCTATTTCGCGAACGCGCGGTTTTAGCATATCGGCAAGCGGAAACATAACGTTACAAAGCTGTTCCGTTTGTACCTGGTTCAAAAAATACGTCTGGTCCTTGCCCTCGTCGGCGGCGCGAAGAAGAGTCGGCGCGGCGAGATGTTCACCTACCTTACAATAATGCCCCGTAGCGATACAGTCCGCGCCGAGCGACAGCGCGTAGTCGCGGAACACGCCGAACTTGACGACGCGGTTACACAAAACGTCGGGGTTGGGCGTGCGGTACGCCTTGTACTCGTTTAAAAAATACTCGAAAACGCCGTCCGCATACTCTTTTGCGAAGTTTACCGAATAGCAGTCTATCCCTATCGCGGCGCAAACGCGCTCGACGTCGCGCCAATCGTCGGTGGAGGGACAGCCATCTTCTTCCCAGTTATGCATAAACAGCCCGACGACTTCGTATCCGTCGCGCTTTAACAGGTACGCGGCGACTGCGGAATCGACTCCGCCAGACATGCCGATTATTACTTTTTTCTTTTTCGTTTTTGCCATCTAAATGTAATCCACGTGCACGTCCGCGCCGTAGCCCAAAAGCGTTTCCGACTCGGCGTTAATTATCCCCACGATCTCGTTTACCGGCTGATTGTCGCCCGAAATAAGCACGTCGAGCGCCACGCGCTTTTTGCAGTCGTCAATGCCTATATCGTGCGCGCTCGCGCCAAACGGTATAAGAAGCGCCTCTATCCTCGTGCGAAGCTTATTAAGCCGCTCGTCGTCCGTTATGAACGGGTCGGCGTGTATACACAGCTTTACGCCGAGATTATCTCGCGCCGCGCTCTCTATCTTGTCGCACACCGCATGCACTTCGATAAAGCTCATTTTTGCCGGAAACACCACGTCGACCTCGGCGAGCTTATTTACCTCGCCGTAGTCGTTTATTATAAGGTCGTGCATGGAAACGACCGCAGGTTCCGAAAGAATAAGCTTTTTTACTTCTTCGAGTAACTGCTGGGACGGTCGCGAGCCGAGCAGTCTGTTTATCGTGTTTTTAAGTATTCTCACCGCAAACACGAGGACGAATACCGCAACCGCAACGGACGCGTATCCGTCGATATGCGTGCCGGTAAGCCTTTCGGCAAGCGCACAGGCAAGGACGACCGCCGTTACCACGCAGTCGGTTGCGGAATCGACCGCCGCCGCTTTAATGGTGTCCGACCCCACTCTTTTTCCGCGCACTGCGTAAAAAACCGCCATAAACGCTTTTATCCCAATCGACGCGCCGAGAGACGCCCAAACAACCGTGCCGAACTCCACGTCGACCGGCGTTATTATGCGTTGCACGCCGCTTATACACACCTCGACGCCCACCATTGCGATAACCGCGCCGAGTATAAACGTCGCTATATACTCGTATCTGCCGTGCCCGTACGGGTGATCGTGGTCGGCGGCGCGCGAGCTTAGCCACACCGCGACGATAGTTACAATCGAGACGGCGGCGTCCGACATATTGTTAAAAGCGTCGGACATGACCGAAACCGAGTACGACAAAATACCGGCGGCAAGCTTGGCGCCGCCGAGGATAACGTTAAGCGCAAGACCTACTATAAGCGTAATAATCGCACTTTTGTTTCTGCCTTTTTCCGTCATAGTTATATCGGTTGACTTTTCGGTTGCTCGCGCTTAATGACAGCGCGCCGATCGCAACTACGTATATTATACCACAATCGCCTCTTTCGTTCAAGGGGATTTTGCGCGGAAAAGCTATTTTTTGCGACTGCGGTCTTATTTATATATGCACGAATGCACACATAATGTATTGCAGAGCTTATTTCGGCGCATTTTTGCCACAAGTGCGTTTATGCGCAGATGTCAATTTACCGCATATAAGCAATGTTGACAAACGACCGTATCGGTGATATAATGTGCGTAATCGAAACCGAAAAAAGGGAGAAAAAAACTCTAATGCCCGTAAACGAAAAAATCCCGATTGTAATAGGTGTAACCGGCCACAGAAACATAAACCGCGACGACGAAGCTGAGCTTATCGAAAACGTAAAAGCAGCCATAAAGGAAATACAAGACCTTTGCGAATACGAAAACGGCAAAACCCCTATCGTTATGCTTAACGCATTTGCGCAAGGCGCCGACATGCTGTGCGCACAGGCCGCGGAAGAGCTCAATATAGACGTATACGCCGTCCTTCCCCGAAAAGAAAAGGACTATATAAAAAGCTTCACCGACGAAAATGACAAAAATAATCTAATAAATGCGCTCGGCAAGGCGAAAAGAAAATTCGTAGCGCCTGATATAGAAAACTCTCAAGATTTTACAGAGCTTAGCAAAGAGGACTACGAGTACCGCCAAACCGGCATATACATAGCCGAGCACTCGCACATACTTTTGGCGCTGTGGGACGGAAAGCGCCCGGACAAGCAATACGGCTGCGGCACGGTCGAGGCGGTTAAATTCGCTCTCGCCCATAACTACTTGGACCACGACGGAATGTTCAAGCCCGGCGCCGTTAACGATTCCGCCGCGGTTATTCACATTAAAACCCGTAGACAAAACGACCCCGAGCAAGAGATTAAGCGCCGCTGGCTGATTGCGCACGTTCCCACTATAAAAGAAAGGGCAAATCACAAAGCGTACCTCGAAGAGAATGACGAGGAGATTATAAAAGCGAAAAAGTATAACTTCCCCGTCCCTGCCGAGGAAGCCGAAAATATAGACGACGCGCAAGTAAAGTTCACCCTCGAGCCGAGAGAGATTACCGACGCGGAAAACGCCGACGCCGAGAGCAAAAAGAAAAACGTCTGCAAAGCGGTATACTATACCTATTCGACCACTCCGCCCGAATACATTCAAAAGCTTATAGCCCAAACGGTCGAATACAATACCCTGCCGTGCGGCGTTGACGACAAAGATATTAACGAAAAGCTCTGGATAGAGGAAAAAGAAAACGAGCTTGACGATTACAGAAAAAATCTGCGCTACCACTACGCCAAAACCGACTATCTATCGTACAACGTTCACCAATCCGCTTACAGCAAGATTTTGCTTAGAATCGCTATACTCGGTACGTTCGTCGCGCTGTGTTTCCTGATTTACGACGACGCGGCGCTGCCGTTTATGATTATCCCATGCACCGCCGCCCTTGTGGGTATTATCATTATGCTTAAAGTCGGGGAAAAGCGAGGACACCACAAGTATTACACCGTGTACCGCACCTTTGCCGAAGCGTTAAGAATACAGTTTTACCTATCCGCCTGCATAAACGAGAAAGACGTAATCACAAGCGTTTGCGACCTATGTCCGTGGACACAAAAAGTGGGTATATTATGGATTTACAAGGCCATGCAAGCGCTCGCGGTAGTCGGTGAGTCGAAAAATCTTGATATCGACGCCGACAAAATGATGTTCGTGTGGCTCGAGCGAAACCCCAAAGACAAGAATTTACCAAAAAAAGGCGGCCCCGAGGGGCAGGAAAACTATCATAGCAGAAAGCTTCCGGGCAACCAAGCGACCGCCGACAAGCACAAAAAGCTGTCCGATATTTTCAAATACGTAGCGATAGGTCTTTACAGCGCCGTACTTCTGCTCGAAATCGCTTGCTACATATCGCACGCCTTTTCCTACTCGCTGTTTTGGGAAAACGTCGCCTTTGGGCATTTAACCTGGCGAAGCATAGGGGCGATAATCCTCGGAATAGGCACCGCGGCTTCCCTGCTTATGTCGAGCTACTGGGGAAAATTATCCTTCGACCGCAAGACGGACGACAACGTAAGAATGCTGCGCTTCTACTCATCCGCCGTAACGAGATGGGAGGACGCAATAGACCGCACGCCGAGAGAAAAGGAAAAATTCTTTAAAGAGATTGCCCGAGAGGAAATAATCGAAAACGGAAATTGGTGCTCGTACGTAAACGAAAACGGTCTGGAACTGAACATATAAAAAGCGCCCCTAAACGGGGCTAAACGAACAGATAAAATATAAGAGATAAAAATTAAGGACCGCGGCGCGGTCCTTTTTTATTGTTGTTCGGTATCGTTATGCGCTTGCTCGTCGCTCTCGGCGGAAGGCGCACCGTCTACGGGCGAAGGCACTTCCTCAAAGATATCCTCGCGAGCGTTTTCGGTGTTTGCGTTTTCTTCGGGCGCGGTTTGCGCTTCTGCGTTTTCGCTCTCGGGATTGTCCGTCGGCTTGTACGGAGGGATAGTCAAAGAATCCTTAACCTTAAAATAGTAGATAAGAAAAACTATGCCGCCGATAAAAAACACAAGCAGAATAAACACGTTCCACAGCGCGTAATTCTTGCGCGGCAAATCGATGGTTGCAAGCTTCATCAGACAGAACGTAGCAAAGGCGTACTGTGCGGCTATTACGGCGACAAGCGTTATTATCACCGGTTGAGTAAGGCTCAAAAGCATACCTGAATTATATATAATCGCGATAACTTTGTCAAGCGTACGAGTATCTTACGCCAGCGGCGCTAAGCCCAACAGCTTTTTCGCGCTATTTAACGGAATGGGCGTTACCTGTCCGCTCACGTTTTTTTCCACTTTGATTGCAGTCGCCTCGCGCGGAGTGTCGATTTTTCCGAACGGCGCGATAACCTTGTCGCCTTCCTCTACCGGAAAATCGGCTATATACCAATACGGACGGTCGTCCGCCTCGAAAATCACCTTTACAAACGTGTACGTACCGTAATCCTTAATAACGCCGCCGCTTAAAGAATGAATCATACTTTCACCTCGAAACGTTTTTATTGAAGGGACGGGGGAAGTCTCACACCGCCGCGAGCAATTTTCTCGACGGAGAATAACTCGGTAAGCTCTTGTAGGTCCGCCGCCCTGTCCTTTTCGATTAACCCCATTGCATAGCCGAGCGCGCCGAGTATGCGCTCTTTTTGTAAGCGCTTTAAATTTTCGGCGATACGGTCGCCCTCGGTTTTACTCAGCTTCCGTCCGGCACTGTCGCACACGAGCGGAATGTGAATATAGCTCGGCTCGCGGTAGCCGAAAAGCCGCATAAGATATATTTGGCGCGGAGTGCTCGACAGCAAATCCTCGCCGCGGACAACCTCGGTTACGCCCTGCTCGCCGTCGTCGACGGTAACGGCAAGCTGGTACGCGTACACGCCGTCCGAGCGCCGAATAATAAAATCTCCGCACTCCGACTCAAGGTTTTGGGAATACGTGCCGCAGAGCGCGTCGGTAAAAGATATTACCTTATCAGGCACTCTAACCCTTACGCACGGCTTGCGCGTTTTTTCGGCCTTTGCCCTTTCCTCGTCGGAAAGACGTTTGCACTTCCCGGAATACACGACGGATCCGTCGCTTAGCCGAGGCGCTTCGGCGGCGTGAAGCTCGGCGCGAGAGCAATAGCACGGGTAAGTAAGCCCCATTCGCTCTAAAACAAGTTCCTTTTCGCGGTACAGCTCGCTTCTGTCGCTTTGAAAAATCGGCTTCTCGTCGCCTTCGAGTCCAAAGGCGCACAAGGTGTCGAGTATTTTATATCCGCCCGAACGCGGACTCCTTATAGGGTCGAGGTCCTCTATCCTGACGATATATTTGCCGCCCTTGCTTTTTGCGGAGAGATAGGCGGTAAGCGCACACAAAAGATTGCCGAGATGCATGTCGCCGCTCGGCGTGGGCGCAAACCGTCCTACTATACGCGAATTAAACTGCGGTCCTTCCACTTCCACCTCGACCGTGCGTAAAAATTTAACCGCCTTTATTTTACCATATATGCGCGGTTAAATCAACCCACAATAAACCGAATAATTTGTTTTACCAAAAAGTAAATTGTCTTGATTTTAAGGTCCATCCGTGATATAATTAAAGTGAACAAGGTGATAAAATGGACATAAAAAGAGTACTCGAAAATCCCAGGTGGCATTTAATGACGCAAGCCGAAAAGAAAAAGGCGCTGCTTACCGAAAAGCTCGGCGATCTTCCCACCACCCCGGAGAACATAGCTGTGATGCGCGAGATTGTAAGCTCTTACAACACAATAGAAGAATCGTTCCCACTCGTCGACGAGTTCATTAAAGAAAACGGAATATTCGACGAGGCGCTTAGGATACTGAGATAAACTTTTTTTAAATAGAATACCAAAACGCTTTCGCAATAAAACTTTAATTTTCGGCAAGAAAAAACGGAACAAACTGTTCCGTTTTTGTTTTTGATTACTTTTTGAGCTTCGCGCCGCAGTTATTGCAGAACTTACTGCCCGGGGTGTTTTGAGTGCCGCACTCATAGCAATATCCCTCTTTTACCTCTTCCTCTTTCGGCTCTTCGACGGGCGTGGGTTCCGCTTTCGGTTCTTCCTGCGCAGGCTCTTCCGTTTTCGGTTCCGTCTGCGCTTCGGTTACGACGGCGGACGAATCTGCCGCGGCGACTGCCGCCGGTTTAAGCGTGTTAAGCTGTATCTTGCACTTTTTCCTAAGCGGCGGAATAACTGTAAACAATAGGTACGCGACTGCGATAAGAAGCGTAATAACCGTTCCGATCGTAAAGCCCTCGCCGAACTTATAGCCCGTCGGCATGCCTGCGCGCGCGACGATAAGCGTAAGCAGCGCACATACTGCGGCAAGGATAGGAAGAATAATATCTATTACGCTCGGCAGCTTCCAAATCTGTACTATTATAAGCGCAATCAGAGCGAGCACCGCTATAAGATAGGTTACGAACATAAATCCGCCGGCGGCGCTTGCGGCGGAGGCGCCGTAGTATTCGCTATCCCTTCCGCCCTCTCGCACCTGGTAATAAATGCGGAACGACGTAAACAAAAACTCGGCAAGCGTGGCAAGCGCTATAACGACTATCGAGAACAGCGGCAGCTTTTGTCCGCTCTTTCTGTTTATGAGAAGGTCGGCAAAAATGGTAAAGGCAAGGTTGACCGCGGCTATGATAAACGAAACGGTAGGACCTACGGGAACGTTGGCGCCGAAAAAGCTTATCATAGTTATGTAGAACAGTAGGAACGAGAACGCAATTACCGCGTCGATTTTATATACGCTTCTGTCCTTTTTGACAATCAGGATTATGACGTTTTTAACGACAAGCACAAGCGGCATTATCATGGCCGCTATCATTAGCACGCCTATTATTAGGTATGCCGCAAGCGCCCAATCGGTCGCGGTGTTTCCGAAGAGCTCTATTACTTCCGAATAATTACGGAAGTACGAGAACACCGTGTAGCCGTGTCCGACGAGATTTCCGTCGGCGCCCCAGCTGTTAATGTGGAACGACACGGTCATAAGAAGTATCGAGCATACAAGGAAAAGCGCGTTAACAATTATAAAGATGGGAAGCTTGCCCTTGTGCTTTATAAAGTTCTCCGTCCTGTCCGCAATCTCGTTTACGTCGAGCTTTTTGTCGCGGCGCGAAGGCTTTTCTTCTTCCCGTTTGGGTTCCGCTTCTTGCTCGCCGTCGAGAGACGCACCGCACTGCAAGCAGAATTTATACTCGCTCGTATTTCGGGCGCCGCACTTATGGCAGTAAACGGGCAGCTCAGCCTTAGGCTCTTCCTTCGGCTCATCGACGGGCGCAGGCTCTTCCTTCGGCTCTTCGACCGACGTAGGTTCTTCCGTCGGCTCTTCGACGGGCGTAGGCTCTTCCGTCGGCTCTTCGACCGGCGCAGGCTCTTCATTCGGTTCTTCCGCTTTCGGCTCTACCGTAGCGGCGGTTTCTTTTTTGGTCGATTTTTTGCCCGAAGACTTGGGCTTTGCTTTGGGCTTTTCTACCTCCGTTTGCTCTTCCGGCTCGTCCGACTTAGGCTCTTCTTCCTCTTTCGGTTTAGCCGCTTTGGGTTTTGCGGAAGTCTTCGGCTTAGAAGTTGTGCTCTTAGGGGTAGACTTTTTTGTCGTCGAAGACTTTTTGGTCGACGACGATTTTTTAGTCGTCGACTTTTTGGAAGTAGAAGAGTCGGTTTCGGCGGCTCTACCCATAAGAAGCTCGGCCGCTTTCCTCAGCTCTTCGGCTGCGGCAATGAGCTGCTCACTCTCGGCGCTCTTGCCTGATTTTTTACCTGCCATCATTTCCTCCTATTAAATTGCTTATCGCCCCTTATTATACCACATCGGATAAGGGTAATCAATACCCTTGCTCTTTTTTTTGGATAAATTTTTTAAGAATTTTATTGTCGAAATCGCAACCGCTATACGGTTATTTCCATTCCGTCGTAGGCTACGGTAAAGCCGTACTCTTTTGCCGCCGCCTGCATAGCGGCGTAGTCGTTTCCGTTGTTGTGGCTTAGGTGCGTACATATAAGTGTGGCGGCGGCGTTTATTACGCCGTTTTTAAGAAGAAGCTCGGCTTGATCGACGTCATCCAAAAGCCCCATGTGCCGACCGGGGCCGTGGCGCATAACGCCGTAAGTGCAGTCGAATGTTACAACGTTCGCCCTTCCGCCCATGTCGTAAAGCCGAGCGTACACATCGCCGTCGATTACGCCGGTATCGTTTAACAGCAGCGCGCCTACGCCGCCGCGTTCGACGTAATAGACAAGGCATTCCTCGTCCGCGGTGTGTTTTGCCGGCAGCGGTATTATTGTCATATCGCCGCGATTAAGCCGCTCAAACGGGCGCACCGCGGTTGCCGTTATGCCTTTTGCCACTTCGGGACGAATTTCTCTTGCGGTATCCGAAAGGAACATTTCGCGCACCTTGCCGTTACAAATAACCTCCACCTTTTCCTCGGTGAGCGAGTGCGCAAACGGTCCGCCGCGCATAATAAATTCCTGCGGATAGCAGTGGTCCATGTGGCTGTGAGAGATAAGCACGTGTTTTACCGCCGACAGGTCGATATTGTAATTAAGAACGTGCATATACGTGTCCATCGGAAAATCGAACAGCGTATCTTTATCTATAAGTATTTGGCTACGCGTACGAATATCCTTGCCGCCGAGCCGCCTTGCGCGCTTACAGTTATCGCAGTTACAGAACACCGCCGGAACGCCCTCGGCGGCCGCAGTGCCCAAAAATTTCAGTTTCACCGCTCTTCCCCCTTTGCGATTTTTTCGGCGAGCGCGGTGAGCGCGATTGTGTCCGCCTTCATGACGGGCGTCAGCGGTATCGCGTCGATTACTCTGACAATAGTCGGCACCGCGTAGTGCGACAGCTCGGCCTCGATTTTTGCTTTGACTTCCTTTTCGTCCTGCGGCGCGCCGGTAAGAAACAGCGCGATTTTGGTTTTTCCGTTGTCCTTGTACTCAACCGCGCACGAGCCGGTAACGCCCGAAATATCGAGCGCCGCAGTTTCTATTTCTTTGGGATAAACGCTTATGCCGGCGATTTTAATTATCCTTTTAAGCCGCTGAACGAAATACAAGAACCCGTCCTCGTCCATGTATCCGAAATCGCCGGTACGAACGTATTTTTCGCCGTCGATATCGAAAAACACGCGCGCGTTTTCCACGGGGTTATCGAGATATCCGTTCATAAGCGTATCGCCCGAAACGACTATCTCGCCCTTCTCTCCGGCGGCGAGCGGAGTAAATCCGTCCGGCTCGACGACCGCCGCTTTAAGCCCCGAGAGCATCATTCCCATAGAAGTGCGGCGCGAGTGCGCGTAGCTGTTTACTGCGCACACCGTAACCGTTTCGGTCAGACCGTACCCCTCGAAAAGCCTACCCTTAGCGCCGGCCTTTTCCATGTGCGAGTTGAACTCGTCCAACAAATCCTGCGGCGCGCAGTCGCCGCCGACAAACGCGATATACAGATTTTTGAGCGCGTCGCCGCGAAAATCCTTTTGTTTAAGCAGCGCTCTGAACAGATTGGGAACGCCTATAATATAGTGCATTTTGTTCTGTTTTAACAACTTTACAGTCAGCCTGGGGTCGAACTTAGGCATCATCACGCTTATCGCGCCGTGGCAAAGAATGGTGTGTATGCTCATCGCAAGCCCGAAGCCGTGAAACATGGGAAGCGCCGCCAGCATGTATGTACCCACGCCGTCCTCTATGCCGAGAATTTCAAGTCCGCGCGAAGCAAGACAGTTAATGCTTCTGTCCGACAGCTCGATAATCTTAGGCTCGCCCCCCGTTCCGCCGCTGTGAAGATACACGCCTGTGGTGTTGTCGTCGCGCTCGATCTTTTGTGGAATACCTGCGGCGGCGAGAGAATCGAACGGCGTGATATTGGTCATGTCGCCCTTGTACGGCTTGTTTTTTAAATCGAACAAAAACCTTAGCACGGGGGAAAGCGAACGCGCCGGGTGTATAGAAATTATCGGCATATCCTTTGCTATCTCGCCGTACTTTTCGAGGTTTATGGAAAGCGTTATGAGAAGCTTCGACTTTGCCGCCGTCATAAACTTTTTAAGCTGGTTGACGGGCGCTAACGGGTGCACCATGTGCGCGATAACGCCGAGCTTATTGAGCGCATAAAAGCAGTACACGCACTCGGGCGTGTTGGGCATGCAAATAGTCGCGACGTCCCCTTTTTTTACGAGCGGAGAAAGCCGCGCCGCCGCGTCGTCTATCGAGCGGTACAAGGTATCGTACGAAAAGTATTTTCCCATGTAGTAGAGCGCCGGTTTTTTTCCGTCAATCTTCGTATGGGTTTTAATCATATCGTAAAGCATCATTTTCGTTCCTCTTAACTAAAATCTGTACCCTGCCATTAAACAAACCGCGCCGACTATAAGCGCCATGACAACCTGGTGCGCAAGATAAAAAATAAGCGCGTGCCGCCCGACAAAGGTAAACGGCTTATGCCATGCCCTGTCGAGTATCGGAAAATGCGAGCGGCGTACCGAGTACATGCTCTTTCCCCAGTACATACCGAGAAGCACCATGCCGACGTTGGGGAACAGTCCAAACCAATCGGATCCGTACGTTGCGCCGATACTGAGCACGTCGGCGGAATCGACGCCGAGAATATATTCGAGCAAATGCGCCGCCTGAAATTCCGCGTCCGAATTTTTATAGCGAGGTAAATACGGCAAATTGTACTTAGAACCCGAATATATCGCAAAGGCAAGAATGATAACGCCAAGTACGAGCGGAAGATAAGTATTAAGCCATTTAATCTTTTTTGTAGCTATATCGACCGCAGCCACGCAAAGAATGGAAAGCGCTATACAGTGAAGTACGCCGAAAACAATAGGCTGCATAAAGCTTTTCATTAGGTAGGTTACGCCGGTAAACGCAACGGAAACGACCGCGAGAAGGCTTCCGCGCTTTATGTTATCGCGCGAAAACGAACAGCTCACCCCTACCAAAAACAAAAACAAAAAAACGAATATATTATGCGCCCAAAACCTAAATCCGTACGTATAGTACGAGGCGTAAAAATCTTTTGCAAAAGCCGAAACAGCGTCGATAAACCCGTTTGCCAGTCTTGCGCCTTCGAACCAGTTTTTGCAATACGCAAAGTCGTACATAAGGTGGTCGAAGCACATGCACAAAACGGCGACGCCACGCAAAAAGTCAAGCTCCCACGCTCTGCTCTTTTTGTCCCTGTATATCGGATTTACCGCCACCGTCTTAACCATATTTTAATTATACAACTTTACCGGGTTATTGTAAAGAGTTTTTATAATGAGATTAAACGCTCTTTAAATGTAATAAAAAAGAACCGCGAAGCGGTCCTTAATTTTTATCTTTTAGGAAAGTATTTAGTCGGGAGGGATGTCGAATGCGCCGATTAGTCCACACACGACAGGCGCCAAGCCTTCGGCTTGTTATCTATTCGGCGCCGAAATGCTTTATAAGCACCCACACGTCCGCAGGGGTAACGCCCGACACTCTGGACGCCTGGCCGATAGATAACGGCTTTACCGCGTTCAGCTTTTCCCGAGCTTCGAGGCGAAGCCCTTCCACCTCGGCGTAATTTGCGTCGGGCGGAAGCTTCATATTTTCCAGCCGAGATTTTTCGCTAAGCTCGGCGCTCTGGCGTTTTAAGTAGCTGTCGTAGCGTATAGCCGCGTACGCCTCTAACTGCGCCGCGGAGGATACGCTTTTCAGCACGTCCGAACACTCGTTAAACAGCTCGAGCGTAACGCCCGGTCGGCGCAAAACCTCTTCCGCCGTCATCGGCTTTGCGCTCTCTTCGTTCGCCTTTTCGAAGATTCGCTCTACCGTCGCCTTGTCGAGCTTTGTCGAAAACAGCGTTCTGCACTTTTCGGTTTCGCGCTTCTTTTTGTTAAGCGCTTTTATCCTTTCTTCGCTCACCGTGCCGTACGGATAAGCAAGCTCGGTGAGTCTTAAATCCGCGTTGTCTTGTCTTAGGCTTAGCCTGCACTCCGCCCTGCCGGTAAGCATACGGTACGGCTCGTCGCTTCCCACCGTTACGAGGTCGTCTATCATAACGCCTATATAGCTGTTTGTTCTATCGAGAATAAGCGGATCCTTGCCCGACAGATACGCCGCCGCGTTTATTCCGGCGACAAGCCCCTGCGCCGCCGCTTCCTCGTAACCGCTCGTGCCGTTTATCTGCCCGGCAAAAAAGAGTCCGGGAACGCGCTTACTCATAAGGCTTGAAAAAAGCTCGCGCGCGTCTATGCACTCGTATTCTATGGCGTACGCGTCGCGCGCAATCTCGACGCGCTCTAAGCCCTTTATCGAGCGGTACATTTCGCGCTGAACGGACGGCGGCAGCGACGTGGATATGCCCTGAATATACCATTCGTCGGTAAAAGCGCCTTCCGGCTCGAGGAAAAACGTGTGGCGCGGTTTATCCGCAAACCTTACGATTTTATCCTCTATCGACGGGCAGTAGCGTGCGCCAGTGCCCGTTATAAGCCCGAGGCTTCGGGGCGACGACGATAACGCCGCGCGGATAATTTCGTGCGTGGTTTCGTTGGTGTAGCCGAGGTAGCACACCGAAGTATTTTTAGGCTGCTTTTTCGTGAGCGCCGAAAAGGTGTACGGAACGGTATCGCCGTATTGAATTTCGAGCGCCGAAAAATCGATTGTTTTGCCTATAAGCCGCGCCGGCGTGCCCGTTTTAAACCGCCTCAGCTTAAAACCGAGCGCGGCTAAGCTTTTGGCGAGGTAGTCGCTTCTCGGAAAGCACACGGGGCCGCGAGAAAGTACGGTCTTGCCGCAAATAATAGTGCTGCCCAAATACACGCCCGAAGCAACGACGACCGCGCGGCAACAGTATTCCATGCCGGTAACGCACTCCACCTTAAATTCGCTTTCCGTCTTGACTATCGATTTTACCTCGTCCTGACGAAGCACGAGGTTTTCGGCGCGCTCTAACGCCGATTTTGTAAACTCGTGGTATTTGTACTTATCGGCCTGAGCGCGAAGCGAGCGCACGGCAAGCCCTTTGGACGAATTGAGCATGCGAATCTGCGTCGCGGTATTGTCCGCGGCGATACCCATAAATCCGCCCATTGCGTCAAGCTCGCGCACAAGGTGGCCCTTGCCCGTTCCGCCTATCGACGGGTTGCACGCCATGTACCCGACGTTATCGAGCGTTATCGATAATGCGAGCGTTTTTGCGCCCGTTTTGGACAGCGCAAGCGCCGCTTCTATTCCGGCATGGCCGGTGCCTATTACAATTGCGTCGAAAATTATTTTTGTCATAATATTCTGTCGTAAGACAGATACAGTATAGCACTAAGCAGTCTTTACGTCAATCCACATGCTGTCGAGATCGGTATTTCTTTTTAAGCCGAAGTCGCGCATAATGGCGCAGCGTGAAAGCACCTCGTCCGAGGGGAACATCATTTCGATATACATTTCCTTAAAGCCGTCGTAGTAGTCGTCAAAGAAGCCGTCCTTGTCCTCTTCGAAATATGCTTTGGCGTCATTCATTACGTCCACCACGGCGATAGACGATCCCAATTCGTCAAAATTTGCATACGCATAGTCATAAGTATTTATAAATTTAAGAAAGTAGTTAGCCGCCTTTGTGTTTTTGGCGTACTTAGGAATAAGCCAGCCGTCTACCCACACGTTGCTGCCCTCTTTGGGAACGGTGTAGTAAAAATGATCGCCGCCGTCCTCTATCATAATAAGCTCGGGGTCGCACGACCAAAACACACCCAGCCATGCTTGCGTCGTGCCGGCTACCATATCCATTTTGCCGTCGTCCACCTCGTATTTATAGGTTACCTTTTTCTGATCGATAAGCGCTTTTTGGGCAAGAGCGATGCTGTCGTCGCTTACAGTGGAAAAGTACGAAATAAGCTCGTCTCTGTATTCCTGACTGCTGTAATCGGTAAAGCCGTTTGTCATCTCCGAAAGCTTGTCGCGGTTTGCGTAAATGCAAGCGACGGAATACGCGTCGCGAACGCTGTCCTTCATAAGAACGCGCTTTTTCCCCGTCTCTTTTTCCCACTTATCACTCCACATCGCCTCCCAGCTTTCGCATAGCTTGCCGAACTCGCCCTCGGGGTCGATATAGTCCACGTCGTACATTATTCCCACCGTACCCCAAACGTACGGCGTAAAGTACTCGTTTTTCTCGTCAATCGAATCCCTTATCATTTCGAGAAGGGTATCGTAAAAAAGCCCCTTCTCCGTTATATCGAATATATCGGGATCCACCTTTTGCGCAAGCCCTTCCTTAATCATGCGCTCTGCTATATAGTCGGACGGGCAAACAAGGTCGTAGTCGGCGCGCTGAGTTTCTATGCGGGTGAGCATCGTTTCGTTGGTGTCGAACGTGTCGTACCTGACGGTTATATTTTCGCCCGTTTCTTTAAGGTACCATTTCTCAAACTTATCGAGAAGTTCTTCGTTTATATAGTCGCCCCAATTATAGATTTTAAGCACCTCGTCTCTCGGCGCGCACGCCGTAATTGATAACGGAACGGTCGCCACCGCCGCCGCGAGCAAAGTGCAGAACGCTTTTTTAATCTTGGATATAATCATACTACACCGCCTTTGCCGCATTGTTCTTTCTCTTAGCGGACACAACGTTCATAACGATAAGCACCGTGAGTACGGCGATAAACAGCACAGACGACAGCGCGCGAAGCGTCGGATCTGCGCCGCGCTTGGCGAGCGCATTGTACAAATAAATGGGTATCGTTTCCACGCCGCCGTTAATAAACTTGCTAATAATAAAATCGTCGAGCGACAGCGTAAACGCCATAATAAAGCCGCTTATCATGCCGGGAAGAAGCTGCGGAATAACCACGGTTACGAGCGAACGGACGGGCGACGCACCGAGATCCAACCCGGCCTCGTACAGATTGGGGTTTATTTGGTTAAGGCGCGGCGTTACCGATAAAATAACGTACGGCACGGTTATCATAGTGTGCGCTATAATAAGCGCCGGCCAGCCGTAGCCGAGGTTGATTGCGAGAAAAAACATCATAAACGCAACGCCCGTTACGATTTCGGCGTTTTCCATAGTTATGTTGGCGATAAACTCGGCGGATGCCTTTTTCCACTTGCGTAGGTAGAAAATACCCACCGCCGCGGTCGTGCCGAGAATAGTCGCGAGCGTTGCGGACGAAGCGGCAAGAATCATGGAATTACCGAGTGCGGACAGTATTTGCGAATCGGTAAAAAGGTTAACGTACAGTTCCATCGAAAAGCCACTCCACACGCCGAGCGCCTTTGCGTCCGTAAAAGAAAACACTATAAGTATGATAATGGGCAGGTACATAAAGGCGAGCATAACGCCGACAAACGCCCAGATAAGCACGCTTTTAACAGTCTTATTCACAGCACACCTCCCACTTCGCTTCTGCCCTTTGTAACCTTGTTGGCAATAAGCACGGTAACGGCGATAAGCACGAGCAGTATAAACGAGTACGCCGAGCCGATGTGCCAGCCGCCGCTGTTTCGGAACCACTGGTCGATAACGTTACCGAAAAGATAGGTGTCGGTGTTGCCTAAGATATCCGATATCGCAAACGTGGAAACGGTGGGCATAAACACCATCAATACGCCCGAAACAATGCCGGGAAGCGACAGCGGAAGCTTAACGGTAAAAAGCGTCCTTATAGGCGACGCGCCGAGGTCCTGCGACGCTTCCAAAACGTTTTTGTCCATACCCGAAAGTATCGAGTACAATGGCATTAGCATAAACGGGAAAAAGTCGTAGACCATACCGGTCGTAACCGCCACCCACGGATTTGTTACTTCGAGAATGTTAAGCACTATCTTCATCGCGTACGTGCGAAGAAGCGAGTTTATCCACATAGGAAGAATGAACAGCATTACGAGTATCGCGTTTCTGTTAAGGGTCGAAGACGACAGCGCGAGCGCAAGCGGATACGCGAGCAAAAAGCACAGCACGGTGGTAATAAGCGCGACGAGGAACGACCGTCCCATAACCTTCATAATGTTCGGGCGCGAAAAGAAATGTCCGAAGTTGGCAAACGAAAAGTTTCCGTCAAGGTCGGTAAACGCATAATACAGCATAATAAACAGCGGTATTACGACAAAGATGACCGAAAGCGCGAGGTACGGAACAGAAAACGCCGTGCGTTTTATTCCGCGCATTTTCCTCTTTTTCTTATTGCTTTCGGGAGAAGGTGCACCGTTATTTTCGATTGCGGCGGAGTTAACCGGATTTGCCATTTATTCCACCTCCTCGTTTTCCGTTTCGGGCGCGACGGATGCGTCCTGCGCGTCAGAGATAACGTTTCCGTCCTCGTCGGTCTCCACCTTTATTACCTCGATATCCTCGGGCTTAATCTTAATGCCTACGCGGTCGTTCATGTCCCACTCGTCGGCGGTGTCGATAAAGAACTCGTTATCGTCGTCGGTGTACACCTGTACCTGATAGTAGCTGCCCTTGTAAAACGCCTGCGTTACGTTTGCGCCGATAACACCGTCGTCCTCGTCGTCGGTAAGCTCTATCTTGCCGAACGGAATCTTTACGCGCACCGTGTCGCCCTTTTCAAGCCCGAGCGTGTTATTAAACTCGAACTCGCCGCCGCAAAACTCGACGGTGTCCTCGGAAGTTACGGTGCCTATAAACTCGTTGACGACCTTCAGCTTTTTCATTATATGAATGCCGTTCGGCTCGACGGAAAGGTACACTGTCTCGTCAGGTGTAAATTCCTCCGTGTTCTGAACGGTAAACTGATAGTTTTCGGCAAGCACTTCCATTTCGTAGTAGGTGCCCTTAAACACGGTGGAAACGACCTTGCCGCAAAGCGTGCCTTTTTTACGGCTTATCTTAATATCCTCCGGCCTAATAACAAGGTCGACCTGCTCGTCCTTGTTAAAGCCCTTGTCGAGACACTCGAACTCGGCGCCGCAAAACTCGACGCGGAAGTCGGCGTGCATTACGCCGGACAGAATGTTACTCTCGCCGATAAAGTCCGCGACAAACGCGTTGGCAGGCTCATCGTAAATCTTTTTGGGCGTGCCGTACTGCTGAACGGCGCCGTCGGTAAGCACTACCACTTTGTCCGACATGGTGAGCGCTTCTTCCTGGTCGTGCGTAACGTAGATAAACGTTATGCCTATGTTTTTGTGCATGGCCGCAAGCTCGAGCTGCATTTCCTTTCGCATTTTAAGGTCGAGCGCGCCGAGCGGCTCGTCGAGAAGAAGCACCTTAGGCTCGCACACGATAGCGCGCGCAATGGCGACGCGCTGCTGCTGTCCGCCCGAAAGTCCTGTTATATCGCGGTAGCCGTACGCTTCGAGGTTGACAAGTTTAAGGACGCGTTCCACCTTTTCCCTAATCTCGTCTTTGGTAAACTTACGGAATATGGGTCTGCCCTTTTTATCCACCTCGCCGGTATCTATCTTTTTAAGTTTAAGCCCGAACGCTATGTTTTTAAACACGTTAAGGTGCGGAAAAAGCGCGTACTTTTGGAACACCGTGTTTATGGGCCGAAGGTGCGGCGGAATGGTGGTAACGTCCTGCTTTTCGAGATAAATCGAACCTTTCGTCGGAATCTCGAAGCCGGCAATCATTCTAAGCAGAGTAGTCTTTCCGCAGCCCGACGGACCGAGAAGCGTTACAAACTCGCCGCGCCTAACCGCAAGGTTAACGTCGTCGACGACCGTAATGCCGTCGAAAACTTTGGTTACGTTTTTAATTTCGATAATGTTATCGAACTTACTTACCGTAGCGTTTGCCATAATAATGACATACCTCCTTGTAACAAAGCTTTTATCAAAAAAGAACCTGTACGAAAACTATCGTATGGACGCCGTCGAAGTAAAGCGCCCTAAAACGTCGGTGGGCACGAAACCCACAAAATTTTGCTTTTCCCGTCGGCAATGTTGCGAATAAAATGCTGTCTGTCGGACGTGAAGTAGAATGAGTCGCCCTTTCTTGCAACCGACTTTCTGTCGCCAACCACAACCTCGATTTCTCCCTCGAGCACATAGCCGAATTCCTCGCCCTCGTGCGGATAGTCGGGATCGGTGGTGGCGCCGGAGCTTAACTCGAGTATAATCGGCTCGAGCGCGTTTTTCTGCGCGGTGGGGACAATCCAGGTAACGACCGTGCCGTCCGCTTCCTTTCGGAAATAGTCCTCTTGGGTAAATGTAAGCTGGCTATCGTCGCTGTCCGAAAAGAACTCTCTTAAACTCGACCCGAGAAGCTGAAGTATGTCGATAAGCGTCGCGATAGACGGCGAAGTCAAGTCGTTTTCGAGCTGACTTATAAACCCTTTGCTAAGCTCGGCCCTATCCGCAAGCTCTTCCTGCGTAAGTCCGTTTTTAAGCCGCAAGTCCCTAAGCTTCGAGCCTATCGTATGCGTTATGTTTTTGTCGTCGTTTGCCAAGATGTCGCCTCTAAAAGTTAATTTTATTTAAGTATTTTGTTTAGCTATATTAAACCATGCGATTATGGAGTATACTATATAATCATTCGCATGTCAAATCATTTAACTGAATTTTTGTCGAAAAATTAAATATTTTCTCACAAAAAAAGCGCGACGGACGTCCGCCCTGCCGCGCTTTATATTTTGTTTGGTCTTATATTCGTGTCGCTACTTCGAGGAAAATAATATTTACTTTTTGAACACAAACAAATACTCGTGAGCGAGCAGTAAAAAATTAAACTTAATGCTGTTTGTTTTCCAATAGCCCGTTGCTTTGCAGTTGTGCTGTTCTTTGATTATGATTTCCTTTGCTTTAAAACCTGCAAGCTCAAAGATTCGCATGGTCTCGAAAGCGAGAGGTTGTACCATACCTTTCTTGCGTGTGTCGCCCATAAGCATGGCGCAAAATTTACCTTTTTTCAATACCCTGTAACATTCGTCTGCGACCTTGCCAATTTCAAATAAAAAATCTTTTAAGGGTAGTAACGACAAATCGCCGTCAATGTTTTCGCTGTAATGAATTATATCGGCATACGGTGGATGGGTGCATATTAAATCAATCGAATTGTCGGACAAATCGAGGCTTCGCGCATCACCGTTTATAAGAGTTGTCGTCGCTTGAGTATCGAAATCAAAATCGCACTTTGACTTTGTAATTTCGATCGCCGACGGGTTTATATCGACGCCGATAAAATTTCTATGTGTTAATCGCGCTTCAACGGCTGTCGTACCGCCGCCGACAAACTGATCCAAAACGGTATCCCCTTCTTGAGAATAACGCAATATCACATTGCGCGGAATATACGGCGACCAGTTTCCTCGGTACTTTGCGTCGTGTGTAGCCCACTTGCCTCGATCTGGAAACGCCCAAACGGTATTCGTTTCAAGCTCGAAATTTTCGGGTTGTAACGTAATCTTCTTCGGCATATCAATCAAACAATTCGGCGATAACGCCGTTTTCCAAATCGGCTATGCAGTACATGTGGTCTAACACATCGAATGTTTCCTCTAAATTGTGCCGGGCGGACTTCCAGCCGTCGTAACCGTCGGTAAACCACACGAAAGCAAAACCGTCGATTTGCTTTGCCTCTAATGCGATTGTTTTGTAACTCCTTGCGGTTTCGTTTAGTTTTGATCCGCTGCTGGTATAGAAATTCGTTTCAATGCCGTAAACAGTCTTGCCTTTTTTAATAACAAAATCAAAACGTTTTTCTGCTTTGCCTTGATTGGAAATTCCAGACAAATCGATATTCCATTTCTTTTCAATGGCGGACAATTTCATTTCCTTGAAGTAGGTTTCGCCTTTTACAAGCCCGGCTTTGACAATATAGTCCTCGACAAGATTTTCCATTAAATGACCGCCGCGGTTTTTGCGTCCGTTACTGTCAAGTCCTACTTCCACACCCGTAACATAATCGACAAGATTATTGATAACATGGTTTGCGATTAAATCAAACAAACCCGTTTTTTGCATAAACATTATGTATTCTTTTATGGTGTAATTCGGCTTATGAAAATTGAAAAGATATTCTCCGTCTCCGTCAATGACGTATATTTCACGCCCACGAACGGCAAGCAAAATAGGAATACATTTTAGCACTTGCGGATAATCGGCAACAAGCTTTTCAAAGTCTTGTTCTATGGTTTTAGAGCCGATAAGCGAATTTAGTATATTTAACTCGACTTTTATATTCTCGATGTTGTCGTAAACTTTTTCAAAATCTACATAGTAACCGTAATCGCAAATACTCGACTTGAAAGTATTAAGCCATTCGTTAAAATTTCTTTTCATAAGTACACCTCTTAAATTAAATCTATTAATATTTTCTCGCCGTTTAGCTTCCATTTGGCTTTTTTGCTAACAAATACACCATCAGAAGTCAATAATCCGAATTGTTTATACAAATCCGTAACTCCACCAAAATATCTTTTCGATTTATCAATATTCAGGTGCTTTTCGACCCCGTTAAATACAATGTGAAACTTCTCTTCGTTTTCTGAAAGTTCGCTTTTTACAATTTGCGGAATTACCAATATTTTAGCTCTGATGTCATTTTTTGTAATTTCCCTTTCGACCAAATAATCATTATCATTTGCGACTACCGTGTTAGAAGCCTGTTCTCGCTGTGTTAATACAAGAATTTCGTTTTTAGAGAAGACAGGCTTATAATTAAATCCTATGCCTTTCTCAATGCAATATTGAATAAGCTGTGCGCCATCAATAGTGATTACGGGCATATTAGGGTTGTCGGTCGCCTCTGATAAAGCCGCCTTAGTAAACGTAGAAGTTGTAATAAATACGTTAATATAGTTACTATTCAAAATATTTCCATTTTTATCACGCTTTGTTGTACCTTTCAAATCCCTAACTTCTTTTGGCTGAACCTTGTTGCTACGTGAGTATCTTTTAGCTTGGACATAATAATTTATAGTGTCGGTTCCGTTTAGATCAAGTCCACTTTTTATGCAAGTCAAGTCTATTCCCCTGTCGCCAACATACTGAGTAGTAACAACTTCTTCAAAACCGAGTGCTACTAAAAAAGAATTGAGGAAAATTTCAAATTCTCGTCCCGTGGGGAAGCAGGAATATAGCTCGTCAATATATGTATCTATTTCTTCTTCGGTAAGTTCAAGTAATGTCATAAGTATTCTCCTCAATTATGAATTATAAGTTCACTTATTTTGCCGCGACTGTCGCCTTTGCTGTTTATTGCGCGGTTTGCCGATGTTCGCCTTATGTTATATGCTTTGTACAGCTCGTCAAAAAAATCATCGTCGGGATTGACATTCTTAGGATCGGAATTACTTAAAACAATCTTCGCGCCGGTTGCGTTTATTTCGTCGATGTACTTTGCGAGTCGTATTTGTTCGTTATCGTCAAATGTATCGGTGTTATACGCCGTAAAGCCGGACGTCGCGGAAATCGGTCGGTATGGCGGATCGATATATACAAACGTGTCTTTATCGATAAACTCTTTCGATAAAGTATAATCGCCGCAAACAATTTTAATGTTTTTCAACGCTTTGCTTACGTTGCGCAAGTTATCCTCGTCGCATATCGTAGGGCTTTTATATGCCCCCATCGGGACATTGAATTGTCCGTTGCGATTGACGCGGTAAAGACCGTTAAAACAAGTTTTATTTAAAAAGATAAAGTAAGCTGCTTTAATAGTTGCGGTTTCGTTACTTAGTTCTGTTGTATTAAATTTATCTCTGACAGAGTAGTAATAGAATTTTCTGCCGTTCTCGTCCATAGGTAAAAACAACATCTGCATTTCTTGTAGCTTTTCAATTAAGATGTCCGCATTGTTTTGAATAACTTGATATGCGTTCATGAGTTCGGCGTTTATGTCGCTTATATATAACTGCTCAAAATTGTGCTTGGACAGCATATTAAACAGCAACGCGCCTCCGCCAACCATCGGCTCGCAATACTTTGTGAAAACCCGATCTTTGTCCGCACTAAGAATTTTTTCAAGCTCGCCGACAAGCTGGCCTTTCCCTCCGACCCATTTGACAAACGGTTTTAGCGTAATACCGGTTTCTTTTTCGTATCTCGTCGTCCGTTTATCGACAGGCTTTTCCGCGGTGCTCGGAATAATCCACATATTGCCAACCATCATTGCGCCGTTGATTCTGTTTTCGCTACATAAAACAGAAACACGCCTCTGGGATATATTCCATTTTTCCGCCGCTTCTTTTGCCGAGATATAAGTTAACATAAAACGCCTCGTTTTGATATAAATATTATATTCCAAAACTCGAATAATAGCAAGCGGTTTTTTGTTGATTTTCCGCTTTAAAACTATTTTACAAAAATTAAGAGCCTAATTAGAAAATTATTAGGCTCTTAATGGTAATGTCTGTTATTTTTTAAGCTTTTTCTTTAAAGCGCGTTCCTTGTTTTCGGGCGCCTTGCCTGCCGCTTCAAGCTCGGCAAAGAATTTTTTCTCTTCCTCGGGGTCGGTTATTTCGGGCGGAGAGTACAGCGCCTCGTCAACCTCGCGCCCTTCAAGGTAATCGATAAGCGCTTTTGCGTTTTCGAGCTTTACCTCGTCGATCGGGGTGTTAACCGCGTCGAGGAAGAACTTGTCCTGATCCTCGAGCACCTCGTTCATTTTGATTGTGCGGACGCGAAGCGCCACCGAAAACTTTTCGGTACGCGACAGCTCGTCTATGTCGAATCCGCCCTGCATGTAGAACACGGGGATAAACTTTTCGTACGCGACGCTGACCGACGCTTGCTTTATTCGGCTCGGAATGTAGTTGCGATACGGGGAAAGTCCCACGCCGCACATAACGAGCTTTTTGTAACAGACGTCGTACAGGTCAACGAACTTTTTCAGTCCGTTCATGGCATAGCCGTTAATCGACGATATAAACAAAATTTTGTCGTACCTGCCGAGCATATCGGCTTTAAGCTTATCCACCGGAACGGCGTCGCAGCCGATAGCGTTGCCGATAATGTCCACGTAACGCTTTACGTGGCCGTGCTTGGAATAGAAAACAACGAGAAGCTTCATTATATTCCTCTTTTTATGTTATTGATTTTTCGCGAGTAACGCGAGCTTGTTTTTCAACAGTAAGTACGCTTCTTCGGGGTCGGCGCAGTCCGTTACGGTTTTTTCCATCGGGCAAGTATCGGTCCCGTCGCGGTTAATCACCTTTTCGACGAGCGAATCGTACTCGAAAGGGATATTGAATTTTTCCAGAACGGCCTTGCCGCTTAAAGAGAGCGTTTTTGCGTACACGGAAGCTATTCCACACTTAACAAAAAGCAGTGCCACCGCTTTCCCCACCATTTTGTCGGCGACGGAATATCCGTTTAAATCGAGTCCGCGCGCGATAAAGCCCATCATAGGCGCAATGCCGCGCTTGTCGTCGGTAATACACTGCCCGTTCTTACAAAGACAAATGGTGTGTAAGCCGAGATTATTCTTCGCCGTCGTTAAGTCTTTCATGGTTGTCTTTGTCGATAAGGACCTTTAAGCCCATTACGATAAACGGAACGATAACCGCTTGAAGCACAAGCCCGATAAGACCGGTCTGTATCTGCGACCAGATAAGCTGGGGAGTAAACGGCGTTACCGCTTGGAAAATGAGGGCAAGAAGCATAAACGCAGTCCGTCCGGCAACAAAAGCAAGTATAACCGCGGGGAACGCCATCCAGCCGTTAACGGAAATCTTTTTTCCGAAGAGTCCGGCAATGACCGCTATGACCGCCAGCTCTGCTACCATAAACGGAAGCCGTGCCGCCGCAGGCATGGGATTGCCGAAGGCAAGCGTAATCAAAAAGCTGACAATGGGCGACATTACGCCTATGCCGAGTCCCCACCACAATCCGAGAAGGCACCCACCGAGCAGCACGGGCAGATACATGGGCAGCCACTGAACGCCGCCTGCCTGTCCTGTCGCCGCATGAATAATTTGCGGAAGCGCCACCGCAAGCGCGACAAGCCCTAACGAAATAAGGCTTTTTACGGTAATCTTTGTTTTGAAGGAATAACCCTTCCGTACGAGAACTTTTTCTATCATACTAAACTCCTTTAAAGTATTTTTCTATTTTTTGCATTTTGTCTTGCTGGTTTACCTTAAACGGACAGCGGCTGTTACAGTGTCCGCACTTAATACATTTATCCGCTTTTACTTTTAGCTTGTCGTAATGGCCGTGCGCCATAACGTCGCCGGATAGCGAAAGGTCGTAATACTTATTTACAAGCCCTATATCTATCCCCACGGGACACGGCTGACAGTGGTTGCAGTACACGCAGTTTCCGACCGCCGCCGCCGGTGTGAACTCGCCTATTATGGAGTAGTCGCGCTCTTCCGCCGTCGAGGACGGGTATTTAAGAAGCTCGTCAAGCTCGCTCAGCTTAACCGCGCCTGCCAGCACCGTAACGACTGCCGGACGGTCGAGACAGTACGAAATGCACTGGGTCGCAGTCATCGCCTTTTTAAAGGGCGATGTTTCGGCGGATAAAAGCTGTCCGCCGTGGAACGGCTTCATGACCGAAATACCGACGCCTTCCTTTTGACAGCGGCGCATTAACTGCGCGCGCTCTAACGTGGAACCTATGCCGTACTCGTCGCCGCGCTCGAGGTCGTACGCAGGATTGACCGAAAACATCATAAGGTCCATAACGCCGGTGTCGAGAAGCAGATTAGCTACCTTAGGCGTATGAGAGGAAAAGCACAGATGTTTAACTACGCCCGAATTTTTCAGTCCTTTTACAAAGTCGAAAATGCCGGTATCCTTTAAAGCTTTTACGTCGCTTTCCTCGTCTACGCAGTGCAAAAACCCAAAGTCGACGTAATCGGTTCCGAGCGTTTTCATCTCCCACTCGAAAGTATCGATAATGGTTTTTTTATCGCGCGAGAAGCCGTATTCGCCGTTAGAGTTGTAAACCGCGCCGAAGTGAAGCTGAAAATAAATCTTGTCTCGCCTGCCCTTTATCGCCTTACCGAACGGCTCGTACACGTTAATTCCGCCGGCGCACATATCGAAGTAATTTATGCCGTTATCGATAGCCTTAGTTACAATCGCTTGTATCTCGCTTTGGTCGGTGATTTGCATACCGCCCATACCGAGCCCTATCACGCTTATTTTTTCGCCGCCGCGCGGAAGAACTCTGTAAACCATTATTTTTCAAACTCCGCCGCAACGTCTTTAAGAAGTAAACGGATAGGCAGATGCTGCGGACACGCGCTTTCGCACTTTCCGCACTCTATACAGTCGGAGGCCTTTCCGCCCGACTTGGTGTGAATTTCCGTGTAATAATAATCGGCGTTCCAGTTATGGTGAACGCTTTTGGTGTTGAGACAGGCGAAAAGATCGGGAATGGAAATCTTTTTAGGGCAACCGGCGGTGCAGTATCTGCACGCCGTACAAGCAATGACGTCCATTTTTTTGAACACTCCGCACACCTGCGCCACAGCGTTTTTTTCGGCGGTATTAAGCGGCTTAAAATCGTACATGGTCGTAATGTTGTCGTTCATCTGGGCCAAATTACTCACGCCGGAAAGCACCATGAATACGCCGTCGAACCCTGCGGCAAAGCGGAGTGCGTAGCTTGCCTCGCTGCCGCCGTTAAGCGCCGAGAGGTACTTCTTTGCTTCCTCGGGAAGGTTTACAAGGTTTCCGCCCTTAACCGGTTCCATAACGATAACGGGCTTATTATGCTTTATGCACACTTCGTAGCAATTACGCGACTGAATCGCCGGGTCGTCGTAGTCGAGGTAGTTAAACTGTATCTGAACGGCTTCTATCTGCGGATACTCGGTGAGGATTTTATCGAGAACCTCGGGCGTGTCGTGGAACGATATGCCGAAGTGTTTAATCTTGCCCTCTTTTTTAAGCTCTAACGCCGTTTCGTAAGCACGGCAACGCTTAAAATGCTCGTAGTTGTCCTTGTTTTGCGCGTGCATGAGATAAAAGTCGAAGTACTCGACACCGCAAAGCTTTAATTGACTCTCGAAAAAAGGACGAATTTCCGCCTGAGTTTTAAAATACGGCTCGGTAAGCTTATTTGTGAGCAAATATTTGTCGCGCGGATAACGCGAGGTAAGGCAATCGCGTATAGCTGTTTCGCTAAGTCCGTCGTGATAGCCGTGCGCCGTGTCGAAATAGTTAAATCCGCTTTCGATAAACCTATCTATCATCTTGTTAAATTCGGCATAGTCTATCTTATCGCCGGTCATAGGAAGGCGCATACACCCGAACCCGAAGTTTTTATGTACTTCCTTAAAAACCATATCACCCATCCTCTCGAACTGCCTTTTTATTATTTGTATTGCGTTTCAATCGTAACTGCAAGTATTATAACACAACCGTTTATTTTTTTCAAGCATAAAAAAGGAATTGACCGAATATAGGGCAATTCCTTTTTTTATCTTTTGTTTAATTAAAGCGAATTAGTAGTTTTCGGGCTTCATCTCGAAGAAGGAACGAGGATGAGCGCAGACGGGGCAAGCCGCAGGCGCCTCGGGGCCTACGAGCATGTGTCCGCAGTTCATGCACACCCAAACAACCTGCGTGCCCTTTTTGAACACGCCGTCGTTTTCTACATTCATTGCGAGTTTAAGGTAACGCTCTTCGTGCGTCTTTTCGATAGCGGCGACCTTGCGGAAGAGGGTTGCGATTTGAGTAAAGCCTTCCTTGTCGGCTTCTTCCGCAAACGTCTTGTACATCTCGGTCCACTCGTAGTTTTCGCCGCCTGCGGCGTCTTTGAGGTTGGTAAGCGTGTCGTTGATGCCGCCGTTAAGAAGCTTGTACCAAAGCTTGGCGTGCTCTTTTTCGTTAAGGGCGGTCTCGGCAAAGATAGCGGCTATTTGCTCGTAGCCGTCCTTTTTAGCCTGGGACGCGTAGTAGTCGTACTTGTTGCGAGCCATACTCTCACCCGAGAAAGCGGACATGAGGTTCTGTTCGGTCTTGGTGCCTTTTAAATCTTTCATAATTAAACTCCTTTTCGGGTTCACCCGAGTTATTATTGATTATTGGAAAAAATGAGCGCCGCCGCGCCGATAATGCCGGCGTCGTTGCCGAGCTGAGCCGCGAGAATATCGAACCTCGGCGTATCGGCAAATCCGTAATTTCTGTCTTTACAGTAGTCTTTTAGCTTGTAGATAAGATAATCGCCCTGGGCGCATATTCCGCCGCCGAGTATTATGGCCTGCGGTCTGAAAATATTGGCAAAGTTGAGCATGCCCTCGCCGAGGTACTTTATGTAGCGGTCCACTACCTTTATAGCGCTTTTATCGCCCAGCTTACTGCATTCGAACGCAGTCTTTCCGCTTACCTTATCGAGCGAGCCTTCCGCATATTCCCACATTTTGGAAGACTTGTCTTTTTCCATAGCCTTTTGAGTGTCGCGGATAAGCGCGGTCGCACTGCAATACGCTTCGAGACAGCCTTTGCGCCCACACGAACACTGTTCTCCGTCCACGACAAGCACTGTGTGCCCCATTTCTGCACCTTTACCCTCGTTACCCTCGTACAGCTTACCGCCGAGGACTATACCTCCGCCTACACCTGTACCAAGAGTGAGGAAAATGGTATCCGTGTACGTTCTACCGACGCCGAACATAGTTTCGCCGAGCGCCGCGCAGTTGGCGTCATTGCTTACAAGCGTGCGCCTGTTTACCATACGCATAAGCTCTTCCGCAAGCGGAACTTTATACCAATTAAGATTAAACGCGCGATCGACCACGCCGGCCGAGGAATTGATAGCGCCGGGGCACCCTATGCCCACACCGGCAAAATCATTATCGTAAGGATCGACAAGCGACAAAATAAGCTTGCCGATATCGGAAATTATCTTGTGCGGTCCACCGGCGATGTCTGTAACGACTCTGTCTTTTTTTATAAGCTTTCCGTTACTGTCAACAACGCCTATTTTAATCGACATTCCGCCGATATCCACTCCGACGCAATACATAGTCTAAGTCTTCCCCTTGTTACTTGAGTATAATTGTTGTAACCATCGAATCGAGCTTTTCTTTTCCGCGCTCTTTGAGGTAATCGTTAAAGATATTGACCGCACTCGTCCTATTGATTATCACATAGCGACGGGTAAGCGGAAGCCTTTTGTTATCGGTCGAATCTTGCGCGGAAGAATTTGAAGCGCTTGTCTGTCTCGGCGCGGTAACGGTCTTTTTGGCGCCGTCAAGCGGCGGCGTGCTGCGGCGCGGTCTTTCGGAAACCGGCGCGCTCTCGGTCGGCTTTTTGACCGATTCGCGACGTTTTGCCGCTTCCGATTCGTGCGCACGGCGCACCTGCTCAATCTTCTTTTTGACCGTCTCGTCATGCTCGATCTTAGCGTTAGGGTCGGGTCCGACTCTGCGCTCGGGCCGAGGCGTGGGGCGAATAGGCTCGACGGGACGCGGCGCGGGCCGCACCGTCCTTGTGCGCACCGGCGGCTCGTACGAGGGTTTCACCGGCGGCTCATACGAGGGCTTAACCGGTTCTTCGTAAACCGGCTCTTCCCACCGTTCTTCTTGTTCAGGCTCTTCCTGCACCGGCTCTTCCGTAATAATAGGTTCGTCGACCACCGGCTCGTCCATTACGAGCGGCTCTCCGTCGTCGTTATCGTCTTGCTCAATCTGCTCGCTCGAATCGGTACGCTGCCTTGTAATCGTGCGTATTTCGGGAATGTAAATATCTCTGTTCGGCTCGATGTCGTCTATGTCGAAACCGCCCAGTTCGTCGTAAACCTCTTCTTCGGTCTGTTCCTCGACTGCTTCGTCGTAGACTTCCTCTTCGGTCTGTTCTTCGACTGCTTCGTCATAGACTTCTTCTTCGAGTTGTTCCTCGGCTACTTCGTCGTAGACTTCTTCTTCGGGTTGTTCTTCGACTACCTCGTCGTAGATCTCTTCCCTGGGCTGTTCTTCGACTGCTTCGTCGTAGACCTCTTCTTCGAGTTGTTCATCGACTGCTTCGTCGTAAACTTCTTCCTCGGTCTGTTCTTCGGCTACTTCGTCGTAAACTTCTTCCTCGGTCTGTTCATCGACTGCTTCGTCGTAGACTTCTTCTTCGGGTTGTTCTTCGACCGCTTCGTCGTAGACTTCTTCCTCGGGTTGTTCTTCGACTGCTTCGTCGTAGACTTCTTCCTCGGGCTGTTCTTCGACTACTTCGTTATCTGTTTGAATTTCTTCGGCAGGCGCGGCGTCGAATGTATCATCTATATCGTCGTCGCCGCCGGTTTCCGAAACGGTAAAGCTGTCGAACGAGCCGTCGCCCTTAGGCGCGGAGGTTTCTTCGTAGTCGCTGTCGAACGAATCGAACGAGTCGCGCTCGCCGTCGGTTTCCGAAAGCCCTACAAACTCGGTCGACTTGGGTTTTTCGGGTCGGTCTACGCGCCAATCGAAATCGGGCTTTTCCTCGCTCGGATTTGCCGCAGTATCTTTGGGTTTTTGCGTTTCGGTTGAAGTCTCGCCCGGTTTAGTCGAATCCTTTGCGGTATTGCTTGCCGCAGCGGAGGTCTTTTTGACGGCGGAAGCAGCGAGACGGCGGATTTTTTCTATTTCCGCGTCGCGTTTTTTCTGTTCGGGAGTACGGTTATCCACCGCTTTCTTTTTGCCCTTTTCGGCCGCCTCGTAGTTTTTACGCGCGAGCGCGCCGTCTACGATTAAAACGATAAGGGACAGCACAAACGGCGCAAAGCACAGCACCGCGCCGATTAAGTTAGTGAGTATGTAAAATAGCTGCGGAATGGGAAGCTCTATAACCTTCTCGCCGAAAACAAGCGTCGCCGCTTCCTCGGTGGCGTCTATACGGTAGTTCCCTTTAAGCATGGCAAGCACGGCCGCGGCGGACAGCGCGAACGAGCCGATTAAAACAATCACGGAAAGTAAACGGGCGATAATATCAAACGCGCCCGTTTTGTGCTTACCTTTAACAATAAGCGCCAACAGAAAAGCGAGCATGAGCACAAACGCCGCGCCCGTCGACGCTAAATAGATAATATTATCGACTTTGGAAAAATCAAAATCCATAGGTCAATTATACAACCGCAAAGTTATTTTGTCAATAACAGAGAGGGAAATTGTAAAAAAACGACTGTAAATATACGGTATTTTTACAGTTAATCAACGTATTTGACGGTTCCGCGGCGAGGTTTTGTCTCCGTTTCGGTTTTTATGTAACCGATTGCGGCACAGCCGTACACCTTGTCGGAAGAAGGTATTCCGAGGGAATTTAATAGCTCGCGCACCGCCGGATAGTCGCACGCCTTTCCGCCGAGTTGGTTTATCCAGCAGCTTCCAAGCCCCAGCTCGTGCGCGCAAAGAAACATATTTTGAAGCGCACACGACGCGTCCTCTACGGGATAGCGCGATTCCTTGTCGCACGATACGATAATAAGCACGGGCGCGCCGTAGTAACAGCAGTAGTTTTTGTCTGCGGCACGGGACGAAAGATGCTCGTCGCCGGTGGAAGCAAAATACTTTTTAACCGCTTCGTTTATCGCGGCAAGCTTTTCCTTGTTACTTACGACGGTAAACGTCCAGGGCTGTTCGTTCATGGCGGACGGTGCGTAAAGTCCGGCTTCCGCTATTTGTTCTAAAAGGGCTTTGTCCACACTGTCGGGCTTAAACGCGCGCGTACTGCGGCGAGTCAGCATACATTCCTTTGCTGTCATTGCAACCTCTCAAAAAATTTTTGTATCCTAAGGTATCTAAAACATTCGTTTTCTTATCATTATAACCACGACGGGGATAAGTATCGCGACTATAATACCTACGATTACCCAAAACCCGTACGGAGTATCTGCAAGCGGCACAGCAACGTTCATGCCCCAAAGACCGGAAATAAGCGTCGGGATAGTGAGTAGAATGGTTATCGCCGTGAGCAGCTTCATTACGATGTTTTGGTTGTTGCTTATAACGGAAGCAAATGCGTCCATCGTGCCCGAAAGAACCTCGCGGTGTATTGATGCCATCTCTATCGCCTGCTTGTTCTCTATGATTACGTCGTCGAGAAGGTCGTTGTCGTCCTCGTAATGTTTAACGGAAGGAAGCTGTCTAAGTCTGTCTATAACAATCTGATTGGCGTTTAAAGACGTCGAAAAGTAAACAAGCGCCTTGTCGAGATCGAGAAGCTGTAATAATTCGGTGTTTTTTAGCGAGCGGTGCAGCGCCGACTGAATGCGGTTTGCGGTACGGTCTATCATTTTAAGATAGTGGAGGTACATGGTCGCGTTGGTGTAAAGGATTTGATAAATAAACCGCGTGCGCTTGTTAACGTCGAAGTTTCGTATCGTGTTATTTATAAATCTTTCGAGAACAATCGTCTCGCGCAAACACACTGTGATAAAATAATCGGGATTAAACAAAATGGCGAGAGGGAGTGTAGAATATACGTACGCGTCCTTCTCTTCGTTTATGACAGGTATGTCTATAACAATAAGCGTATTATCGTCGTCAACGTCGATATGAGCGCGCTCTTCCTCGTCGAGCGCCGCTTTTATCATATCTTCCGGGATATTCGTTTTTTCGCAGACCTGCTGAACCTCGAGGTCGGACGGGTTGGATAAGTTTATCCAACAACCTTTGGTGATTTCCTCACACTCCGATAACTCACGTTTTCCGCTTTCCATCGCATAGATCTTCAACATAACGCTTTCTACAACGGGCCAAAGCGCCCGGTATAGTCCGTGGCGCTTGTTTATGCTCTACAACTACTGTCGGAACTGTCCATTGCGTCCTCCTACAATTATTGTATCACTTTACCTGATATTTTGCAACTGATTTTGTTTATCTTATCTGCATTTGATTTCCGTTTTCGGCACAGACGTACACATAGTGAACGCCGTCCTCGCACTCTATGACGTACTCGTAACAAACCCTGTCGCGCGTGCCGTCGAAGGTGGTTACAAGCCTGCCCTCCGATTTAGAACCCGAATTTTTACGCGCGTCCGTTTCCGACACCTTTACCGTGGGAAGAGAGTGGGTATGCTCGCACTCGCCGGCGGTAAAGCCTATAACCTCGCCTCCTTCTACGGTCGCGCTCGCGCACTCGTCGCGGCACGCCGCGCCGTCTATCTCATGACACATTTTAACGGTAGTAACGTTGCCCACCTCAAAAACGGAATACACGCTAAGCCCATCGAAGCCGCACTTTTCGGCAGCGTTTAAGGCAAGGGCTTCGGCGCCCTTCTCTTCCGCGCCCGACTTATCGCCTTCGGCGTTTTCGGCGCCCGACAGAGCGAACTCGCAAATCTTATCGCCTTTTACAATCGCGTAGCCGTGGCGCGCGCCGGACTTTATCTCGAATGAGATTTTGCCGTGATACGCGCCCGAATATTCCGCGCCGTCCGCCGATAAAATCTCTTCGATTTTCGCCTTTGCTTTTTCTATATCGTCATCCGTCGGCTCGTCGAATTCGCCGTCGCTCTTTACGTCAATCAGCTCGCCGTTATATTCGAACTCGGACGAATTATTGAGCGAATCCAACAGCGCCGACGAGTACGCATAAAGCAAATCGGATTTTTTCATTGCCTCGCTCGTTTTTCCTGAGAGCAGCGCGCAAGCGTCGTTTAAAAACGCTTCCTTTGCCCTGCATTCGGACCAAACGCCGTGATCGCATTCGAGAGCGGTTTCCGCGCGCACCGCGTAAACGAGCGCCTCTTCCATTACTTTGTCGGCCGTTTCCTCGTTGTTGCACAGTCTTAATGCGGACGCTTTACCCTTTAATCCGGCGCTCGCATCGACGAGAAGCTGCGTCGACATTTGCGGCTGCTTTTTGCCGTCCTCGATAATCTTAATGCGCACCGCAAACACCATTCCGACGGTGAGCACCGCCAGGGCAAAAAGCAGCGAGACGATTATCGAAACGGAAATTATCATTCCCTTTTTTTCGTTAAGGTTGTTTGTCATAATAAATGTCCTTCCCCCTTGTATTTCGTTAAGGCTTTTTTATAGCGCGAAATTGTGTTTCCCTATTCTGATATGAACGGTGAGCGACCATATCCAGCTCGAGGTTGCGGTTGCAGGATTGTAGTAGTACAAACAGCCGCCGGTGGGATCCCAACCGTTTGCGGCGTCGCGCGCCGCATTGTACGCCGACTCGTTGGGCGTCAGGTTTATCTGCCCGTCCGACACCGCCGTAAACGCGCCCGACTGGTAAATAACGCCGTAAATCGTATTGGGGAACTTGGACGAGCGCACTCTGTTAAGGACGACCGCAGCCACCGCCACCTGACCGGTGTACGGCTCGCCGCGCGACTCGCCGTATACGCACCTTGCAAGAAGCGTAAGGTCGGAGTTACTCAATCCGCTCGCGCCGCCGCCCGTGCCGGTCCCACCGCTCGACAGCGTAACGCCCAGTGCGCGCTCGGTCGAGGATCCGACCGTGCCGTCCACGGTAAGTCCCTTATCGGACTGGAACGCCATTACGGCGCACATCGTGTTCTTTCCCCACAGCCCATCCACGCTCGAGGTGTAATATCCGGCGTTTTTAAGCGCGGTCTGCACCTTTTTTACGTTGTCCGCGCTCTTGCCCTTACTTATGCCGCCGGAACGCGCCGAGGTAGACAGAGTAACGCCGAGCTTGTTACAAGTGCCTGCGCCCACAACTCCGTCCACGGTAAGCCCTGCCGCAGACTGGTAGGAAAGCACGGCGGCAAGCGTATTGTTGCCCCAGGCGCCGTCCACCTTCGATTTGTAGTAACCGAGCGTTTTAAGCCGAGCCTGAACGGCGGCGACGTTCGCCGTTGTTTTGCCGTACGTTATCGAACCCGATACGGGGAATTTAATTCCCAGCGCTTTTGCGGTCGCGCTTCCCACAACGCCGTCGGAAGCAAGGCCCTTTGCGCTCTGGTACCGTTTAACGGCGGAGGACGTTCCGCTTCCCCACACTCCGTCAACGCTCGAGGTGTAGTAGCCGAGCGTTTTAAGCCGAGCCTGAACGGCAGCGACGTTTCCGAACGTGTTACCCGATACGATTTCCGCGTGCGAAATAGGCGAATAGATAAGCGTCGCCGCAATCAACATGAGTGCGAGCAAAACCGCTAACGCAGATTTTCTTAATACTTTTGTCATTTTCGTTTTTCCGTAATAAAATATTTCAGCCGAACAACTCCGCAAATATCGACTTGTACTCGAACTTATCGCCGTAGCATAACGGCGGATACACGACGCACCACCAGTTATCACCCTTTCCTTCGCCCAGCTTTACTATAAGCGCGTCGTAGTATCCTTCCTTAACCTCTACGTTGCCGTACACTCGCGTCGGGAAGTACTCGTTACTAAGTTCCGCCGTCGCGCCGTAATTAAACCCTTCGGCTTTAAGTACGGCTTCGGCAACCGCGGCAATCTTTTTGAGCCTTAGCCCTATCTCGGCGTACGCCGCCGAAAACGACGTAGCTGCGATATTATCGTTTAGGTATTGGTTGATACTGTCGCGCACCTTCAGCTTGACGGCTTGGTCCTCTTTGCCGTTGGAATTGGCGCGTATATGCAGTCGAAGCAGTTCTCCGCTGTATGTATTATTATCTGTACACGACAAAAATATTATAGGTAAAGCTATAATCATACAAAAAGAGAGTACAACGGCTATAATTTTAACATACATTTTGTTTGTTTTCATGTATACGATTATTGCCCGATTGCCTTTTTATATACATTACATACGCAAATTATTAAACGCGCTTTGCCTTGACAAAAACGCATTCCGAATGGTATACTTTCCGTATGAAAAAACTACGACTTAACGTTTTCGGTAAATCCAACCTTTCGCTTAACATCACCGGAAAAAAAGAGCGGTTTCACACGCTCGACAGCGTTATGATGTCCGTCGACGCATTCGACACGGTAACTGTATGCGAGCGAAGCGACGACAAAATCGAGGTAACGTTCGATACGCCCGGTATCGACAAGGTGAACAACACGGCGTATAAAGCCGCAAAACTCGTGTGCGACAAGATAGGCCGCGGCGTGGATATACAAATAGAAAAAGGTATACCCGTCGGCGCCGGGCTCGGCGGATCGTCTGCCGACGGCGCGGCGGTTATCCGCGCGCTCGACCTATTCTACGGTCTTTCCTCGCACGGAATCGACATACGCAAAACCGCGCTATCCGTCGGCTCGGACGTGCCGTTCATGCTAACCGGCGGACTGGCGCAAGTAACCGCCATGGGCGAAGAAATGCTGTTCATAGAAAACAAGCTTAAACTTTTTGCCGTCGGGCTTATGACCGAGACCGTTTCGACCGCCGAGGCATACGCTCTTTTCGATACGCTTCACCCTACAATGGAATACCTGCCCACCGAAACGGATAAATTCGTAAATCTTCTTCTCGACGGCGATATAAAGGCGCTCGAATATATGGATAACGCACTGTTCGAAGCTTCGGCAAAGCTCGCCCCGTCGGTAAAAACGAACTTCGACAAGCTGAAAGCTGCGGGCGCTATTCCGTGCATGACAGGCTCGGGCGGCATGGTGCTCGGCTATTACACCGATATAGACGCATTCGCGCGCGCCGCGTTAAGCTTTAAAACGGAAAAAGGGTTCCGCGTCTTTTCCTCCGCCCCCACGGGAATACTCCACGAGTGGATAGAAAGATAAAATGCGCCGCCTTCGGCGGCTAAGATAAGAGATAAGAAATAAGAGATAAAAAAATAATAATTGTTAAACCCCTTTTCGGTAAAACGTCGAAAAGGGGTTGTTTTTTTGTTTTTATACGCGAAGCGCATTTCATATTCCTAAGAAATATTTCATAACGCGTTTGCGTTATTTCATGTTGCAAAGCAACATTTCATTGTAAAAGCTCGCAGAGGTTTTACTTCTTTCCGCCGCAGTAGTGTATTAGTCTTTCGCCGCCCGAGTACGGTGCGGTGAATTGGTTTTGCTTTTCCACGCTTTCGGGCGAACAGCCGAGCGCTTTGGCAACCTGCCACAGCGTTTCGCCTTTTTTGGCGATATGGACGGTAACCGTCGCTTTGGGCCGAGTTATTTCCGCGCCCTTTTTAACCGATTTAATTACGCTTGCTTCCTCGCACGAGTACGCGCGCACGGTAAACGCCGTTTCAACCTTGATATCGAACACCGATTCGCGGCGAATACGCACGTTTACGTCGGTAACGGAGCCTATAACGTCAACGTTCTTACACTCGGTGTGGTGCGCTATTGGCAGCGAGAACGGGATTCTGAACGCGATACAATCGACTGCGTCCTTTTCGGCGTTGTAGTAGATTATGTCGCCGCCGGCAAGACCTTCGACGCACACGCGGCCGTTTTCCACACGGCTGTCGGACACCGTGCAAAAGGTATTGGAAACAAAGCAAACGCTGTCCGCGGCGAGACGGTCCGGCTCGATTTTAACCTGTCCGTCAATACTGTCGACCACGGTCGTTATTTTTTCGCACGAGTAGAGCGATATCTTTTCCTCGGCTACGGACAGCTCGCTGTTTGCGCAAAACACGTCGGTTACCGCGCTTATCTCCGCCGTCTTTACCACCGTTGCGGACAGAACCACCGTTGCGGACAGCTCGATATTGTTGCCGTCGACGTTTGTTACGAGCGTCGACACCGCGTCCGAAACGCACGCCGTGGCGTACGCCGTACAGTCGCCGTTTATGCTCGGCGAGGTCAGCATTTTTATAAACGGCGATACGACCTTAACGGAAGAAATCATTCCGTCCTCTGTGCGCGTAATCACCGTCGAATAAACCGCGCCCGAAATTTTAACTTCGCCGTCGCTGCACTCGGCGCTCATAACGACCGCACGGGAAACGGTACCCACCGCCTCCGCCGCCTTAACGTCGTACACGGTGTCGGAAACGTATACCGTTTCGGTCGGCTGAGCGACGACGTTAGATACGGTAAGCGTTTTCTTTTCGCAAAAAATATCGTCGTCGGGCTTAACGATGCACTCGCATTCCTCGCTCGTAACGGCGTAAACGCAGGTGTCTACCACCGCCACCGCCTTTAACGTGCCGCCGTCGATACTCGCCTCGGCGTTAATCACCTCGGGAACAAGTCCTACCGTAGCGCCGGTCGTTATGTCGGGCGAGGTCGCCTTGTCCGAAAACTCGGCTACGACCGTTTCCACCTCGGTTTTACCGCCGCACAGCACAACGCAGTCGAAAATAACCTTTCCGCTGTACCGCACTTCGCCGGCGAAAACGTCGCTCGGTCGCACCGACGGCGTCGCCGTAACGGAAAGTACGCGAGTATCGGCCTCCACCTGCTTTGTCGCCTCGACTACGGCTTGAGCGCGCGCAACGCGCTTAATTCCGTCGCTATCGAACTTAATTACTTCTGACATGATTCCTCCTTACGATTGGTTATCGATATAAGGTATTCGGCATGCCCAAAAAATATGCCAACAAATTACCGCGATTTTATTATCCGTAATTGACATCGCCGCCGAGATTTGGTACGCTATTAACGAGGTAAATCATGTTCGAAAAAACAAAAGCGGTTATATTCGATATGGACGGGGTCGTGTTCGATTCCGAAAAGAACTGGCAAAAGGCGGACGTCGCCGCGGATATCAAGTTTAACACCGGCTTCGACGAGACGGTCAGGTTTAATTGCTGCGGCCGCGACGAAAAGTCGGTAAGAGCTTATCTAAAAACGCTTAGCCCCTCGCTCGACGTCGACGCGTACAGAGAGTATATAATAGGGTACGTAAAGAGCGAAGAAGCGGCGTACGGCGCGCCGCTCAAACCGGGGTTTATCGAGCTTGTAAAAAAACTCAAAGCCCGAGGCATCCCAATTGCGCTTGCAACCTCGAGTCGCCGCGAACGCGCGCAAAAGCTCTTTGAAAAATCGGAACTGAATATAGCGGATATTTTTTCCGCCGAGGTTTACGCCGACGACGTAAAGGTAGCAAAGCCCAACCCCGAAATTTTTCTTATAGCGGCACAGCGCCTCGGCGCGGCGCCACAAGATACGCTCGTTATCGAAGATTCGCCAAACGGAATAGCCGCGGCGTACGCCGGCGGCTTTACGCCCGTCATGGTAATCGATCTTATCCCGCCCTCGCCCGAATTTATAGAAAAGGGCCTCGCCGTGTATAACAGCTTAACGGAAGTTGTGATACCCTAAAAGCGCCGCAAGCGCCTTCGGCGAGAGAATAGGTATTAGTGAAGTATTAAAAAAGACCGCATCGCGGTCCTTAATTCTTATTTTTTAGGAAAGTATTTTGTCGGGTGTGAAGTCAAATACGCTGATTAGTTCACACACGACATTCGTCAAACCT
>JAFLVD010000003.1:19472-32487 GCA_022508485.1 Clostridiales bacterium | reverse complement strand
GGTGTGAAGTCAAATACGCTGATTAGTTCACACACGACATTCGTCAAACCTTCGGTTTGTTATCTTTTCTATTCAATCTTATCTCTTATCTTAGTCGCCGTAGGCGGCGCTTACTCTTCTACCGCTTCAATCAGCAAGCTTACGGGGCGAAAGCCGTCGTTGCAGGAAATCAAGGCGGAATACGGGTTCTTCATCCAGCCGTCGTAAAAATCTCCGCCGCCCTCGGCGAGCGAGCGCACGAACGGCAGCACTGTTTCCCAGGCGCTGTCGCAAAACCCATTCGGTTTAACGCAGTCGCGCACGGTAAACTCGTCGCCCTCGTTCATATCGCATGGGTTTTCGATAGGGTTTTCGTACTTTTCGATTAAATCGTTATAGCACGCTTTTTTAATAACCGTAATCTTGACTTTCTTCATTTTTGACCTTACTCGTAATAGCCGTACGCTTCGCCCTGCTGAATAACGTGCGGCATTGCGGCTTTAAGCACCTTTCGTTTTGTCGCGGACGGCTTTAAGTCGAGCATACTGTCGAGCGCGTAAACGGTAAAACGGTATTTGTGCGATTTACCCCTCGGCGGTTTTGGCCCGGCGTAGCGGTGAATGCCGTAGCCTATTCCCTGCACCGCGCCGCCAAGATCGGCAACGTATTTCCCGTGCGCAATCCCTTTTTGTAAAAAATCGGTCGGAGGGATATTCCAAATAACCCAGTGCGTGTAGTTTTTAACGGGAAGGCTCAAGTCCTCGAGCGTTATTATAAGGCTTTTTGCGTACGGCGACAAATTTCCGAAATAAAATTCGGGTGATAAATCCTCGCCCCTGCCGGTGTTTTCACGCTCGAACTTACCGTCCGCGTTTATTCCACTGCAAATAAAATCAAGCTCGCCCTCTTCCATTATAACTACCTTGTACCGTTTTTCGCCTTAGCGCTGTTTAAAACCTAAGCAACATACTTGTGATAATAAATCCGGCGACAAAACCTATAACAATAGCGACGACTAAAACGACAACGCCCTTTTTTGTTCCGCGTTTGCGGTTAGCGAGCGCTTCCTCATTGTTGTTATTGTCAAACCTAAACGCGTTACCGCTTGCGAGATTAAAGCGGTTTTTGCCCGTAAGATAGACGTCGTCCTGCCCCTCGGGAAGAGCGTAAAAATCGTTGCAGTACTCTTTACTGAGCGTATCCGCAATACCGAAAATCTTAGCCGCCTGCTCGCCTATCTCGAAGATCTTTTCCTCGCCGTTTTTAAGCTCTCCGATTTTTCGGCACGGAACGTTGTTTATCGTAAGCTCGCTCGAGGAAGGATCCTCTATGTAGATTTTCATTTTGGCGGCACAGCCTATAAAGCTTTTTGTTCTTTTAATAGTCAGTTTCCTCATGACGTATTCCTTTTGTAAAATGTATTTTATATTTTTTACAGACCAATAAAAATTGCCCTATATAAGTAACGTTTTCGGCGGAACCAAAAAAAGTCTTTAATCTATCCTAACCCACGGCAGAAGTACCTGGTATGTTTTTTCGAACTCGCTTCGCTCGACGAAATTAAAATCGACGTTAATAACGTTGCCGTTGCCGTCCCGTTCGATTTTATAAAAAACAATTACGACATCCTTTGCCGCCGTTTCCGTCGTACCCCACAGCACCGCCGAAAAGTAACGGTTGGGATCGTCGTCGTGAATTTGGACAAGGTTATTGTCGAATAGGTATTTAACGGCGTCGGTAATCGGCTGATTGAGCGTCCAGGCATAAAGCTCGGGCGTGCTTTGTAAATACCTGTCTCCTTCGATACGAACGTGGGTTGCCTCGAACGTTTCCTTATCGTTTGGATAAGGATAACCGCCGGAATCAACTTTAAAGTAATCGCCGACCTTTGCTATCTGCCCTTTTTTACCCGTCGCTTCTCGCGAAAACAGCTCGTATGTGCCGTCGCCCTTATCGACGATTTTCTTTTCGGCTATCATTTCCAGCTCTTTGGGAGTTTTGTCGCCCAACCGCCAGGCCTTAATCTCGGAAGCCTTTTTCCGCACGTACATGCTTTCACCTCGTTTTGTGTGTAGAGTATTTTTTTACTGCTCGAAAAAAAAGAACTTACTCTTTTTAATTATGCACTCAACCCCAAAACTTACCCTTAAAAAGTTTTCGTTCCCGAGTTTTTTTGCCGTCATTCTGAACAGCACGCAACCGTCGGGACACACTACGTCTTTGGTGTATTTACCGTCGCCGCCGGCGTTTTCCAAATCGCCGCCGCTTCGTACCGCTTCCATAATAGGAAACATTATCATCATGACTTTGGAACAAATCCCTTGCCCCTCTGCGTTCACCGGACAACCGTAGGTACAGGTGTAAACATCACCCACTTCCTCACCGTTTCGGCAATAGCCTTCCGTTTTATCTCCGCGCAAAAAACCTTTTACTTCGATTTTCCACTCGTATTCCTCGTCATACCATTTTTTCATAAATCACCTCGCTATACTGCCGTTTACGGTGTATTCATTATACCACACCGAAATAATCATTGCAAGCGGCGCGCGAAAAATGCGGCACAAAAAAACGGCTCGGAAACCGAACCGTTAATTTTGTTTTTCAGTAGTTAATTTAAATTATTTGACGATCTCGGATACAACGCCCGAGCCGACCGTTCTGCCGCCCTCGCGGATAGCGAAGCGGAGACCCTTTTCGATAGCGATCGGGTGGATGAGCGTAACGGTCATCGCAATGTTGTCGCCGGGCATAACCATCTCGACGCCTTCGGGAAGCTTGACGAGACCGGTAACGTCGGTCGTACGGAAGTAGAACTGCGGACGGTAGCCGTCGAAGAACGGGGTGTGGCGGCCGCCCTCTTCCTTTTTAAGGACGTAAACCTCTGCCTTGAACTCGGTATGAGGGGTGATAGTGCCGGGCTTTGCGATAACCTGGCCGCGCTCGATGTCCTTACGGTCTACGCCGCGGAGAAGGATACCTGCGTTGTCGCCGCTCTGTGCGAAGTCGAGGGACTTACGGAACATCTCTATACCGGTAACAACCGAGGTCTTGGTGGCGCGGATACCGACGATTTCTACGGGGTCGCCGACTTTAATGGTGCCACGCTCGACACGACCGGTAGCAACGGTGCCACGACCGGTGATGGTGAAGATGTCCTCGACAGGCATAAGGAAGGGCTTGTCGGTGTCGCGCTGAGGAGTAGGAATGTAGGCGTCGACCGCATCCATAAGCTCCATAATGCAGTTGCAAGCCGCGTCGTCGGCCTTGCCTGCCTGAGCGGCTTCAAGAGCTTTAAGCGCGCTGCCTTTTACGATCGGGCAGTTGTCGCCGTCGAAGCCGTAGCTGGAAAGAAGCTCGCGGATTTCCATTTCGACAAGCTCGAGCATCTCGGGGTCGTCGACTTGATCGGTCTTGTTCATGAACACGACGATCTTGGGAACGCCAACCTGACGGGCGAGCAGTATGTGCTCTTTGGTCTGAGGCATGGCGCCGTCGGTAGCCGCGACGACGAGGATAGCGCCGTCCATCTGAGCGGCACCGGTAATCATGTTTTTAACATAGTCCGCGTGCCCCGGGCAGTCAACGTGCGCATAGTGGCGAGCATTGGTCTGATACTCTACGTGTGCGGTGTTTATGGTGATGCCGCGCGCCTTTTCTTCGGGCGCCTTATCAATCTGGTCATAGCGCATTTGCTCTGCGAGACCCTTAGCGGCAAGAACCATGGTGATAGCCGCAGTCAAGGTCGTTTTGCCGTGGTCAACGTGACCGATGGTACCGATGTTGACGTGCGGTTTGCTTCTGTCAAATTTTGCCTTTGCCATTGTTATTTCCTCCAAGAAATTTTCGAATTTTGAAGAGTTCGCCTTATTATATAACATTCTCTTAAAAATCACAACCGTTTTGAGGTGTATTTTAAAAAGAATTTATTTGCCACGGCGCGGCGAACAGCCGCGACAAACTTTTTTCTTCCGCTACCGCGGATAATTTAACTTGTTTTAGCCGTTATTCTTGGCGCGCTCGCCTATTATCTTCTCGGCAATGTTCCTCGGAACCTCGGCGTAATGGTCGAACTGCATGGTGTAGTTGCCGCGGCCCTGGGTACGCGAACGAAGGTCGGTTGCGTAACCGAACATCTCGGACAGAGGTATCTCGGAACGGATTATCTGGCTGCCGTTGTTAAGATCGGTGCCGAGAATCATACCGCGGCGAGAGCTTACGTTGCCCATAACGTCGCCGAGATATTCGTCGGGAAGAGTGATTTCCACCTTCATGATAGGCTCGAGAAGGTACGCGTCGCCCTTTTTCATGCCGTCCTTAAACGCCATGGAACCTGCAATCTTAAACGCCATTTCGGACGAGTCGACCTCGTGGTACGATCCGTCGTACAGAGTCGCCTTAAAGTCGACGCACTCGTAGCCTGCGAGTATGCCGCTCATGCGCGCTTCCTGAATACCGGCGTCGACCGCGGGAATGTATTCCTTCGGTACGGATCCGCCGACGGTCTTATCTTCGAACGAATAGCCCTTGCCCGGCTCGACGGGTTCCATAATGATTTTGGCATGACCGTACTGACCTTTACCGCCGCTCTGACGAATATACTTGCCTTCGGCCTCCACCTTTTTACGAATAGTCTCGCGGTAAGCGACCTGCGGCTTGCCGACGTTAGCCTCAACCTTAAACTCGCGAAGCAGACGGTCTACGATAATGTCGAGGTGCAGCTCGCCCATACCGGCGATAATGGTCTGGCCGGTTTCCTGGTCGGTGTAGGTTCTGAACGTAGGGTCTTCCTCGGCGAGCTTGATAAGCGCCATAGTCATCTTTTCCTGACCGGCTTTTGTCTTAGGCTCGATAGCTACGTTAATAACCGGCTCGGGGAATTCCATACTTTCAAGCACAATCGGGTGCGCGGGATCGCACAGAGTGTCGCCCGTCGTCGTGTCTTTAAGTCCTACGATAGCGCAGATGTCGCCGGCACGAACTTCGTCGATATCGGTACGGGAATTGGCGTGCATAAGAAGCAGACGGCCGATACGTTCCTTTTTGCCCTTCGTCGAGTTGATAACGTACGAGCCTGCCGGGCAAACGCCGCTGTAACAGCGGAAGTACGCAAGCTTTCCGACGAACGGGTCGGCGGCAATCTTAAACGCGAGACCGGAGAACGGCTCTTCGTCCGCGGTTTTACGCTCTTCTTCCGCTTCGGAATCGGGATTTACGCCCTTAATGTGTTCGATATCCACGGGGCTGGGCATGTAGTAAACTACAGCGTCCAAAAGCTTTTGTACGCCCTTATTCTTGTACGACGATCCGCAAAGTACGGGGTTCATCGTCATATTGATAGTGGCTTTGCGAATCGCGCCGCGGATTTCCTCTACGGAAAGCTCTTCGCCTGCGAAGTATTTTTCCATGAGGGCGTCGTCCGTTTCGGCAACCGCCTCGAGAAGGATCTGACGGTACTCGTCCGCCTGCGCTTTGAGGTTTGCCGGAATATCGGTCTCCTCGACTACGTTGCCGAGGTCGTCCTTATAGATTTCGGCCTTCATCGTTACAAGGTCGACCATACCCTGGAACTCGTTTTCCTTTCCGATAGGGATTTGAATAGCGACGGGATGCGCGCCGAGACGAGTCTTCATCATATTAAGAACGTTGAAGAAGTTGGCGCCGTTAATGTCCATCTTGTTTACGTACGCGATACGCGGAACCTTGTACTTGTCCGCCTGGCGCCAAACGGTTTCGGACTGAGGCTCAACGCCGCCCTTTGCGCAGAATACCGCAACCGCACCGTCGAGAACTTTAAGCGAACGCTCAACCTCTACGGTAAAGTCGACGTGTCCGGGGGTGTCTATAATGTTAATACGCGTCATCGGGTCGTTGGGGCCGGTATGCCACTGCGTGGTCGTAGCGGCGGAAGTAATGGTAATACCGCGTTCCTGCTCTTGAACCATCCAGTCCATAGTAGCGGCGCCGTCGTGGACCTCGCCTATCTTATGAACCTTTCCGGTATAGAAAAGAATACGCTCGGTAGTGGTCGTCTTGCCGGCGTCGATGTGCGCCATAATACCTATATTACGCGTGTTTTCAAGTGCGAATTTTCTTGCCATAATTTTATTCCTCTAATTAGGTATGACTAAATGCGTCATAATTATTAAACTGCTGCTTTACCAGCGATAGTGTGCAAACGCCTTGTTCGCTTCCGCAACGCGGTGCATTTCTTCCTTGCGTTTGACGGCGGCGCCGGTATTGTTGTAAGCGTCCATAAGCTCGGCTGCAAGACGCTCGTCCATTGTGCGCTCGCCGCGCTTGCGCGCGAACATGACAATCCAACGGATAGCAAGCGTTTGCTGGCGCTCGGGACGAATTTCAAGCGGAACCTGATATGTGGATCCGCCCACTCTGCGCGCCTTAACCTCAAGCTGCGGCTTTACGTTTGCAAGCGCCTGCTCGAATACGTCGAGCGGCTCGAGCGACATCTTTTCCTTTATAATGGAAAATGCTTCGTAAACGATAGCTTGAGCCGTGCCCTTCTTGCCGTCCAGCATAATCTGGTTGACAAGCTTGGTTACAACTTTGCTTTTATAAATAGGGTCGGGTAAAACGTCCCGTTTGGGGACCCCGCTTCTTCTCGGCATGATTATCTCCTTATTCGATTATTTTTTGCGCCGTGCGGCGCGGAATGGCTAAACCCGTTAAGCTTAAAGATGAGAAAACTACTCCCATCAAAAAGACTTATTTAGGTCTCTTCGCGCCATACTTTGAGCGGGCTTGCTTGCGTTTGGCAACACCGGCGGTGTCTAATGCACCGCGGATAATGTGATACCTCACACCGGGCAAATCCTTCACTCTGCCACCACGGACGAGCACAACCGAGTGTTCCTGTAAGTTGTGTCCTATGCCGGGAATATAGACCGTACCTTCCATCTTGTTCACAAGACGCACACGAGCTATCTTGCGAAGCGCGGAATTAGGCTTTTTAGGGGTTGTCGTCGTAACCGACAGGCACACGCCGCGTTTTTGCGGATTGTTGTCGAGAATAGGGCTGAGCGATTTGTGCTCGACCTTTTGACGACCCTTTCTAACAAGCTGATTGATCGTAGGCATTCGTTACTCTACCTCCTTATAGTAGTCTTGCCGCCCCCGTTCTTTCGAATAAACTCGGTGTTACACCGAATGTACTCATCGAATAAGAGCTATGCGCGCGCGGAAAAACCCACGCTAACGGTTATTATAAAACAAACGCGGTCGCCTTGTCAAGCATTTTAATGCGTTAAGCGTGAAGAATGAACCGCCCGAAAAGCGGCGCAGCCGTCCGCTCTCACCACCGTTTTTTACTTCTTTCCTCTTCAATAAAAAAGACCGCAATGCGGTCCTTAATTATTATCTCTTATCTATTCAATCTTATCTCTTATCTTAGCCACGAAGCGGCGCTTACTTTACTTCGTCGAATGGTTTTCTTAATTTTATTCCGGGGACATCCGGCCACGGCACGTTAAACTTTTTTGCCGCGTCTTTAAGCGGCGCGGGAATAGATACCTCGTCCGTGGTGTCGTTTACCGCATAGTAGCGTATACGCCTTCCGCCCACGCTTCCCTTTTCGAGCGCGCCGTTTTTAAAGCGCACCACGCACTTTTTGGTTTTCCCGTCGACGTCGAGCGTGCCGTAAAAGGTTTCGGTGTCCGCCTTGCCGACGCGCATATCGACGGTCATATCGACGAAAAAGTCGCTTCTTAGTTCGGGACAGAACGGTTCGTCGCGAATGGTAGCCTCGCCCTTGTTGTATTCCACGGCGTGCGTGCCGTCGAAGTACACCGCGCGATCTCTGGATATCGACTGGAAAACGTACGTTTTATCGTTTTTATTTACCGAGTATTGGATATAGCTCATCGGCGTATATCCGTACTTTGCCGTAAAATACAGGACGACCGTCGCGATTACGAGAACGAGTCCGACCATAAGACACGGAAACATTACCGCAAACTCGTCCACCTTAACTATCGTAACGATAAGAAGCGCGACCGCAATCACACCCATGATAAAGTTTATTATAAGCCTTATCTTGTTTACGGTATAAATCTCGGCCTGAACGGTTTTAAGCGTTTTGGCGCGGTCAAGAAGAGTTTTTTGCAGTCTTTCGCGCGTGCCGAGCGGCTTTTCCGGCTCGGACGGCGATACCGAATTCTGCTCGTCCATTACTTTTCGTCGGGGTACTTGCCGGTGAAGCAAGCCATGCAGTGAAGCTTGGGATTAAGCCCCACGCGCTCGAACGACTCGAGCGGCAAAAATCCGAGCGAGTCCGCGCCGATATGCTCGCAGATTTGATCTACGGTCATGCGCGCGGCGATAAGTCCGCTTCTGTCGGGAATATCGGTACCGTAATTGCACTTCCAAAGGAAGGGCGGCGACGCGATACGCATGTGAACCTTTCTCGCCCCACCCTGCTTTATAAGACGGATAAGGTTGGCGGAGGTCGTGCCGCGGACGATAGAGTCGTCGACTATAACGACGTCCTTACCATCCAGTACCTCGCGAAGCGGATTAAGCTTTAACGACACCGCCTCGGTACGAATTTCGTCGGTGCTGCGGATAAACGTTCTGCCGACGTACGAGTTTTTCACAAGCCCGAAGCCGTACGGAATACCGCTCTCGTACGAATAGCCGAGCGAAAAATAAAGTCCGGAGTCGGGCACGCCGATAACGACGTCTGCCTCCGCCGGGTGCGCTTTAAAAAGTTCTTTGCCTATATTGATACGCGCCTGCGCCACGCTGTTGCCGTCGAGGACGGAATCGGGACGGGCAAAATAGACGTGCTCGAACACGCAGAGCGCCGGGCGCTTACCCAGTCCTTCCTCGATGTGCGTTATGCCGGTATCGTCTATCTTTATAATCTCGCCGGGGCGAACGTCGCACACATGGTGCGCTTTTATAACGTCGAACACGACCGACTCGGACGCAAAGAAGTATCTGTTGCCGCGTTTTCCGAGCGAAAGCGGACGGAAGCCGTACGGATCGCGTACCGCTATAAGCTTGCGCGGACTCATAAGGATAATGGAAAACGCGCCTTTAAGCTTGGCAACCGCCTGAGCCAAAGCGGCTTCCGCGCTGTGCGACGTGATACGCGCGACGGCTATCATGTTCATAATCATCTCGGCGTGGCTGGTCGACTGGAAAATCGCGCCGCGCTGTTCAAGCTCGCTTCTAAGCTCGTCGTAGTTTGTAATAAAACCGTTCATGGCAAGGGTCATAGTGCCCTTGCAGTATCTCGAAAGGATGGGAAGAACGGCCTCGTTAGGGTCGTCGGATCCGTACTGGACCTGACCTACGCCTATTTTTCCTTTAAGCGTGGAAAGGTTGTCCTTAGTAAACACCTCGTTGACAAGTCCGGGTCCCTTTATAGGGTGAAGCGCGACGTAATCGTTGGTTACGATACCGGCGCTTTCCTGGCCGCGGTGCTGAAGCGTGTACAGACCGTGATAAAGATCGAGCGCGACGTCAAGGCCGTCAAAGTCGTATGCGCCCATTACTCCGCAGTATTCTTTTACCATAGTAACCCCCAATCGCGGACCGTGTATTTGCTCGGCGCTTACAGTCGCGCCGAAAGAGCTGTTTTTATCCGCGAGTTGTATTGTAATTATACTATATTCCGTCGAATTTTGCAAATAAAAATAAACCGATTTTGTATCGGTTTAAAGGTTGAATTTTATATTAGATTGCAAATCTAATCGCAGATGACAAGCTCGTTAAGCGCGCGAGTGTACGCTACGTATTTTTCGGTATTGGAAAGCTTGCCGCAAACGTAAACGCGCTCGTATTCCATTCCCTTGCACTGCGAAACGGTGATAGGCACGTTTTCGTGCAGCGAGTTTTTAAGCCTATTATAAGCGCCGCCGTCGCTCGGCGAATAAATGACGGCGATACGGTCGTCGGTGCCGTTTGACAATTCTTCGGCTATATCCTCTATACGGGCGCGGCGCACCTTGCCGCCCGAAAGACCGAGCGAGGTTACGTTCATTCCGAGAAGCTCGTTGACAAACGCGGTTATCTCGCTCGAATTGCGGTAATTTTCGTTAAGCGCGTACTTTGAAAAAGGTCTCAGTCCGTCAAGCTTATTAAAGTCGCCGACGCCGCGCCATGAAGATATTTGCTGATTGGGGTCGCCGTATATATCGAACGTGGATTTTGTAATCTCGGCAAGGAGAACGTATTCGTTGACAAAGTAGTCCTGTCCCTCGTCGATAAACAGCGTGCCCACAAAATCGGGCTTACCCAAAACAAAACAGTACGAAGTGAGAAGAAGGTACAGCTTTGCTTTACAAAATCCGGCGCGCAGACAGGGCAAAAAGCCAAACCTGTCGAGCGAAACGGACACGGTGGGCGGTTTGGGCTTAACAAGCCCCGGGTTCCACACGCTGTCGCGCTCGTATTTTTCAGTTTCCTCGCGGTACCTATTCATTGCGGCGGCATAGCTCTTTTTAACCGGCGAAAGCGCGGTAATAAGCTTGCGCTTAATGTCGTTGCCATAAACGGCGGAAACAACTTCGTCGGACAAATCCTCGTCGCCGCACGGCACGCAGTCCGAGATTGCTCTGCGGTCTGACGCCCTGATCCCTTTAAGCGAGAGTATAAGCGTTTTATAAAACTCGCCCATTGTCATTCTTCGCGCGGCGTTTATCATAAGGTCGTCCACGACCGGCTGAATATGCTCGATATACTTTTCGCTCGGCGCTATTACGACGGCCTGGTCGAGGTTGAGTTTTTTGTTAAACGACAGATATTCGAGCCTTTGTAAAAGTATCATTGTTTTGCCACAGCCGGCGCAGCCCGAAACGATACAGTTCTCGTCCTGCGGCCGCGTTATTATCTCGTTCTGGTTGGCTTGGATTGTGGGGATAATGTCGGTCAGCCGCTTATCGCCACGCTTTACTTTAAGCATGTGCGCGAGGAACTTGTCGTACACTATGCCGCCGGTCTCTTTGGAATAGTCCTGAAAGCACGCGACGAGCACGCCGTCCCTTATATCGAACCTGCGGCGGAAAATAACCTCGTACACATATCCTCCGCACGTTATTTTTCCGTCCTCAAACCGCTCGTACACCTTGTTGCCTATCGGCGAGTTGTGCGAGTAAACGATAATTCTGTCCTTGTAAATTATGATATTGGCGCCGACATAAATATCCGAGATTTCGTCGGTGGGCAAATCGTCTATATAAAGCTTGCGCGCCTTCGTCATGGAAGGAAGATCGTCCTCCGCGACGCGCTCGATAGGTTTAAGCCGCATACGCGCAAAGTACGGCGTCGTAAGCGCGCGGTTAAGAATTTTTATTTCCTTTTTCCTCTCGCCGTGCCTGGTTAATTCGTCCTCGTACCTTTCTATCTCGTTGATGTCGTAAATATCTATTGTACGGTAAGAAAACCCGTCGTTTTCGAGTAAAGAAATCTGTTCGCGGATAAGCTCGAGAGTTTCCGCCAAGTGCGCCTGCTCTTCCGCTATAATTTCCGCATTAAAATTATCGCTTTCCGCAAAATCCATAAATTTTATTATATATAACTATTTCGCCCGTGTCAATACCGTTTACAAAATTTGACACGGCTGACTTTTTTCTTCCCCGGGTACCCAAAAGGTGTAGCCGCCGCTCGGTGTTAAGCCAATTTTTTGCTGTAACGCAAGCGACGCCGCGTTATCTATGTATACGTCGCAGTGCGGAGTGCGCATAAACGTCATAACGTAGCCTATTAAAAACCTTTCGAGCGCGGCGCCTATCCCTCGGCGGCGAAAATCGTCGAACACCTCGAGCATACCCATACTGCCGTCGCCGTGCCGTCCGATAAAGCCGGCGAGCTTGCCGTCCACTATGGCGCCAAACACGCCCATAGTGCGCATTATGTTTTCCATATCGGAAACGGAATACCCGTCCTCTTCCTCGCCGCAATACTTGTCGCGGACAAGCCCCGCAAGCGACGGCGCCAGTCTCTTAACGGTGATATCGGGATTTAGCTCGGGCGGAAGCGGATTGAGATATGCAAACGTTTTGCACGGCGCGTCGCTGACGCCGAAAAGGCTTTTCGTCTCAAACGGAACGCCGACGTAGACTACGTTGCCGCGCAAATATCCCTTTTTCTTGTACGCCTCTATATCCGAAACGTCGAGGGCGGTGCATTTTTCCCAATTACCCTGCTTGACTATCGAAATGCGGTCGTCGATAAGAACGATCTTTCCGCCGTTATTTGCCGCGTCGAAAAGCGTTGCCGCCTCGACGCGCTTATCTTCTCTTTCAAGAATATTACTCATGCCCATATATTAAACTACCGTCAGAAAAATGTCAATCGTTACGGCATTAACTATACTTTACTATAACGCACAATCTCGTCTTTTGCCCTCATCCGTCAACGGCAAAGCCTCTGTCATCTTCCCCCAAGGGATTTAAACGCACAACAAAAAAGTAGCGGAAGTCATACTTCCACTACTTAAATCATCTCCACCTAAATTCTTATCTCTTATCTTTTATCTCTTATCTCTTATTTATTATTTTTTATCCTCTTGTTGCGGCAGACATCGCTTTAAGAAGCTTGCTTAATGCGTCGTTGAGCTTCTTTTGACGGTCGGGCGCCTTATTTTCGGGCTTGGCGCGCTCTCTCTGAAGCTGCGTGGCAACGTCGCGCATGGTGTCGCGCGAAGCGCCGTCGCGGCTTATCTGGTCGATACGGGCGACAAGTTCGTCGATAGGCGACGGTGCCTGCTGTTGAGCTTGAGCTTGCGCCGCCGCTTGTGCCTGCGCCGCGGCTGCCGCTTGAGCGGCCCTTGCCTGCTCTGCCTCTTGCGCCGCACGGGCCTGGGCTATCTTCTCCTCTCTTGCGCGGCGACGGATATCCTCGTCCGACTCGGCGTTATTTTCCATAACGGGCGAACCCATCGGCTGGCCGTAACCGCCGCCGTAGCCGTTATTCATAGGTCCTGCGTAACCGTTGTTAACCGGTTCGCCGTAGCCGTTATTCATAGGTCCGGCATAGCCGTTATTAACCGGTTCGCCGTAACCGTTGTTCATAG
>JAFLVD010000003.1:0-19372 GCA_022508485.1 Clostridiales bacterium | reverse complement strand
TAGGTCCGGCATAGCCGTTATTAACCGGTTCGCCGTAACCGTTGTTCATAGGTCCTGCGTAACCGTTGTTAACCGGTTCACCGTAGCCGTTGTTCGTCTGTTCGCCGTAGCCACCGTAGCCGTTTACCGGCTCTGCGGTCGCCGACTGCGCCTCGTACGCGCCGCCGTACTCCGCCTGAACTTCGGTTACCGGCTCGTACACTTGAGCTTCTACGACCGGCTCGGGCTGGGCCTCGAACGAATATCCGCTTTGAGGCTGCGCTTGAGCTTGAGTCTGCTGGGGCTGGGCTTGAGCCTGCGCCGCGGCTGCCGCTTGAGCGGCATGGGCGGCCTGGGCGGCTTGGGCGCCGACGCCCTTACTGTCGCCGTCCACGGCGGTAACGAATTTGGCGTACGTCTTGACCGCACCCGAAAGCGAAGCCTTGCCGATAATCCCGCCTATAAGCGTGAGAACGGCGCCTACAAGCACGACGACAAGCGGCATGATATATCCGGCCGCGCCGAGCGCCGCCATGACGGACGAGTCGGTATTGCCTTCCGCGATATTCTTTGCCGCGACGGTAACCGCAAAGGGCGCGACGAGTGCGACAAGCGACGCGCTGATAGCGGTCGCGACAAGTGTTACAAGCCAGATTTTGGAAATGAGCGAACGTTTGTAAAGATTGTTAACGCAAACGTCCTCGGACACATAGTCGCTGGGTTTTGCGCCGGTAATGCGCGCACGCTTATACTGCTGTTTGACCGACGCAGGCATCTGCTTCATTGCGGCAAGCGCGTTAGCCGGGGACGCGATAACCTTTTTCATAAGCGTAACGCTCTTTTTGTAGTCGCCGGTAAAAAGACCGCCGACGAGCGCGACGACAAATGCGACAAGAACAATGGCAATGCCGATTATTATCCAAGTGTCTGGCTCTAACGGAAGGCTTTCCGTAAGCATCTTATTAAGACCGGTCAGCATAAAACGTCTTCTCCTTTTTTATCTGAATAAATCGGGAATAAGCATATAGCCTAACGCTTCCGTTAGTCTGTACGCCCCTTTCCGTATCGTGAGAGTATTTAAGTATACCATATATTTTTTGAAAAATCTATAATTTTTAACTATATTTATTTACAAAAGTTTTGGAATTTACCGAAAACTTTTTCATTTGGCGGCAAAAACCGACCGCGTCGACCGAAAAATTCCATTTATATACTACCACTCTTCGACGGGCGGTATAAATCCTTTTTCAAACGAGTACAAAACGGCGCGTTTTACCGCCTTCCCGGTGCTGACCTCTACCGCGCTTTTGTACAGTGCGAGCTGCGTTTCGTAAGCGTCGGAATTAAGCCCGTCATCCTTAGTCGTCTTGTAGTCGACAATCGTTACCTCGCCGTCGTCGTGAACCGCGATAAGATCGATTATGCCCTGCACAAGCGCGACTTCCTCGTCGGACGAAGAAGGATCGCTTAAATCGATCCGCTCTTTGATGTTTTTAAGCGCTTGGGTTTCCTTTTTTATATTTCCCACGACTACTTTAATATCGGCGATAAAATGCTGTTCCTTTATGTACCTGACGCCTTTAATAGTATTCTTTATTTCGTTTACCGCTTTTATTATGTTTTCAACGCCGTGCTTGTCCTCCTCGATAAGCTCGACGTTTTCTATACTGCCGCGGATTTTATCAAAGTCGGGATTTTCGAAGTCGATTAACTCCATCGCCTTGTGGTACGCCGTGCCTTTAAGCCGCGCCGTTTCTCCGCCGGCGCTTTTCTTACCCGACCGACGTTTTACCGAATACTCGTCGACGCGCTCGCCGTCGTCCGCGATTTTTGCAGTCTTATATTCTTCGCTCTCCTCCGCGACGGCGGTTACGCTCATTTTTACGAAGGTGTTTTTTTCCGGGTAAACAAACTTAAAGCGCTCTAACACCGCTTGCGTTACCGCCTCGTTTTCGTCGTTGTCGTAGCTGCGCCCGTTAACGACAACCTCGGTTAACGGCTTTTCGATTATAGATTTAATGAAGGACACCTGTTTGAGGAAGTCGATATATCCGTTGGGATTTTTGGCAGGATCCTTGTTTTCTTTTGCGCGCGTTTTGGCGGTAACGATAAGCGCCTTTTCGGCGCGTGTAAGCGCAACGTACAGCATGCGCAGCTCTTCCGAAATAAGCTTCTTTTTTTCGTCTTCCCTTGCGAGAAGATGAGGAATTGTTTCACCTACAAGCCCGTCTGAGCACGGTACTTTAACGGCAATTCCGTCGTCGTCGATAATAACGTAGCTGTTTATATCCGAAAAGTTAAAACCTTTCGCGCAGCCGGCGACAAAACAATACTTGTATTCAAGCCCCTTCGACTTGTGAATGGTTTCGATTTTTACCGTATCGCCCACCGACGAAGCGGACAGCTCGAAGTCGGGGTCCGAACAATACTCTATAAACGTGTGAAGGTCGCACTTTTTGTCTACCGCGCTGCTTATAAGCGCTTCCACCGACGACGCCGCGTGAGCGCCGCAGGTAGAATAAACGTGCGTAAAGTAGTCTATCTCGGAAGTAATGTAGCCGAGAGTGTCCGCCGCGTCGTGGCAAGCGGAATACGTTCTGAACTTGTCTCTAAGCGAGAAAAACTCTTTAAGCCGTTTTATAATCTCGACGTGAATATGTTTATTTTCGCTACTTTTTATGTACGCCTTAACCTTGTCGACAAACGTTATGTCGCGGCGTTTTTTTGTCTTGCTCTTTTCGAACTCCGCGCCGCCCTCTGTCGCAATTTCGGCAAGCTCTTCGTCGTTAAAGCCGCCCATGGAAGAGCGAAGCGCGGTGTACAAGGCGAGGTCGTCTACCGCGGTATCGACAAAGCGCGCGATGTCGAGTAGCGCCACCGCTTCCGGGAACTCTCTTATTTTCGCACTGCGCCCTATCGAAACGGGAATGTCGAAATATCCGAGGGTGTCGAAAAGAGTCGCCGCAAAAGCGTTGTCGGTAGAACGTAACAATATTGTAATATCGCCGAACTTCGCCTCGCTTTCGCCTTTTTCGTTTTTGGCGGTAAGGGCGAGTATGCGGTTTGCGATATAGCACGCCTCGGGATCGAGGGAAGGACTGCTCGCCGCATTTTTAACCGAATACGGCTCTTTCGGCTTTTCCTCTTTCTTTTCTTTGCCCTTGCCTTTTTTATTCTTCTTTTCGCACTTATCCGCTTCCGCTTTTTCCGTTACCTCGTCGACGGGATTATCACAGCGCTCGGTTTTTTCTTTTGCCACGGCGACCGTTTCCTCGTCCGGGTTTTTGCAAACATCTTCCTCGTCGGGATTTTTGCATAATTCTTCGACCGGCGCAACCTCGGCTTCCGTTTTTTCCGCCGAGCCCGATTGCGTATCGGAATAAGAATCCGCCGGTTCGACGGGGATAATATCGGACTTTACCGTTATAGCGGCGTCTTTATCGATATACACAAACTCGGCACAACCGACGACATTTTTATTTTCGCCCATCTCCTCGAGCTTATGGCTTTCGTCGTATTTCACTCCGCCCAGCTCGGAGGTCATAATTTCCAAAAACACGTCGTTTACAAATTTAATAACCTGGGGGGACGAGCGGTAGTTTCCCGTAAGGTCAAATCTTGTGTAGTTATTGTCGTTAAGTCTGTTCGGGTCGGTCATTTTGTAGGCGGCGGAAAGCGTGTCCGAGAAAAAACGCGGATTGCAGCGGCGGAAGCCGTATATGGACTGCTTTATATCGCCGACGAGAAAAACGTTTGCGCCTGCATTTCTGAACGTTTCGGCTATTTGGTTTTGAAGCGGATTTACGTCCTGGTACTCGTCGATAAACACGCATTTTATATGCGAGGTTATATCTGTACGGTGTTCTTCTTTGGACAAAATCGTAATCGCATCGTGTTCGAGGTCGGAGTAGTCTATAACGCCGCGGTCTGCTTTTTTCTTTTCGTATTTTTCATACGCAGAACGAGCGACCTTCATAAGCGCGGTTGCGTACGGAACGGAATTGTTCTTTTCAGCCAAAGCGACCTTTACGTATTCATCGCAGTCGTCTCGTATAAGCGAAAAGTCGGATTTAAGCAAATCGTATACCGCATACTTGGACTTGTCCTTCGGCTTTTTATTTCCCGGCAGTCTCGGTCTTACGGCGCCGTCTACGCAATCAAAGTAATTTTTCAGTCCGTTAACGTCCAACAGGTCGTCGAGCTCTTCCTCGATAACGCTTTTATAAATTGCGTCAATCCTTGCCGAAAGTCCGGTTTTATCGGGAACGGTTGCTTCCGCACGCTCAAAATAATCCTCGTCTTTTTTTATCTTGCCGAAAAACATTTCGGGGTCGGAAAGAGTGAGCGCATAGTCTACAATCTTGCCTATCGTCTTTTCCGCCCCGTTATCCGTTCGTCTGTCGGACAGCATTTTGCAGATGTCGACAAACTTATCATCACTCATTCCCTCTTTTATTGCGGCTTTTACCGCGGAGGATTTAATTGCGGCCGCATCCTGCTCGTCGCAGATTGTGCGCGTGGGATCGATTCCATCAATCAGAAACCGAGTACGAAGTCTTTGGCAAAAGCTGTGAATGGTGCCTATGTCCGAAACGGGCATGGAGTACGCCGCCTCGTCGAACATCGTCTTTACCGAAGAGTCGATTTTATCGGAATTGTGAATGGCGGAAAACGCGTCGGACATCTTCTTTTTAAGGCTTGCCGCCGCCGCGCGAGTAAACGTTATAATAAGCATTTCGGAAAGAGGCACGCCCTCCAAAATCTTATAAACGATACGCCCTACCATCGTTTGGGTTTTGCCGCACCCTGCGCCGGCGGAAACTATGGTGTTTCCCGAAAAACGTGCCGCGTCTTTTTGCTGTCTGTTAAGACCGAGTATGCGGTCTATCTCGGTTTTTGCCGAACTTATTACGCTTTTATCAATCATTGTCGTTACCCTCGTCTTCCGCGCTGCTTCGTACAAGCTTATGCTCGCACAGTCCGACAAACGCGCAATACTGACACTCGTTATCCTCCGCCGGCGAACGCTCTATATATCCGCCTTCTATTTGGTCGGCGGCAAGGCAAGCGTTTTTAACGCTTATATCTATCAAGCCGTTAAATTTACTTTCGTCGATAATCGTTTTGCTTTTTTTCGAGTCGCCCAAAAAATCGGTCCTATCGTCGTTGCTTTTAAGCTTTAATATTTTCGATTCGCCGAGCGTAAAAATTTTATTATCGTAATCGATTGCAATGCCGTAGTCTTTAAGCATAGTACCCGAAAGAAGCGCGTTCCTCTCGCTTTCGTACTTTTTGGGAAGAGGGATATAAAACATGCCGGTAACCTTTGCTTTTTCGGTTTCGTCGCCGCTTTCATTTTTCCCGTACGCCGCGATAAGCTCGGCGGCGTACAAAGAAAGCTGCATTTCGCGCCCGTCCTCTATCTTTTTGATATTCAATTCTTTTTTGCCCGTTTTGTAGTCGATAACGCGAAGCATGCTCGCCGCGTCGTCGCCGTCCTTTTTAACGTCCACTCGGTCGATTGTACCCTTAAATGGAATTTTGGCTTCACCGAGCAGTATATCTCCCAAAAACTGTTTTTCTATCCATTTTAAATCGGGTCTGTACTTTCCGCCCTTTATTATCCGAGCGTTAACGCGAACGTAGTCGCACGCATTTTCGACAAAACGCTCTTTGTCTTTTTCGGATAAAACAAACTCGGCGTCATTTGCGATATTAAGCGCATTGGTTTTAATTGTTTCGAGCGTGTCCGCGTCGAAATCGTTTACGCTCTCGTCGTAAGAATCATACAGCTTGTTTGTTACGAACCATTGCAAAACCATGTGCATAAGCGTGCCGAAGTCGGGTGCCGAAAACTCGCCCGTCTTGCGCTCTTTAAGCCCGACGGTGTATTTTAAAAACCGCTTGTACGGACAAGAGAACCAGTCGGACAGCTCGGACACCGACAAGCTCTCGTGGCGAACGACACCCTTTTTTACCTCGCTTACAAACGGCGCGGATTTTCGCCGCGTATACTTTTCGCGGTTTAGTTCGGCCTCTTTTTCCTTGATTTTCTCGTACCTTTCCACGGCCTCGTCGAGCGCTTTTCCGTACGACGTCTTTTTCCGCGCGGAAAGCTCTCTCGCCGCCGACGGAACGCACGCGTGGTACGCTATTATTTTGGGGTTACGTGTCGTTTGAAGCGCGAGCGCTTTGTCGTCGCCCTTTGCGGCCTTAGATAATTCTTCCCTAATCCTTTTGTCGCTTCCGACGTAAACTTTTTTTCCGTCTTTAATCTCATAGTCGGAAATCGCGGACAGAAGCGAAGCTTTTTTCGCCTCGCCCGAATCGCAGTAAAAGCATGCCGCCTTTTTTGCATTGGACAGCACAAACAAAAGCTCGTCGCGCGACCGTCTGTTTTTTTCCTTAGCGGACGGCTTGATTTTACCTTTTGTAACGAGTATATCCGCGTCGCTTAAAAGCCCGGCGTCGGCGGTGGGTACGGGTAAAACCCCTTCGTTAAAATCGACGACTATCAGTAGCTCGCACTCTTTAAGCCTTAACGCCTCGACAGACCCTACCGAAACGCGGTCGGTGTAGCGCGGCAGGGATTTTACGCTGACCGCCTTCGCCGCCGAAAAGAACATGCGCGCGTCGGTCTTAAAGTCGCCGTCGTCCGTGCCGTAACGGTCCATAAGCTCTAAAAGCGAGCGAATGGGCTTTACGGCGTCGGTCATGACGATGCCGGAATCGCCGGTGAGCATTTCCGCATTTTTCGCAATCTCGCTCTCTCTCGTCTCGAAGTCGCAAAAATCGATAACGGCAGAGCATGCCTCGGAAAACTTTCCGGGCGCATAAACGACGGACGGCGGCTCTTCCTCCGTTTTGGACGAGCCGTCATACAAGCAAGCGACTTTTTTAAACTCGCTTACAATTTTTTTAATGCGCTCGATTGCCGCCCTTCCGTCCGCCGACTTTATTTTGGCGTCGAAAACATTGTGCTTTATTCCGCGCGAGGTAAGCTCGTAGTCGAGCGCGTCCGCCCATTCCGGCTTAACGGACGAGTACGGGCTTTTGCAAAGCGAAACCACCGTGTCCGCGTCCGACTCCGACGACAGCCTTATGATATTGGCAAGAGCGGTAAACTGCGCCGTGTCGTAAAGCGCGACGCTCGTATCCGCATTGTATTTTATTCCGTATTCGTTGAGTATACGCGTAAGCGCGCGAGGGTTTGGCGCGACGACCGAAATATCGCCGTAACGCTTGCCCGTGCCGCACACATAATCGCGAATGTACGACGCAACCTCTTTGTATTCCGCAATCGCGTCCGTCGCTTTGTAAACCTCGAGCTTGCTATTCTTTTTCGGCTCGATTTTGGGAATGTCGCACGCTTTAAGATTAAGCGCTTTTTTAAGCTCGATCGGAATCGCGCCGTAAACCTCGAACGATTTAGCATGCTTTTTTATCGCGCAAAACACCTCGCCTATAAGCTGCGTGGCGTCCGCATAGCCTATGACGAAAAAGTGCGATTTTTTTATAAGCTCGCTTGTTTTTGCCGCCGCGGCAAGCTCTTTCAGTCTGTCGGGCGCGTCGAGCGTCTTTTTATCCTCACCGTCCGCGCCGAACTTTTTTTCTTTTTTAAGCTCGTCGTACTTTTTCTTGATTTCGGCAAGGTCGCGAAGCTTTCTTCCGGTATTGCCGCCGCGGTCGGGCAAAGAACTTACTTCCGCCGCAACGGAGTCGATCGGAATCGCGGACGAGCTTATCTGGCTTAACGCCGCGTACACGTTCCGCGCAAACTCGGGGTACTCCGCCGCATTGCCGTAATACTCAAGCCCTTCCGCTTGAGCGGCGGCGCGCGCGATAAGCATTACCGCGCCCTCGGTAGAAAGCGTTACCGTATCGCCGCACACGCGCCTGCAAAGCCTCGAAAGCGTAAGCACCTCGCAATCGATTGCGCCGCCGCCCCCGAACAGCTCTTTTTCCACTTGAAGAGTATACCTGTCGGGCGTAAGAACGATATAGTACTCGTCAAACGAAAAATCTTTTCCCCTCGGTCTGTCTTTCAGCTTTGCCGCAAGGGCTTTAAGCGCCTCGGGATAGCTTATTTCGTAATTCTCGACGTTTTTCATGTCCATATTATAATACAGCGACCGGTTAAAAGCAAGCGGTATCTTTATTCAATCGATTGCAATAAAGATTTATATGTGCTATAATGTCGGTATGAAAAAATTCATAAATAAATCCGCCGCGGCATTATGCTGCGCGACGGCAGTATTGCTTACGGCATGCACGTCCACACCGACGCCTTCGTTCGACACCAATCGGCCCTGGCACGATATCAGCGACTCGTACGAACGGCTTACTTACGAAATAAATATCTACAATACCGAAAAAGGCACAATCGCCGAAAAACGCGTAAAAATTGCGACCGGCGAAGCGGTCTTTACCCTCGAAGAAAATGTTTCGACGGAGGACGTGGCGCGCCATACCGGCCTTAATATGACCTGGACGGTAACGTATAACGACGACGCGGACGAAAAAGACCGCGGCCTTACCGACAATATAAGAAGCTACGTCGAGTGGCAGACCGACAGTCTTGTAACCGCAAAGGTCAATAAAAAAGTGGGGCTTGCTCGGCGCGAGGGCGAAGAGAAAAACAACTCGTACGAGATAAACGCCGACTACTTCGCAAAAAAGGCGACGCGCATCACGTTTGATAAAGACGGGATCGAAAAGCAAAAAACTCTTTCCATTCCGTCCGGGCAATACTACGACAACGAGATGATGTTCTACCTCGCTCGCACCAGCTCTATAAGCGCAAACACGGCATACCCGTTTTTTATGACCAATCTTTTCGACTGCTTCGAGACCGGCAAGGTAAACGCCTACACAATGTACGTCTCGACGGAAGCCGACAAAATCACCGAGCACATCGGCGACTGGGTTAAGGACTTCGGCATAGAAAAGGTAACCTCGGATGCGACCGGCAACGAATACTACCCCGTGTCGTGCTACGATTCGAGCATATCGATAAACGCGGAAAGGCACGGACCGCCCTACCGCGTGTCGTATTCCGCCGTTCCGTTTGTAAGCGGTGAAAAGGAACACAAAAAAATCCCCGTCCGTATAAGCTACGACAGCTACCGTTCGGGCATAGTGGCAATGCGAACGGAATACGTTCTTACAGGCTGCTCGTTCGATAAAGAATAACATTTTCCGCCCGCACGGCGAATAATCCGTACGGGCTTTTTTGTAGAAATGAGTAAAAAGTGCATTATCCTAATAAACGCATACGCCGATAAGCGCGGAACGCGCCAAACGAAAAGGCTTGCGGAAGAGCTTGCCTTATTCGGCATAGCTTCCGAGGTAAGGACAAACGACCGCTTCCCTCTCCGCGTAAAGGACGGCAAAGTCGAGCTTAGCGGTTTCGACTGTGATTTTTGTATTTATCTCGATAAGGACAAATATATCGCCGCCATGCTCGAAAAAAAGGGCGTTAAGCTTTTTAACCGCGCCGACGCAATAGAAGTTTGCGACGACAAAATGCTGACGCATATCGCGCTTTCGAATAGCGGCGTTCCCATGCCCGAAACAATCCCCGGGCTTCTTTGCTACGACCAATCCGCCGTTATCCCCGACGAAGTTCTCGACAAAATCGAATCGCTCGGCTATCCCGTCGTCGTAAAGCAGTCGTACGGCTCGATAGGAAAAGGCGTGTTCAAGGCGGATAACCGCAAGGAACTTAAAGAGCTGTGCGAAAAGGTAAAGCTGACTCCGCACCTATTCCAAAAATTTATAGCCCCGTCGAGCGGAAAGGATATGCGCGTAATAGTTATCGGCGGAAAGGCAATCGGCGCGATTAAAAGAGTGAGCGACGTCGACTTCCGCTCTAATATCGGACTCGGCGCCCACGCCGAAAAATCCGCGCTTCCCGATAACGTAAAGGAGATTTCCGAGCGCGCGGCAAAGCTTCTTAATCTCGATTACTGCGGAATAGATTTTACGGTCGGCGACAATCCCCTGCTTTTAGAGGTAAATTCCAACGCCTACTTCGACGCGTTCGAAGCCGCGAGCGGAATAAACGTAGCAAGGCTGTACGCCGAGCATATCGCACACGAAATCGATAAGTAAAACAAGGTATATTTCTCTTTTTCTTACAAGTTATATCGAAAAAATTTCAGTGAGGATATTGAAATGAATAAAACGGATAAAGTAACTTTAATGAAAAACTCAATAGGGACATACAACCTTTGTAGGTGCCAGCTTACTTATTCTCAAAACGATCAATTGCTTTATATCTTAGATATATCCGAGAAATTTTATTTTGGAATCGAAGACCGCGACTTTTTGCTTGACGGATTTCAAATCCGAAAAATTTCCGACCTTAAAAAAGTCGAAATTCGAGACGATCTTAACATCAAAATAAGTCGGGAACTAAAACTGCTCGACGGCGTAGTAAAGCCGGAAGTAGATTTGTCGTCGTGGAAAACGATATTTCAGTCAATAAAAGCTCTTAATGTTTTTATGATTATCGAAAATGAAAAAGCAAATAATGAGGATAATTTTTTCCATCTCTGCCGCATAAAAGACATAAAAGATTCTTATGTAATTATATCGTCGGTCGATGCGGACGGAATATGGTATGACGATATTAAAATCCCATATTCCAAAATCACGAATGTTATGTTTAACGACAGATATTCAAAGACGTGGCAACAGTATCTGACAAAATAATTTTATCTCGACACTAAAAAACAAGCGGCTTGATTTTATTCAAACCGCTTGTTATTTTTATTTTACTTTAAAAAGAATTTAATCAGCTTTTCGTTAACCTTTTTGTACGGTTGGTAGCGCATGGGCAAATCGATAAGCGTCGACTTATCCACTATGCTCTTGTAGTGGCTGAACGTTTCGAAGCCGACTTTGCCGTGGTACGAACCGAGTCCGCTTTTTCCGAAGCCGCCGAACGGCATGTACGGCGTCGCAAGGTGAATAACCACGTCGTTTACGCAACCGCCGCCGAAGCCTATCGTCGTCGTCAATCGTTTTATGCGCGCCTTGTCCGACGAGAACAGATAAAACGCAAGCGGCGCGTCGTTTTCATTTACGTAGCGCACTACCTCGCTTTCCTCTTTGTACGTAAGCACGGGAAGCACCGGCCCGAAAATTTCCTCGCCCATAACGGCGTCGCCGTGGCATACGTTGTCCATTACGGTGGGCTCTATTTTAAGTGTTTCGGCGTCCGTCCTTCCGCCGTGCACCACCTTAGCGCCGTCGATAAGCCCGGTAAGCCTGTTAAAATGTTTTTCGTTAATTATCTTGCCGTAGGTAGGATTGTCGAGCGGATTTTCGCCGAACTGCTTTACTATCTGCTTTTTGATTTCTACAATCAGCTTGTCGTGAACGCTCTCCGCGCAGTATATATAATCGGGCGCGACGCATGTTTGACCGAGGTTAAGAAACTTTCCCCAAACGATACGCTTTGCGGCAAGAGGTATATCAGCCGTTTCGTCCACAATGCACGGGCTTTTTCCGCCAAGCTCGAGCGTAACCGGAGTGAGGCGTTTTGCGGCGTTTTCGTAGACGAGCTGTCCTACCCTTTTGCTGCCGGTAAAGAAAACGTAATCGAATTCTGTTTCCATAAGCTCTTGGTTTATTTTCGCGCCGCCGAAAAGCACCGTAACGTATTCGGGAGGGAACACGCTGTCTATAACCTCTTTTATCGCCTTGTTCACATTGGGCGAGTACGCGCTGAGCTTTAATACCACGGTATTGCCCGCCGCGACCGCGTCGATAAGCGGATCGATCGAAAGCAAAACCGGATAATTCCACGGATTCATAATAAGCACCGTGCCGTACGGCGACGGAAGCCGATAGCTTTTGGAAATAGCCTGCGCAATAGGCGTGGTAACGGTCTTGGGTTTAGCAAAGCGTTTTAGGTGCTTTATCATGTAGGATAATTCGCTGAGCGCAAGCCCAGTTTCGCACATATAGCTTTCGGTCGCGCTTTTCCCGAGGTCGGCTTTAAGTCCTTCGTGCAAGGCGGAAAGATTGTTGTTTATCGCCTCGTGCAGCGCCTTTAATCTTTTAAGTCGGCCTTTTACGCTCAGAGTCGCGCCGCTCTCGAAGTATTTCCTTTGCTTTTGAACGATAGCGGCAATGTCCGTTTCGTCCGCGTTTTCGCCGCGAAGCTTAATATACATTTTTTTCAGCTTTTCCTTATCCCACAAAACGGGAACGGGATAAAGCGGATTGGCTTCCTTTTCGGCGTAGTATGAAAGCTCGTCCAAATCTCCGCGCCTAATCTCGGGAAAAGACGTGCCTATTCCGAACGCGGCGTTTAACGCTTCGATCTTGCAAATCACAGCCTCGGCGCCGGAACTGTACGACGCGCTGCCGTCCGTAAGACCGCAGAACACAGCAATTTTCCAAAGCTTTTTGTGTACGGCTTTTCCGTATTCGCTCAGCACGACGGGAAGGATTACCGCATTGGCAAGTCCGTGCGCGATATTGTATTTTCCGCCGAGCGGATGCGCAAGCGCGTGCACGTACCCGACGTACGCCTTACTAAACGCACGGCCGGCCTTGTGCGAGGCGAGAAGCATATTTTTTGCCGCGGCCTTGTCGCCGCCGTAAAAGCTTTCGAGGTTTTCAAACACGAGCTTTATCGCGTCGAGCGCGTCCCTTCTCGTCGAAGCGTTTCCGCCCTTTCCGATATACGCCTCTATCGCGTGGGTAAGCGCGTCCAGTCCCGTAGTGGAAATTATATGCTTGGGAAGCGACGCCAAAAGGTCCTCGTCGAGTACCGCATACGACGGAATAAGCGGAAAGTCGTTTACTGCGTACTTATGACGGGTCGCGGAATCGACCACAACCGCCGCAAGCGTCGTTTCGCTGCCTGTGCCTGCCGTCGTGGGTACGGCTATGAGAAGAGGCGTTTTATTCCCCACTTTAAGTATGCCGCTCATTTTGCCGAGCGTCTTTTTGGGGCGTGCAACCAAAGCCCCCACGCACTTTGCACAGTCTATGGGCGAGCCGCCGCCAAAGCCGATAAGACAGTCGCACCCCTCGCTTTTGTAAAGGTTTAACGCTTCGTTAACCTCGCTCGTCGTGGGGTTCGGCACCGCGCCGTCGAAAACAGTGTACTTTATGTTCGCAGAAGTTAACGCCTTTTCGAGCGACTCGGTCAACCCGAGAGCGCGAATGTTTTTATCCGTAACAATAATCGCGTGGGTTTTTCCGTTCGCTTTTAACGCCGACGGAACCTCGGCTATTTTATCTATAATCTTGGGATCCCTGTACGGCAAAAGCGGAAGCGCGATTTTAAGCACGGCCTGAAAAATCCTGCAATAAAGCGCCTTAAAAAAGTTAACTCCCTTCTCGCCGTACAGTATAAGCGAAAACGCAAGCATAAACTGCGCAGGATAGTACGTAGCAAGACACATTATGCGCGGAACGGTGTGAACGCCGCTGAACATATTTATGAGAAGCGAAAGGTCGGATACGAAAAACAGCACGCTTCCCACCGCAATCAAAAGGCTCAGCGCCGTACCCTTTCTCGCGTCGGACAGCGCCTTACCTACCATAACCGAAAGAATAAGCGCGTACGCCACGCACACGATTTCCATAAGCGCACCGCCGAAATCGAACATCGGCGAAAGCGTTATAAACAGCACGGACGGCACGAATATTACCGCGGATATAAGAAGGTCGAAAATATGAAATTTATAAACCGCGTAGTACGCCGCAATGTAAAAAACGTGTGCCAAAGCGAACAGCGCCGTACCCACTATAAAAAAGAGGTCGCCGGGATTGTAGTTTATTATATCACCCGCCATAGCAAACAGCAGCCCCACAACCATAAGAACGGGGAACGCCTTTTTAGCACCGCACTTTAACGCATATATTATATTCACAAGCCCGACGGCGGCAAAGCATGCGCTCGACGCGCTTTTAAGCCACAGCGTCGGGGATAGTATGAGCATTACGTCAAAAGCGATAAGCGCCCCGAAAAGAAGTAAGTTCAATAAGTAAATTGCTTTTTTCATTATTGCAAACCTCTTAATAATCAAAATTTGTCTTTTCGTTTCAGGCTTTTCTCGAAACGGACTTTAACTGCTTTGTCGCGAGAGAATATTGGTATATAGCGGTAGAATCGTTAAAGTTTTCGTTGGAAACCCACAGCGCCGTTTTTTTCGTGAGGTTATACACCACGCTGTGTACCGTGCAACCGTTGCCTTCGCCCCAGCTTCTTCTTCCTACGGTTTTGAGAATATCCATTGCCGCCCACTCGTCCTTTACGATTCCGTTTGTCGCCGAAAGGTCGGAGTATATTTGATTGTATCTGTCGACGCCGGGCTTGTCGTCGTCGCTTGCGTAGTATCCGGGCAGGATAATAAAATTGGTAATCCATTGGAAATCGCTCGACCCCTCTGCCTCGCCTATATTTTCGTCGCCGGTGTTGTATGTAACAACAAGCTCGCGTTTGGTGCCGTCGTTATCCGTTTCGTCCGTTTCGCCGGCGGCAACCCATTCGAGAATAGCGCTCTTTCCCGTGGAGTCGGCAACCATGTAGTGGAAAGACGTGTTTGCCGAATCGTGAAGGTTGTACTTTTTAACAAGCTCTACCGCCTCGTCCACGTCGTCCGCATAGTCGAGAATCATACGAAGCATGGTGGTCGACGTAATGTCGGGCTTATTGGGATCGTTTTGGTCGGTCGCCACGGCGTTGTTGTTTTCGGGCTCGCCCTGATACGTCATGTAAATGCCGCAGCTTACGCCGGCGTCGTTTATACCGTCGAGCGGAGTGAACGGCGCGGCAAGACATGTTATTTTATTCATAAGCCCTTCGACGTTCTTTTCGGTATCCATACCAACAAAGTTAAGATCTACCGTCGAAAAGGACGCGTGTCTGCCTTTACCCGGGTCGGTTAACGTAAGGCAAACGTTTGTTTTGGCAAAGTCGTAGTTTCTTGCAAACAGCTTGTCTCCGTTCTCGGCAACCGCGGTAAAGGACGCGCAGCCGATATCGCTCTCCTTAATACCCATATCCATTAGTCCGCGCGTAATCTTGTTCGAAATAAACGCTATAAGCTCGGGGTCGTTTTTTACCCCACCCTGATCGAGAAAATCGTCAAAGTAAAAGCCTCCGCTCACCTTCATGGTATATACCGCACCGTCCTTGTGCGCGTCGTTGCGGTCGCGAAGCATTTTAAAGCTGGTTACCGTTGAAAACTCGTTGTGCCATATCCCAAAGAATACGGACACGAGAACAATCATAGCCACCAAAATAACGGCAAGCACTATGCTTACCACTCTCAGCACGATTTTTTTGGTCTTTGTCATAATTACACTCTCCGAAAATTTGTTGACTTGACAACAATTTATATGTTATCGACGTTAATTATAGCACTAATTTATTGACTTGACAACAATTTTGTGGTATAATTTAGATAGAAAATAAATTTTTTAGGGGTTTTTATGGAACAGAGATACGAAACCTTTACTTTGCTGGTACTTAACCTGTCGAGGTGCGTTCAAAAGATAAAGAACAAGGAAGTAGAGTCGTTGGGACTTAAAGGCACGCACGTTCAGTGTCTTTTTACCCTGTTTAACTCGCCGACCGGCGCGAGCCTCACCTCGCTTTGCGAGGCGTGCGGCGAGGACAAGGGCATGATGTCGAGGACGCTTAAAGAGCTTACCGCAAAGGGGCTTGTATATATCGACGAGCAGAAAAACAAAAAATACCGCAACCCCTATAAGCTGACCGAGTTAGGGGCGGAGTCCGCAAAAATCGTTTCCGAAAAAGTATCGAGGATACTCGATCTTGTGGCGGTTGGCGTAACGGAAGAGGACCGCGTAAAAATGTACGATACGCTCTCGCATATTTGCAACACCCTTACCGAGTTTTGCAAAAGCTACAAGGACTGACCCACTTAGTCATAAATCGATTTTACGTGGGCGCTTCCCTTTTTTAGTAATCCGCGCACAAAAAAACGGCAGAACCTCCTGCCGTTTTTTATTGAGTTATACTTTTTTAATTTCCGGCGCTTTCGTAGCGCTTTATTCCGAGCCGCCAGACAAGAAGCCCGAGCGTCATGATTATAACGGCGGCGATAAAGCTGTAAAGCACCGCAAACCACACGTTATTGCCTAAGATTAAGCATTCTATCGGGTAGTACAAAAACAGTCCGAACGGAATGACGTAGAACATTATCGACATAAACGCTTTACCCATATAACGAAGCGGATACTTCGCATAGTTGGAAAGGCTGTAAATCGTGTTAAGGAATATACCGACGTACTTTACCCAAAACGCGAGCGAAGCAAGCAGTAGCTTAAAGCCGGTAAACACGAACACGCCGAGTACGGCGCAAATAATAAGAGCAATTACGCCGCCTACCGTAAACGCTATTTCGGTCTGCGGTCCGAATATCGCCATAACGACGATGCCTACTATAAGCTCGCCCACGCCGTCCCACTTAAAGGTTTTGGCGACGAACTGGAACAGCGGATTTATAGGTCGCGTCAGGTACACGTCAAGCTCGCCGCGCCTTATCGCGCGGTAGGCAAGGATCCACAGCTCGTCGGTAAATATATGGTCTATCGACTTGGGGATAAGCGTAAACCCGAACAAAAACGCAAGCCGTTCGAAGGTCCACTCGCCTATCGACGGCACCGCGCCCACGATAAAGTAAATAGTGGCAAGCGACACCACCTCGGTAATCGCGAAGCTTATAATCATTATTATCGAGTCCGCTTTGTACGAAAGCGAGCTTCTCAAACTCATTGATACGTATTTCGGATATAATTTAAGTTCTTTCAGCATGTCAGCCTCCGAAAACGACGACGTGGCGCACAGAAGCCTTGTACAGCAGTGCGCCTATTAAATTCAGTACGATAAGCCACAGCGCCGATATTCCGAACGATATCAGCGTTTCGAGCGGCGACAGCTGACCGAGGAACAGCCTTATAGGCATGCTCATCATGGACGGGAACGGCGTATAGTACAGTACGTTTTGCGCCCACTCGGGGAACAGCGCGATAGGCACCATCGACCCCGAAAGGAACCCGACTATAACGGTCATAATCGTGTCTACGCCGAACATAGCCTGCGTGCGGAACGCGAGCTGACCGAACAAAAACCCGAGCGTGTCCGAAAACATAACCGCAAGAAATACGGCAGGAATAAACAGCAAGATATTATACCATTTTAAGCCGGTAAGCCCAAACCCGAACACCGATATGAGCGTTGCGATAACGACCATCGGAATACCGAGAAGCAATAGCCTTGCGAGAAAGCCGCCGACCGTGGAAAAACCGAGCTGACTTCGGTAGTTAATTGGCTTCATAAGCCGCATGCCTATTACGCCCTCGCGTACGTCTTCGCCTATTTCCGACATGGTCATGGAAAAGGAAATTTCGCCGATAACGGCGGACAGCATCATATACATCATCATCTGCGGAAAGGTGTAGCCCTGAATGACGTTTTCGGGCGAAGCGTTAAAAATCGCCCACCACAGCAGACACATGATTGCGGCGTTTATAATTCCGCCTATAAACCACAGAAAAACAGAGCCTCTGTACGCAATAACGGTCTGGAAGCCCGATTTTACGAATATAAGATATTTTTTAAGCCTGTTCTTCATTGTCGCACTAATCTTCCGATTTACATTCGCCGTCTTTATCTTTGCCGCACGGCTCGCTGTCCGCTATGTCGGAGGTTATCTTCATTCCGTCGATAAGAATGTTATTCTTTTCGTAGATTTTGCTTACGATTTGCTCAATGCCCGTCTCGACGATTTTAACGTCGCGAACCGAATACTCGGAAAGCAGGTAGTTTAGTAACTCGTTTACCGGCTGAACGTCGGCGTCTACCGTAAACGTGGTGTGCGTACCCTCGTTTTCGGACGAGATTTTTTCAAGACGGAACTTTTTCTCGATAATACTTGCGTCTATGGGAGTCGCCGTTTCGAGCGTTATGTCGCGGCGGTCGCCGAACATATGCTTTACCGATTCGAGCGACCCGTCGTAAAGCACCTTGCCTGCGTCGAGAATGATAACGCGCTTACAAAGTAGCTCTATATCGCTCATGGCGTGCGTGGTGAGGATAAGCGTTGTGTTGTACTCTTTGCGGATTCTGTTTATCGCGTCGATAAGATTGCGCTTTACGAGAACGTCAAGCCCTATCGTCGGTTCGTCGAGAAACAGAGTTTTGGGGTTGTGAAGCATCGCCGCGGCAAGGTCGGCGCGCATACGCTGACCGAGCGATAGCGTGCGGACGGGCGCGTCCAAAAACGACGACATGTCGAGAAGCTCTATAAGCTCGCCCATTCGCCGCTTGTAGTCGGTTTCGCTCACGTCGTAAATGTATCTAAGCAGCTCGTACGTTTCGGTAAGCGGCAGGTCGTACCAAAGCTGCGTTTTCTGTCCGAAAACGACGCCTATCGTTTTTAGTACGGCGTTTCGCTCTTTGTTCTTGTACGGGTGCAGTCCGTCTATAAGTATCTCGCCCGACGTGGGGGTGAGAATTCCGCTCATCATTTTAATTGTGGTCGATTTGCCGGCGCCGTTAGCGCCTATGTACCCAATCGCTTCGCCGTCGTCCACGGTAAACGACACGCCGTCCACTGCCCTAACGAGCGTGTGCTTGCGCGAAAAAAGCGACTTTACCATACCCCATACGCCCTTGCCGCGTATCGGCTTTTTAAAATGCTTCTCTACGTTCCTTAGTTCCAGCATGGTGTATACCTCGTCGTTTCGTTCGCCTTGCCCTATCGGTCTTTTTCGTAATTATATCACTTCGCTTCCCTCGCTGTCAATCGGAATACCGGCTCGCACGGCAACCGACAACCGCTTATATTCGCAAGCAATTCGGAATCGGACGGCAAGCAATCAATAATCTCGGAAGAAACCGAATTTCCGCCCGACCCCGAAATACTCGCAAATATAATTCGAGTAGTATTTTATCCTACTTGGTAGCATTTGTCAAGCAAAAATATGATAAAACTGTATAATATAATAAAAAAGGAATTTATCATGAAGCCGTTAAAAGAAAAAATCAGCATTACCATTGACGCCGACTTACTCAACGAATTAAAAGAAGAAGCGGAAAAGGACGAACGCTCTTTATCGCAGTTTATAAACCTTATTTTAAGAAAGTATATAAAAGAAATCAAGGTAACCTAATTTACTTAATAAAAAAAATTATTGCCCTCATCCGCCTCCGTTGTGGGCGCTTTCCCCATGGGGAGAAGGTTTTATATCGATTAGGCGTTAACGTTAAATTTGAGCATGCGCAACTTCTACCACCCACATCATTTCGACCGAAGCGAAGCGTAGCGGAGGTCAGGCGTTAGCCGCACATAGCCTTCCCCGTGGGGGAAGGGGGACCGCTTGCGGTGGATGAGGG
>JAFLVD010000029.1 GCA_022508485.1 Clostridiales bacterium | reverse complement strand
ACCAGTGACCAATCGGGTATGAACCGAGTACTCTAGCCAGCTGAGCTATGCCGCCGTAAAGTAAAGTTATTATAACAGATGTTTTTACAAAAAGCAACGATTTTTATATGCTTGATTTAATTCTTTTCGGTTTATTTGCCGCGCGGACGGTTTTACGGTTGACAATTTTCGCTCTCGGTGATATAATTTTAACATAAAGATGCAGGGGCGCGGCAAGAAGTCCGCTGAGATGTTGCATATTGTTGCACGGTCCCTTTGAACCTGTGAGTTAGCACTCGCGTAGGGAGACGTCGGAATTTCGGTGTATTCGTGCGTTCGTGCAAATTCGCAGAACGCATTTTTTGTTGCGCGGATATCCGCTTAAAGAAAATTCACCGGAGGAAGAAATGTTAGAGGACATTAAAACCTACTTTTCGAATTTCGACGGCGCCACCAATACGTGCCGAACAATCGCGCTGTGGATAACGATAGCGCTCGTCGCCGCATTCGTCGCGTCCAAGCTGTTTGTCGTAATCTACGCAAAGGTTAGCGGAAGATTGAATAACGCCGAGCTTGAAAAAGCAAACAAGCTTTTTAACATGGCGTGGATAGTCGTTGCGCTCTCGATGGCGTTTGCGTTTATCGTAACCTTTGCCGCGTGCTATTTAATCGACGTCGCGGAAGGCGAGGACGCGCTCGTCCCCATTCTTTTCTATCCGCTTCTCGCGTTTGCGGCGGCGGCTGTGGGAAGCGCGGTCGCTATATTCGTAAAACCGCTTAAAATCGTAAAAATCGTTTGCGCGGCGGTGTGCGGCGGTGCGTTTATCGCGGCGATAGTCTGTCTTATCGTTTACTATACGAGCGGCGCGGCGGTCGAAAATAACTGGGGTACCGACGTACTAAGTAACCTCGGGCTGTATTTGAGCGCGGCGTTTGTCGTAGTCGCCGTTGTCGTGTTTGCGTTTTTTGCGGATAAGAGCAAGGCGCCGTTTGATACGCGTACCGTTACATTTGCCGCAATCTGCGTCGCCATGTCGTTTGCGCTCTCGTACGTTCGCATATTCAAAATGCCTATGGGCGGAAGCATAACCTTTGCGTCCATGCTGCCGCTAATGCTGTTTGCGTTTATGTTCGGAAGCCGAAAGGGCATACTCGTCGGGCTTATCTACGGCATACTTCAAGCCGTTCAAGACCCGTGGATAATCCACCCGGCGCAGTTCGTGCTCGACTACGCCGTAGCGTTTGCTTCTATCGGGCTTACCGGCTGTATCCGTGATCTCGGCGCGGTAAAGAACATGCGCGGACAGTTTGTGCTCGGCGCGGTAATCGCGAGCGCGTTCAGATTTTTAAGCCACTACTTTTCGGGCGTGTTTGCGTTCGGCATGTACGGCGCCGGTTATGCTTCCGATTACAATATGCCCCTTCTCGCAAACGAGTATTTCTACTCGCTCGTTTACCAAGCGCTGTACATAATCCCCGAGCTTGTAATAGTGATTGCGGTAAGCATGATCTTAATGTCGTCCAAAACGTTCAGAAGGCAGGTGGAAATCTTTTCGAGCAAAAAATCCGTTTCGTCGGTTTCTTCGGACGGCGTGAGCGCGGAAGCGGAAGATGCGGTCGGCCCGGCATAAATTCAACCGGTAAAACCCCTTTACTTTTTCCGAAAAAAGCGATATAATATAGTTATTAAAGATAAGTGTTTAATAATATGTTTGTCGTGCGCGTTCTGCGCGGAGGAAATATGAAGGATCACGAATCGGAAGAAATGTATCTCGAGACAATTCTCGTACTTAAAGGCGAGAAGGCGGCGGTGCGTTCCATCGACATCGCAGAACGGCTCGGCTACGCCAAAAGCAGCGTGTCGCGCGGCGTCAATCTGCTGTCCGACCGCGGATACATAAAAATCGATGACGACGGATTTATAGGGTTCACCGAAAAGGGCGCCGAAAAAGCGAGCCGTATTTACGATAGGCACAAGATTCTTTCCGAGCTTTTAATCGGCTTCGGCGCGGACGCCAAGCTTGCCGAGGACAATGCGTGCCGTATCGAGCACGTTATCGACGACGAGGTTTTTGAGCTTATAAAAAAATACGTCGAAAAGAAATAAGTTAAGCGGCAAATTTAATAATCTATATATTTAATATGAAAGCAAAAATCTCCTTTTACAAGGAGATTTTTGCTTTGGGAACAGTGCGGCGTTACATTCCGTATCGGTCGCCGCGATTGCAAAGCTGACACGAAACGCCGTAGTTTTTGCATGAGGGTTTTTCCCTGCATTCGCACTCGCGGTTTCTTTCGCCGCATCTGCACGAGCAATTACACCTACAACAGCATTTGCATTCGCCTCTCTCGTGCCTGTCGCACTCCCGTCTGCAGCCGCACTTACTGCATTTACAGTACCAGTATAATAAGAACCACATAGAACACCTCCTTTTTATGTACGTCGCTTAGGTGGAGATGCCTTAGTCGGTAGCGGACCGACCGCTACTAACCTCTACTTACAGCATATTCGGCTGTTATCCGTCGTGTTACAATTAGTTCTTTCTTACAGAAAGACCGACTTGTATGCCGAAAACATACAAGTTAACATACAAGATCGCCGCCGGCGGCGGCTAAAAGAAGAGATAAGGGATAAAAAATAAGAGATAAGAATTAAAGTAGGAATAATTTCGGGATAATATTGCTTTTCGGTAGGGGATAATTTCAAAATAAAAACGCCCGTGTTGAAAGGGCGTTTTTGCGGTTTGCGATAAGCGAAAATTATTTTTTGGTTTTTTGCGTCGGCTTTTTCGGTTTTTCCTCGGCGGTGGGCTGTACGGCGGCCGCGCCGACTTCCTTTACAGTTACGTCCTCTTTGACGTGGACGTCGAGCTGGTTGAACGGAATTTCTATTCCGCTTGCGTTAAACGCTTTTACGACCTGCTCTTTAAGATCGAAGTACACACCCCAGTAGTCGTCGCGTTTTACCCAAACCCTCAAAATAAAGTCGAGCGAGCTTGCCCCGTGCATATTGAGCCTTGTCATAGGTTCGGGGTCTTTAAGCACCTTTTCGTGCGCATTCGCTACGAGCAGGCCCACTTCCTTTACCTTGTCTATATCGGTTCCGTACGCGACCGAAAGGGTAATGTCAAGCCTGCGCGTTTCTTCCACGCTGTAGTTTGTTACGTTGGCGTCGACTACCGTTTTATTGGGGATTGTTACCACCTGATTGGACGGAGTGCGCAATTTGGTGTTGAACATCGTTATTCTCGTAACGGTGCCGGCGGTGCCGTCTTTAAGCTCGATATAGTCGCCTTCCGTAAACGGCTTTGTGAAAATAAGCACTACGCCGCTTGCAAGGTTACTCATGGTGTCTTGAAGCGCGAGCGATATGGCAAGGGCAAAGGCGGACAAAAGCGCGATTACGCTCGTCGTCGGGATTCCGAGCAGCGACAGCAGCGCGATGATATATACTATGTACAGCAGCGCTTTAAGCAGTCCCAAAAAGAAGTGGCGCGCGGTCGAATTTATGTGCTTCGACTTTTTAAACGCGCGGTCGAGCACCGCCAGAATAATCTTTATCAAAATTATTCCGAAAATCAGCACGACGAAGAAGATTATAATCGTCTGCCAGTTTTTGACGAAAAAGTCTTTAATCCAATTCCAAGCGGTTTCGTACCACATGAGAACTTTCTCCTTTCACTTATACGGATGACTATATTATAACGCAACACCGGCCCTTTTGTCATTCGTTTTTACGCACTTGACGGATTTTTATCGGCTAATCTTGTCGGCAACGGAGTAATTTTTTATGGCGGTCGTTATTGTAATACTCAAAAGAAAAGGCGTATAATAAGATTTAAATAAATGATAAAGCGCAACAACGCGGCAGGGTGCAAAGCTGCCGCGATTTGTTTTGCGGACGACGCGGTTTAATATGAAAAATGAAAGAATTTTGCGCGAATTATTATATCTCTTTCAAAAAATAATCTTATATTGACAAAATGAATCTTCAATGCTATAATCGGTATTGATAAAAAGTCGTTTTATAACATATATTGCCGAATATACGGCACATATTGTTATTTATACGTATTGACTTATACACGAGCTTTGTGTATAATTATATTATATTTGTAATAAATAGTAGGAGGAATTTTGATGGAAAAGACAAAAAAGAGCATCTTTGAAACGCCGCTACTATCCACAAAGATAAAGTCGGCTAACGCAAAGATCTTCCCCGAGGGCGCGCTCGGATACTTTTTAGGCCCGACGCTCGCGCTTATCGCCAACTCGGTTCTGTCGACGTATCTTAACAGGTACTTTACGGAAATCCTGAACTTGGGTATGTGGGGTTCGTTGGACGGCGTTAACCCGAACGGGTGGGGTAACACCTTCCTGACGTTGCTTCCGGTTGTTTCGGTTGTGTTTATTATCTTAGGCAACATACTTGTCGGTAGATTGATGGACCGCAACAAAACAAAGGCCGGAAAAGCAAGACCGCTGTTGCTGCTTGCAATTCCGCTTTCGATTTTGGCGCTGCTTGTCCTATTTATTATATCACCGTTTGCGACCGAAACGAGCGAGCAGAGCACGCAGATACTTGCGGTTATTCTACTTGCCGTCGGCTACAATCTTTGGTTTGCGATTGCATATCCGTTCTACTACACGTCCCACGCGGCGCTTGTAAACCTGTCGACGCGTAACAGCAAGGACAGGTCCCTTCTCGCGACAATAGCCAATGCAACGACTCTTGCGGCAATGGGACTCTGCACGATGATTTTGCCTTTCTTCATCGATAATTTGCACGTACTCTTTGTAAACGGCGACCCGAACGCCGCGTACGGACACTGGAAAGTTCTTGCGATTGCGTTGATGGCAGTTACCGCTCTCGGTACCATTTTAGAGTACTACTTTACGAGAGAAAGAATTACCGAGGAATCGTTCAAGGCCGGCGCGGTCCAGACCGAGAAAAAGAGCGTTCCAATCGGTAAGCAGTTAAAAATCTGCTTTAAAGATAAGTTCTGGATTATAATGATTATATTCTTCTTCCTGTACCAGCTCGGCGGTATGTTGAAGAACGTGTCTCAGCTCTATTACTGCCAAGCTTATTTCGACGCGGACGTATACAACAGTATGTCGGCAACGCTCGCCATAATAGGCGCGGTGCCTACCGCGCTCGGCATGGTTATCGCTTGGCCGCTGTCTAATAAAATAGGTAAGGGAAGGGCGATACTGTTCGGCGCTATTCTTGCGACAATAGGCGGCGCAATCGGATTTTTCGCCCCCGGCAACTTCTACGTAGTTGCGGCCTCTTTTGCGATTAAAGCTCTCGGCTCTACGCCGGCTATGTATCTGTCGCTCGCTCTTCTTGCAGACATTCTCGATCACCAGGAAGCACAGCACGGCGTTCGTACGGACGGTCTGACGATGACTATTTACGGCGCGATTATGGCGGGAATGACGGGTATAGCAACCGGTCTTATGAACGGCATTTACGGCGCTGTCGGTCGTACTGCAAATATAGTTGATACCCCCCCGGTTCAAGCCGCTTCGCTGTGGCTGTTTATCGGCGGCGAAACTATCTGCTACGTAATAATAGCCGTTATATTTATCTTTATGGGCGTCGAGAAGTTTACCAAGTTCGACCATAAGGCTATCACTATGGACCAAAAGGCCGCCGCGGAAGCGGAAGGCGTCGAGTACATAGACGCCGCCACCAAGCTCGCGCAGGAGGAGGCGGAAGCCGCCGCCGCTTCGGACGAAGCGAGAAAAGCCGAGCTTAAAGCCAAGTGCGACAAGAAGGGCTTGGACTTCGAGCAAGAGGAAGCGAAGTATCAAGCGGCTAAGGCGGAAAAGGAAAAAGCGGCAGCCGCCAAGAAGCAAGCCGCGGAAGAGAAGAAAGCCGCCGCGGAAAAGGCGAAGCAGGAAAAATACGACGCGCTTTCCGACGAGCAAAAGGCGGCAATTTCCGCTAAGGAAGCGAAGAAGGCCGAAAAGAAAGCGGCGCACGACGCTAAGGTTTTGGCGGAATTCAACGCTCTACGCGAAAAGAACGGCAGGCCGGCTCTCGCCGAAACGGAAGAGTAACGGTAAAACGACAAAATATGCTACAAAAGAAAAGAGGTTGCAGGGGTTGCGACCTCTTTTTTCGGTTGATTTTAACTTTAAGAAAATTGTCGAGAAGATAATTTTTGCTCTTTTTTGCGCAAATCAGGCAGAAATTCTGCTCGAATTGTTACAGTTCTGCCTTTTTTTCAGAAGATATTGACATATTCTGCTCATTTAGTTATAGTAAACGTGTATATTTCAATTTTCATATGATGAGTATTTGCGACCTGTCGCAGAATAAGGTAATTTCGCTGTTGAAGCGGTTTGTGCCGTAAACAGCGTATTATAAAAAAATATAATGGAGGAGAAGATGAAGTTAAAAAAGTTCAAACCAGTGTTTCGCGGTCTGACGGCTACCATGGCGGCTTTGCTGACGTTTTCGGTAGTCGGTTACGGAGTTGCGGACTCGTACAGAAGTCAGATTGATGGCGCGCTCGGCACAACGAGTATTGAAATCAGTCAGGACGAAGACGCGGCTGTCTTTAAGAGCGACTACGAAACCGTAGACGCGCTTTACGAAGCCGCTAAAGCGCATGCCGTAAAGCAAGGCGAAGAGGGCACCGTTATTATGAAAAACGATAACAGCGTCCTTCCTCTCGCTTCGGGTAAAAAGGTAGCGCTTTTCGGAGCTGCGGCTTACATGCCGTATAAGGGCGACGGCGCCGCTGGCGGTCTCCACGGCGGCAATGCCGACCAGGTCGACCTCGTAAGCTCGCTTACAAAAGCGGGTGTTACTATAGAAAGCGGACCCAAAGCCGTTTACGACAAACTGCTTTCCATAAAAGTTGAAACGCCGGGCGCTTGGGGCGGCTCTACGGTTTCGTACCCTTACGGTATCAATACCAACATCGGCGACCTCGATTACTATAAGGTTAACGAGGTTCCGGCAGACAAGCTTGCCGAGATTACCGATTCGAGCGAGGACTGGGCTAATGCGATAGTCAAAAACGACACAATCGGTATCTGCGTCTTCCAGCGTCCGGGCGGCGAGAACAATACATACGCACCCAAAAAGGTTAAAAACTTTGCGGACGTCGAGCTGAACGAAAGTCCGCTTAAGCTTACCGCGGACGAGCTTTCCTTAGTCGACCTCGCAAAGGAAAAGTGCAGCCAGGTTATAGTGCTTATTAACTCCGCCAACACTATGGAAATAGGCGACATTGCAAAGGGCGGTAAGAACGAGGTTGACGGTATCGCTTATATCGGCGTTCCCAACGACTTCCAGTGCGAAGGCATCGTCAACGTACTTACAGGCAAGGTAAACGCTACCGGCGCTCTTCCCGATACGTATGTTTACGACAACACCTCCGCCCCCGCGGCGCAGAACTTCGGCGGCGACTACTTCACCAATTACGATATCGCTTCCACCGAAAAGGGCGGCGCGGATCCTCGCTTCCCCGGCCAGACGATTACCAACGAGAGACAGGTTTCGTCCTTCGGCGGCAACTTCAACATGTATAGCGGCGGCTACTACATCGTCGAAGCGGAAGGCATCTACGTAGGCTACAACTACTACGAGACCCGTTATTACGACTCGGTAGCGAATCCTTCCTACAAAGCTAACTCGGCGAAGGGCGCTACGCAGGATTCTACCTGGAAGTACGGCAAGGAAGTTATATATTCCTTCGGCCACGGACTTTCGTATATCGATTACGAGCAGAACATCACGTCCGTAACCGTAGACAAAACCACCCCCGAGGGCAACGTTACTGCCGAAATCGCAGTACATAACAAGGGCAATAAGGAAGGCTTGTTCTTAGCTCAGCTTTACGTTCAGCAGCCTTATACCGAGTATGACATCACCAATAAGGTCGAGAAGTCGGCTATTATGTACCTCAATTCCAAAAAGGTAAAAGTAGCGGCTGGCTCAACTGCGACCGTAACCATAGAAGTACCTGCAAAGTATCTTGCAAGCTACGACTATACAAACGCCAAAACCTATATTCTTGACGAAGGCGATTACTACTTTACCGCAGCTGCCGGTGCGCACGAAGCGGTAAACAACGTACTTACCGCACAGGGCAAAAAGGTATCCGACGGAATGGACGCCGAAGGCAAGGGCGCAGTTAAGGTTTGGAACAACGCGGCGTTCGACAAGGCGACCTATTCGACCGACAACGGTTACAAGGTAACCAACGTTGCGGATAATGCGGATATCAACTACTGGCTGCCCGGCTCGGTAACTTACTTAACGAGAAGCAACTGGGAAACTTATCCCGAAAACTACAGCGCCAAACACTTCGACATCGCTCAAAGCGCCAAAAAGGACGAGTGGATTAAGGAAGTCCGCGGTATGCAGTACACCATCGGTAACACCGGTGCCGTAGAAAACTTAGACGGCAAGGACAACGGCGTTAAGTTCACTATGGAATACGTCGGAATCGACCAGATTAACAACATTACCGACGAGTACTGGCACAAGCTTGTATCGAGCATTTCCGCAGATCAAGCGGTCGGCGGCGTTATCCACGGCGGCAACCAGACGGACGAATACGACCACATCGACAACGCAATTATCAAACAGTACGAAGGACCCAACGGTATAAGCGGCGCGTCGGCAAAGAGCGAGGACGGCACCAAGACCTACAACTTTAACATCAGCTCTCAGACCCTGCTTGCTTCTTCCTTTAACCCCGATCTCGCATACGAATGGGGCAAAATCGAAGGCGATTCCGGCATCCACCTCAAGGTTCAAACCGCATGGGGCACAGGTCTTACTCAGAGGAGGACGCCTTACAACGCGCGTAACCTCGAGTACATTTCCGAGGACGCCATGCTTACCAACAGAATCGGTTACGGCATTGTAGCCGGCGCGCTTTCCAAAGGCTTCCTCTGCGGACCTAAGCACATGGGCTTTAACGACCAAGAGCATACCCGTAGCGGTATATCGGCTTACATGACCGAGCAGAAAATGCGCGAAACCGATCTCCGCGGATTCCAGGGCGCGCTCGACGACGCACACGGTCTTGCCGTCATGATTGCCTTTAACAGAATAGGCGCCACCAACGCTTCACATCACGTCGGTATGCTCAAGCACATCGTTCGCGAAGAGTGGGGTTATAAAGGCCTTATATCCACCGATATGGCGACGAACAACAAGTACTTTATCGCCGAGTCGATGATAATGGCTACTATCACCCAGGTTGCGGACTTTGCCGCTAACGACAACTCGATCAGCGCCGGTGCCGGCGGCGTCGATAAGACATGGGGATACTTATCCGTCGACGCAATAAAGAACGACGCTAAGTTAGTCAACCAGGCGAGAGAAAACCTCAAATATCAGTTCTATGCTTTCGCCAACAGTACTGCTATGAACATTTCCACCGTTCACGTTACTCCTTGGTGGGAAGCAGCTATAAAAGCCGCGATCGGCGTTAGCGCAGGCCTTATGAGTCTTGCGGCTATAGCTTGGATAGTGTCCATAGTATTGCCCGAAAAGAAGGAGGAAGAATAATATGTTAGATTTCATTAAAAAACAAAAAATCGGCAATTGGATTACGCTCGGAACGCTTATCCTTGCAGTAGTCTCCGCCATAGTATACGGCGTCCATATAAGCAAAGTAGGTACGTTTTACGGACTTACGGTTCCCACTCTCGTTATTACTTCGATAATTTCCATCGTCTTGCTCGTTGCGGTATTGGTATTGTCGCAGTTTGAGTTTGGCGGCATAGTCGGTAAAATCGTAAGCATAGCTTGCGACGTAATGAGAGTTGTGGTTCCCGCTCTTCTGTTCTTGGGCTTGATAAATTTCATAGCGTCAAGAGCCGACGGCTTGGGCTTCTTGTACGGCGCGGCCGACAACATTCGCGACTCCATTCAAACGCCCGAAAACCTCGCATCGGCGGAAAGCGGCATAGCCGGGTTCGTTCTGTACGCTATCTCTGCCGTAATCGGTATAGTTGCGGCGTTCTTCAGCGTCGGCAAAAAAGAAGAGGCATAAACGATTGCTTTTCCTCCATCATCTTTGATCTTCCGTGCCGCTTCGGCGGCACGGAGAGAAAGAGGTGGAAGGGGATTGGTAAAATACTCAAGACGTCTTAAAGGCGCATGCGACACGTAAAGCGTCGTATGCGTTTTTATTTAGAGCCTCTGCTCATTCTCGTACACAAATCTTGCTGTAAATTTCCGCGCTACTGGCGTCTACGCTTTTTGCCGTAGGCTTGCGGCTACGACTGCAACGCATATTCTTCGTATCACAAAAACTTCCTACGCAATATTTGCGCGTCGAATAAGCATAATCTCCATATTCGTGCGTGGAAGAGCATTGACTTTTTTCCCCACAATCAGTAAAATAAAACCGCGAGAGAGGATTTATTATGAAAATAGTTAAACTATCTACCGAACATCTCACCGAAAACTGCGTTACGGACAATCCCAAGCCGCGCTTTTCGTTTACCGTTACTTCGGAAAAGCAGGGCGCCGCGCTTGCTTCGGCAACAATATCCGTAGGGGACTGGTCGGTCGATACGACCGAGCAAATCCTTGTTCCGTACGGCGGCGCGCCGTTAAAGCCGTTTACATCGTATACCGTAACCGTAACGGCTACGGACAGCTTCGGCGAGACGGACACCGCGTCCATGACGTTTGAAACGGGCAGGCTTTCCGAACCCTGGAAGGCGAAGTGGATAACCGACGGCAGTTATAAGTTTACCGAAAAGGGCGTATCGCCTAAGCCTATGGTGTTCCGCAAAAAGATAACCGCGGACAAAAAGATAGCGCGCGCGGTGATTTACGGCACGGCGATGGGCGTTTACGGGCTAGATATTAACGGCGTGCGCGTCGGAACTGACTACTTTGCGCCCGGCTTTACGTCATACAAAACAAATCTTCAATACCAAACCTACGACGTAACCTCGCTTCTTACCGGCAATGACACGCTTACGGCAAACGTCGTCGGCGGCTGGGCGGTCGGCTCGTACGTGTTTAACCGCGTAAATAGGGTCAGCGCGGACCGCCAGGCGCTACTTCTCGAGCTTCGCATTACCTACGAGGACGGCAGCGAAGAGGTTATAGGCACCGACGAGAGCTGGGAAGTGTCGCTTGACGGCAATCTTAAAGCGGTCGATCTTTACGACGGCGAAACCTTTGACGCGACGGTCGACCTCGATAAAATTTCTTGGCGCAAGGCGTCGGTCGAAAAGCTTCGCGCCGTTCCTGCCGAGATTACGGCGGCGTACGGCTCGCCCGTTACCGCGCACGAGGTTATGAAGCCGGTATCCGTCAAAAAGGTCGGCGGCGAAATAATCTACGACTTCGGTCAGAACTTTGCAGGCGTTATCTGCGCCAAGCTGAACGGCAAACTCGGACAGAAGGTAGTATTCAGGCACGCCGAAATACTTAACGCCGACGACACGCTTAACGTAAAGCTGTTGCGTTCGGCTAAGGCGACGGCGACTTATATTTGCAAAGAGGGCGAACAGGTGTATTCGCCGCGCTATACGTACATGGGTTTCCGCTACGTGGGCGTTACCGGCGTGGAAGAGGGCGATTTAGAGCTTTCCGCGCTCGTTCTCTACTCGGACGTCGAGCAAATCGGCTCCTTCCAATGCTCTAACGAGCTTATAAACCGCTTGCAGCAAAACATCGTGTGGAGTTCCAAAAGTAACTTTGTGGATATCCCCACCGACTGCCCGCAGCGCGACGAGCGTATGGGCTGGACAGGCGATATTTCGGTCTTTGCAAAGACGGCGGTGTATAACTTCGAGCTGAGCCGCTTCCTTGAAAAGTGGCTAAAAGATTTACGAGCGGAACAGTTAAAAACGGGCGGTATTCCCAATACAATCCCCGTACAGGGCTACGGTATGCCAGTTACCTTCCCGAGAATCGCAACCGACAACTGGGGCGACGCGTGCGTTACCGTGCCGTGGGCGCTGTACGAGGCGACGGGGAACAAAGAAATACTCGAAATATCGTACGAGTCGATTAAAAAGTACAACAAGGCGTGCGGTTTTTGGGCGAAGCTGTTAAGCGTAGGCAAGCACCGCTATATATGGAATATGCCGCTTCCGTTTAAGTTCGGCGACTGGCTCGCGCCCGACGTTCCCACAATGGGCGGCTGGCAGAAGCGCAGTAAGTGGACCGCGACCGCGTCCTACGCCTTTACGAGCAGCATGATTTCCCGTATCGCCGGCATTCTCGGCAAAAAGGACGACGAGGAAAAATACTCAAAGCTTTATAAAAAGATTTCGGACGCGTACTGCTCGGTGTTTACCGACGGCAACGGTAAGCTTAAAAACGAGTTCCAAACCGCATACGTTATGCCGCTTCATTTTAAGATGTTCCCCGACGAAAAAACGCAAAGGGCTGCGGCAAAGAACCTTGCGGCGCTTATCGAAAAGAACGGTCATAGGATTGCAACCGGCTTCCCCGGCACGCCGTTTATTCTGTTTGCTCTTGCCGACAACGGTCAGGAAGAAGCGGCGTTTAAAATGCTCGAAAACACCGAGTGCCCGTCCTGGCTGTACGAGGTGAAGGCAGGCGGCACGACCATTTGGGAAAGGTGGGACGGACTTAAACCGGACGGCACCCTTAACGCAGGCGACGGCGACGGCACTGGCGGAATGATTTCCTTTAACCACTATGCAAGCGGCGCGGTCGGCGATTTCCTGTATAAGCGCGTCGCAGGCATCGAACCCAAAGAGTGCGGCTACAAGTCTTTCCGTATTAAGCCGCTCGTAGGCGGCAGCATAACGTCCGCCAAAGGCACCGTCGTTACGCCGTACGGCGAGATTGTAAGCGACTGGAAAGTAGAGGACGGCAAGTTCACCGTAAACGTTGCGGTGCCCGTCGGCACGACCTGCGAGGTGGTGCTGCCGAGCGGCGAGGTTAACACGGTGGAAAGCGGCAAGCACACCTTTTCCTGCGCAATGTAAAAGAGAATAAAGCTTTTGCTGTTTTATCGAAGCGCTAACGAATACGACGTCGGCGCTTCTTTAATAAGACATCGCAATTAACCCGAAAAAGAAAATTTATGATTAAACTCGATTTTAACGATAACTGGAAATATAGGCGGCTTAACGAGGGCGAGTGGAAAGAGGTTACTCTTCCGCACGACGCCATGATTACCGAGCCGCGCAACTATGACAGCGCCGGCGGCACCAATACGGGCAGATTCGAGGGGCACGACTACGAGTACGTTAAAACGTTTACCGTGCCCGAAGAATATAAGGACAAGGTGCTCACTTTCGAGTTCGAGGGTGTGTACCGCAACGCCGAGGTTTATATAAACGGGGTAAAGGCGCTCTACCGCGCGTACGGCTATACCAACTTTTATGTTGTCGCAAACGAGTATGTTAAGTTCGGCGAGGAAAACGAAATTCGCGTTGTCGCCGAAAACTCCAAGCAGCCAAACAGCCGCTGGTATTCGGGCGCAGGCATTTACCGCCCCGTAAGCCTGTTCGTCGCCGAAAAGAAGCACATTCTTATTAACGGCGTTAAAATTTGCACCACGGCGATAGACCCGGCGATAGTCGAGGTTCGTGTAAAAACATCCGAGCCGGGCGAGGTGGCGGTGGCTATAAGCTACGGCGGAAAGATAATCGCAAACGACCTAAAAGACACCGACGAGGACTGTTTTGCGGTGTTCGCGTTCGAGGTGGAAAACGCAAAGCTGTGGTCGCCCGACACGCCCGAGCTTTACGAATGCACGGCGCTGTTCGGAAAAGACGAGTGGACCGGGAATTTCGGCATTCGCACGCAGGACTGCACGCCTGCGGACGGCTTCACCATGAACGGCGAGCGCATTATTATTCGCGGTGCGTGCATTCACCACGACAACGGAATACTCGGCGCCAGGTGCTATACCGAGGCGGAAGAGCGCAAGATAAAGCTTCTTAAAGAGTGCGGCTACAACGCAATTCGTTCGGCGCACAACCCGTGCTCTAAGGCGCTTCTCGACGCGTGCGACAGTTTGGGAATGCTCGTTATGGACGAGTACTGCGACATGTGGTACATTCACAAGACGATGTACGATTACGCCGATTACGTTATGGACTGGTACGAGCAGGACATTTCAGACATGATCGACAAGGACTACAACCACCCGTCGGTCATAATGTATTCGCTCGGCAACGAGGTGGCGGAAACCGCGCAGGAAAAAGGCATCGAGTTCTTTAAGAAGATGAAGGCGGTGTGTAAGCGGCACGATCCCGTTCGGCCCGTAACCACCGGCGTTAATATCTTCTTTAACCTTTTGCACTCTATGGGCTTCGGCGTGTACAGCGACAAAAAGGCGAAGAACAATCCGCAAAAGAAGGTGGGCAGCGAGTTCTTTAACACCATTGCCGGAATTATGGGCGACAGCTTTATGAAAACCATGGCGCGGCTTCACGGCTGCGACGTTAAAACGCGCGGCTGCTACGCGGCAATGGATGTCGCCGGTTACAACTACGGAATACTTCGCTATAAGCACGATATTAAAAAGTACCCCGAAAGGATTATTCTCGGCAGCGAAACGTTCTGCTCGGACGCGTATGCGTTTTACGAGTTTGCCAAAAACAATCCCGCGCTTATAGGCGATTTCGTTTGGGCAGGCATGGACTACCTCGGCGAGGTCGCAATAGGAAGCTGGGAATACAAGGAATACGCACCCGAGCCGTCGGGCGCTCTCGGCTGGATAAGCGCAGGTAGCGGCAGACTTGACCTTATAGGCGAGCCGCTCGGCGAAGCGCTCTATACAAAGGTCGCTTTCGAGCTCGAGGATAAGCCGCAAATCGCGGTGGTCCCCGTTAACCACACAAACGACAAGCACTCGCCGTCGGCGTGGAAATTCTCCAACGCGCTTCCCACATGGTCGTGGAACGGACTTAACGGCAAAAAGGCGAAGGTCGAGGTGTACTCGCGCGCGCCCATAGTCGAGTTGTACGTTAACGGCAAAAAGGTGGGCCGCAAAAAGCTCGGCAAAAATTGCAGGTTCGATTTTAAAGTAAAATACTACGACGGCGAGATAACGGCGGTTAACCTCGATCGTAACGGAAAAGAGCTTTCGCGCAGCTCGCTTAAAACCGCAGGGAACGAAACGGTGCTGACCGTTCTTCCCGAAAAGAGCGAAGTAAAACAGGGCGAAGTGTGCTTTGTGCGCCTGCGCTTTACCGACAAGGACGGCAATATTAAGCCGCTCGAGCATAGAGAGATTTCGGTTGAACTTGACGGCGGCGAGCTTCTCGCGCTCGGGTCTGCCTGCCCGTTCAACCTGCGCGGCTATAACGACACCGTTACCGACACCTATTACGGCGAGGCGATGGCGGTGGTCAAGGCAGGCGAAAGCGGCTTTAAAATAAAAGCGACCGACGGGTCTCTCGTCGGCGAGGCGGTCGTTACGGTAAACGACAAATAACCGCACAAGCGTTTATATCCTATAAAAAAGCAAACGAAAAACCTAAAACCCTTTGAGAGGTTTTAGGTTTTTATCGTGAAAGTTTAATTGCGGAAGTTATTTTTGAAGCGTGTTGTAATAGTGCGTTACGTCGTACTTTCTGCCGCACCGACTACAATATGCGTAGTATACCGTTTTTCCGTTTTCCGTTTCGCGTTTAATGTCATGCTTGGTAAAAAAGATATAATCGTCGCAAGGCGCGCAACGAATGTAGCACTGGGGGATATACTGTCCGTCGTGCCATAAAACCAACTTCATGTTCATGATAGCCTCCGAAAAGCGTTTTGTGGATATAATATATCACAATCACAGATTGATTCTTTGATTTCGTTTACTTTTGTTAATATCAAAAGTTCTTTCCGTAACCGTGGTTATATAATATATCACAATCACAGATTGATTCTTTGATTTCGCTTGCTTTCGTTAATACCAAAAGCTCTTTCCGCAACTGCGGTTATATTATATCACGGTAAAGCGAAAAAATCAATAGGGATTTCGAGTTTACTCTGCGGCGTGGACAAGCTCTTGATAGATTTTAACGAGGACAAACGTGTCAAGCTCGCAGTGCTTTAATATATCGCGCTCGGCGGCCTTGCGCTCTTTTGTCGGCAGGGAAGCGAGCTTTGCGAAAAGTTCCATTGCGTCCCGACCGGTTATAAGCGCAAGGCTATTGTAGTCGAGACTGTCGTCGTTAGGGTAAATCGCAGGCAGTACGCTCATAATCGAAAACGAGCCGCCCATCGCTTTGTTGTAGTAATAACCCTCGCGAAACGGGTCGAGAAGGTTTTTCATGCCGGCTTTAATGTTATTTAGGCGGTCGGCAAGGTCGGGGAACGCCGCCGCCAGCTCGCCGACGACCGTCCACTCGAACGTTTTGTTGTAGGCGAGTATGCACGCGCCTTCGGGTATTGCGGCGACGAGCTTTTCGGCAAACTCGCGCCGAGGATCGCATTCCGGTCGGCCGAGATACTCGATATGCTTTACGTCTGCGCCAGGCGCGTCTATTACGTGCAGTGAGAACTGGACGGGAACCGTTTGGTACGGTCTTGTGCCCGGGTACAGCGGCACGGCGGGCCTTGCCGCCTCGAAGTCGATAAAATACAGCGGAAAAGAAAGCGTTTTCAAAAACGCCCGAATTCCGGGCTTGTTGACGTACGTTCCCTTGTCCTCAAGCTCGTATTCTATCTGGCGCCTTGCGTTGCCGTTCAGCCTCGTTCCGCTTTTAATCACGTCCGTAAAGGAAACGGTCTGCTTGGCGTACAGCCCAATCGCTTTTTTAAACGGCATTTGGTACAGGTCGAATACGGACGGGTTGGGAAGCCGCCTCGAACAGTAATGCCAGTAGCCGCAACGCTTTGTGTTCGAGCAGGACCGAGATAGGTCGGTGTTCGGCTCGGAAGCGGCGAGCACTTTTTTGGCGCGGTCGAGGTCGGATTCTATTCCGCGCGCACCCTTTTTTACGAACGCGGAAACGTCGGTTACGTTAAACAGCTTGGTTACGTCGAGCGTGCCGTCGAAAACATAATTGTCGTTTACCGTGATAATGTATGCGCCGACAACCGAAAATCCGCACTTTTCGAGTATGTGCTTTTTGTAGCCTATATCAAGTATGTTGTCGTACTTGTCGGGGATTGTGTCGCTTTTAATATCGTAAACGGCATAGCCGCCTTCGGTCCTTTTGAGTACGTCTACCGTGCAATAAAAACCGTCGTAGCTAAACGCCGCGCCGCAGATTACCTCGCGACCCTCGGCAAGATAGGCCGCCGTCCGCTCAATCGTTTCGTCGGGGTCGGGGGACTTTTCGCCGCCCGGCGGAACCGTTTCGACGTAATTGCCGAATAGCTTCATAACGTAGCCGCGAAGGTCCGACTTTTCCGCCTCGAACGCCTCGGTAAACGAATCCTTTTTGTACGGCTCGTCGCTGTGCTCTTTAAGCCAGCTCGACTTTTCGCATTGCTTAAATTCGCTGTACGTCGACTTTACGAAAAATAGCATGTTTTCCTCTCGTTCGGTTTGTAATATTGTACCCAATTTCGCGCGCTCTGTCAAGATTATTTTTTATCGGCGCCCTGGCCAAGCGCGGCCGCATTCTTTACCTCCCCGAAAGCGAGAGATAGGAAGAGAAAAAGTAAAAATCGATATCAGCAACGTTAAAACCGTAATATTTGAAAAATTTCCGGAAAATGCAAGCAAAATATGATTTTATATGATATAATGTACAAGTTAAGAAGATTAAGCAGGAGTAAATATATGAATTATTGGACAGAGCTAAGTGTACAATTTGCAAATCAAAGAGATTACTTGGATTCCCTTTTCAAAGTTTATCCGATGTCTCCCAACATAAGACGAACGATAAGCGAAGAAAAATGGAACTTAATTGAAAATGCTTTTAATTCTCGAAATAGCGATGTTCTCGTAAAAGAGCTGTTAAAACTGGATTTGTTTCCGATTAAAGATTCTTATGTCGCATATTTAAAACGAGATCCTTCTTCCGTTTTAAAAAACCCGAACACAATAAACCGTCTTGCCGGCACGCTATACCAAATGGGTATAGAAGCAATATATAAAAAATGCACGGAACCCAAAGAGACCAATAGGCAAATAGGCCCGTTGTTTAAGAGGTGGATTTCAACGGGAACATTGGGAGCGCCCGTGTTTAATAACGCGAGAGTTTTTTTAAACGCCGACGGGAATGCTGTACTGAACGCTTCCGATTCGGAAATGGAAAATTTTGCCAGAGAGTATTTAGGGTATAATCACGAAAAAGGATTGGATTTCGTTGCAAGATTTAACGGAAAATATATTATAGGGGAAGCAAAGTTTCTTACGGATTTCGGCGGACATCAAGACGCCCAGTTTGCCGATGCGATTTCGACTATTACCTCCGAGCTTTTACCGAACGTTTTGAATGCCGAAGTAATTAAGATTGCAATTTGCGACGGGGTTCTTTATATTGCCGGAAACAATAAAATGCACAGACATTTACTAAAACACAATGAAGAAATTGTAATTTCGAGTTTGTTGTTGCGTGAGTTCTTATTTTCACTTTAAGAGGGGGAAGCGGTAACTATGGAGTTAGAGTATAACAACAAATCGAGCTGCGCAGACGTTCTTTTAAACGCCGCTCAATATAATCAATTCGATAAAATCACTATGGATTCTTGCTTGATATTCGGTGAAAATTTTAGTGCGTTGTCATCTCTGTTAAAAACCCATAAAGGTAAGATTGACCTAATTTATATCGATCCGCCGTTCAACACAAATCAGGTTTTCGGGGTAACCGAAAACCGCAAAAACGCAATAAGTCGTTCAAAAAAATCTTTAACAGCCTATTCCGACGAAATGTCAAGAACAGAGTATTTGGAATTTATTCGTAAAAGACTTATACTTCTGAAAGAACTGTTATCGGAAGAGGGAAGTATATATTTGCATATAGATACAAAAGTCGGTCATTATATTAAAATTATTATGGACGAGGTTTTCGGTGAAGAAAATTTTAAAAATGACATAACTCGGGTTAAATCAAACCCGAAGAATTTTTCGAGAACCGCATACGGTAACGAAAAAGACGTTATATATTTCTACGCAAAAAATTATAAGAAAAACATTTGGAATGAAGTTAGGATACCGATAGAAAAAAAGGATATTGAAAAAAGGTTTCCGAAAATCGATAAAAACGGCAGAAGATATACTACGATTCCCTTGCATGCCCCCGGGGAAACAAACGGCGTTACGGGACAGCCTTGGAGAAATATGAATCCGCCGGCAGGTCGCCATTGGCGGACAAATCCCGAGGAATTCGACAGGCTCGATTCATTGGGGCTTATTGAGTGGTCTGTAAACGGTAATCCCAGAATAATAAAATATGCCGACGAAAACGCAGGAAAAAAAATTCAAGATATTTGGTATTTTAAAGATCCTCAAAATCCACTGTATCCAACCGAAAAAAATTTGGATATGTTAAAGTTGATTGTTAATCAATCTTCGAACGTCGGTTCGATTGTTTTGGATTGTTTTTGCGGTAGCGGTACCACTCTGGTGGCTGCTGAGGAATCGGGAAGAAAGTGGATTGGGATAGACTCATCGGAGATTGCCGTCAATACTGTTAAAGGCAGAAAAGAATTAAAGGAATACCGGTTTTATAAATGCTTAGATCATGCCGAATAAAACCTTAGCGTCTAAAATAATTGTGCGTTAAAGGTTTTATTTTGAGTTTAATGAGTATAAAAAAGTCGGCAATTTGGGTGTCTTTCATAGGTATTTATCTGTGGACGAAAAAGCCCACTACACTTCGGAAACGAAGTATAGTGGGTTTATACTTTATTATGCGGCTTCGCCTAGATTTCTCCGCTTCGCCTCA
>JAFLVD010000028.1 GCA_022508485.1 Clostridiales bacterium | reverse complement strand
GAGAAATCTAGGCGTCAGCCGCACAACTTGTTATTATTTTTCACTTTGCGTCCGCATAGACCCCTCGAGAGGGCATAAAACGCTCGGGGTGATGTGCGGCGCGAAATAAAGGACACCTGTGTAAAGGGGGTAAAATAAGTAATAAGTAAAAATGAAAATGAATAATAAAAATTGAAAAGAGTGAAACAGTCCTAAAATTTATCTTAGCCGCCGTAGGGGACGCTTGCTTTTTCACTATTCACTATTACTTTTTACTTAGCAAAAAGGGCGGCGGTCAGCCGTCCTTTTTGTTATTGTAGGACTGTCGTGGTTTAGCAGCATTTGGTTTTGCCGCCGCAGCAGTTCATGAGTATGTACAGAAGTAAGATATCCTGGCAGTCGCAGCCCTTTCTGCAGCCGCAATCGTTACCGCCGCAGCAGCAACAGAGCAGTATTAACAGAAGAATGTCGTCGCAGCCTCCGCAACCGTTAAACATGGTGTTTCGTCCTCCTTTATAGATTTTTTTAGCTTTCGCCGTCGCCTCGCGTACGCCCGCGGCGCGCACGTGAGGTAGTCGGCGGTATGCTTTGTTTTTCTTTCGTGTGGATAAGCGCCTATCTACTTTCAGTGTATGGCTTTTTTCGAGATGTGTGATAGAATTTCCTATCATTTTTTGCGTTTAATCTTTTGTTCGTTACGGTCGATACAATGCCGCATTTGCTTGCATACTTTTTGTTTCGGTGGTATAATAAATATGTTAGAGCGTTCGGACCGAAAAGCGGTTTGTACTCTAACTAAGCGAGATACCGTAAAATCGGATCTCAGCGAAAAGTACATAGCAAAAACGGCTGTGGGCTATTTCCCCGAAAAGTCCAACAGAAGGAGAGAGTCATGAAAATAAACACGCGTTCGATTACGCTTGCGGCAACGCTTACCGCGCTTTGCGCGGTTACGGGATTTATTCCGTTCGTGTTCTTTTTGCCGGTTATGGTTGCGGCGACGACGCTTTCAATCGGCATGGTTGCGTTTGTGGGGCTGGCGTTCGGCTGCGTATCGCTTGCATACAGCTACTTAATGCCGTCGTCCATTGTATCGTTTGCGTTTATCGACGCGCCGTACATTGCGATAATTCCGCGCATACTCGCCGGCGTCGGCGCGTTTGCGGTATACAAGCTTATAGAAAGAATAGGTAAACCAAGCTCGAGGGTGGGGCGCGTGGCGTCGTGCTCTGTTGCGGCCGCGGTTGGAAGTCTTCTTAATACGGCGCTTGTCGTGGGTATGCTTGTGCTCATACTTCCGTCGCTGTCGTTCGGTGAGTATACGACGATGACGTACGTTCCCGTTATGCTTATTAACGGTGCGATAGAGTTTGCGTGCATGGCTGTGCTTACTCCTCCCGTTTCGCTCACTCTCGACAAAGTGGTTTTGCGCGGAAAAAAACGCGGCAATATAAAAAAGGATAAATCGGTTACCGAAAGCGACGACGTAGCGCAAGGGGCGACAGAAAAGGTCGACGGCGCGATATACGGCGCCGACAATAAATAGCCGTGAGGATAAAATGGTCATAGTTTTCGACATAGGCAACACCAATATCAAAATGGGCGTTTTTCGCGGCGACGATCTTATAGATACGCTCCGCATGGCTTCCACAAACAAAACGGGCGACGAGTACTGGCTGCTCATAAAAGAGCTGCTGTCGCTTAAAGACATATCTCTGCGAGATATCGAGGGCGCGGTGATAAGCTCGGTTAATCCCAATCTTAACTACACCTTCGAGCACATGATAGAGGTGTATTTCGGTTTCAAGCCGATGATTGTCGGCGCCGGACTTAAAACCGGGCTGAATATAAAATACGACAATCCCAAAGAGATCGGCGCAGACCGCGTGGTAAACTGCCTCGCCGCATACAAGCTGTACGGCGCGCCGAGTATCGTTATCGACTGCGGCACCGCTACTACCTTTAACGTAATAGGCTGCGGCGGCGAGCTTTTGGGCGGCGCAATCTCGTTCGGGCTGAAGTCGGCGGCGGAATCGCTTTCGGCTGCGGCGGCGCGACTTCCCAAGGTAGAGCTGACGCCGCCGACAAAAGCGATAGGCAGAACGACGATTACCAACATGCAGTCGGGAATAATCTACGGCTATTCCGGCATGATAGAGTCGATGGTAAAAAGACTGAAAAAGGAAGCCGGTATAGAGGACGCTAAGGTTATAGCGACGGGCGGCATATCCGATATAGTAAATAAATGCGTCGACGTAATCGACGTGGTAGACAGAACGCTCACACTCCGCGGACTTAATCTGATATTTAAGCTTAACAAAAAGTAAATCGTCGGCCATATAAAAGCGTAGGGAAGGGCTTGAAGATCGGTTACGACGGCTTCGGACTGCGGTATAAGGTAAGCCCTTTCGGTTTTATCGTACGCGTAGCGAAAGAATAACCACATAAAACCGGCGCCGACTCGCTCGCAATCGATACATAAGAACGCCGCAATTTCCTCATAATAAAAAAAGAGTGCATTGCGATTAAACTATTTATTCACAAATGCCGCAAAACGTTTGACAAACGCTTTGTGTAAGAGTATAATCTTATAGTATATGTTTCAATATATGTATACTTATACTTTCTAATAGGAGAAAGTCGATTAAATGAAAACGACAGCTAAATTGAAGAAATTCGGACTGACAGTGCTTCTCGCACTCATCGGTATCGCACTCGTCTTTTCCTGCTTCGGCTACAGGGTACCCTTTGTAGCCCATGCCGCAGGCGATCCCGGCGTTGTTTCCGCAAGCCTTTTGTCGGGCATCACCGTCCAAAAGGAATGCGACTACGGCGATTCGTTTACCGTTCCGGAACCCGGCGACGGCACCGACGCGGAAGTTACGGTTACTGCGCCCAACGGCGAGAAGGTAGAGCATACTTCCGGCAAAGTTAAGGCTCTCCAGGTAGGCAACTATAAGATTACCTACACCGCTAAGGCGAATGCGGCGATCGAAAAGAGCTTTTACGTAAAGGTAACGCTCAACGAGGACTTCTTCCTCAAGGTCGATTACGACGGCGCGGATATTCCTACCTATATTAAGAAGGGCGACAAGTTTACTCTTCCCGACGCCGACGTTGTCTACTACGACGAAAACGGAATGCTTCGCAGCTACAAGCCTGAGGAAGACGTAAAGATCAGCATTTACGATTCCGACAACCCCGAAAAGGTGTATACTCCCGGCTCCGAGTTCGAAGCATACAAGAACGGCAAAATTTATATCACTTATTCCGCTCAGGTCGGCGGCACGGACGGACTTAAATACTTTAACAAAGTGTTTACCGTTAACTCGCAGGCGACTCTTACGGAATCTTCCTCGGCACCTACGCTCAGCATTTCTGGCGTAACGAGCGATATTTCCATTAACCGCCCCGTAACGCTTCCCAAAGCGACTGCTTCCGACAGCTACGACGAGAACGTCAAGATTGACATTTCCGTTAAGTACGAGGACGGCACCGAGGTTAAATACGTTAAAACCGACCGCAACGGCTATGCCTACGAGGAAGAAGACACCGTCGTCAAATTCGATAACGACAAGTCGATGACCTTCTATCCCGTAAAAACCGGCGATTACACCGTAACCTACACCGCGACCAACGACGCAGGAAAAACCTCGTCGCCGCGTATCTATCACATGACCTGCAAGGACCTTGTAGCGCCTGTGTTTGTTGAAACCTACGACTACAACATTCCCGAAACCTGGGGTCTTACCGTCAAAAAGCTCGGCGGTGAGGAAGAGGACGAGGAAACCGTAGTCGAAGCGCTCGGCGGAAAGATTACGTTTACCGTTCCCGACGTTGTCGATAACAAGGACCATGCCGAAGCGGTTGACGAGGACGACTCCGATCTTATCTCGCTGTACTTCCGTATAACCGACGCGGACAACTCTCGTACCATTCTTTCCTTCGATAACATTCTTGCGGACGACGATTCCGACTCCTGCAAGTTCCAGGGCAACTCCACCTACGGCGAAAAAGAAGGCGACGAAAACTCCGCCTACAAGAAAGAGATTTTCAATAAGAACAATCCTTTCACCTTCGACTTTACCAAGTATAACAAGACGGACGCCAAGGGCGAGGTAACCGACCTCCCCGGCACCTACACCGTGTACTTCCGTGCACGCGATAAGGCGCAGAACACTTCTTCCAAGACCTTTACCATTAAGCTCGAGGACGAGTTCGTAGACGCGGCCGCACCTTCCGCGGCGGAAGTTACCGTTCCTTCGCACATTTCCGCAACGGACAAGACGCTTACCATTCCTTCGCCGGTTGTAGCCGACGCAAAGGATTCCCGTCCCCAGGTCGATTACAGAATCTATTCCAATTACGAGGATAGCGACGACTATATCACCGTTAAGGGCGGCGAAGTTGCGGAGATTGAGACCGTTAACGATAACGAGCTTCGCCTTGTAATCAACAAGGGCAAGGAAGACGCCGAAGGCTCGTACGAAAAGAGCCTTATGCTCGGCGACACCATTTACTTTTATGTAAAAGTTACCGACAAGGTAGGCAACGTTAAGATTAACACCGAGGACGGCGAGGACGACTACACTAAGGTCGAATCCAAAATCTTTATCCTTTCGCCCAACTCCGAGCATAGCTTCACCCTCAATACCACAACCGTCAACTTTGGCAGCGACGAGATTGAAGCAGGCAAGCCGTTAAACGTAGGCGGCTTCGACATCGCACTCAATAACGGCGAAACCGAGGACGATTTACGTCCGTACGTCGGCTTCGAGATTGCGGTCCTCGACCCCAACGGAAATGCGCTTAACGTAACGCTCGAAACGTTTGCCACCTATTTGGACGGCAACGGCAAGATCTTTGTAAAGAACATCACCTTTAAGCCGTCCGTCGCAGGCGAGCACACCATGGTTATTACCGCGTTCGACGTTAACGGCAAGTCCACCGCGACCGGCTACAAGTTCGACGTTACCAAATCGACGACCGGCGGCGCCGACACTTCGGCTGCTGTCATAGGCACGAGCGGTAACGTAAACGTAACGTACACCCTTCACAACGAGAAGATGACCGGAATCGGCGAAGCAGGCAAGACCTACTTCGTAATCCGCAGAATCTCGGGCGGCGCGTTTGCGCTTATGGGCAGCGAGTTCACCGCTAAGACCCAAGGCTCGTATTCCGTAAGAGACGGCTATATCGAGTACACCGGCGACGCGAACTTTGCAAGCTACGACTACGAGAACGACTTTAATTCCTACGGCGGCAACGACGGCAGATACAGCTTCTCCGTAACCGACACCTCCGCACCTGTTATCGAGGTTCAGGGTTATATGCCTACGTACGCAGAGCTTTACTCGGCGGAAAAGAACAACCTTATTAAGCTTCCTTCCGTAATCGCATATACCGAGAACGGAATGGCGGAAGTCAAGGTTGACATCACCGATCCTAAAGGCTCGACCGTTAAACCCACAAAGGGCGACGACAACACCTACACCTTCGAGGGCAAGTTAAACGGCGTTTACACCGTAGTTTACACCGCAACATATAAATCGGCTTCGCCCGTATCCGCCACGTATTCCATTAACGTCGGCGACGTTGCAGGCCCCGAGTTTACGGTAACCGGCGGATCCAGCGGCAGGTTCGTTGTAGGCGACAAGTTCACGTTCGGCAAGATGAAGGTCGAAGAGGGCGAAGACGAGAAGGGTCTCGTCATTACCAAAAAGCTCATCGACCCGTCCAAGAACGAAGTTTCCTCGGCGACCGTTAACGGCTCGTACTCCACCTATAAGGATTACGCCAACAACGGTACCGACATCACCTTCTCGATGGCAGGCCAGTACGAGATAGTTTACACCGCCAGAGACGCTTACGGCAACGAGACCACTCAGCGTTACACCGTAACGGTTGTCAGCTCGGGTTCGGGCACTCCCACGACGATAACGACTCTTTCCACAGTCCTCATCATCGTTGCGGTTGTCCTCCTCGCCGGCGTAATTATCTACGTGGTAAGGTTCCGCAAAGTAAAAGAAAAGAAGAACTGATATAATTTATAAGCGGCATCATTGCCGCTTATAATTTTTTACGCGACGGTCGAATATATTGTTATGTATTCGACCGATCAATTAAATTGAGCGCGTACAAAATGTACTTCTATTAAGCAAATGAACACAGCGGTTGTAACAATTTGTTTAATAGAAAGCATGAAAAAGTTTCGGATAAAATTCGGCTTTGATATGCACAAGCGAACACAACATTAAGTTGTTCCGACACTAAAGATAAGCACATTATAAAACGCAACATAGGCGGCGTTATATTTACGTTTTTAACTAATATAACACCGCACGGCGATTGCGATTATTTTGGCGTTATGCTTTGACAAAATGAAAAACATCGACGGAAGACGATATTTGAATTTTCGGAGATTTTATGGGGAATGTAAGATATAACATTTCACCTTGCACGCCCGACGAGGCTAAAAGGTTTATCGACGGTATCGACAAGGCGAAGTACGTTCCGCGCGGCACGGTTTTGGCGGACGGCGCTTCGTTTTACGACCGCTATATGTATACGCGCGACGGCGAGCACGTTACGCTTGTCTTTGACAACCGCGGAAAGGTGCTTTCCATAAGTGCACCGGCGAGCTATGCGGACGAATTACTCGACGCTTTTTCGCCGAGCGGCAAGCTGGTTAAAAAGTCAGAGCTTCCGTCGCCCGTGGGTGCGCAGAAGCAGGACGCTACGCCTGACAATAGACAAGACGGCGCGGCGGACAAGCCGACGGGCGAAAAGAAGAGCGTTGTGCGATCTCGCGTGTACTTTAATCCGCAGCAAGCGGAAAGAACGCAGGCACAATCTAAAGTGGGTGTAAGGCCGCACGGCGCGGAATCGGCCTCGGATATGCCGAACGACTTACTTAAAAACGGGTCGGGAATGATTGTTACCAAAAAGGGCGCGTTTGTTTCGACGGACGAAATATGTCCGCCCGATCGTGCTAAAAAGAAGTCAGCCGTTATGATAACCAAAAACGGCAACGAGGTTCCAACCGACGAGATTTATCCGCCCGACCGTGCTAAAAAGAAGTCAGCCGTTATGATAACCAAAAACGGTATCGAGCTTCCAACCGACGAGATTTATCCGCCCGACCGTGCTAAAAGGAAAGAGCCGAGGCCGGTCGATACGCAGGAAGAGCCTACTCCTCCGCCGGTAACGTATAAACGCACGTATTCCTACGGCACGGGATTTATCGAAAAGCCTTACGTTCCAAAAGCGGACGATACGGTAAAGCCGCCCGAAAAACCGACGGACAGAAGCGTCGGCACCGTTATAAAAGCCAAAAGCGTAAGAGGCACGGGAAGAGCGAAGCAGACGACTATTTCGTTCGGCGGCGACGAGCACGACGTTAAGCCCACCGCTTCGCATAAACCGCATACCGGCACCGGTGTTTTTGCCGATATTGCAGGCTCGCAGTCTTTAGACGAACCGCAAAAGCCGCGTCGAGGCAGACCGCCCAAAGTAAAGAGCGAGTCCGAAACGAATGTCAAGGAAAGCGCGATTGCGAGCGAGGGCGGCGCGTATTCGATTAAAAATTATCCGCCCGAGGCGTTAAACGCGGTTATAAAGCGCGTAAAGTCGTTAGGCAAGTATAAGGTAACTTCGGACGGCGCCGAGTTTTCGGGCACGCCGCAAGAAGTGAAAAACTACTCGATAACGGACGGACAGGGGCAAAAGGTATACCTTAGGTATGCAACGGGCAAGCACACCCTTTCCATTCAGGGTAAGCGGTCCGACCTTTTCGGCGAGATTCAGTCGCAGATCAGCCAAGACAGCGATTACTCGTCCGCGCTCGAGGGTTACGCCCTGAACAACTCCGGCACGAGCGGCAAGGTGAGCGAGGTGGAAAAGCGCCTGCTTAGCAAGCTGCCCACGGCGACAGCGTTTTTATCCGAGCAGTCGAAGATAGATTTTTCGTACGGCATACTCGATTTCAGCCAGGCAAAGCTTAGGGTTTCAGACTATTCGGTGCTGTTAGTTCCGCCGTACCGCGGCTTAGAGCGGTTCGTATTCGACCTTCAACGCGCCGAGGGCATAAAGGTTAAAATGATAGGTCAGGCGTTCGATAAGGACGAAAACGGCAACTACATTTTGAAAACCGCGTACCAAAAAAGGATAGGCAGCGTCGTGTATGCGGAAGTCATGGTCGCGCTGTACACCGAATACTTTTCGCGCAGAAACTTTTTTGCTCATTCCGACAACACCGACGGCGGCGCCTCGCGTTCGATAACGGACAAGGCGGTTGCAAAAAAGATATTCGACAACCTTTTGAACGTCGTCGAGTACAATGCAAAAAAGTTAAAAGAAATCGGATTTTCTATGAAGCCGACTATTGATTAAATTGTGTGATTGTGCTATAATGTATATGGTTGATACTGATAGAACTGTATAGTATAAACGCAGTTAACGAAATCAAATAAACAATCTGTGATTGTGCTGTAATGTATATGGTCGGTATCTAATATACAAATAGCTTAATATTGGTATGAGAAACCGATAAAAGACAGTTACGACAATTAAGAATAATGAAACGAAGGAGGATGTAGCGTTTAGGCTACAACGACTTATGGCAAAGTATATATTTGTTACCGGCGGAGTCGTGTCGGGACTTGGAAAGGGAATAACGGCGGCAAGCCTCGCGATGCTTATTAAATCGCGCGGATACGTTGTCGACATGGTTAAGTTCGACCCGTATTTTAACGTCGACTCGCTGTATTTAAGCCCGTACCAGCACGGCGAGGTGTTTGTAACCGACGACGGCGGCGAGGGCGACCTTGTTCTCGGCCACTACGAGCGCTTTCTCGACCGCGACCTTACCGAAAACAGCAACATTACGAGCGGCAAGATTTACTCGTCGGTTATCGGAAAAGAACGCGAGGGCGCATACGACGGCGAATCCGTTCAGGTCGTACCGCACATTACCGACGAGATTAAGTCGGCGCTTTACAAGCTGAACCGTCCCGAAACGGACGTCGTTGTTTGTGAGATAGGCGGCGTGGTCGGCGATATCGAAAACCACCCGTACCTCGAAGCTATTCGTCAGTGCCGCGGCGAGCTGGGCAAGGGCAATGCGCTTTACATACATGTAACGTACGTGCCTATTATCGAGATGAGCGGCGAGCACAAAACCAAGCCGTCGCAAAACTCGGTAAAAGAGCTTCAAAACATCGGCATTCAGCCCGATATAATCGTCTGCCGTTCCGACCTTCCGCTCGACGACAGCGCCAAAAAGAAGCTGTCGATGTTCTGCAACGTCGACAGGAACTGCATTATCGAGAGCATTACCACCGACAATCTTTACATTGTTCCGCTTCGCCTTCACGAGCAGGACTTTTCGGGCATTGCGCTCAGAAAGCTTAAAATGGAAGAGCGCGAGCCGAACATCGAGGCGTGGACCGATATGTGTAACCGCGCCGAAAAAGCCAAAACCGCAAAGAACAAGCTGTCCGTTGCGCTCGTCGGTAAGTATGTGGAAAAACCCACGGCGTACCAGTCGATTAACGACGCGCTTATGACGGCCGGCCTGTTAAAAAATAAAGCGGTCGAGCTTATTATGGTTTCGAGCGCGGACGTCGAGAAAAAGCCCGAGATACTCAAAAAGTACGACGGAATTATAATTGCGCCCGGCTTCGGCGAGCGCGGCTTCGAGGGCAAGATTGCCGCCGCCAAGTATGCAAGGGAAAACGACGTTCCCTGTCTTATGATAGGTCTCGGCGCGCAGGCAGGCGTCGTCGAGTTTGCGCGTAACGTTTGCAACATGACGGGCGCTTCGTCGCAGGAATTCGACGCCGACAACCCTTATCCGGTCGTATGTTTCGTTGAGCCGAGAATGCTCAAAAAAGGCGCGTTCCCTTCGATGATAACCGCAGGCACGTACCTTAACAAGATTTACGGCGACGTTACCACGCGCGAGCGCCACCGCCACCGCTTCGACTTTAACGTCAAGTACGAACAAATGTTTTTAAAGAACGGACTTGTATATGCCGTTCATTCTCCGACCGGCGTGCCCGAAGCGTTCGAGATCCCTACAAATAGATTTTACATCGGCACGATATATAACCCTGAATACCGTTCGAGACTGTTGTCGACGCACCCGTTGTTCGCCGAGTTTATTAAAGCCGTCGCCGCCTACGCCGAAAAGTAATTTAACTTTAAAGGGTAGAGCAGTTTTAATCTAAACGATATAATCAAACAAAAACGCGGATTTTGCCGCGTTTTTGTATTATAAAAATATATAATATTATTTTTTCCAGGGGCGATTTTTTCCGAGCCAGCCGTTACCTAACCAATACTCGTTGTCAAACCCTGAATTACCGCTTTTTCGTACTCGTTTTTGGATAAGGCGACAAAGGTTAAATTTTATTTTGGTAATAAGCTTTGTGCGAGCGGACTTTATGTAATTGATTTTGGCGAATTTACAGGATAGCTTGGTTACTCTTTCCGTTAAGCTTTTGCGCTTCTTTTCGGAAAGGTTGTCCCATACAATATCGTCCATCAACGCGGCGGCAAATACGCAGATTTCGGAAATTCCCCACCATGACAGACTGTGTTTAATATCTTTTGCCGCCGACTTAGCGCCTGCGCCTATACATTGAGTGATAATCACGGCACGCTTACCGAACATTTCGGGCGCCGGTCTGTGCGGCATCCAGCGGTAAGCAAGGTGGTCTAATAAAGCTTTCATTGCGCCCGTCGCGTGCATAACGTAGGCAGGCGAGGTCATGACGATTAAATCGGCCTTGATAAGTGATTTTTCGATTGCGCTTATGTATGTAAAGTCCTTGCAGCTGTCTTCGCCTTTTGTAAAACAGCTTGTGCAACCAACGCAAAAGGCAGGGCTGTCCTTCGGCAAATAAAACTCCGTTATCTCTGCCGAAGACTTAAACCTTTCCAAAAACGTTTCTTTTAGTTGATAGGTAACGCCGCGTTTTTCCGTTCCGTTTATTACCGTAATATTCATATCAATCCTATAAATCGAATTTTATTTTTTATTCCTGCGCGTTCCTAACGCAGTCCAGATTGTATTGTCGTTATAATTAACGATACAAAGTATGGCAAATAAATTGATAACGGATAAAGCAAAGAAAATGAACGCTATATATTCTATTAAGCTAAAATAAGCGATAATTGCACCGACACAAGATAATAAAAAACTAACAAAAGATGTTATAGATAAAACGATAACGCTTTTAGCAACTAGACTGTCTTCAAGTAAAAAAGAAACGAGAAAATATCGACCTCTGCCTATCGTGTAGAATTTAGTGTGTTTACCGGGTCGATTTTTCGTTGCGTTCAAATAATAGTTTGCTTGTGAAAGAAAAAACCTAAAAATCATTAAAGATAAAACAGGCACTGCAACCGCATATATTATTAGTCTGTAAATCGGCATGTTTCTTCTCTCATTACAGTTTATTGTGTACATTGTATCACATTGAAATCGGAAAAGCAATACGAAAAGGCATTGCGCTTAATTAAAACTCTTTGTATTTGTATACCTTAATCGAGATAACGGCGAACGAAATAAAATTATTATCGATTTTGAATAATCGCAAAAGAAAACAGCGGGGAATTATAATTCCTCGCTGTTCGGTGCGGTTGACGGTAAAATTAAATTACTTTTTTATCATCTGATGTCTGTCTGCGCCCACGCCTATCATGGATACGGGACATTCCGTCAGCTTTTCTATCGCTTCGATATACTTTTGAGCGTTTACGGGAAGCTCGTTAAAGCTCTTGCAGGCGGATAAATCCTCGTCCCAGCCGTCGTATTCTTTGTATACCGGCGTGCAGTCTTTCAGTATGCTTATGTCGGCAGGGAAGTCGTTAAGCTTTTTGCCGTTAAGCATATAGTGCGTGGCTATCTTTAATTTCTTAATGCCGGACAGCGTGTCGAGCTTGTTTATCGCAAGCGAGGTAAGTCCGTTTATGCGCACCGCAAGGCGGAGGATTACCGCGTCGAGCCAGCCGCAGCGCCGCGCTCTGCCCGTAGTCGTTCCGAACTCGTGTCCTACGTTTAATAGGTGCTTTCCCACCTCGTCGTCAAGCTCGGTAGGGAACGGACCTGCGCCCACTCTTGTCGTGTACGACTTTGCTATGCCGAGACATTCTTTAATCGCGGTGGGGCCTACGCCGGCGCCTGCGCAAAATCCGCCGGTAATGGGGTGAGAGCTTGTTACAAACGGATACGTTCCGCTGTCGAGGTCGAGGAGGGTGCCTTGCGCGCCCTCGAACACTACGCGTTTTCCGCTCTTTATAGCGGAGTAAAGCTCTGCGCCGGTGTCGGTGGTAAGCGGCGCAAGGCGTTTAGAGTATTCGACGTACTCGTTATAAATCTCGTTAAAGTCGAGCGCTTTGCCGCCGTAAACTTTGGTAATAATCGCATTTTTAAGATTGAGCACTTCTTTAAGCTTTTGCGCGAAAATCTCGGGCTGGATAAAGTCGATCATGCGGATACCTATTCTGTCGCTTTTATCGGCGTAGCACGGACCGATACCGCGCTTGGTCGTTCCGATTGCGTTATCGCCCTTTGCCTTTTCGGCAAGCTCGTCCAGCTCTTTGTGGTAGGGCATTACGACGTGCGCGCGGAGATCGATAACGAGGTTTTTAAGCGATACGCCCTGCGCCGCGAGCGTGTCCATTTCCTCGAGCAAAACTTTGGGGTCGACGACGACGCCGTTGCCTATTATGTTTTTGGTATGAGGGTAGAGTATTCCGCTCGGAATAAGATGAAGCTTGTACGTTTTGTTTCCGCTTACAACGGTATGTCCGGCATTGCTGCCGCCCGTTGCGCGTACGACGTAGTCCGCCGTTTCGGCAAGAATGTCTATAACCTTGCCTTTGCCTTCGTCGCCCCATTGAGCGCCGACAAGCGCTATCGTGTTCATCATAATAATACCTCCGTTATTTCAGAGTTTTTTGGTTGGTGGGTTTTCGGGTTTTTGATAATTGCGGTATAAACGACCGGCGTAAAAACCGTTACACGGTTTCGTCGTCGGTTGCGGCGGCTTCCGCGTCCTCTTGAGACTGCGCCGTCGGCGCGTCGTTAAACACCACTTCGTTGGTGCCGACTATTTTGGAAACCTTGCCTTCGCCGCCCGATTTTTTCATGTTTTCAAGCGCGACCGACATCATAAGCTTTATGCGGTTTATCTGGTTGACCTCGCTCGCGCCGGGGTCGTAGTCCACCGCCACGATATTCGATTGGGGATAGAGCCGCTTCAGCTCTTTCATAACGCCCTTGCCGGTTACATGGTTGGGTAGGCACGCAAACGGCTGCATGCAAATTATATTTGGCGCGCCCTCGTCTATAAGCTCAAGCATTTCCGCGGTAAGGAACCAGCCCTCGCCGGTGGTGGTGCCTAAGCCTACGACCTGGCTTGCGCGGTCGGCAAGGTGGTGTATGTCGCTCGGAATTCCGAACTTTGTGCCTTTAAGGACCTTAATTATCGGCGCGCGCATTTTTTCTATCAGCCAGATACCGAGGTCGGTAGCAAACTTGCCGCCCCAGCTGCCTTCGAGAAGGTTGTATTTGACGGTCGAGTTATAGAAGAAGTAAAGGAAGAAGTCGAGGAAGTCGGGCACGACCGCTTCGCCGCCCTCGCGTTCGACAAGCTCGACGACGTGGTTGTTGGCAAGAGGGTGGAACTTGACGAGAATTTCGCCGACGATACCTATTTTAGGACGTTTTTCGTCGTTCGTCTTTATTGCGAGAAACTCGTTTACTATCGTTTGGGCGTATTTTTTAGTGGGGACGTCGCCCGTTTTGAATTCGTTAAGAAGCAGGTCGTTCCACTTATTGTATATGGCGTCCGTTTCGCCCTTATTTACCTCGTACGGCCGAGTTTTGTACACGCAGCGCATAAGAAGGTCGCCGTAAGCCACCGCGTCGATGAGCGTTTTTAGAATAGGCAAGCTCATCTTAAAGCCCGGGTTCTTTTCGATGCCGGTAAACGACAGCGAGATGACGGGGATATGTTCCATTCCGGCGCTCTTTAACGCACGGCGGATAAGCGGTATGTAGTTGGTCGCGCGGCACCCTCCGCCGGTTTGCGTCATTATTACGGCGGTGCGGTTAAGGTCGTACTTGCCGGACAGTAGCGCGTGCATAATCGTTCCGACTATTATAATAGTGGGGTAGCACGCGTCGTTGTTTACGTATTTAAGGCCGGTTGCGACCGCTTCCTTGCTGTCTTGAAGCACTTGCACCTTGTACCCGTATTTATTGAGCGCGCTCATAATAAGGTCGAGGTGGTAGGGCGAAATCTGCGGCGAAAGAATGGTATAATCCTCGCGCATTTGTTTGGTGAATAGTACGCGCTCTTCCGGCTCGCCGGGGTCGGACGCTTTAAGATTTTTAACCTGACGGTCGTTGATAACAGCCATAAGCGAGCGAATTCTTATCCTCGCCGCGCCGAGGTTGTTTATCTCGTCGATTTTAAGAAGTGTGTATACCTTGTTCGCCGCTTCGAGAAGCTCTTGAACCTGGTCGGTTGTTACCGCGTCCAGTCCGCAGCCGAACGAGTTTAACTGAACAAGGTCTACGTTGTTGCGTGTCCTCACAAAGCTTGCCGCACTGTACAGCCGCGAATGGTACGTCCACTGGTCGAATACGCGCAGAGGGCGCGCCACGCGGTTTATGTGTGCAACGCTGTCCTCGGTGAGCACCGCAAATCCGTAGTCGTTAATCATTTGCGGCACGCCGTGGTTAATCTCGGGGTCGAGGTGATACGGCCGTCCTGCAAGGACTATGCCGTGTCCGCCGTTTTTGTCAAGCTCGGCGATAATCTCTTCGCCGCGCCGCCTTGACCATGCCGAAAACTCGTCCTGCTCGGCGTACGCCTTTTTGACCGCCGCCTTTATCTTGCCGGACGGGATATCGGGAAATTCCCGAGCGAGCCGCTTTGCCAGTCTGTCGCGCTTGTTGTACGGCAGGAATGGCGCACAAAATGTTACGCCGTTATTGATAAACTGCTCGCGCATGTTCTGCCTTATGACCTCGGGGTATGAGCCGACGACGGGGCAGTTGTAGTGGTTGTTTGCGTTGGGGTCTTCTATGCGTTCGTACGGTAAGCACGGATAGAAGATGAATTTTACGCCGCTGTCGATAAGCGACTGGATATGTCCGTGCGATATTTTGGCAGGGTAGCACACCGATTCGGACGGCATGGTTTCTATTCCCTTACTGTAAATATCGCGCGACGAGCGAGGCGACAGCTTAACCGAATAGCCAAGCTCGGTGAAGAACGTGAACCAGAACGGATAATTTTCGTAGAGATTGAGTACGCGCGGAATGCCGACTACGCCTCTGGGCGCTTTGTCCTCGGGAAGCGGACGGTAGTAGGCGAAAAGCCGCTTGTACTTTTCGTCGAACATGTTGGGCAGTTTTTCCGACTTTTTCTCGGGCGCGTTGCCGCCGCGCTCGCAACGGTTGTTGGATATAAACGTCCTGCCGTCGTCGAATTCGGATATGGTAAGAAGGCAGTGGTTGCCGCACTTTTCGCAGCGGCGCGACGATTTGACAACCTTGAAAATTTCAAGCTCTTGCTTACTCTTAATCGTGCTTTTGCCGCCCTTGTAGTTGTTGCGGCTTATAAGCGCCGCGCCGTACGCGCCCATAAGCCCGGCTTCGTTGGGACGAATGACCTCGCGGCCGGATACTATCTCAAACGCGCGCAGTACCGATTCGTTGAGGAACGTGCCGCCCTGAACGATAATTTTATCGCCCATTTCCTTTGCGTCGCGCAGCTTTATTACCTTGAACAAGGCGTTTTTGACGACGGAATACGCAAGACCGGCGGAAATATCCGAGACGGTCGCGCCTTCCTTTTGTGCCTGCTTGACGCGCGAGTTCATAAACACGGTACAGCGCGAGCCGAGGTCGACGGGGGATCTGCTTTCAAGCCCCACCTTTGCGAAGTTTTCGGCGTTCATGCCGATTGCGCGCGCGAACGTTTCTATAAAGCTTCCGCAGCCCGACGAGCACGCCTCGTTTAAAAGTATGTCGGTTATTATGCCGTTTTTAATTCGGAGGCACTTCATGTCCTGACCGCCGATGTCAAGCAGGAACTCGACGCCGGGCAGAATGGTATTGGACGCGGTGAGGTGCGCCATTGTCTCAATCTCACCGTTATCGAGGTTGAGCGCCGTTTTAATTAAGCTCTCGCCGTAGCCCGTTATCGTGCCGTAGCCGATATACGCGTCGGGCGGAAGAAGATCGTAGATATTTTTTATTATGTCGATGACAGAGCTTAGTGGGTCGCCGGAGTTAGAGCCGTACCACGAGTACAGCATTCCGCCGTCGCCGTCGATAAGCGCGACCTTTGTCGTCGTCGAGCCGGCGTCGATACCGAGGAACGCCGCGCCCTTATGCTTTTTTATGTCGGCAAACGGAATTCCCACCTTGCTGTGGCGAAGGCGGAAGTCGGTAAGCTCTTTTTCGGATTTAAACAGCGGATCGAGGCGCGTAACCTCGCTCGACTGAATGTTTTTAACGGCTTCCAGCTTTTCGAGCAGTTCCTTTGAGGTGAACGCCTTTTCGGAACGGTACGCCGCGCCGATCGCGTTAAAGACCTGCGAGTTTTCGGGGAATATCGCCTTTTTGGGTTGAAGCGTTACCGTAAACCTTTTTCCAAGCTCGCTCAAAAAGTGAAGCGGTCCGCCGAGAAAAGCTACGTTACCGCGTATCGGCTTTCCGCACGCCAGACCCGAAATCGTCTGATTGACTACGGACTGGAAAACGGACGCCGCAATGTCCGACTTTTTCGCGCCGTCGTTTATAAGCGGCTGAATGTCCGACTTGGCGAAAACGCCGCAGCGCGATGCGATAGGGTAGATGATGGTAGCGTTCTTGGCAAGCTCGTTAAGTCCGCTCGCGTCGGTGTTTAAAAGCACCGACATCTGGTCGATAAACGCGCCCGTGCCGCCGGCGCAGGTTCCGTTCATTCGCTGATCGATGCCGTCCGAAAGGTATGTAATCTTTGCGTCCTCGCCGCCGAGTTCTATTGCTACGTCGGTTTCGGGAATGAGGCGCTTTATCGCCTCGACGCCGGCGATTACCTCTTGAACAAACGGTATACCGAGCCACTCGGACACAGAAATGCCGCCCGAGCCTGTAACCGTTATGGTAAAGTTATCGTAAGATTTAAGAAGCTCGGTAAGGACGGAGTAAAGCGTAGCGCGCACGTCCGAATTGTGGCGCTGATAGCTCGAATGAACGATTTTGTCGTTCTCGTCGAGCACCGCTGTTTTTATAGTCGTCGAACCGATGTCTAAGCCAATTCTGTACATAAGTATTTCACCGTAAAAACGCCGATAATGCGTTAGTTTAGTATACCATGTTCCGGCGTAATTGTCAACTCGAAAAAGGACCGTATAGCCGTATATAACTTTATTTTATATATAGTAAAACCGAATAGAATAATCCGACCACCCATTTTGAGATAATAAAAACAAGGCATATTCCGCTTGACAATAAAATATCGATACTGTATAATTTATCGTGTTTGCGGGGGTGGCGAAATTGGCAGACGCGCAGGTCTCAGGAGCCTGTGGGCAACCGTACGAGTTCAAGTCTCGTCCTCCGCACCAAAAATCGTCAATGCGTATAAGCATTGTCGATTTTTACTTCTTCACTATTCACTTTTAACTCTTCACTATTCACTGCCACGATTTTTGGAAAGTAATAAGTAATAGTGAATAGTGAAAAGGTGAGCAAAAGGTTGGATTTTATTATTAAAGATTGACCTGCTCATTTGTTCATGTTATAATAATTAAAACATATTCGGGTATTAAAGACAAACGGGCTGTTGCGAAAGCAATAGCCCGTTTTTGCGTGGCGAGACTTGAACTCTTCAGGGCGTGAGGTTAAGAAAATATACCTGTGGTATATTTTTAGCGAACGCGCGAGCGGCTATGCCGCGAAGTGGGCGGATTGCGGAAAGCAATCCGCATCAAGTCTCGTTCTCTATTTTATCTATTATTTATGTCAATGACATCTTTGCGTATTATATACAGACTCTATGCTTTAAAAGGGCGGTGCGGACGAATGAAGATAATACAAATAATTATACAAAGCATTGACAATCGGCAAATTTAAGTATATTATATTTTAGTATGGATAAGGCATTAGAAAAAACAATCGTCGATAAATTTATCAAAGCCACGGAACGCGAGCGAATACTGAGGGGCTTAAACTCCGCTGTCAATCGCAAGCAAACGATTTCTCAAATGCCTGACTATTTGGTTGATTACGTAAACTATTGGGACGATGAAATCAATCGAGACGAGTTTCTTACTATTATCAGAATGTATGTAAACATTCACGAGGCTAAATTCTACGTAATGGGTGATTTAAATTACGACGGCGGCACCATTCCGTTTGAAAGAGCGTTTGAACATATGTGTAATCGGAAAGATTCTTATATTATGGTAAACGTCGGTCCATACGGATATACGCTTATTGCAAAGGGAAAGAGTCCTGTTTGCTCGTCGTACAGAAAATACCTATACCAAACGCGGTAGCGCGTTTTTTTACTTAATAAAAACGATAAAAAGTATCTGACTTTTGTTTAGTTTATCGAAAACATTTATTCGGAGGGAATTATGGCAGGAATAATCACTCACAAGCTTTCTTACGGAATGTACGTCGTTACGACTACCGAGGGCGGAGATCCCAAGGGCTGCGTCGCCAACTGCGCGGTGCAGATTACGTCGGAACCGCAGACCCTTGCGGTTAGCGTTAACCACAACAACTATACCAACGCTTGCATCAAAAAGAGCGGCAGGTTTGCGGTGTCGGTGCTTGCCGTCGATTCGGACGCGAAGATTATCGGAACGTTCGGGTTTAAGTCGAGCAGGGACACGGATAAGTTCGCGGACGTGGCCTATACGCTCGAGGACGGAATGCCTGTTATTACCGATTCGTGCGGCTACCTCGTTTGCGACGTTATCGATACCTGGGAAACCTCTACCCATACCGTGTTTTTGGGCAAGATAGTAAAAACCGACGTGTTCGGCAATAGGGAACAGATGACCTACGACTACTACCACAAGGTGATTAAAGGCGCAAGCCCCAAAAACGCGCCCACCTTCGTTCCGCCCGAAACGCTCGCTAAAGAGGAAAAGCTTGTCGAGACGGTTACGCCGTCCGGCAAAAAGAAGTACGTTTGCACGCTGTGCGGCTACGAGTACGAGGGCGACGAGCTGCCCGAGGGCTTCGAGTGTCCTATCTGCGGCGCGAGCGCGGACTTTTTCGAAGAAGCAAAGTAACCGTAAGCCGCGGCGCGGATTATGCGATCGGGCGGCGAGTATATAAAATTAAATTCAAGGGGTCAGACATGGCAAAAGAGACAATTTACGTAGGCGTAAACGATCACGAGGTAGATTTTTTCGAGGGAATTTACGTTGTTCCCAACGGTGTATCGTACAATTCGTATATCGTTCAAGGCGATAAGATCGCCGTTATGGATGCCGTCGACGAGCGGTTCGCGGCGGAATGGCTTAATAACATCAAAAAGGCACTCGGCGGCAAAAAGCCCGATTACCTCGTTATTCTTCACATGGAACCCGACCATTCGGGCTCTATCCTCGAGTTTGTCAAGGCGTATCCGCAGGTTACGCTTGTCGGCAACCAAAAGACGTTCGTCATGCTCGGCGAGTACTTCGGCGAGCTGGGCGCGGACAGCGCTACGAAAAAGCTGACCGTTAAGGACGGCGAAAGCCTCGACCTCGGCGGAAGAGTGCTCAACTTCGTTTTTGCGCCGCTCGTGCACTGGCCGGAGGTTATGGTTGCATACGAATCCGCCGAAAAGGCGCTGTATTCCGCCGACGCATTCGGCAAGTTCGGCGCGCTCGACTGCGACGAGCCGTGGGACGACGAGGCGCGGCGCTATTATATAGGTATCGTCGGAAAGTACGGCGTTCAGGTAACGAACGCGCTCAAAAAGCTTTCCGCGTTCGATATTAAGATTATAAGACCGCTTCACGGTCCGACTCTTACCGATACAATTCCGCACGCAATCGACCTTTACACCAAGTGGGCCGGCTATATCCCCGAAAAGGAAGGGGTCATGATAGCGTACACTTCCATTTACGGCCACACTAAGGCGGCGGCAGAGCTGTTAAAAGCCGAGCTGGATAAGAGGGGAGTGGAGAACATAATTATCGACCTCGTTCGCCACGACAAGGCGGACAGCGTCGCTCTTGCATTCGCGTACGGCAAAATCGTTCTCGCTACGACGACGTACAACGGCGAGGCGTTCCCCGTTATGCGCGAGTTTGTAGACCACCTTGCCGAGCGCAACTACCGCGACAGACAAATCGCCATTATAGAAAACGGAACGTGGTCGCCGTTTGCCGCAAACGCCATTATACCCAGGCTTGAAAAATGCAAAAACATAACCTACGTGGGCGAGCCGGTAAAAGTATTCTCCGCGCTGAACGCCGAGTCGCGCCAAAAAATAGCCGAGCTTGCGGATATGTTAAAGTAAAATACAACCTCTCTTTATAATACACGATTAAAAGCGCGCCGTCGTTTCGGTGCGCTTTTTGCTTTTAAGCCTATATACCTTTAACTGTCTTTGCGGCAAACAATTTAGCCTATTAAAAGTAAATATATTGCCTAAAAACTATTGACAAATTGTGAACAATATGTTAACATTTAAATGTATAACCATACAAATGTGAACAAATTGTGAACAAGTGGTTGACATTCGCATAAAGATACTGAGAGG
>JAFLVD010000027.1 GCA_022508485.1 Clostridiales bacterium | reverse complement strand
TGCCGCGAAGCGGCTACTTATTCACTATTCACTATTACTTTCTACTTATTAAAAAAGACCGCACCGCGGTCCTTAATTATTATTTTTTATCTATTCAATCTTATATCTTATCTTAGCCACGAAGTGGCGCTTACAGTATTTCGATAGTCTTAATAATAATCGGGTTGAACGGGATATCCGAAAACTGCTGCCACCTGCCCGTTTTGGCCTTGCCGTATTTTATTGCGGTCTTTACGCTTTCCTCGTCCGAGCATTTTCCGAACGCGGCGTACTCCCCGTCGAGATAGCTTGCCGTTGCCACGCAGATAAAAAACTGCGACGACGCACTGTTTTTGTCGGGGGTGCGCGCCATCGAGATTACGCCCGTTTCGTGCCGAATCGGATTGGGCACGCCGTTAGAGGCAAACTCGCCCTTAATGGGTTCCGCGTGTTTTTGGATAAGACCGTGCTGCTCGTCCCAAACAAAACCGCCGCCCTGAATCATAAAGCGATCGATAACGCGGTGAAAGCACAAGCCGTCGTAAAAATGCGACTTGCAAAGCATAACGAAATTATTGACCGTTATCGGCGCCACATCGGGAAAAAGGTCGAGATTGATTATTCCGCCGTCGACAAAGGTTATCCTTGCTTTTACGATATTCTGTTCCATAAGTTCCTCCGAAATGTTGATTATCGGTTATATTATAACGCGTTCGCCTTGCGCTGTCAATACCGTTACGGGACGTTAAAAGCCGTACGAATTTTTAAACCTATCAATCGCGTCCGTTACTTCCTTGACGGTCGAAGCGTTGTTAACCTCGCCGCGAAGCGCCTTGCCGCCGCGCACGCTTTTAAAATAATGAACGAAAAACTTTTTGGCGGCGTTAACCGTATACCTTTCGTCAAAGTATTTTGTAAGAAGCTCTATATGCCGCAGGGAAAGCTCGACGGGATTAACGGCGACTCCCGAAAACAAGCCTATATCGCTAAGCGCCGCTCGCCCTATCATCGCCGCGCCGAACTCGCGCACGACCTCGTCCAGATTTTCGCGAGTGATGTCGCCGCTCGGTATTATAGGTATCGAAGAGTTATGTTTGAGTTTTTTTACGGCGTCGAGGTCGCATTTCCCCTCGTAGCGCTGCTCGGCAAACCTGCCGTGAACAGTAACCGCCGAGGCGCCTGCGTCCGCGACGCGTGATATAAGCTCGTGTGCCGTAATCTTCCCGTTTTCGTAACCAAGCCGCGTTTTTACAGTAACGGGTCTATCGGTAACCGACTTTACGGCACGAACGATTTCGCCTGCCGTAACGGGGTTTTTCATGAGCGCCGCGCCGTCGCCGTTTTTAACAATCTTGGGCATGGGACAGCCCATGTTTATATCTATAATATCGCACTCGACTTTTTTTGCGGCAAAAGCGAAGTCGTCCGGCTCGCTTCCGAAAAGCTGAACGCACGACGGCTTTTCGACCTCGGAAAGGCGAAGAAGTATCTTGGTCGCCGCGCCGTCGTGGGTAAGTCCGCGCGTCGAAACCATTTCGGTTACGGTAAGCTGCGCGCCGTACTCTATCGCAAGAGTGCGGAACGCTATGTCGGTATACCCTGCCATCGGCGCGAGTATCTTTGTTATTCCGTCGAAAACCGCCACGTCTTTACAGCTTTTTAACGAGCGCCTTTAAGTACGAGTTAACCTCGACCTCGGCGTCCTTATTAAGCTCGGCAAGCGAAGCGGCGAGTCTTACTATTTCCTTGACGATATCCTCGGCATTACGCGACGTGTCCGCCTCGGCAATGCCTACGCCGTTTGCCTTTTTGGTCTTTTTGTGAATCTTTTGCGCGTATAAAAGCGCCGGGAAAGTTTCGGGCAGCTTGCTTAACTGCGTTTTAACCGAGTCGTACTTCTTTTCCACCGCTTTGTTCTTTTCCCACAGCGTCAGCGCGTCGTCGGACGAGGTTGCGCTGTCGCCGCCGAAAATAAAGGTGTGCCGTCCAATAAGCTTTTTGCAAAGCCCGTCGCACACGTCGTCAAAGTCGAACTCGTTATCGCGCCTTGCTATTTCGGACTGCAAAAGCGATTGAAGAAATACGTCGCCGAATTCCTCTATCATGCCCTCTATGTCTTTTTTGTCTATCGCGTCGACAGCCTCGTACGCTTCTTCCACCATGTTAATGCGAATGCTCTCGTGCGTTTGAACGCTGTCCCACGGACATCCGCCCGGCTTTTGCATAAGCCGAGAGATAACGCGCCTTGCGTCGGCGGCGTTGTATCTTTCTTTGTCAAAATCGGTCTGGGGCGGAACTTCCACCGTATCGAATAGTTTAAGCTCGGAAATTCGTAACGATTGCCCGTCCGCCTTTACTTCCGTATCGCCGTACAGCTTAGCGAGCTTTTTTACCACCTCTTTGCACTCGCTTTTTGCGCCGACCACTTTAAGCGAAAGCGACGTGTCGACGATAGGCGCGCGCAAAAACGCCGCCGCGTCGAGTACGGTTATGTTTACAAGCTCTTTCATAATACTTCCTCTAATCGGTTGATATACTTCGAGACGTCCTCGCAAAGCGTTTTTAACGAGTCGTTGTCGAACGGACTGACAAACCCGGCCTCGTGCGCAAGAAGGGACAAGGATTTTGTGCCGCCTGCCTCGACGAGGTTAAGATACTTGCTAAGCGCCGCGTCGTAATCGGTCTCCGCCAGCACGCCGAATTGAAGCGCCATGACGGTCGACAGACAGTAGTCGATATAGTAGAACGGCACCTCGTAGATATGGCGCTGGTACTGCCACCTTCCGCCCTTATTTATATACGGAACGTCGGACATGTCGAGGTACGGACGAAACGCGCTTTCAAGCTCTAACCAAAGGCTTTTGCGGTCATCGGGCGTCATGTCCGGGTTTTTATAAACTATCTCTTGGAACACGTCCACTATAACGCCGTACGGCAAAAAGGAAAACGCGTCGAAAACCTGCTGGTACGTGGCCTTTTTCGCATTGGCGCCGTAGAACTTGTCGTTGTACTTGTTTGCGAGCTGTTCCATACTCATCGAATGAGTTTCCGCCGTTTCCATGCCGCCCACAAGCACGGTCGGGTCGATACGGTTAACGTACGCGCGCTTAAACGCATACGCATGACCGAACTCGTGAGTGAGTACGCCCACGTCGTCCATAGTGCCGTTGAAGTTGGCGAATATAAACGGCTGGCCGAATCCGTACAACAGCTCTGCGTATCCGCCCGTCATTTTTCCGTCGCGCGACACGTAGTCTATCGCCTCGGCTTCGCACATCTCCTTAAAGAACGCGCCTAAGCCCTTATCCATATCGTCGTACATAGCCTGCGCCGCTTTAAACAGATCCTCTGCCGTACCGACGGGGTCGATATTGCCGCCCGAAATGTAATTGTTGTTGTCGTAAATGTGCATGCCGCCATCTATGCCGAGCTTTACGGCGAGCTTGTCCTTTAACGCTTTAAGCGCAGGCACCGCATATTTGAGCGTGGACTCGCGGAAAACGGCAATTTCCTTTCTGCCGTAGCCCACGTGTCCTATCCTGAGATCGCCCATTTCCACAAAGTCGTCAAAGCCCATCTTTTTGGCCATGGCGGTACGAACCTTAACAAGCTTGTCGTAAAGCGTGTCGAGCTTGTCGGAAATTCCCTCGAGCGTTTCGCCTATTACGGTGAACGCCTTTTTGCGCGTTTCGCGGTTTTCCGCCTTCGTGTGCTTGGTTATCTCGCTTAAAGTAAGCGCCTTCCCTTCCCACGGAAAGGTAAGCTCTGCCAAAAGTCTGTCGTACTCGGACACGAGCTTGTTTTCTTCCACCAGGTCGGGCACGATTTTGTCGTCGGTAACCCGTGCCTCGGCGCGCATGTTTTCCATAAGCACAGAGCCTAAAAGCTTTTCAAGCTCGGCGGCGTGCGGCGAGGACACTATCGCTTTATCGAAGGAAGCTACTTTCGCCCACAGCGGCGGAAGGAACTCGTCGTAGTAGTTTTGCTCGTCCTCGTAAAACTTTTCGCGAACGTTAAGCGAATGACGGATATAGCTTAATGAGGAATGCGTGGACACGGTATTCATAACCGCGTTAACCTCGTTTCTGATACCCACGATTTCCTCGGCGGTCTTTGCCTTTTTAACGCGCTTTGTCGCCTTTTCGACAAAAGCCTCCGCGCCCTTAATGTCCGCGCGCTCGTAGCGAAAATCCTTAACCTTAGTAACCATATTGTCAGTCTCCTTATGCCTCTAATTATACCGCCCAAAAGAAATATTGTCAATCTTTATCGGGCCCGGCGCGGACAAACAAATATGCGCAAAAAACGCACTTCGGTTTTATTTTATCGAAGTGCGTTTTATACCCGATGTAAGCCTCGGAATGTTTTTATCTCGCACAGTTATAAACTGTGCGAAAATAAATATTCGATTACCGTAAATTGTTCTGCGCTAAAAAAGAAATTTATCTTACGAATTTACCGACATTAGAGTTTAGTGGTTTTAAAATTAGTTTATGTCCTTTTTTGCAAACGAGCATTTTAACTAATGTCTATCCCAATAATATTCAGCATAGGTTTCACGCAAATATTTGGCTGCTCTATAATAATCTATCAAGTCATCCGCTTTAATCGATATTGTATCGTCATCGGTTATTGCTTCTTTTGGTGTACAACTCCAACCGGTCGCATTACTGAATCCTGCATCCATTAAATTACGGCAATCACAGAATGCCATATAGCCGATGTGCGTTACACTCTCCGGAATTCTAACCCACATTAAACCTCTGCATAAAGCAAACGCCCAATCACCAATTTCAATTTTCTCTACACCATTTAAAATAGTAACGCCTGTTAAAGCTGAGCAGCTATTAAACGCCCTTTCGCCGATATGAGTTACACTACCCGAAATAGTAACGGATTTTAATTTTGAACAATTATTAAACGCCCAATCGCCGATAGTAATAACAGTGTCCGGTATTATAATACCTTTATCATCACCCAGAGCACTGCAAAAAGCGAATGCATTTTTCCCGATACTTGTGACACCGGCAATGTCAAGGGTTTTTAAAGAATAACAATTATTAAACGCATATTCTCCAATAGCGCCACTTTTAATAGTTGCTTTAGTTAAGTCTGAGCAATACTCAAACGCCTGTTTCCCAATGTAAGTAATGCCGTTGCCAATAGTAACACTTGTTAAACCTTTGCATTTATAGAAGGCTTTTTCACCAATAACAGTGACACTATTCGGAATAGTAATATCGGTTGATTTACCGAATCCCGTAAACGCCTCCTCAGCAATCAGTTTAGTGCCATCTTTAATTTCATAATTATAACTTTTATCACTTTTGCAATCAAGTAAGTATTGATTAGATTGACCTATATATAATATACCGTCTTTCCAGTTGTCATCATTGTCGGCATAAGCCGTTCCTATCAATAAATTTCTGCCAATGCGAGTAAGATTATCGGGGAGGGCTATGCTTGATAACCTGGCGCAATCGGCGAACACACCTGCGCCCAGGCCGGTAACACTATCAGGAATGGTGATGTCGGTCAAATCGCAATCTGCGAATGCCGAATTGCCAATTTCCTTTACACCGTTTGGAATATTAACACTACTTAACTTTCTGCAACCGCAGAACGCCTGCGTATCAATAGTTTTGACACTATCCGGAAGTGTTATGCTTGATAATTTCTCGCAATGAGAAAACGCCTCTTCACCAATGGTAGTAACACTATCCGGAAGGGTAACACCGGTTAAATTATCACATTGATAAAACAAATATGCACTAATTTCAGTAACGCCATTTGGAATGGTAATGCTTTTTAAACTTTTGCAATTATTGAACGCTTCCTTTCCAATGCTTTCAACGCTATCCGGAAGAGTAATGCTAGATAAACTATTGCATAAAAGGAAAGCGGCATCGCCAATGCTCGTGACACCGGTGGGTATGTTAATTTTAGTTAATGCGTGACATTCGGCAAATGCGAGCTCTCCAATACCGGTGATGCTATTAGGCAGAGTAACACCGGTTAATTCAAAACACCTAAAAAAAGCCCTATCGGCAACGGTACTGACACCATTTGGAATAGTAATACTCTTTAAAAAGTGGCAATCGCTAAATGCTTCGTTTCCAATACTTTTTACACTATCCGGAATGGTAACTCTCTTTAAACGGCCACACTCTTTAAATGCCCCTTCGCCGATTGCAGTAACCGGTAAATCTTTATAAGTTTCGGCAATTTTAATCGAAACGGCATTTTTTGATGTTGCCCCGGTGACTTCGTAATGGTCGTCAACCAAAGTGTATACACATTCAGTGTATCCCCATTCAGTGTATCCCAATTCGCCCTCGCTGCTGCAGGCTGATAAAAATAAGCAACTTAGCAACATCATCAGCATAACGGCGCAAACACCCAAACCTTTTAATAATCTTTTCCAAACTATCATTTTATCACCCATTTCAATGAATAAATTTTTTAAAATTCAGTAAACAAACAATAAATTATTGTTTACCTTACAATCATAATATCATTTCGAAAACAAAAATACAAGCTTTTACACTTAAAAACGCACTTCGGTTTTATTTTATCGAAGTGCGTTTTATTTTGAGCTTATTAAAGATTACTGTGCGTCGGCATTTGTTTCGCCCTCTGCGGCGGCTTCCTGCTCGGCTCTATCCACTTCCTCTATTCTCAAAGTGGTGCGCGTTGCCGTACCCGATACGACGCGCTTTACGAGTCCGCGCTGCATAAGCGACATGTCGCCCTCGTACGGCATAAAGAAGTCTTTAAGCTCGTAATGAGGATCTTTGTACGCTTTAAGCTCTTTCATCATGCCTGCAATCATCTCTTTGGCATACTGAAGCCTGCGCACGCTCTTTATGCGGTACATTGTAGGCGTGTCCGAAGTGCTCGCAACGCCCGATACGTCCTCTACGGTGTATTTGGTGCCGTTGTAGCCGGCCGGCTCTACCGCAAGCATAAGGCACAGCGTTTTGCCGCGCACAACTATCCTTGCAAGCGTCGCACGGCCCAGCCTGTACGATTCGCGCTTCCAGCTCGGACGAAGCTTTACGTTTTGGTAGGACAGTAGCTCGTTCTTTAATTCGGAGTACCAGTCCTTTGCCTCGTTGGGAAGCTGGCAGAGCTTGGCGGTTATACTGCGGTTGTAGCTAACGCGCTCTTGCCCTTCCGTAACGAAGGTTTCGGCTTCCTCGTCGTCATCGTCCTCCTCCGGTTCGGGCACGACGGGCGCGCCGTCCGTAGCGGTCTCTTCGGGAGAGTCGTCAATCTCTTGCGCTTCGCTCTTGGTTTTGGCGGTCATTAAGACCTTGACGACGGGCGTGCGCTTACGAAGCGCTCTTATAAACATTATGCCGCCCACCGCGATAAGCACTACCAGAACGATAAGTGCGAACGCTATAATTATAATTACGGTTTTAGGCATTTTTCCGTACCTCTCTTTTGGATTTTACAGTTATTTTCGCTCGAATACAATCGGCGGAAAATTATTAAAACTATTTTATCTTAAACACGTTAAACGACAGCGGCGGAATATCGATTTTTTCCTTAGAGGGCTTTGCGTCCTTGCCCACCGAAAAAATCGGCTTAGCCTTAGGGTCGGGAAGACTAATCGGCACGGACTGCTTCATATCCAACGGATTGACTATGCAAAGCAGCTTTCCGCGGCGGTAGCAAAGCGGCTCGGCGCCCACTGCGTGAACGAATTCCAGACTATCGGAAGTAAAGTCGCTGTTGTTCTTTCTGAACGCGAACAGCTCGCGAATAAAGTTAAGCAGCGATTTTTTGTCCTTCTCCTGCGCCGCGACGTTAACCGTCTTGTCTATCTCGGTGGGAAGGAAGGTTTTTGCCGCCGTCGAAAAGCCGGCGTTTACGCTTGTGTCCCATTGCATGGGGGTACGCGTTCCAGTACGGGCAAAGCCGCATTCCACCGACGGCATACCCTTGATATACTTCATTCCTATCTCGTCGCCGTAGTACAAAAACGGTACGCCGGGCAGAGTGAACAGCGTGGAATATATAAGCTTTAACGTGTCGTGATTGTATGTAGGGGCAAGACGGGGCGTGTCGTGATTGCAGCTTATTATGCCTATGTACCCCTTTCCGACGACCGCGTTATGCCACGATGTAAAATCCTCCGCAATCTTTTTTGCGTCGCCTCTTCCCTTTTTGTCGAAGTAACTGAACTTGCCCTCTTCCTCTTCCGCGCGGACGAGAAGGTTGTATGGATTGCCGTGATGGTCGAGCATAAAGTCGGCGTGGAAGCCGGCGCGTATAGCCTGCGGATCGCACCACTCGGACACGAGCACCGCGTCGGGATATTCTCTGTCGAGCATGGCGCGGATATCCTTCCACACCTCGCTCGTTTTGGGCTTTTCGCATCTGTCGCCGTCGTTTTTAACGAGCGAGTCCGCCATGTCGACGCGGAACCCATCGACGCCCTTGTCGAGCCAAAACCTAATAACGCCTTTAAGCCATTCTCTCGTTTTTTTGGCGGCTTCGCAGTCGTGCGGCATCTGCCAGGACGGGTCGTCTATGCGGTTAAAGCCGTAGTTAAGCGACGGCTGGGTGGAAAAGAAGTTTACTATGTAATTGCCTTGACGGTTGTGCCGTCCGCCCACCGCCTTAAAGCCCTCGGGGAACGACCACTCGCCCTTAGTCCAGATAAAGCGGTCGGTCATTTCGTTTTCGACAGGCTCGGCACTTTTTAAAAAGTCGGGGTGCTGCTCGGAAGTGTGGCCGGGCACGAGGTCGAGTATTACCTTTATACCCCTCGCGTGCGCGTCGGCGATAAAAACGTCGAAGTCCTTTTCGCTTCCGAAGCGCGGCGACACCTTAAAGTAGTCGCGCACGTCGTATCCGCCGTCCATAAACGGCGAGTCGTAAATGGGGTTCAGCCATATCGCGTTGGCGCCCAGCGAGCGAACGTAATCGAGCTTGCTCGTTATGCCCACAAGGTCGCCGTAACCGTCGCCGTCGCTGTCGCAAAAGGAATTGGGATATATTTCGTAAAAAACGGCGGTTTTTAACCAGGTCGTCATTTTATATCCCCCTTACGCACAAAGTATTCGGGGCCGTTACCGTCTTTAATCTTTTTCGCATTAAGACTCGACATTCTATTCCCCTTTTCCTTCCGTCGGCTTTACTCCGTCGGGCTTTTGCTCGTCGGTAAAAACGGCGCGCTTTCTGTTGTACTTGGCGTTACTTATTTTTACGCCCGTCGTAATTCCGCCGATAATAAGACCTACGGCGAACGCGGCTATCAGTATGACGACAATGTTAAGATTGGAATCCATCATTGTAATCATCGCCGGGCGGACCTGGCGCACCGAGTTCGATACGACCGTCGTTTCGTAATAATCGGCAACGGTGCTGTTTACGCGGTTGACAAAGGACGCTGCCTGCGACTCTATGCCGGTAAGCATGGTTTTGGCTGCGGCAATGAGTTCGGGCGATGTTTCTTCTTCCGCGGCGGCCGCCTTTTCTATACGCATCTCGATATTGTTAAGCCGGTCGGTAAGCGTTTTTACTTGAAGCTGTGCGGAATTAAGCTTGTCCTGGTATTGATAATAAAGGTCGGGATAGGTCGTCGTGGTAGTAGTGCCGGTAGGGGTGATTATCGTGTTTTCCTGCGGCTTTATGTTGGAAATCTGCTCTTTGAGCGAATCCACGTACGCATTAAGCGAGGTAAGCTCGTTTTCCGCCTGCTTTTTCTTTTCGGCAAGCGACTTTTTGGCGGATTCCACGTCCTTCCAAATATTGTTAACGAGGATAAAGTTGTTAAACGAATCGAGGGACAGCTTTATGATATTGTAGTCGCCGAGAAGCGACGCGAAGGTCGCGTTGTTTTTGGACGAAATAAAGGACGGCGACTTGCTTTCAAGCAGCGACACAAAGTCGTAAACGGGGTTTACGGCGCCGACGTACAAATCGTAAACGTCCGTATACTCGGCGTTGGGGTCGCGAAGCGACATGTTAAACACGTCCGCCGAAAACATCTTGGTAACCGAATAACGCTCGGCAAAATCGGCAAAGTAGCACTCGACAACCTTTTCGAGAAGAGTTATAGCCTCTCTGTCTCTAAGCCCGAGCGCGCTCGGCTCGGAAATGACTATATCGAACCGAGTGGGATAGTACGTCGTGCCGTTCAGCTTGTCCTTTAAAGCGGAATTGCCGTTTGAGGCTTCCTCGACAAGCTTAACGTATTCCGCGTCGGGAACGGCGTCCACGCGCATTGCGGCGCGGAGGGTGGTTATCTCGGTAAGCTTTTCGGTAAGCTCTGCCGCCGCGACCGCCGCGGTCAAAACCTTAGGCGAAATAATGAGGTTGCGATCGAAAGAGCCGCCGTTGGGGTTTTCGCCCTTTTCTATTCCGTTGTACACAAACTCGATGGAAGTAACCGCCGCCGGCTCGGTCTTATAAAAAACCTTAATGGGCACGGCGACGAGCGCGGCAAGCGCAAGCGCGACAAGCGAGTATACGACCATACGCAGCCAGCCCTTTTTTAAGAACCTGCCTATCTTTCGGAACGTCAGCTCTTCCGCGTCGTCTTCCTCTATATAAACGTAAGAATTATCCATAATTACTCCTCGGTACGGATATGATGTGTTTAGAGTATAATATACTAATATATAGTATACCACCGCAATTATATAAAATCAACAAAAAATTCCATAAATATACAAAACGCGGCCCTATATAAGCCGCGAAAACCTAAATGTTTGTTATATTTACGCCGAACTCGCTCATATCCGCGCCGTCCGTGGCGGTAACGACCGACTGAAACCCGTCGAGAATGCTCATAAGCTTTCTTCGCCGACCTCCGTCAAGCTCGCCGAACACGTCGTCGAGAAGAAGAACGGGCGCCGTGCCGATAACCTCGGTCATAAGATTCATCTCGGCAAGCTTCATGGAAAGCGCGGCGGTACGCTGCTGACCCTGCGAGCCGAACGAGCGGAGATCGGCGCCGTTTACCGATATCGCCACGTCGTCCTTGTGCGGACCGGTGTGCGTGTATTTAAGCCTTAAATCGGCTTCGCGGTCCTTAGCAAGCCGCGATAGAATTTCACTCTTTATCTCTTCCGTCGTTTCGCCCTTTTCGCCCTCGTACGATAAGGACAGAACCTCGCCCCCGTCCGACAAAAACGCATGCTTTTCGGCGGCGATAGGCGAAAGCTTTTTAATAAAGCCGCGCCGCGTTTTTACTATCTTCGCGCCGGTGTCGGCGAGAAGAACGTCCCACGGCATAAGCGTATTGTCAGACGCCGTGCCGCTTTTAAGCAGCTTGTTTCTGCTCGCGAGGATTTTATTGTACTGCGATAAAAGCGAAAAGTACGCCCTGCTCGCCTGGCAAAGCGCAATATCCATAAACTTCCGTCTATCGGCAGGCGCTTCTTTTATTATTTTAAGCCCGTCCGGGCAGAAGAGCACGACGGGACACACGCCCATAAGCTCGCTCATTCTCGTTATCGGAATATTGTTAATGGATACGCGCTTATTTACGGCCTTGTCTATAACGGTTCGAACGGTGTCCGTTACTCCCTCTTTTTGCGCGGTAACGGAAATAAACGCGCGCTCGCAGCCGTCCTTTATAAGCTCTCTGTCGCGCGGCGTGCGAAAAGACTTCCCCACGCCCGAAAAGTAAATCGCTTCCAAAAGATTGGTTTTGCCGCGCGCATTGCAACCCACGAAAGCGTTGCGGCCTTCGCTAAGCTCTACCGACCTCATTTCCGCATTGCGGTAATCTTTGACATTTAACAGCGAAACGTACACTTAACTTTTCCTTGAACTTTTCTTTTGCCTAAACTATCTTTTTCTTCCGCTTCTTTTTGCTTGGGGCTTTACCAGCAGATTGCTAAGGACGAGAACGGCAAAAATCGCATACGCGACCCACACGACAAGCGGCCAGGTAATATCAATCTCGCCGAGCTTGTAATAAACGTACACCGTTTTGGTTTCGGGCGGCTCGGTCGGTTCCTCCGGCTCGGACGGCTGAGACGGTTTGCCGGGCGCTTGGTCGGACTTGCTGTTTCCGTAAAAAAGCGCGTAGCCGTCCCCTTCCTCGCCGTCCTCTTTTACGGTAAGGGTAATCGTCCCCACCTTGTCGGTGCGGAGAATGTTGGCTTCGGGCACGTTCATACCGTCAAGCTTATCGAGCGTTTCGGAGTGCGGATGACCGTACGAATTGCCGTCGCCGCAGCTTATAATGTAGTATACGTTTTTCGCGCCGTCCTCCGTCGTCATTACGTCTATGTACGCCTGCGACGTCGAGGTGCGCGAGCCGTGGTGTCCCGTCTTAATGGCGTTAACGCAAAAATCGTCGGTGAAAATGTCGTACTTGTCGGTTACGCCGTCCGTTTTTGCGGCGTTTACTTTTGCCACGAACTCCGCCTCGTTCGCCTTTTCCGCGTCGCCCGACATGGCGAATTTAAAGCCGCGGTATTCGAGAATCATTATGGGCGAATAATCGTTCCAGTCGCTGTAATCTTTGGACAGCGGCGAAAAGAAGGTGAGCGAATAGTAATCGTCGCCCTCGCCGCCCGAAATGGTCTGGTTTTCGTCGGCAGGGTCGGTAACGTACACGGTAGGGGTAAAGTCGGCGTTTTCCGCATACATCGCGGTTATGCACTTTGCATACGCCGCGGTGTTTTTCGTAACGGCGCCCGGGCTTAAATCGGCTTTTCCGGGGTCGACCGTAGGATTGGCGTTGGTCCCCACCGCCTCGACGTTCGGTCGGTACGACACGCGTGCCGGGTATTTTTCGAGCGCGTAGTCGAGGCTTCCGCAGTGGTCGGAATCGGGGTGAGTGAGTATAGCGTAGTCGAAGTACTTAAAGTCCGTAAACGTTTCGGCAATAAAGCTGTCTATCGCGGTTTCGGTCTTTTTGTTGTTTTCGCCGCCGTCGATTATAATTGTTTTTCCGTCGGGAAGCGAAATAACCGTGCAGTCGCCCTGACCTACGTCCACATAGTAGACCGAAAGACTTCCGCTTATTCCCTCGGCGAGGATTACTTCCTCTTCGTGAAGCAGGCCCGTTTTTAACTCTATTTCGTGCGACCATATACACGAAACGCCTGCCGCCACCGCAGCAAGAACCAAAATCGCAAGCTGAACTATTACACTCGTTTTTACCTTCGCCATTATTACCTCTTTACATTTGCGTTATTGTAAGTAAGTTTACCGTTTAACAGGCTCGAAAAGCTTTTTTATCTCGTCGCCCTTTTCCATTGCGGAAACGTATCCAAGCTCTATCATGTCGCGAAATCCGTTTTTGCTCGCCGCGGAGTACGGCGTGGTGTCGGGCGAGATCAGTACGTCCGCACCCATTCTTCCCATAACCGAGGCGTTGTTGCTCATTATGGAAAAAACCGCTTTTATCATATCGATTAAACCCGTTCCGTCGCTGCCGCTTCCGCGCATTTTGTTGGCGAGATCGACTGCGACGACCTTATCGGCGCCCAGCATTCTGCACACGTCGACGGGAAGATTGTTTGTAAGTCCGCCGTCCGAAAGATTCATTCCGTTAAGCGAAAGTGGGGAGTACACTATGGGGTACGCCGACGACGCCGAAACGGCGTCCGTAACCGAGCCGCTATCGAGCACAATCTGCTTACCCGTTTTAAGGTCGGTCGCTACGGCGGCGTACTTAATGGGAAGGTTTTCTATTTGGGCGTCGCCTATCACCTTGTAAACGATACCGCCTATCTTTTTGGGGTCGTCGGGCTTGACTAATAGCTTGCCGTGAAGGTCGGACATTTCGAGCGACTCCGCGACTTCCGTTATTTCGTCGACGCCGACTCCGGCGGCGTACAGCGCGCCTACGATACTTCCCACCGACGTGCCTACGCACACGTCGAACGCGATATTAAGCTCACTAAACGCTTTGAGCGCGCCAATCTCTATGAAACCGCGCGCCCCTCCGCCTCCGAGCGCCAAACCCACTCGAGGCGGCGCAGTCTTTTTCCTTGAAAAAAGCCCCATTTACTCCTTGCTCTCTATCATGCTTAAAAAGTACTTATGCACGCGGTTGTCGCGCGACACCACTTCGGGGTGGAACGCGGTAGCGAGGATATGCCCCTGCCGCACCGCGACGGGAACGCCGTCGTGAACGCCAAGCACCTCTACGTTTCCGCCGACGCGCGTAATTTTGGGTGCGCGGATAAACACCATGTTAATGTACATGTCCGCAAAATCGCCCTCCGCGACAAAGCTGTTTATCTGCCTGCCGTACGCGTTTCGCACAACGTCCACGTCGAGAAGCGAAAAGTACGGGCGCTCGCCCTCTATCTTGTTAGCAAGAAGGATAAGTCCAGCGCACGTTCCCCATACCGGCATGCCGGCTTCCACTCGCACCTTTATGGGCGTGAATAAATCGAACTCGTCGATAAGCTTTCTGAGCGTCGTGCTCTCGCCGCCCGGGATAATAAGCCCGTCCACCGACGCAAGCTCGTCCACCGTCCGCACGGGAACGGCTTCTATCTTTTTGTTTACCGATGTTATAAGTTTAAGGTGTTCGGCAACCGAACCCTGAAGCGCCAAAACGCCGACTTTCATATTTAATCGTACTCCTTGTAAAATTCGGTCAAAGCTCTTTACATTAGATTATTCTTACAGCTTTACTTATAGTTTAAGAGTAATTATAAAGCCGAAACCGGTGCGTCAAAAATTACCAGCCGCGTTTTGCGAGCCGCTCGGCGTCGGTAAGGGTGTCGAGGTCGACTCCGCGCATAGCCTCGCCTAGGCCGTAGCTTACGCCTGCGAGAAGCGCCGGATTGCCGTAGTAGGCGACCGCTTTTACGATTGCCTCGGCGCGGCGCTGAGGGTCGGCGGACTTAAAGATGCCGCTGCCTACGAACACGCCGTCCGCACCGAGCTGCATCATGAGCGCGGCGTCCGCCGGCGTTGCGATACCGCCGGCCGCAAAGTTGACTACGGGCAGAGCCTTGTTTTTGGCGACTTGGCGAACAAGATCGAGCGACGCGCCTATTTCCTTGGCGTAGGACGCGAGCTGTTCGGTAGGCAGTGCCGCGACTTCGGCTATCTGCGAGCGCATTTTGCGCATGTGCTTAACGGCCTCGACCACGTTGCCGGTGCCTGCCTCGCCCTTCGTGCGAATCATGGACGCGCCCTCCGAGATACGGCGAAGCGCCTCGCCGAGATCGCGCGCGCCGCACACGAACGGCGTGGCGAACTTGTTTTTATCGATATGGTACATATCGTCGGCAGGCGTTAAAACTTCGCTCTCGTCGATATAGTCGATTTTAATCGCCTCGAGGATTTGCGCCTCTACAAAATGCCCGATACGCACCTTTGCCATTACGGGAATGGTAACGGCCTGCTGAATTTCGGCTATCATCTTGGGATCGGACATGCGCGCGACGCCACCCTCTTTACGGATATCCGCAGGCACGCGCTCGAGCGCCATGACCGCGACCGCGCCCGCCGCCTGCGCTATTTGCGCCTGCTCGGCGTTGGTTACGTCCATAATGACGCCGCCTTTTAGCATTTGCGCGAGGTTGCGGTTAAGGATTTTTCTGTTGTTTGCGTCTTTATTTTCCGGTTTTGTTGCCATGATATGTAACTCCTTTTAGGTTTATGTTTTATTGCTGCGGACTACTCGGCCGCCACGACTTCTATATGCAGTTTGCCGGACACTTCCGCGTACGGCTTTATCTGGACGACGTACCTGCCGAGTGCCTTAATCGGATCGGTGAGCACGATTTTCTTTTTGTCAAGCTCGTAGCCCATTTCGGCGAGCGCTTCCGATATAGCCGCGGTGTTAAGCGCGCCGAACAGCTTGCCGTTTGCGCCCGTGCGAATCTTGACGGTAACGGTAACGCTTGCAAGCTTTTTGCACAGCTCGACCGCCTCGTCGTGCTCTATCTTTTTGCGCCGCTCTTCCGCCTCTTTGGAAATCTTCATGCTGTTAAGCGCCGAAGAAGTAGCCGGCTTTGCGAGGTTGTTGGGGAACAGATAGTTGCGCGCATAGCCGTCGGCGACGTCTATGACCTGCCCTGCCTTTCCCTGCGCTTTTACGTCTTTCAGAAGTATTACTTTCATATTACTTTACCACCTCTTTCATATTACGTTACCACTTCTTTGTATTTTATCAAAAGGTATCGCCTTTGTCAAGCCGTGTAACGTCAAGTCTCGCTCGAAAGATAACCTAACCAATATCTTATGTTAAGTATCGTGTCGCACACGCCGAATATCGAGCATACGAGGAACACGACCGAAAAAACATTGGCGGCAAAAAGCAGTCCGAGCACTATTAAAGCTATTATCCTGCCCTTTCCGTTAAACAGCGTCGCTATGTACGCCGCAAGCGTTATAAACGCAAACTCGCTCGGCACGGTTACAAACGCGTGCATGACCGTTGCCGACACGTTGTCGAGTCCGCCGGCAATGCCGAGTATTATCGACGCGATAAACGCAGGCAAAACAAAAATAAGAAGGTACAGCCTCGGAATCCGCATATCGCGCACGCTTATTCCGTCGCGGTGCACTCCGCCGAGCGAACGCGTGGAAAAACAAATCTGTTTTTCGGTAACGTTCTCGTCGAACGGGCTAACCGTCATGTTATTGATAATCGCCGCACCGAAAAACGCGATTAAAGCGATAATCCCACCGAAGTGTATGCAGTAGTACGGAACGTACCCTTCCGCTTCCTCGCGTATATGCTCGGCGGCATACTCGGTCGCGGCGTTTTTGTAGTCGGGATCGTCCGCCTCAACGCGCTCGTCCTTACTCACGTCGCCGCTTTCGTAAAGCGAGCGTATAAGCCCGTCGAAAAAAGGCTCATCGGCATGCGCGACTACGTACGAGGACGCGACCTCCGCAACCGAAGAATTTTCGGTAAGCGCGACGACGCCGCAGCCGCCCAGCGCGCCCACGACGCACATAACGTAAACAATCACGGCGCGAAGCAGGTATTTTTTAAACTGCACTGCAAACACCAGCCCCAAAAACGCCGTCGAAATAAAGCACGCGTACACGACGGTCATAACGTTATAGTTAAGCGTAAGCGACATGGAGTCGTACGCCGCAATCACGAATATCGGAAGATAAATGCCGTACCGCCGATATACAAAATAAAGCAGTACGAGCGCAATCGGCATAATTATTATACCGATAAGCGGAAAAATCCCTGCGGAAACGAGCGCCGCCGGAAGAAGCATATAAACAGCGAGTTCCCATAACGGCACTTTTTTCTGCGGCAGGATTCGATTTTTTTCTATCCGCTCGTGCCGAAGAATTCGTTTATTTCCGGCGTCGTCAACGCATTTTTTAAAAGATATCGGCATACCGATAATACTATAACATATCGCCGCGCCCTTTGCAACCGTAAAACAAAAAAGTACCGCGGCGGTCTCGAATAATAATGCAATCTTTGGCAATACTACGAGTATAACAATAACGGAAAAAAGGAGATATAAATATGTACGATCTTAAATGCGGTCAAAAGGATTGCAGGTTCAACCACGGCTACTGCTGCTGCGCAAAGGATATCGCGGTGTCCGCCGGCACGGACTGCACCACCTACGAAAAGAGCGGAGGTAACTACGGCACCGAGGCGGCGGCGGAATTTTCAAAACCGGACAACTCGGTAGATACTTGCGTAAGCTGCAACGCGCCCTGCCTTTTTAACCACGCTACAAGGTGCATAGCCAACGGTATAACCGTATCCACCGCCGACGACGGCAACGCGGAATGCCTTACCTTTATTAAAAAGTAAAATCGTAATGGCCGTCAAACAAAAACGCACCGAGTTAATCGGCGCGTTTTTCGTTAAGAAAAATTTTTACTTATTTTCGATATTTTTCTTCATCAGCTCGGCGAGCTTTAAATACTTTTTAACCACCTCGGATGAAGTGAGCTTTGCAAACTCTCTTAAATCGATTACAAGCTCGTTAAGCATCTGTCCGTCCTTCGTTTTAATCACCCACTCGGTGCGCGAAGCGGCGTTCCAGTTCATAAGCGCCACGCTGTCGGGATAGCATTTAAGAAGCTCGGTCGAATACCCGGCGACAAACTCGGCGTCGCCGCCGTTCATCTTCTTTTCGAAAAGGTCGAATATATGCTCGCGCCTGTACGCAATAAACGGCGCATACCACGATAAAAGCTTACCCTCGCCAAGCTCTGCCTCGTCGGCAATGAGCATTGACCCAACGACCGACATCGCTTCGTTGTACACGTTGTCGTTATGCAGCAGCTCGAACAGCTTGCCGTCGAATTCCTCGTCGACCGGCTCGTTGGTCGCGTCGAGATAAAAGTAGTAGGTGTACCACAGCGGCCGAACGGTCTTAAACATGTTGCAGCACAAATACACCGCCGCGTACAGCGACACCGACGGGATAGGCTCTCTGTCGTCGGGCGGAATGATACCCATTTCCAAAAGCCGCGTAAACAGCTTGGAACCGTAGTCGTACTTTATAAAGTTCTTGCCGCGGCGCGAATACTTTCTGCCGCCGCCCTCGATCGAAACGTTGGATCCGGGCGTAAAATCGAACTTACTCGGGTCCGACTTGTAGTCGGGGTGCCGTTCGGGCTCTATCAAAAAACAGCAACCGTATTCGAAAAGCGTGGAATGCGGCGCGGCTACGTACTCGGGATAGACCGCGCACGCAAAGCAGTACAGATTGTACAACAGCGCGCGCTTTCGGTCGTACGAAAGCTCGCTGTCCCCTATCGCCTCGAAGGTCGGCTCGAATAATTCTTTTACCGTTTGTTTAATTTCCATTATTCACCTATTTATCTTGTACGCTCGTTAAAAATTTGAGTAGCGCAACGCAGCCGTCGTAAATATCGTCGTACGCCTTTTTAAAATCTCTTGTGTACCACGGATCGGCGACGTCTCTGGGCTTGTCCGTAAAATCGCAAAGCCGTTTAAGCTTGTGGGCGAGTCCGTCGCCTGCAAGCCTATACAGCGCGCGCATATTCCAAGTATCCATACCGATTATGTAATCCGCCTCGAAAATATCGTCGAAGGTTATGGTCTGCGCCCTGTGTTCGCCTGTTATTCCGTGCTTAATAAGTTCCGCTTTGGCGAGCGGATAAATGCCGTTACCGACCTCGTCGTCGCTCGTCGCTCTGCTTGTAACCTCAAACTCGACGCCGGCTTTTTTCGCTAAGTCTTTAAAGATAAGCTCTGCCATCGGCGAGCGGCAGATATTGCCGAGACAGACGAAAATAATCTTTTTCATTGTGTTTCCTTTACCGCGTGTTTTTGTATAAGCTCGACCGTGCTTTCGACTGTGCGCGTTACGTCGTAAAGCGCGTTAATCTCGAAGGAAATAAACTTCCGCTCGTACGAAAGCCGCATAAACCTTTCGAGGTCGGCGTAGTACTCGTTTATATCGAATATGACGACGGGCTTATTGTGCCTGCCGAGCTGTTTTAGCGTTATCACCTCGAAAAACTCTTCGAACGTGCCCACGCCGCCCGGCGCTATGATAAACGCGTCGGCCTTGTCTTCCATCGTCGCCTTGCGCTCTGCCATAGTCGAGGTGTAGATAATATCGTCGCACTTATGATAGATCGGCTCTATGCCCTCGTCGCGGAAAAAGTCGGGGATTACGCCCGTTATGCGGCCGCCGCCGCGAGTAAACCCACGCGCGGTCGCGCCCATAACTCCGCTTGCGCCTGCGCCGAAAACAAGCTCGTGGTTTAGCTTTGCCAGCTCGTAGCCGAGTTTTTCCGTTTCCGTTTTATAAATATCGTCGATGTGTTCGCTTGCCGCGCCGAAAATACAAATCTTCACTTCTCTACCCCAAAAAAAGTCGCTGTAATTAGTATATGCTTTTTTATCGATTATTGTCAACGCGCTTATAGTTTTATTCGCCGTTACAGTTCGCTCGCAAACCTGACCGCCGCGGCGACTCCGACGCTGTCGAGCGGTTCGAGCGAGATGTCGAGTATGTAGTTAGGTTCCCACTCTTCGCCGGCAAGGCTGTCCGCCGTGATGAAAAACGTGTAGAAATTCTTTTTTCGGTACGAGCACGCCGCCTGCAACGCCGCGCATTCCATGTCGACCGAAATACAGCCGAGCGCTTTCATCTCGGAAATCCTCGTGCGCGTTTCTCTGTACATCGCGTCGGTGCACCAGTCGGGACCCGAAACCGTTTTAAGCCCGTAGCGGCTAAGCGCCGCCGCAAGCTTACTTGCGCCTTTCAGCTCGATATAATCGGACTGCGCCGCGTAATGACCGCTCGTGCCCTCGTCGCGGTACGCCGAAGTGGGAACGACAAACGTGCGCTCGGGAACGGAAGAGAGCGCGCCGCATATCCCAAACGCCACTACGCTCTCGACGCCGCAGCAAAGCGCTTCCTCGGTCGCCATAACGGCGGCAGGCGCGCCGACAGGGCTTTGGTAGGCAATAAGCTTTTTGCCCTCGTACTCGATTCCGTAAATGTCGTTGTCTATTCCGCCGGTTACGGCCGCAAGCTTTTTTCCGCCGTAGCGCGACAGAATCTCACGGAACAAATGGTTGGAAAAACTCGTAACCGCCGCCTTTGCGCCGTACTGCTTGACAATATCCGCGACCTTACCCACCGCATTTACCGGTTCGATAATTCCTTCCTCGTCGATAAACCTAATCATATTCACCTCTTTTTCTATCGCATTATACCACAACGCGAGGAAGTTTGCAACCGTATGATATTCCGCTTTTCTAAACGAAAAAGGACGGCGCGGCCGTCCCTTTCTATTGTTGTTCGTTTTGTTTATTATCTTTTTCCTCGGCGCAGTGCGGACAGCCGGGGCATTTACCGCAGTCGCAGCAGTCGCAGCCTATACTTCCCTTTTTCTTAACCTTGCGGTAGATTATTATACCCAACGCGGCGAGGAATAAGACCGGCACGACGACGGCTATTGCTATATCGAGAGCGCTCATACTTTACGCACCCCCTTTTTTGTTTTTGCGTTTGAATATTCCGAGTATGTCGAACTTGCCCTTATTCCTAAGCACGATAAACACAGTTATAACCGCGATCGCCGCGGCCCACACGCCGAGCGGCCACACGAACGCGCCGATTGTGTACACCATAGAGGATATGACAAAGCTCGCTATAATCCAGAACAGTACGGTGTATTTAAACTTACCTTTGGGAAGTTCGGCTTTTGCCGTAGCGCACGCCGCAAAGCACGGAATCGTCGTCATGTTAAACGCGATAAACGCAATCAGCGCGGCGGTAAATTCCTGAACGCTTATTCCCGTGTCGGCGGTTATGTGCGTAATAAGCGCCGCGACCTCTTGTATACCCTCCTCGGTTCCCTCGCCGACGTACGCGGCGATACAGATGGCAAGCGTGGTGAAGGTCGCTATAACGTTTTCCTTAGCAATAAGCCCGGTGAGCGCTGCGACCGCGAACACCCAGCCGAACGCGCCGAGCTGAACGCCGAAGCCGAGCGGCGTAAACACCGGTTGAAGCAGCATACCTATCGACGCGAGCACAGAGTCCTGCATTTGCTCGTTTGACAGATACCGCCAGTTCCACGAGATATGCGAGAAAAGCCAAATAATAACGGTGGAAATAAATATTACGGTAAACGCTTTTTTTACAAAGTGCTTTGCTTTATCCCACAACAGGCGCATAAGGTTTTTAAACAGCGGTCTGTGGTAAGTGGGAAGTTCCATTATAAACGGCGGCGTTTCGCCTTTAAGCGAGGTGTTTCGCATTAAAAGTATGCTTACGACCGCGGCTACAATGCCGAGAACGTACATGGAATATGTTATTAGGTCGGCGTTACCTACGCCGAACGCCGTTACCACCGCGCCGGCAACCGCCGTCAATATGGGAAGCTTCGCGCCGCACGAAAAGAACGGTATTACCCTTATCGTCGCCGTTCGTTCCTTGTCGTCGGCGAGCGTGCGCGTATTAACCGCCGCCGGTACCGAACAGCCGAAGCCCATTATCATAGGCATAAACGCCCTGCCCGACACGCCGAACTTTCTGAACAGTCTGTCAAGCACAAACGCGATACGCGCCATGTAGCCGGTATCCTCGAGAATGGAAAAGAAAAGGAAGAGCACAAGTATCTGCGGCAGGAAGCCGAGCACCGCAAAAATTCCGCCCAGCACGCCGTCGCCCACAAGCCCCGTCGCCCACTCCGCCGCGCCGCCGCGGCTCATTAAGGTAACTACGCCGTCCGAGATATGGTCGAGGAACAGGTTAAGGAAGTTGGTAAGTATAACGCCCGGCGAGTACACCGCGCCGTCGTAGAACACGCCGATTAGCTCGGCGCCGAAGTTTTTGTACCCGTCGCTCGTAACTAAGCCCAATTCCTCGAGCGTAGGCATCCACGCCTGACTTTCGGTAAACCCGTTCAAAAAGAAAAGGTTTTCGGAAAAAGTAAGGTGAAATATTCCGAACAGAATGATAAGAAACATCGGTATTGCCCACACCTTGTGAGTAAGCACCCTGTCTATCTTGTCCGACTTGGTAAGCTCGCCGTCTTTTTTCGCGCGCGTTTTTACGGGCGCGAGGAATTCCGTTATGTACTTATAGCGCTCGTCCGCTATTACCGCCTCGTAGTCGACGGCGTCGTCGCCGTCTTTGGGTTTAACAATCTCTTTGAGCGCGTTTCTCGCATTCTTGTGTTCAAGCTCGATTTCGTCGTTTTCGAGAAGCTTTATCGCGTGGAACAGCGGCGACGGGACTTCCTCCGCCTCGAAAAACTCGGTCAGCCTTTTTATTTCCTCGCCGAACGAGCTAAGCGTAGTAACGCCGCGGCGTTCGTCCAAAAGGACGGCGCGGCGCATAAGCTCGTCTATGCCGGTGCCGCGTAGTGCGGATATCTTTACGACCGGCACGTTAAGCGCCTTTTCGAGCGCGGCGGCGTCCAGCTTGTCGCCAGACTTTTCCACCTCGTCTATCATATTGAGCGCGACGATTACGGGAACGTCCATTTCGAGAAGCTGAAGCGTAAGATAAAGATTGCGCTCGAGATTGGTCGCGTCCACGATGTTAATTATGCCGAACGGCTTTTCGTCGAGTATGTAGTTTCGTGAAATGACTTCCTCGGGTGTGTACGGAGAAAGCGAATAAATACCTGGTAAGTCCACTATGTCTACCGGCTCGCTTCCCTTTTTGTACGTACCCTCGCGCTTATCGACGGTTACGCCCGGCCAGTTGCCTACGTGCGCGGTGGCGCCGGTGAGCGTATTGAAAAGCGTGGTTTTTCCGCTGTTGGGATTGCCGGCAAGTGCGAAAACCTTCATTGTATCTCCACCTCGACGCACGCCGCCTCGGACAGCCTTAACGTTAACTCGTAGCCGCGAAGAGTAATTTCTATCGGATCGCCGAACGGCGCGCGCTTTTTCATGGTAAACGGCGCGCCCGGAGTAATTCCCATGTCAAAAAGCCTGCGGCGCATACGCCCCTCTCCCGACACCTTTTTTACCGAGCCGCTCTCGCCTATTTCGCATTCCGACATCAGCTTTGTCATCGTAACCTCCCGATTGAATCTTGCCGCCGCAGAACTGCTTAGTTAGCCGAGGCGAACTTGACGTCAAAAAAATATGTAGTTAGCTATATGCAACTTTGGTTAGCAGTGTGCAACTACATTATCATTATGCACTATAAATAAAATTATGTCAAGCGATTTTAAGGGCAAAGTAAAAAATATTTTTTGTAACTCTTCCGCTTTTGGGTGTTTGTGATAGGGAATATAATCGGTATTATACCACAGTGGTATAATAC
>JAFLVD010000026.1 GCA_022508485.1 Clostridiales bacterium | reverse complement strand
GCGGCATTAAGGTCGCCCCTCATCCACCGCAAGCGGTCCCCCTTCCCCCACGGGGAAGGCTTTATACCGATTGAGCTTTACCGCTTTGCGGCGGTTCGCCTAGACCCCTCGACTGCGCTCGGGGTGATGCGCGGCGTGTAAACAAGACCCCACTGCGCAAGAGGGGTTGTAAACAAGTAATAGTGTTAGGTAGCCGCCTGCGGCGGCATTGAGGTTGTTTTTATAAACTTATGAATATTTGTTGATTTAATAGGTATAGGTTCTTTTGCGTCGATCCCTTTTTTCAAAATTTTCACAACTTCCGTTCGGATCGACCTCCTCTTTACTGTACCGGGACTTATATGTACAGTAATGATATAAAGGTATATGACGATGGTCATATTCATCCGCAGCTTCCGTATGAAAATATTGACAGTATTTGCAACATTTCTCTTGCGACATATTTTTCCTCCGCTCAATTACTGTTTTTTACACAAGGTATTATTTGTTACCAACGGGATAAAGGTGCGCAGTGTATGGCGTTTGCTGCGGCCACCCGATTTTTGTCGGTGGCATCGGGTTGCGCAGCCTCCAATATCAGCTCGCATATCTTGCCACATTTCACATCTATGTGCGTTTCCATTTCATCAAAAGCCGACATTATTTTGTGGTTTACGTAATCCCAATGTAGGTTGACGGCCATGGTTTCCAATTCTTCGGCAATGGAATAGATGTATCTGTCCCAGCCGTGCCAATCGGATTCCAGTTCTCGCGCCAATTCGGCCACTTGTAAAAACACTTCCTTGTCGTGTGCTTTGCATGCTTTTTTCAGTTTTAGTATTTCGTTGGAAAAGTTTTTCAAATACTCCATTGCGCCTTTCAGTTCTTTCTCTTCGTAACTTGACATGTCGTTCTCCCGAACAATCTATTTATCGTTACAACTATTATAGCATATTTGCCGCCAACAATCAACCCAATAGAAAAACTATGATTTTACTTCTAAAAGGTGTTCTACCGACGTTAAGAAAACGCATCGTCTCCGATGCTCGTTACGCTATCTGGTATTTTTACGCTCGTCATGTAGTCGTCGAACCGGAAAGCGCTCTCACCGATTACCGTTACGGGATTGTTTTATACTTATCGGGTATTGTGATTTTTTTGTTAGACCACGGCACTTTGGCGAGTTTATAGGCGACAACGGCACCGTCTTCTATTATTTCCTCATATTCCCATTCGCCGCCACCGCCACGAAAAACCCACTATGCTTCCGAAAAGAAGTATAGTGGGTTATACTTTATGCAGATAGTTCTCAGTTAAGTGATATTACATTTGCCTATATCTTCGCGACAGCGAAATTTCACTACGCTTTATCGCAATTTCACTACGAAGTAATATCACTTGCCGTAAGGCAAATATAACTGCGGTGCGCTTTTTAATATCGCGTTTATATCGCCGATATACTACGACTTTATGCTTTTTCTGAAATCCTCGTATTTTTGCAAGAGGGTTGCGGAAATGCCCGGAGGGATTTGCTTAAACGCTTTTTCGAAAACTTCTCTGGTAAGCGGAAGGGTTTGACGTTTTCCGCTTTCCTGAACCTTTTCGAGCGTGAGGCGGCACGCTTCTTCTATAATGCCGCAGATGTCCGCCGCCGAGTAGTACGCGTCCTCGGTGGGAACGTACCCCATGTTTGTAAGCTGAGACGCCGTGCCGTTCGTCATTGCGACAATCTCGTCGAGCGTTATTCCGCTCAGCGCAATCCCTTTAAGCTTGCTCTCGATAATCGCCTTACGCGCGTCGAAATCGGGCGGCGTAACGTGGATAAGGTACGAAAACCTCTTGTATCTAAGGTACGCCGGATCGATCATTTCGGGGCGGTTTGTCGCGCCTACCATAATGCGCTTGGACCCGTCCACGCCGAAGCCGTTAATGCGTTGAAGCAGCTCGGTCGTAACCGCCGACTTATAGTCCTCGGTTTTGTCTGTTCTGCGGCTGAATATCGATTCGCACTCGTCGATAAACAGCACCGCGCCGTCCGGGCAGCTTTCTATATCCTCGAAAATCGCGCGGACCGCCTGCTCGGACGCGCCGACGTACGACTTGAAAATATCCGCCGGCGTAACGATAAACAGCGGAAGCTGCATACGGTTTGCGATAGCTTCCGCAAACATGGTCTTGCCGGTGCCGGGCGCGCCGTACATAAGAACGCCGAGTCCGCCTTCCATTTTGTAATATTTAAGTATGTCGGGATTTTGCGCCATGAAAAGGAAGCTGTCGACAAGCTTTTTAACGTTGTCCAGTCCCTTTATGTCGTCCATAGTCGTCTTTGGAATCTCGTTTTTCATGACCGAGCCGTACGACGCCGCGCTGTCCGACAGTTTTTTGTAAAAGTCGAAGTACTTGGCGCTGTCCGCCTCGTCGGTAACGCGGTTGGATATATCCTTAGCAAGCCGCGCCGCCGTGGTGTACAGCCGACGAAGCTCGTCGCGCTCTTCCTGACGAAAATCCTTTTTATCGTTGCGGCCGCCTATAATCTTTCTTATCTTGTCGGTCGTTTCCTTAAACTTATCTTTAAGCGCGCCTATCGAATCTTCCTTGACTTCCGTCTTGCCCTCACCCTTGCCGGAACTCTCCGGCGCTCTTCCGCCGATAGCCATAATCTTTTCTCCTTAACCGATTAAATTATGTCGTCGATACTGTCGACTTCGCCGGACGGAGCCGGTGGAGGCGGAGTCGCCTTTGCCGCGCCGCCGCCGCTCTCGGTAGCAGTCTCGCCGCCGCGGGAAGAAAGCCGCTGCTGAACGTACGACTCGGCCTTGCCGCCGGGGACCTCGCCCTTCTTGCCCTTTTTGCCCGTGGCTTTTTTGAGCTGCACCGTAACGTTTTTCATTTCGCCCACAAGCTCTTGCGCAAATCTAAGCTGGCCGGTCATGTTGTAAACGACCATCTTCATGCGGCCGGCGTTATTTCTTATCGCCTTTCTTATGCGGCGTTTTTCTTTAAACCTCTGCCAGAACCCGTAATTTTGGTTGAGCGACGTTTCGAACATGCCCATGTTAAATTTGAGCATTTCGTCGATAAACCCTACCGCAGTCGCTATGCACTGCATACCCTGGCTCGTCGCTTCGAGCGCGTCCATAAGGTCGCGCATATCGAGCGCAACGTCGAGGAAGGTTGTTAGCATCTCAATAAGATACTCTTCCGCATTCCTCTCGCGGAACTCGATTATCTTATCTGCGATTGCGTCGATACGCATATTAAACTCGTTGCGCTTGTCGCGAACCTCTTGCTCGTGAAGCTGGGTGTTTACGTCAACGATGTGCTTTCCGACGTTGGTTTCCATTTCCGAGAATACACTTTGTCTTGCCATGATTATCTCCTTATTTCCGACAAAAAGTCGAAGTTTTTTATTATTTTACCCGATTGTAAATCGAGATAATTGCTTTTATATCAGCCGCGCGGTCGTCGGTTAACCCTCCGCCGCCAGTCCTGTTACGCACGCGTTTATTGCCGCCGCAAGTCTTTTTACCTCGGCGTCGGTATTGTACACGAAGTCGCGAATGCAAATCCTGTGCATTTTCCAGCCGCGCCCTTCGAGGATATGGTAATACCGCGAGTTTTCGTCTATGTACGGCTCGTTGGCGCGCGGCGGAGTTTCGCACCAGATACCTATTTCCGCGCTCTTTAAATCGGGCGAAAGCACCGCGACGGGGATACGCACCGAACCTTCGGTAACGCCGCAGTCGAATACGATACGCTTTTCGTCGATACCGAGCGAGGTAAGGCACTGCTTGACGCGCATAAAGAAACCGTGCCGCTCGTCGCCGCCAGAGCGCGAGAACACCGAGTCCTCGGCAAGCGCGAAGCTTTCCGCAAGCTTTATGTATTCGCCGATATACCTGACGTTTTCGCCGCGAATGTCGACCGGCTCGACCGAATGAATAACGGTAACCGAGCTTTTTGCGCGAGTAACCGCAACGTTGAAAATACGCTCGCCGAGGTCGCCGCGGTTAAGCTCGCCGTAGCTTTGCACAATCTTACCGTCCTTGTTCCTGCCGTAGGTAACGGACAGAATGAGGTGGTCGGTTTCCTGACCCTGCACCGTTTCTATCGTCTTAAAGAATATAAGATTTTCGGGCAAGTCTTCAAACGCGGCAAGCGCTTTGTCTATTTTTCCGCTTAAATCCTTGTCTCGCTCGACAAGCGAAGTGATTGCGTTTATCTGCTGAACGCCGAACGCAACGACGCCCACCGATTCCGTCAGCTTGCCGTCTGTAAAGTACTCGTCGAAATGCGCTTTTAATTCAGCCACGACCGCTTTTGCTTCCGCACTGTTAACGCCGCCGTCGCAGTAGCCGTCCTTTACGAGTACGTCCTTAAACCCGAGACCGTTTGCGCGCGGCACCGCCGAAGGGAATGTGCGCATATACGGATAATACCGCTCTTGCGAGAATGCGATAAGCGCCTCGGTGCGGCTTCTGAAATGCGCCGTAAGCGCCTCGACGGGGAACGCCTCGTTGGTAAGCGCAAGACCGAGAACTGAAAGGTCGCCCGTCAGTACGACGGTCTCGCCGTAGCTGTCCTCTTCCGTCTTTTCTTCCCTGCCGCCGAAGTGGTGTATGGGCGGCATTTGCATTTCGTCGCCGACCAGTACGACCTGCTTTGCGCGCGACACAACTGGAAGTGCGCACACCGGCTCGAGCTGGCTCGCCTCGTCCACTATAACCACGTCGAACGCGCTGTACTCGTCGTTTCCGAGAAGCACGCTCGCCGTCGACGCCGAAAGAAGGAACACCTTTTTGAGTTTGAGTATCTCTCGCGCGCGGTTTTTAAACAGCCGTCTCAGCGTAGTGTCAAAGCCCTTGTCAGCGTCGAGGAAGTCGAAATCCCTGTCCTTGGGATCGATTTTCGACATGCAGTCGGCGGCAATCTTTTTAACAGTCGCCTCGTCCTGCGCCTTTTCCGCTTTCGCCCAGCCGTCGAGCGCGGCGAAAACGCGGCGGCCTACGCCGTTTTTGCGGTCGCCGAGCTTGGCGGTAAAATAGTCGGTAGCGATAGCCACCGCCGACATCTTGAATATCTCGCCGAAGTCGGTTTCGCCGCCGAACGCCCTTTCGCCCGAAATGAACGGCGCAAAAAAGCGCAGCAGCTTTACGCCGCCCTCTTCGACGGTGAGGGCGTTACAAAACTCGGTTGCCGCGCCGAGCACGTCGCGGTCGAGAGCAAGCTCGCAGAATATATCGAGGTCGGTCGCGGTCAGTTCGTCCGCGTCGGAGGAATAAAAGCTTGCAAAAAGCGTTCCCGAGCACGCGGACATCTTTTCGATAAGCTTATCCGCTTTTGCCGCGACCGATTTCAGCCCCACGGCAATATCTACGGCAAGCTCTGCCGCCTCGTCGTCCTCTTTTCCGCTTAGATGTTTTATATCCGAAAGCGCGACCGCAAGCGCCGCAATGTGCGCGGCGTTATCGCTCGAAATGTCGAGCGTGCCGTCGAGCGACGACATCGACTCGATAAGCTTATCGCGCGCCGCGGCGTATTTTATCGAACGCACCACCGCGCCGACGGTGGCGTCGCCGCCGGCTTTAAGCCCGTCCGCGCAGGCGAACAGCTCTCTGTTATAAGAAGTAAGCCATTTAACGTAGTCGGCGTACTTTGTGCCGGTCGCGGCGCACCTGCCTACGACGAGGTTAACCGCATTAAGATCGGTCTCGTCCATGCGCCTGCCGAAAACGCGGCTTATCTCGCGCTCGGTCTCGCGAACGGAAGCAATGCGCGCGACAATGTCGCACCGCGCAATAGCCGCGCGAGCGACCTCGGCAAACTCTATGTCGGGAAGATAGCTGAACTTACTGAGCTTTTTGTACGCGCCGCGCATTGCAAGCGTCGGCTTTTCGGGCGCGCCCAAAAGTCCGCCGAACTTAGCGGAAAGCTTGTCGATTTTTTCCTTATCGCCCTCCGTCAGCTCGGAAAAGTCGAACGCACGCGAAACGGTTTTATTAAGCTCGCGAATTTCCTCGTTTATTTTTTCTATCCTGTCCACAAACGCGAACAATCTGTCTACGCCTGCCTCGTCGGTAAGAGAGCTTAACAGTCCTATTTTTTCGGATATTTTCCTCGCGTCGTCTATGCTCAAATCTAAGTCGTGGCGAGAGTAAAACGCAAACTCGGCATGGGCTTGTGCGTCGATACCGTCGCTTTTATACTCTGCCTTTTCGCACGCGCGGAAAAGGTCGAGCGCGGCGGAAATCGCGCCTGCGCCGGCGAGCGCTTCGAGTATCGCCTTTGCTTTTTCCTTGTCGAAATCCACTCCGTTAAGCGCCGGCGCGTACGACAGCTTTAAGCCTTGAACGCCGCAGTTTTGTTCGACCGTTTTTATAGCGGCGGATAATTGCTCGCTCTCTTTTTTAAGCTCGGAATAAACCTTAATCGCCTTTTCCTTGTCGCACGCAAAAAAGTTAAGCATTGCGTTCTTTTCGATATTAGGCGCCCACGGGCATTTTTTAAACGGGTATTTTCCGCTTGCGGTTGCCTTTTTCAACGCTTCGCCGGCCTTGTCCGCTTTTACGGTAAGGTCGCCGAGCTTTTCCTGCGAGAGCGCGGTAAGCTCTGCGCCCGACGCAAAGTCCACCTCGTCCGAAAACGCGCAAACCTTGTCGAGCGCCTCGTAATACGTATAGCCGAGTATGCTTCTGTCCTCGAACGTTTCGCGCACGTACTCGGAAAGCGACCTTGCCGCTTCCGACTTTTCGGCGCGCGAACGCCTTATCGTTTCGTGCACCGACGGCGGCAGCGATCTTACGCCCTTGCGTTTTTCCACAAGATCCCTAAGGTCCTTTTTGACCGACGACGGATTGAGCTTTGCCGCTTCCGCTTCCGTCTCGCATTCGAGAAGCATACAGTAATCGCGAAGCTCGTCCGGCATTTGCTGATATACCTCGGACAGCGCGGACAGCTTTGCGGATGACAACAGCACCTTTTTGCCGGCGGCGATAAGCGCCGCGACGGTGTTTATTATTGTGTGCGTTTTGCCGGTACCCGGAGGGCCTTTTACTATTAACGACTCGCCGCCAACAATCCGCCTTACGATTCTTTCCTGCGCGGTGTCGCGCGGCCGTATAAATTCCGGCTCGACGGAAACGCTCGGAACGGTGTACTTTTCGCGCTTATTGAAAATCCTGTCGATAAGAGGGTGCGCGTCAATCGCCGCCCGTCTTTTTCTTATGTCGTAGTACATGCACAGCTCGTTGTGCTCGTACGGCGCGATAACCACCGAGTTGCCGTCGAACTCGAAAACCGTATCGTCGGATCCGACCGCGTCCCGAGTAAACCGCGTAACCGTGTCGAAATACGCCTTGCCGTCGCCGAGCTTGTCGGTATCGACCGGCTCGTCGAGGTCGACCTCGCCGTTGGGATGCGGAAACTTTTCGGCGACGAGCGGAAAAACCTTTTGCAGTTTAGCGACAAAGCAAGGGTTAAGATACACGTCGTCGTTTATAAATTCTATGGAAACGGGCGCGGTGTTTACCGAACGGATAAGGCGTATAGGGTAAACGAGCAGCGGCGACACCGCGGTAATAATATTGTCCTTTTTGCCGGCAAGCTTCCACTTTATTGCGCCCACGCCCAAAAACAGCGGATTGTTGCCCTTTTGGGAAATCGCCTTGTACGCGCCGGAAATAAACTTGTCGAGGCTCGAGGGGTCGTGCGTGCCGTCCAGACAACGCCATTCGAGCGAGCTGACCATTTTGCCCACAATTTGCTCGCCGAGAAGCGCGCTGCCTGCAAGCACGGTGGACGCCGGCTTTCCGCATGTGCGCTTGGCGGTGCTTATAATATGCTCGCCGAAGTCGATGTAATCGGCATGGGAAAGCCGATACGCTTTTTGCGGCTTTGCGCCGAGGTCCAAAAGCGAGTTGTTCTCGACGTCGTTTATATGCAAAAGATCGATAATAAAGCTATCTAATTCCATTTTCTACCTCATTAGTCAAGCTGTACTCTCGCAAGAGCCTTTACCGCCACGCCGGCGCAGTCCTTTTCGAAAGCGACCGCGTCGCTTTCCACTATTTCCACCTTGTACGTTACGGAATCGACGTCGCCGTCGTACATAGAAAAGTTATTCTGCCACCTGTCTATTCTGCCCTCGGTAACGCCCAGCTCGGTAAAGTACCAGCGCTTATACCCGTAATCCACCGCGGTGTGCTGAAAGGCGTGAAAGCACTCGTGGCAAACACAGCGGATAAGCCAATCTACGTTGTCGCAGCAATCCTCGCGGTACCAAATTTCCTTGCCGCCGTCGACGCACAGTCCGCCTGCCTTGCCGGCGCGCTCTTCCATTTCCTTTTTGGTAACGATACGCACCGACGGAGTGTACGTCGTGGACAGCGAGCGCGACACAAACTGCGTCGCAACGTTTATACGCGCCTCGCGCTCTTCGATCGGAAGGGTCGGCCAAATCGAGCGGTCCATTCCGCCGAGCATGCAGTAAAGCGCGACGCCGCCGCAACGCTCGAAAATATTAAGCGCCGAGCTTTCCACAATGCGCTTTATGTTGTCGGGGTCTACGCACGAAACCTCGTCGTAATCGAAGGTCTTTTTGCGCTCGTCGGTATTGCGCTTAAACTCTTCCTCGCCCCAGCCGAGATCGAGAAGCTGAAGCTGCGAGGGCAGCTTGCTTAAATACGTTCTCGCGCTTTCCTCGCGGCTTGACGATAACGACAAGCCGACGTTTCGCCAGCTTCCGCCGGACAGCGCCGTTTTAATAATCTCGTTAAGCCCGACGTAGCCCGAAAATTTCATTTTCGTTCTTACGTACTCGTCGGTTATGCCGTGCTCTATGAGTTTGTTGTTGGCAAGCGCAAGCATAAACTCGTTGCATGACGGCATGCACAAAAACACGTTGCTCACGTCGAGCGCGGAATAGCCGTCGGTATCGTTTACGTATTCGAGTATGCGGTCGTACACTCCGCGGTCGCCCACGCTGTCGGTTACAAACACCTTTACGCCGTTTTTACCGAGCGAAATGAACGCGCTTACGAGAAAATCGAACAATTCGTCGTTGCGGTAGTCGTTAAGCTCTTCGACGATAAGCCCCACCTTTTTATCCGCAAAAACGCCGAACAGCCTTTTTATATCCGCCTCTTTCATAGAGGAAAGGTCGGTGCCGGTAACGACGCGGAAAGACGCCGAGGTGTTTTCCGAATACGCCGAAAGCGCAAGGTACGCCTCGTCGATAAACGGCGTGTTAAGCACGATTACGCCGGCGGTCGTATAGCTGTCTGGCATTACCGACGGATAATACATGGGAGTTTGACACTCCGGCGGCTTTTTGGTATGCGCCTCGAAAAACTTGTTGTCGTCGCGGCGAATAATATCCTCGACGCGCTTGTCGCACCAGGACGACACCTCTTCTATCTCGCTTACGAGCTGCTCTACTATCTTGGGAATTTTAACCTTCGGCCCGAAAACCTCCTTCGGGTCGGGAAGGCTCGCCGCCGCGGAAAGCTTTGCCTTAAACTTATTCGACACGTCGGTAAGCATTTGCTTAGACGAGGTGAGCACGTCCCCGTGCCTGTCCCTTACGCTGTCGAGCAGCCCTGCCGCGTCGAACATAACGGCGTCCACCGCTTCTATATACTTTTGCGCGCGTTCCATAACCGCGGCGGTGTTCGCCCACCCCTTTTGGGCGGCCTTTTCCTTTTCGCGCGCAATAAAATCCGTTACGGCGCGCTTGTCGTCCGGGTAGTAGCCGCCGGCAAAATAGCTTAGGAAAAGAATCTTCGTCTTAATGCGGAGAAGAAGCGATTCGCAGTCCTGACCGATGTCCGAGTCGAGCTGACCCTGCGCGCGAATATCCTTTACGGTAGCCGAAAGCTCGACACCGGCTTTTTTAAGCGCGTCGAGCTTGGTTTCCGTTTTGTATGTAATATTAGCCTGTTCGGCAATTTCGGTATAAGTCCTCATATCCCCCGATTGTAGGTGCGGTTATCTTTCGGTGTGAAGTACGTCGTCGAGGTCCTCGCGAAGGGGCGATTCTTCGTTCTCCTCCTGCGTTTCGCCGCCGCCGTACATAGCTTCCATCTCGGCGAAGAAGGCGTCGTTTTCCGCCTCGCGCTTTGCGCGTTCCGCCTCCGACTGTATGGCCACGTTCCTTCTGCCGTCGTTTTTGGCTCTTGCGAGACCTTCGACGTTGTTGATTCTGTCGTACGCGCCCTGAACGTTTTTGCGCATTTCCTGCGGAACGGCGGTAAGCACGGTCTGCATGGTAACGATGTTTTGCTCTTCCTCTTTGGAAATAGGCTCGCCGTTCATAAGCTTGGTGAGCGTAACGAAGTTAACGCCTCTGCCTATAAAGTAAAGCATTATGCGGTTGTCCTCGTACCGCTCGAGCTCTTCGTTTATGCGTTCCATTTTTGCAAGGAGGTCCTCGTCGATCATGCTTATGTCGAAGCGCTCGTCGATTTGGTCCTCAAGCTCTTCTATCTTGCGCTGACGGACCGACTTTTCGTACGCGGCGCGTTCCGCCATTCGCTTAAACTCGGCCTTCGTCTTTGCGCCCGACTTAACCTCGAACAAGCCCTGCTTAATCATTTTTTCCAGCTTGTCTATCTCGGCGCGGTGGTCGCGTATCTGCTGTTCGAGCTTTTCGTAGCCGCCGTGCTTTTCTTTGGATCGGCGAAGCGCCTCGAGATTTTCGCGGAAGCGCATTGCGCTTTTTTCTATGTCGATACTCATGGTAACAATCGCAAGCCTGTCCGCCTCGGCGTTGTATGCGGTAACGCCCTCCGGCCGAACCGTCTCGCGCTTACCCACCGACTTTCTGCGCGCCGCCCACTTCTGCGCTTTTTCGAGCGCGGAATCGTAAAGGGCAAAAACCTTGTCATTGTCGTGGTTGGCGGAAATTATCTCGGCGGCGTCGATTATGTCGTCGAGTATCTTGTCGGCGAGCTGAGCGGCTTCCACCGAGCAGTTGTCGATTGCGCTTTCTATAATCGCCTTAATCGCTTTAAGCTTCTCGATTTCCTTTTCCTTTTCGGAAAGGCGTATCGCGCGCGACGACTCGGAAAGATGCTCGCTTATCTCTATGCGCTTTTTAAGAAATTCAAGCGCTTCGAGCTCGGCGTTTATATGCTTTATTACGTTTGCCTTTATTTGAAGGTCGGGGCCGAGAACGCTCAATTTGACGTCCGCCTTATCCTCCGCAAACCGCGCCCTGCTCTTTGCGAGGTTTTTAACCGCCTTGGGATTGTGCGAGGTAAGCGACATGCAAATCTTGGTAAGGTCGGTTATGTTGATTTCCATAGACTTGTTAAAGCCGTTGTTAACGCCGTGCTCGACGAGAGTTCCGAGATACGCTACTATCTCGTCCGAAAGCTCGTGGCACTCGGGCGACGCGAAGGAAAGCGATTCGATGTCGGAAAAACCGCGTTCCATCGTAATTCCGTTTGCGGTTAAAAATTCGGCAATCTCTTTGGCAGTCATAGTTCACTCCTTAATGGGTTTTTTGCGCGTCTGCGCACAGTGCGGCTACGGCGTCCGAATACGATCCGCCGCCTGCCTTTTTATATTTTATAACATCATCTCCGTAAAATGTCAAGCCGCTTATCAAATATGCCGACCTATCTACCGTTTGAGCGTTGATAAGACTGCGGAAAAGCGAGTAGTTAGAGCTTTTAAGGCGCGGTTCTACCTTTTTGGGCAGCGACCTGTCGGGCATGTACGTTCCGTTGCGGTTGATAAAGCAAAGGTATCCGCCGTTCTCGTTGCCTTTATAGCGGAACAGCGGTTCCGCCTCCGAATACACCTCTTGCTTGTTGGTATCCACCGCGCGTTTTTCGTTTTTGCACGGAAAATACACCATCATTACGTCCTTTCCGAGCACGGGATAAATGGTCTCGTTGCGGCGCTCGGGGTCCTTACTGAGCTGCTGGTCGACAAGCCGAGTAAGATCGGCCGGCGAAAGGTAAAAATACCCGAAGAGCGGTACGCGCGTCTTTCCGAGGCAAGCGGCAAGAGTAACCGCCGCCTGGCCTGACTGCGCCGTAGCGGTATCCACCCTGTCGCGCGCGGAAGGGCCTATGCCCTTGTCGTAAATGCCGACGAGCTTTTCGCGGTTTTTGGCGTAGTCGAACCTCTCGTCGTGGCTGAGGTTGCCGGGCGCGTTGTACAGCATGACGAGCAAATCGCTTGCCGCGCGGCGGCGAAGTGCGTCGAACATCTCGTTGTTGTACTTAATGACCGAGCTGTTGCCGTCGATTTTAAGCTCTTTGTACCTGTCGTAATAGCAAAGCGCCGCGTAAAAATTATACGCAATACGGCAGCGCTGAACCTCGGTGCTTCCCACGCCGGCGTAGTCCTTGTCGTAGTAAAAGCCCATGCGCCAGTACGCCTCGGGGTGGCCGGCCGCCGCGGCGATACGGCAATGCTTAATCGCGTTGTCGATATTTTCACGCCACTCCGCCTCTATCTTTTTGCGGTCGGTCTCGCCCGGCCTGCCGTTTATGTTTTGGTTGGACAGCTCGAGCGAATGAAAGAAAAAGGTTTCGGACAAGCGGAACCGCTCTTCCGATTCCTCGGTAATCTTAAACTCTTTAACGGAAGCGAGGTCGTTTCCGCAATGAGGGCAAGCGATGTTGCCGTTATAAAGCTCGAGCGCGTTCTCGAAGCTTTTTTCGCATTTTGTGCAAATCATTCTTACTCTTCCAGTCCTTTTATATTAAACATTTTTTCGGGGTTTTCTATTTCGTAGTTACTCGCCTTTTCACCGTCGAGCGTGTACACGACCTTGTACTTACCCGGTTCCGAAGGCGCGCCCTGTAACGGGGTTTCGGGATTGACGTCCAGATTGTAATATGTGGCGACAAGCCTAACCCCTTCCGGCAGATTTTTGTTTGTGGGTACAACCTCTCTCGGGCTTCCCGTAGGCAGAAAATCCACCACGCCGTTATACTCCCAATCAAGCGTAATCAACCTTTTTTCTATATCGTACGTTATAGATAAATTACTGCCGGTGAGTACATAATTTTTTATTCTTTCGTTAAGCACGGCTTTTGCGGTATGACTGCCTGCGCTGATGCCGTCGCCGCTCGTTAAGACTATGTCTACGTCGGACATGCTTACTCTTTCCCCGCCCGGCACGCCTTCGTCCATACTCATAAGCGCCGGAAGGTGCTTTTCTCCGTTGTAGATAAAATACGGTCCGCACCAAGTTATAGTTAGCGGCGCGCGCTCTATCGTGTACGTGCAGGTGGCACCTTCGTCGATTTGATAATTTATAAGCGTCAGTTTGGCGGTAGCCGTTACGGTATGACTGCCTGCGCTTATTCCGTCGCCGCTCGTTATGCTAACCTCGATATGCGACAGAATATTTTCCGCATTGTCGCGCGAGGTAAGTCCGCTCTTTATTCCGAGGGTGGGGATTTGTTTACTTCCGTCGTACGTATATTCGCCGACCTGCCATTCAAGAGTGAGTCCCTTCTTTTCTATCCTGTAAGAACACGTTATCGTACTGATATCGAGAGTGTAGTTTTTTACGGTAGCGGAATCGGGGCTTGCGCTAAGAGACGCCGAAGCCGAGTGGGAACCGACTTCAATGCCGGTGTCGTTTATACCGATACTTACGGTGATATTGCGTTTAACCGCTTCGCCGTCGTTTCCGATTGCGCCCTCTACCGAGACAACCTCGGGGACCTGCTTTTCGCCGTTATATATAAAGCTCGTCGTACCCCAAACAAGGCGCACGGTCGCCGAGCTTACGGTAACGATTACGGTAAGCGGCGCGGCGTTATAGTTGGCGTTGTTGAGCGACGCGGTAATCTGCGTGGTGCCGACGTTCGTTATGGGATCGCCGCTGTACGTTATTTTTTCGAGCAACTCGCTTTCCTCGCCGGGAACGGCGCCCACCGACGACACGACCGTCGCGGTGTGCGACTGTCCGTCGTAGGTGAAGTGGACGGTACTCCATATAAGCTGCAAATCCTTTGCGTAAATTTGAAGAACGGCTTTTTCGGTATTGCCGGTAACGACGTAGTTGTCGCTGTCGAGAGTGGCGTTTACCTCCGTTCTGCCCACGTCTTTGAGCGAAGTGCCGTTCGTACCCGAGTACGAAATCTTTTCGTTTATGAGCGTATCTTTTTCGGACTGGACCGCGCCCGAAATATCGGTTACCATCGGGGTTTTGGTCGAGCCGTCGTACCGGAAGGAAAATCCGCCGGCGTAACTCATCCCGTTACAGCCCCAAACGAGAGTAACGTTTTTCGGGTTGATAACGTAACTACACGACTGTCCTCCGACGATACGGTAGTTGGTGCGATACACGCTTCCCTCTCTGAAGCTTGCCGAAACGGAATGATTTTGTCCTGCGTTAACCTGTTTACCCGTGTACTCGATAAAGCTTAAAAACGTGTTCCTGTCGTTATAAACAACGTCCGCGGTCGATACTTTGGGATACTGTTCCGCGCCGTTATAGGTAAAGGTCGTAACGCTTTCCCAGGCAAGCGTAATATCCTTTGCGGTAATCGAATATTCGCAGGTGTTGCCGCTAAGCGTGTAGTTGCCTGCAAACACGCTGCCGCTTCTAAAACTTACTCCTGCCGTATACCCGGTGCCTGCGTTAACGCTTGCGCCCGAATACGTAAGATTGTTTAAATAAGTATCTCGGTCGAGCTCAACCACGTCGATAGACTGAACCGTGGGGTGCTGAGCGTCGCCGGTGTACGTAAACGAGGTCGTATTTTCGTCCCAAACGACGGTAGCCTCGCGTTTAGTTATACGCGCTGTTCCGTTTTTCCGGGTTACATTGTAGTTTTTAAGTATGCTCTCATCAGAGAAGCGTACGGTTATATCATCGTAAGTCCCCACGTTTGGGGTAGTCAGCGACACGGACCAATAGAAGGGATCTTCGAGCTTATCGGGCGAAATTAAGCCCTCTACTTTGTTCGAAAAGTCTTCCCTCGAAAAATTTTCGCCGTCGTATGTTTTTTCGACATCGTTTACCGTTATGGTAAGCGGCACGGCGGTTATGCTAAACCTCTGCTCGCCAAGCGCACTGTATTTAAACTTACAGTCCCCCGTAAGCGTAACGGAAAGATTGTAAACGCCCGCGTTTTTCAGGCTGTCGAAGCTTTGGGTAAACGTTATCTCATCGTCGTTTATAACCTCGGAATCGTCGTAAGTAGCCGTGACGGTAACTTCCTTCGCGTTGTACTGCTGAGTTTCGGGCACGTTCCAGGTAAAGTGCAGGTTGCGATAAAAAACCGATACGGTGCTTTGGTTATGGACCTCGGCAGTAGAAGAAAGCGAGGTAACGGCGTTATTTTTCGAGTACGCCTTAACCTCCACCCAGTACGACCCGCCTTCGAAAGTCCCGATATTTTCTTTGCGAAGTGTGCTTTCCGTCTGCCCTTCAATCCTTTCCTGATCGCGGTACCAGTGATATTCGAAGTCGATATCGCTGATTGCGTGCGACGCGGTCACTGACAAAGTGAGCGTGTCGCCGTAAGTGAGCCGATTGTTCCCCGTAATGTCGGACACGGTGGGCGCGTCGAGATTCCACACGGGTATAACCGTCGCCCCGTTTCCGCTGCAAGCATTTAAATATTCGCTTAGCGACGAAAGGGAGTTGGAGAACATTCCGAAATTGCCCTTCCACATAAGGGAAAAGCCGGTGCGCGTCGGGGCGGTTTCCAAAAACGAATCCGCCGTAGACAGCGCTACGTATCTATAAGGATGGTACTCACCGTTAACGCGGCTGTATTTAAACCACTGCGGCATTGTAAACGCGTCGTCGTTGCCGTTGTCTATTATAAGTCCGTACACCTTGTCGAACTTCGGCACAAGGTTTTGATAGCTTTTCGATACCGCTTGCCTATCGACGTTGCTACCGTTATCGTAAAAGCCGATAAAGATGTTCGCGTCGTTTTGACTCAATGCGTAGTATAAATCGTCGTCGTTTGTAAGGTCGAAATGCTTGTACCATTCGGGTGCGTCGTCGCCGAGACTGAGCGTATCGCCCTTTTTACCGTACCAGGTGGGGTACAATTTTCCCGAATCGCTTTCCGTGGGGAAAGCGAACGAGACAAAAACCTCGTCCTTATCGAGACTACCGGGCGCCATACATTTTACCGCGCGCTCGTGACCGAAGGCGTAAAAACGGTTTCTTACCGTGTCGTAGTCTTGCTTATTGACGTACATGGTAAGGCTGTCGGAAATGTTATTAAGCTCTTCCTCGTTATCGAATATTACGTTAGTGGCGCAGTTAAGCTCCGCCTTAGTTATACCCTCGGCGCTAAACACCGAGCAGTCCACGGCGTAAACCTTTTTGCCGTTAAACTCGTCGGGGATAACGATTTTCGTACCCGAGCCTTTTTCCACGCCGACTACGGCATAGCCGTCGAAGCTTTCGCTGTAACTGTACAGTAGCGCCCTGTTTTCCTCGAGCGGCTGACCGAAATAGCCGTTTCCGACGAGGTGAACGGTATACATCGCCGACGCCGCAAGCATGAATACGGCTACGACCAGTCCGCCGATTTTGGATTTATTGCCGCTTTTTACCGAAAACGCGACCGCGATTATTACGGTTACCACCGTTACGAAGTGCATAATCGGGTACGCTATTAAAGCGAGCGTGGTGTACGGCGTGCCGCTGCCGGAGTCTATACCTACGACAACCGCGACTACTGAAAGCGCCGTTAAAGCTATTCCGTAAAACACGAGGTGCGGTCTGAAATAGCCGAAACGGAAGTTGGAAACAAGGCTGATTACCAAAAATCCAAAGTCGAACAACGCGAACAGAATTGAAACTATCCAATACTTAACAGGCAAAGCGTAAGCGACGAGCATGACAAAAACCGCGATATCGAGCGCGAGACTCAGCGCCAGACATGCGTAGACGAATATCTTGTTGTTTTGGATACGCTTTTGCGTCAGAGTTAAACCTTTATCCGCCACTTTTCTTCTCCTTTACCCGTCGATCCTTTTGGGTTTTTCGTTAAGCCCCGATTCCTTGAGCTTTGCTTTGTATACAATGTACCGTTTCTTTTTTACGCAGAACAGGATTATTTCGCTGTCCTCGTAGGCGCGCTTGTCGGACGGGCCTATCGAAAACCTGCTCGATATGGGAAGCATTCCTCTGTACTTTTTATAAAGAGTACGCGCCGCCTTAGAATTGGACGAGTAGCTTATGCTTTCGCACAACGGGCATCTTTCGCTGTCGCCCACTATGTTTCTGCCGCAAACCTCGCACTGGTGAACGGTGGAGGAATCCACCATGTCGTGCACGTCGCACGCATAAGTGAGCGTGGGCGTATAGTGCTTTTTGCCCTTGCCGTCGGTGTACGCAATCTCGGCGTACGGGCACGTTTTGCAGTGGTAAATCGTTTCGCCGAACGGCGTTTGGTGCGTAAAAACGCGGTCGTCGGTCAGACATACGTACCTTGTGCAGTGCGGATTGCGGAAGTTTTCGGGACAGGACAAGCGGCAATTATGCTTTTTAAAGACCTTGTTTGCGTAAATCTTTTTTATCTCGGAGTCGCTCAGTCCAAACTCGTGAAGCTTGGGCGACAGTATAAGCGTAACGTCCTTTCCCCCGTCGACGAAGGAAATCTCGTTTTTGTTTATAACGGTAGCGCCGCAGCCGGAACAGGTCATCGTTATCATGTCGTTAAGCCCGAGCGAAAGGCTGTACGTCTTTTCGCCGTACTCGTAAACGTCGTAAACGTGCGTACTCCATCTTACGTGCGAGATGTTAAGTATCTTTGCCGCAATCACTTTTAGCACCGCGCCGTCGTGAGCGGTCTGGCTTACGAGCCGAGTTACCTCGTCCTCGTCCTCGCGCCCGGCGTAGAACATCGCGTCCTCGAACGCTATTCCGTCGTACGACTTTAACAGCTTATCCACCGCGTCGATCGTAGCGGAAATAACGTTGTCCTTAGGCTCTATCGGCTCGGTGGTAATCTCTTCGTTTCTCGATAGCGCAGCCGATTCCACGCACTCGTTGAGGTAGCTTTCTATATCCACCGCGTCGCTACGCGTAACGGGAACAAGCCTGCCCTCCACGCGCTTAAAGTACGCCTTGCAAAGAATGGGAACGCTCGCGCCCGTGCTGCCCGAAATGTCCGTTTTAAGCGTAACGCCGTAAAAATCGTCCATTGCGTCGTCCGCGCACGAGCGAACCTCCGCCCCGTCTGCGCGGTCGGGTAAAAACGTTCTGTACAGCTTTTTTACTATTTCGCGGCAGGAAGAGAGCGCAATCTCTTCCGCGACCGAGCTTTTCTTTTCTTTATACTCGACGAGCGAATACAGCTTGTGGTAGGTACGGGAAACGTTTTCCATGAGCGCTTCCCACCTGCTCTTTTGCGAGACCTTTTTGTAATTTCGGACCCCGGCAAACCAGGAAAATCCGGCGCCGCTCGATTCCTCCGCGCCGCCGTCCTCGGCCTCGCCGTCCTCGGCGCCGAGCACGTATCTGTACTCTCCGTCGATAATGCTTTTTCCGTCGTGGTCGGTGTATGCCGAAACAAAGTCGTTTCCGTCGCGCTTGTCGGCAAGAAATCCGCCTTTAAGAAGCTCGCAAATACTCTCGAAAGCCTGCTTATATTTTCTTTCTACATATACGGTCGTCATGCTTACTTATCCTTATCGAGAATGTCTTTTATTGACGCGACCTTATCCGCCTCGGCGGAAAGACGCCTGCCGAACTCGTTTTTGTCGAACTGATAATGCCAAAGCGAACGCACATAGTCCGCAAACGTGTGAGCGCGAACGGGTTTAAGCGTGCCGGTGCCGCACGACGGGCAGCGGCATTCCCACTTAGCGTTAAACGCAAGGTTGTGCGGCTTGGGCTTACACAGCGCGTCGGGACAGTCGGTGCAGCGGGCTATAAGGTCGGGACCGGATAGATCGCCGCTTGCAACGCGGCACTCGGGCGGACACTTGCGCGTGCATCTGTCGCACTCCGCCATAAGCTGCGCCTCCGACGCGTTGGGATTGCTCTTGTATTTTTTAAGCGCGTTGCACTTATCCTTGAAAGCGCCCTCGGTAAACTTTCTGCAATGCGAGATTGCGCAAATCTTACTGCAATAAATGTTTCGGTCGTTGTAGTCGCCGCAGTTGCACATGGGGCGCTTTCCGGCGCTGTTGACGGACATACACAAATATCCGTCCTCCGAGCGCGTTATAACCTCTTTGCAGTTGTCGCATTTAAAGTCGTACGTGCCGATAATTTCCATGCGCGTGCCGCGCTCGGATTCCGCGATACACGCGTCGGTGTCGGCGCAGTACAATTCGTCGCTGTCCGCTTTATCCTTGCGCTTATACTCTTCCTCGTCGTACATTCTCGCCTTTCCGCAGCCCTTGCACCGTACGGTAAGCGAGCGCTCGTTGTTGCAGCCGGCGATAATCGTGGCGTCGCCGCTGTTGCTGGACAATAGCCCTATTCTCGAAAAGTACATAAGCACGTACCCTTCGAGCGCGCGCATATCGGCAAGCGAATATATGTAAATATCGTTCTTTTGTCCGAGACGGAAAATTCGGCCTATCCTCTGGTCCATAGCGACGGGGTCGGGCGGAACCTGGAAGTTGACTATGATATTGCTTTCTTGAAGGTCTACGCCCTCGGTGTATGCGTCGTCCTCTGCAAGAAGAACGGTGCCCGGCGTTTTTTCGAACGTGGCGCACGCCGAGTCCTTGTTGGGACCGCGCCCGATAAGCACTCTGTCTTTTATTTTGGAATCTTTACCGAGCGCTTCCTCGACCGCGGCGTACACGGCGGCGTTCTTCTTTAATTCGTAATCGAAAAATACGATAATGCGCTTGTCGGTGTTGTCGAGTATTATCTTTTTGAGCGCGGCGATTTTTGCGGAAAGTATATCCGTCCCCACCACAGTGGGAATAAACCTCATCTGAATGTCGTCGCCCGAAATAGCGCCCGTCTGTTCGAGATAGTACGCAATCGCCTCGCCGTGCTTTAATTCGCCGTCGCCGCCGAGCACTTCGTTGGTCATGCCCATACGGGGAAGAAGCCCCGTTTCGCCGTTAAGGACGAGGGAGGCGTAGTTGCGCATTTTGTGTCTGTAACTGTCGGAGGCGAAGCTTCCGGCATACTCTGTCAGCGACAGCTTTTCGTCGTCGTAGTCCACGCAGCCCGGGTCGTTCATTTTGGAAATTTCGACGGTCGCCTTTTCGCGCCTGCCCGGAAGAATAAGGTCCATCTTTTTGGGCACGGACGTAACGGGCGCAAACATTATGTTAATAACGTTGCGCTTTTTGCCGACGCGGTTTGCCTGTCTTATCATAATGGAACGAAGCACGCCGTTATGATACTCGTTTGCAACAAAGTCGGACACCTTGCCGTCGATATCGGGATTTTCGCGCAGGAACACGACGATAACGCCGAACTTTTCGCTGTCGGTAAGCGAGGATTCGCCGTAGTCGCTGCCGTTAAGCTCGTTAAGATACTGCTCGTACAGCTTTTTGTCGTGCGTGCCGCGCGACAGTCTTGCGGAAATAAACGCTTTAAGCTCGGCGGAATAGTCGAATTCGGTTTTTTCTATCTTGACGCGCTTGATAAATTCCATAACTGTGGAAGCGCCGTGGCAAACGCGCGTTCTGTAAAATTCCTTTTCGGTGCGGTATTTAAGCGTGCGGCGCGAATCGTCCTTTTCCTCGAAGTCGCCGGGCGTGCCGCCGTTGCAACGGATAAAATACCATAGCCTGAACATGTGCTCAATGTCGCCCGAGTGCGGCGTCGCCGAGCAAAGTATGCAGTACGTTTTATTAGCCCTCTTCTTTTCTTCCATCAGCTTAGAGAGCCGATACATTGCGTGGGAATACTGACCTTCCTCTGCGCAGAGATGGTGCGCCTCGTCGACGACAACCGCGTCGAACAGCACCTTGCAAACGTCCTCCGGCCATTTTACGAAATCCTCGGTCGATACAATTATCGGCCGCGTGGGAATTATAAAGCCGTCCGAATTCCTGACGGTCAGCGAGTCGAGATTGGTTTCGAACGAGCGCGAGTTTTTGTCGCCGCGCTCGGCAAGCTTGCTGTCCGCTTGATACAGCTTGCCCTTGCCGAGTCCGAACTGAATTTCAAGCACGTACACCCACTTGGTGTACACCTGCTCGGGGACGATTAAAAGAAGCGAGTTTATTCTGCCGCGCGCCGCAAGCTCTGACAAAACGACGCACGCCTCGTACGTTTTTCCGCTTCCCACAATGTCCGCGAGAAGCCCGAAGCCGCGAAGCTCTTTAAGAAATTTTTGCGCCGCCTTCCTCTGGTGGTCGAGTATAATCTCGTCGCCTGCGTGCGTTGCGGAACGCTTAATACCGTACGTGCCGCGCTTTTCGTACAAGCGCGAAGGAATTTGAAGCTGCGAAAAATCGTCGTAGCGATCGAGCGTCTCTACGAGCCTACTTTTTTGCGCGACGCCGGCGGTGTAAACCGTCTTCTTTTTGGGAAGATCGCCGGGACGGTTGGACTCGGTAAAATCGGCGTCCCCCATCTCGACAACCAGCGAATACTCTTTTTCGTCTATTCCGTTTCCTGCTTTTTTGTTCATCTGTTCCTCCGCCCGACTTAACCTTTTTGCAATATGAAATCGTCGCCGTGAAACTCGAGCTTAATATCCGTCGCCTTCATACTGACGTACTCGGTTTTGTACGGATACTTGTCGTCCTTGTTCCTGTAAAATTCCATTTGACCGCTCACATAGTCCGTCGAAATGTTTTCGAGAAGGGGCTTTGCCCTGCCGCGCCCGTCGACCGTTACGCCCTCTTGGAAGTAGAACGTGTGCGGTATATTGACGCGCTCGCCGCGGTATGTGAGAATGATTTTGCCCTTAACGACCACGCGCAGCGAAACCTCTTTTTCCGCCGCCTTGAAATTGGACGAATCTATCTCGTCCATAATCAAAAGGCCTTGATTGAATTGCAGGTTTTTATACTTGCCCGACTTGACGTCCGCGCTTGTAAGTATGGTGCTGCAAAAATAATCGTCAAGCGGCGCGCCGCCGGCATTGAACTTGATCCTCGTCGGGGTCAAAAACTTGTTGTGCTCTTCCAGAACCTTGCCGCGCTCGACGAACAGTTCCAATAATTTGCGCCGCCTGCCCGAGTAAGAGTCCGCGCTTTTATACACGTACGTGCCGTACGACAGCGAAAGCGTCGTCTTTACGTCGTAGTCGTTAAGCGCGACTATCGCGCCGCCGACCGCGGGCGCGTATGCGGTGTCCTCGTAGGTAAAGATGTCGAACTCGTTGTCGTCGACGAGCTTGCCGCCGAACGATACAAAGTTCACTTTGAACCCTCTTTCGCGGATTTTTTTGTCGATGAGCGACGCCAGCATGTACGTTTTTGCGATACCGCCCGAAAGACAAATCTTATGTACGTTGCCGTTTATCGGCCGCGCCAGCTCGGTCAAAACGTAGTCGACTATGTTTTTGGCGACGCCGGTACAGTCGTCGATACCGAGACACGCCGAAAGCTGGTCGCGCGTTATAACGCGTTTTATGCACAGCTCGCGCCATACCGATATGGGTACGCCGTTTTTAAATACGCTGTCCTCGGTAATCGGTCGGCTGAGTATGACCTTAGCCTGCTTTAAGTCCTTCATCAAAAGGTACTGCTTGGATTGAAGTCCGCTCTCGATAAGGTGCCCGGACTCGCCGTACGACGGTGTGCCCGGCGTTTCACGCTCTCTTATGGTCGATTCGATATGCTCGACGAGCGCTTCGTCTACGTCTATGCCGCCCAGCTTTTGGGGCGTGTTGTGTCCGTCCTCGCCGTCGATGGCGACAGCGCCGTCTATAATTATCGCCTTTGCCACCGACAGCGTTTCTTCGCCGAGGTCGAAAACGAGTATCTCGTCGTTTTTGGATAGATATTTATATGTGTAAGCATACATGCTCAGTGCTTTCGTGGAAGAAAGTTGTTTAAACGACTGAGCGCCGAACGCCACCTTGATAATGCGGTCAAGCTCGCTTATGTACGCGTCGCTCGCCGACGGCGAGTACACCACCGAAACGCGCGGATACGCGGACTTGTGCGCAATTTTAATATAATCGCAAACCTCGTGGAACCGCCGCGCTATCACGTCGCGGATATGCAGGAAGTAGTTTTCGCAAATCTGTCTGGGCGTAAACCCTTCCGCCTTAAACGCGCGGTCGGACTTAACAAGCTTGTCGAAGTCGCTTTGCGCGTCGCGCCGTACCGGGAAAAAGAACTTGGGGAAATACTCGCCCATTTCGTAGTACGCCTTGTTGGTCGGGGCGCAGCCGTCTTGAAGCAGCGACAATAGGTCCTTTATCCTAACGACCGTAATGAACGAGCTTTTTTGCGCTTCGTCCACCTGTTCGCCGTACAGCCACTTTTTTTCGTCCTCGTCGTAGAACACGACCGCAGGTATTCCTACGTCCGCAAAATCGCCCTCGGTGTCCACCTTGCCGTAATCGGTAGACCCGTCGGCGCGACGGAACGCAAAAGCAATCTTGATGGAATCGCCACCGAGATCCAAACAAAAATCGACAGGTTGTTTATCTTTACTTGTTTTAAAAATATCCGCCGCCATGACTTACCCTGCGCCGGGTTTTTCGCCTAAACGACGAAAAATCCCCTTTTAACTCATGATTATAATACCACTTTTACGTTAGTCAAGTCAAGACCGAACGCCTTTATACAACATTATTTAATGACAATTTAACTTTTCTAATCTTTTTCTAATAATCAACCTTAACGCCGTCCGCCTTACCGCCGCCGCAAAGTGAAAATTAATAACTATTTGTGCGGCTAGCGCCTAGATTTCTCCGCTTCGCTCGCAAGCTCGCTTCGGTCGAAATGATGTCGGTGCGGTAGAATAAGCGGCTATGCTTAATTAAGCTTAACACCTTTTCACGCCGCCCGTCATTCCGAGCTTGTCGAGGAATCTAGGCGAACCGCCGCATAGCGGTAAAGCCTAATCGGTATAAAGCCTTCCCCGTGGGGCAAGCCAAAGGCTTGGCGTCTTGGCGGCATGTCGGGATAAAGTGCCTTCCCCGTGGGGGAAGGTGGTTGAGCGTAGCGAAACCGGATGAGGGGCGACCTTAATGCCGCGAAGCGGCTACTTATTCACTATTCACTAT
>JAFLVD010000025.1 GCA_022508485.1 Clostridiales bacterium | reverse complement strand
TCGACCGAAGCGAGCTTGCGAGCGAAGCGGAGAAATCTAGGCGTCAGCCGCACAATTTGTTATTATTTACCGCTATGCGGCGGTTCGCCTACCTTCCCCCACGGGGAAGGCTTTTTATTCCGACACGCCACAAATACGCCAAGCCTTTGGCTTGCCCCACGGGGAAGGCAATATTATATTAAGCCGTAACACCACGCTTTTTGAAAAAGGGAAGGTTTTTTTGGATAAATACTTGCAAAGGGAGTTGTTTTGTGTTAGAATGGAAAATAGCGAATTGCGTACCGTTTTGCTGTGATGAGTGCCTCGAATTTTAGCGGAATTCGGCTGTTTCGGGCGTACAACGGCAAATTATTTCGGAAGGCGGTCGGGCGCAAAAAACCGTAGCCTCGGACGCATCGGTATAGAGCAATATGATTTATTATTCTGACAAGAGGTACGAATGAAAAAACTTACTATCGAGCTTGAAGATACCTGGATTTTCGCTCACCGCGACGACGACGAGCTGCCTATTGCCGTACTTAAAGCCGAGCTTGCAAAGGTAAAGGGCGTTTCCGTCAAATCGAGTTCGCTTACCAGCGTTACTCTCGTTTACGACGAGAAAAGCTCGGATTGCGCCGATATAAAGGGGATTGTCGCAAGCGTTATAAACAAGAACTACCCGGGCGATTCGGTCGAGGAAATCGCCTCGTTCGATCTTACCGACTTCGAGCCGGAAGAGGCTAAGCAGCCGGTCAAGGAAAAAGATGAAACTTCGTTAAAGGACGACGGACAGGGCGAAAGCGACGAGGCGGAGATCGCCGCGCAAGCTTCCGAAAAGAAAGCCGAATTTGACGCCGAAAAGGCGGAGACCGAGCGCAAGTACAGGCGTGCCGCCGCGCTCGAAAAGATAGACGCGCTTGTAGGCGCCGCCGAATTTAAGGCGCTCGCGCACGAAATCGCAGGCGTTGCGGACGAGATAAATCGCACGCAGACCGCGGACGTTTTTCTAAACCGCTGCTATCTCTTTTCGATAGGCGACGGCTGCGGACTTTCCACCTATCTCGAGCTTTTCGGCAGGCTTATTTCCGCCAACGAGATTTGCAAGATGTCGTCGAGGCCCGTGTCCGAGGTCGCTATCGGACCGTACCCTTACAGACCGGACGGTCAGGGTCCCGATCCGTTTACTGCGGCGCGTTCCGTCGTTACAGGCGGAACCAATTCCAGCGTTAAAATCGCTTGCATAGATATTTGCGAGTGGATGAACCACACTGACGACCGCTATTTTAAGCAGTTTTTACGCGTCGTCGAAAAGAATTACAACACGATGGTCGTAATTTTCAGAGTGCCGTTTGTGGACAAGGACGTGCTCGCAAAAATAAGCTACTCTCTTTCCGACCTTCTTTCGATAAAGACCGTTTCGTTCCCTCCGCTCAATCAGGACGAGGTTAAGACCTTTGCGGAGGCCGAGCTTACCAAATACAACTTTACAATCGCCAAGCCGGCGTGGAAGTACTTTTTCACTCGCATTTCCGAGGAAAAGAGCGACGGCAAGTTCTACGGCATAAACACCGTCAAAAAGGTGGTGCGCGAGCTTGTTTACCAAAAGCACATTTCAAACGCGTCTAAAACCGAAAAGAGCAAGCAGATTACTGTAAGCGACACAAAGGCGCTTTGTTACAACGTGGACGGCGACAGCCTTTCGGGCATGGAAATGCTTAACGAGCTTGTCGGCGTCGAGAGCATTAAAAAGCGCGTGGAGGAGATTATCGCGCAGATAGAGCTTTCGGTCAAGGAAGATCCCAAAGACCGCCCCTGCATACACATGCGCTTTGTCGGAAACCCCGGCACGGGTAAAACTACTATCGCGCGCGTTATCGGCAAGATATTAAAGGAAAAGGGCATACTGCGCGTCGGTGCGTTCTTCGAATACGCAGGCCGCGACTTCTGCGGCAAGTACGTAGGCGAAACGGCGCCCAAAACGGCAAGCATCTGCCGCGACGCGTACGGCTCGGTGCTGTTTATAGACGAGGCGTATTCGCTTTACAGGTCGGATAGGGATTCGGTCGACTACGGCAGGGAAGCGCTCGACACGCTAATTGCGGAAATGGAAAACCACCGCACCGACCTTGTCGTAATTATGGCAGGCTACACGCAGGACATGAATAAGCTTATGGAAGGCAACGCCGGTCTATCGAGCAGAATGCCGTACACAATCGAGTTCCCCAACTATACAAGGGATCAGCTTTACGAGATATTCGTTTCCATGTCGAGCAAAAAGTTCAAATGCGATAACGAGCTTTTAGACGCCGCCAAAAAGTTCTTTGACGAGCTTCCCGACGCGCTCATATCCTCTAAGGAGTTTTCCAACGCAAGGTTTGTCCGCAACCTGTTCGAGCGGACGTGGGCAAAGGCGGCAATGCGCTGCCAGCTCGCCGGCAAAACGCACGTCGCTCTTACCAAAGAGGACTTCGTGCAGGCAAGCGCGGATAAAGAATTCGCCGGCAACAATATTCCGAAAAAAACCAGAATAGGTTTTAATATTTAATTGGAGGGAGTCAAAATATGACGGACGAAAAGGACTTAAAACAGGCCAAAGCGGTTTACGACGCATTGTGCGAAATGCTCAACGACCATAAGTGGACCTACGAAAAGAACGAGAAGGAGTTAAGCATTTCGTGTGATACTCGCGGCGACGATCTGCCCATCGAGCTTCATATTAAGGTGGACGTCATGCGCCATATCGTAACGCTTATTTCTCCGATGCGTTTCTCGATCCCCGAAAACCGCAAGGACGCAATTGCGGTTGCGGTCAGCAAGGCTAACAACGGCTTGGTCGACGGCAGCTTCGACTACGACTACGTAAAAGGACGTATCGTATTCAGGTTGACATCGAGCTTCCTTAACAGCCTTATCGGCAAGACGATGTTCGAGTACATGCTCATGTGCTCGTGCTACACTATCGACGAGTACAACGACAAGTTCCTCGCGGTAGCCAGCACCCAGATGTCGATTGACGAAGTCTTGAACTACATTAAATAAGGAGATTTATCATGGTAGATGAAAAGAAATTAAAAAAGGCACAGTCCGTGTACAGTTCGCTGTGCGCAATGTTGGACGAAAAGCAGTTCCATTACACTAAGCATGAGCAGGATTTGGTTATCACCTTCGTCATGCACGGAGACGATATCCCCATGAACTTTATCGTAAAGGTCGACGAGCAAAGAGACCTCGTCCGCATACTGTCGCCTATACCCGGCGTCGAGTTCCCTGCGGATAAAAGGCTTGTCGGCGCGATTGCGACGTCGGTTGCCAACTACAAGCTCGCCGACGGCAGCTTCGACTACGACTACGCTACCGGCAAGGTCGCGTTCAGGCTCACGTCCAGCTACCTCGACAGCTTAATTTCCAAAGAACTGCTCGAATACATGATATTCGTATCGGGCTACACAATCGACGAGTTTAACGACAAGTTCCTGCTTCTTGCAAAGGGCGCCATGCCGATTGCCGACTTTATCAAAAAGTACGAATAATACTTTTTACTAAATCATAATTCCAAAACAAACAAGCCCGAAGGTTTTTGCCTACGGGCTTTGTTGTTTAAAGCGCGAAAAATTACGTATTTTAGCGTCAATGTACCGATTGTGGTACATTGGCTGTGATACATTGAGGTACACTCGCAAAATGGGGGTTTATCTCGTGAAAAAATCGGGCGTTACCGACGGGCAAATATCCATATTCGATTCGGGCAATCTCGCTTTCAGGGCGGAAGGTCCCGATTTCGGCGTAACGGATATTCCGCTCGATTGGGAAGATATTTTCTCGCCCGACGCGAGCAAAAGCGACGGGCAGGTGGACGGGATTGCGGACGCGCTCGTCATGAGCCTTACCACGTACGGCAGGGTTGATATAGAATACATAAGCAGGGTTACGGGCGAGACCGCAAAGTCGGTTATAGTAGCGCTGCGCGGTTCTATCTTTCAAAACCCCGATACCTGGGGCGAGCGGTACGACAAGGGCTGGGAAACGAGCGAGGAATACCTTTCCGGCAATCTTATTCGTAAGCTTAACGCCGCGGAAGCCGCCAATAAGATTTATCCCGGGCGGTTCACCGACAATATCGAGGCGATTAAGCGCGTTCTTCCCGACGCGGTGCCTACGAAGGACATTTACGTTACTCTCGGCTCGCCGTGGGTGCCTACCGACATAATCGACGAGTTCATAACGTACATGCTCAATCTTAAAAGGGTGCCGTTTGTGGGGACGATGCACGACGAGATAACCGGCTCGTGGGAGATCCCCAACAAGAGCTATTATAAGTACAGCGTGCGCGCCGAAAACACCTACGGCACGCCGCGCCTTTCGGCGCTTTACATTTTGGAACGGACGCTTAACATGAAGACGGTCGCGGTTACCGACGAGATACCGTCCTATACCAATGCGAGCGGCAAAAAGCGCGTGCTGAACAAATCGGAAACCGTGTCGGCAATCGAAAAGCAGACAAAAATGATAACCGATTTTCAGCGCTGGGTGTGGCGCGACGAGGGTAGGCGCGCGCGGCTTGAAGAAATATTCGAAAACAAATTTTCGTGCGTGCGCCGCAGAATTTTCGACGGGTCGTTTTTAACCTTCCCCACGATGTCGCCGTCCGTAAAGCTGTACCCGTACCAAAAGAACGCGGTGGCGCGTATTCTGTTTACTCCGAACACCCTGCTTGCGCACGACGTCGGTTCGGGAAAGACGTACGTCATGATAGCGGCGGGCATGGAACAAATAAGAATGGGGCTTTCCCAAAAGAATATGTTCGTCGTGCCCAACAACATTGTGGGGCAGTGGCAAAAGATATTCGAGGAAATGTACCCGAGCGCAAAGCTTCTTATCGTCGAACCGAAAACCTTTACGCCGGACAAGCGCAAGGACGTTATAAAGCGAATCCGCGACGAAAGGTTCGACGGCATTATTATCGCGTACAGCTGCTTTAAGCAAATTCCGCTCTCCAAAAAGTACTACATTTCAAAGCTTAAAAGAGAGCGCGCCACGCTCGAAGCGCAGTTAAAGCAGCAGGGCAAGGCGACGACGCGGCTCGAAAAAAAGCGCGAATCCATTCATAAAAAGCTTACCGAGCTTTCCGCCGAGCTTGATACCGGCGAGCAAAAAATCTACTTCGACGAGCTTAACATAACCGGGCTTTTCGTGGACGAGGCGCACAACTTTAAAAACGTTCCGCTCGACACTAAGGTAAACAACGTACTCGGCATAAGCGACGGGTCCTCTCAGCAGTGCAAGGAAATGCTCGACAAGGTGCGGCTTGTTCAGCGCCAAACGGGCGGAAAGGGGGTAGTGCTCGCGACGGGAACGCCTATTACCAACTCGATAACCGACGTGTTCGTTATGCAGCAGTACCTTCAAAGCGGTGAGCTGTCCCTTCTCGACCTTCAATCGTTTGACAGCTGGCTTGGCATGTTCGCCGAGCGCGTAACCGAGTTCGAGATAGACGTCGACACAAACAGCTACCGCCTTGCGACGCGGTTCAGTAAGTTCCACAATCTGCCCGAGCTTACCGCAATGCTCGCGACGATAGCCGACTTTCACAGCGTGGATATCGTGGACGGCATACCCGAGCACGACGGCTATCATGACGCGCTCGTCAAAAAGTCGCCCGAGCTTGGCGCTTATCTCGAGGACATATCCCGTCGCGCGGACGACGTTAGGCGCGGAAGCGTCGGCCGCAAGGAAGACAACATGCTAAAAATAACCACCGACGGCAGAAAGGCGGCGCTCGACATTCGCCTCGCCGTGCCAACGGTTATCTCCGGCGGCTCTAAGGTGGTGCGGTGCGCGGAGAACGTCGCGGACATTTACTATAAGACGAGCGAAGATAAGAGCGCGCAGCTCGTGTTTTGCGACATTTCGACGCCCAAAGCCGGCTTTAACGTGTACGACGAGCTAAAATTCCTTCTTATGCGCTACGGAATTCCCGAGGCGCAGATCGCTTACATTCACGACGCGGAAACCGAAAGAAAGCGCGAAAAGCTGTTCGGCTTGGTGCGAAAGGGCGACGTAAGGGTTTTGTTAGGCTCTACCTTTAAACTCGGTCTCGGCGTAAACGTTCAGGACAGGCTGATTGCCCTTCACCACCTCGACGTGCCGTGGCGGCCTGCCGACATGACTCAGCGCGAGGGAAGAATACTCAGGCAGGGCAACCTCAACAAAAAGGTTCACATCTACCGCTACATAACCGAGGGCAGCTTTGACGCGTACTCGTGGCAGCTTCTCGAAACAAAGGCGCGGTTTATAGCCGATCTTCTTTCCGGCTCGTTTACGGGCAGAAGCGGCGGCGATATAAGCGACACCGTGCTCGACTACGCCGAGGTCAAGGCGCTTGCCGTCGGCAATCCGCTCGTCAAAAAGCGCGTCGAGACGGCAAACGAGCTTACCCGTTACCTCACCCTTCAAAGAAAGCTTATAGACACAAGGCTTCACCTCGAAAGGGTGTTAATGGAAATCCCGTCCAAGCGCGAGCGCACGCGCGAGCTTATGGAAAAGTGCAAGTCGGACATAAAGTATTACCAAAAGTGGGTAAAGGCCAATCCCGAACCGATTGATACAATCGGCAAAAAACGCGAGGCGGAACAGCGCAAGGCGCTTCGAGAAAAGCTTCACGACGCGCTTAGCGCCAACGTTCTCGAAACGACTGAGCGTCCGCTCATGTTTTACAAGGGCTTTTCGGTTATCCTTCCCTCAAACATGACGCCGCAGTCGCCGTACGTTTACTTAGAGCGCGAGGGCAGATACTACGTCGAGCTGGGCGACACCGAGGTGGGCAACCTTCAAAGGTTGGATAACTACCTTAACGGGCTTGAAGACCACCTTTTAAAAATGAAAGAGCGGCTCGGAAAGCTCGACCGCGACGAGGTGGAAATCCGCGCCGAGTTAGCCAAAAAGACAAGCTACGCCGATAAGATAGAGGCGTGCCGAAAGAAGCTTGACGTTATCGACAAAAAACTGGGGGCGAAAGAAAAATGAAGGCACATTCATCACGGGATACGGGCTATGTGCGGCTCGGCGACTTGGTCATGTAGGTCTTACTACACTCCCGTCGTCTCCTCGCCACCTGTTGCCCGTCTGCCGCGCGACTGTGCCTTCATTACAATCGGTTAAGGAGATTATTATTTATGAGCGACGTAAAACAATCGGACATACCGGCAATGTCGGTGGGAAGCGCGGTGGAAAAGCTTTCGCGCGCTTACATCGCCGTTATAAAAAAGAACCTGCCTATGCGCAGCGTTCCTTCGGTTATGCTTTGGGGTCCGCCAGGCGTAGGTAAATCGCAGGCGGTAAGGCAGATTGCAAAGGAAATAGAAAAGATCGGAAAAAAGACGGTCGTTACCGACGTCAGACTGCTATTATTCAACCCCATCGATTTAAGGGGAATCCCCACCGCCAACGCCGACAAGACGCTCGCCGTGTGGTTAAAGCCGCAGATTTTTAAAATGGACGAGAGCGACAAGGTTATAAACATACTCTTCCTCGACGAGATTTCGGCGGCGCCGCAATCGGTTCAGGCGGCGGCGTACCAAATAGCGCTCGACAGGGTTGTGGGCGAGCACCGCCTTCCCGAAAACTGCATAGTGATTGCGGCAGGAAACCGCGTTACCGATAAGTCGGTCGCGTTCCGCATGCCTAAGGCGCTTGCAAACCGTCTTATGCACATAGAGATAGAAATAAGCTTCGAGTCGTGGAAGAAGTGGGCGATAAGCTCGGGCGTAAACGACAAGGTGATAGGCTTTTTGTCCTTCCGCCAAAACTACCTAATGTGCTTCGACCCCTCGAACAACGACACCGCGTTTGCCACTCCGCGCTCGTGGGAAATGGTGAGCAGTATTTTAAACAGCGTCGACGGCGACGTCGATAACATGTACCAGCTTATTGCCGGACTTATCGGCGTGGGTACCGCGGTCGAGTTTCGCACCTGGGCAAAGGTGTACGCCGACCTTCCCGACATAGAGGATATTTTTAACGGAAAAATGCCGACCGTGCCGAGAGACACGGCGACCCTTTACGCGCTCGTATCGGCAATGACGGCGTACGCGCGCGATCACAAAACCGACCTTAACGGAATAGCCAATTCCATTCGTTACGCAAACGGACTTCCGCCCGATTTTTCGGTAGTGCTTTTAAAGGACTACATGTACATAGAAAACGGGTTTAAGGAAAAGCTTATGCGCATACCCGAGTTCAATAAATGGCTGCAATCGAAAGGGAGTTTACTGAATGGCTCTGTCCGATGAAAAAATCCGTTCGTACGTAAAGCGGCTGCTGCTTTCGCGTATGCGAATTTTGTGCGACCACGGCTTTTACGGGCTGCTGCTTATGCACATGTATTTCGCTATCGACGAAAACTGCGAAACCGCGGCGACGGACGGCGTAAAAATATACTTCGGGCCGAAGTTTTTGGACGAGCTGTCCGACGGCGAGCTCGATTTTGTCATGATGCACGAAATTATGCACGTCGTGCTTAGGCACTGTCTGCGCGGCGAACAAAGAGACCCGTTTCTTTTTAACATAGCGTGCGACATCGTCGTCAACTCAAATATTCTGCTTTCCAACAACAACGACGTATCGAGTATCGAATTAAGCAAGCACGGCGTCGCAATGCACGTAGCGCCCGACGGAAAGGAAGGGCACAACTACACCGCCGAAGAGGTTTACGAAATGTTCGACAAAAACCCGAACGGCTTCACAGAAAGCGTCGACGACGGCAAAGACGAAAGCGATACCGACAGCAACGACAAAAGCGATACCGACGGCAAAGACGGCAAAGACGGAAAGAATGGCGACGACAAAGACGACGGCAAAGACGGCAAAGACGGCGACGGCAAAGACGGAAAGAATGGCGACGATAAAAGCAAACGAAGCAAAAAGCGCAAAAACAAGGTTAAGGGCGTGCAGTGGGACGATCATTCGCGCTGGGGAAGCGTGGACGAGGACGGACTATTAAAGGATTTGTGGGTAAAAAGGTTTTCGGATGCGTTTAAGGCGATAGAGGTGCGCGACCCCGGCAACACAAGGGGGACTATACCCAAGTTTGCGCGGCGCATTATGGACGAGCTTGTCCACCCTCAGACCGATTGGCGCACGATACTTAACGACTTCGTTCAGGAAGAGGTTGTTGACTATTCGTTTTCTCCGCCCGACAGAAGGTACGACGGGCCGTTTATGCTGCCCGATTTTAACGAAAAAGAGGATACGGTCGAGAATATTCTGTTTATGATAGATACGTCCGGCTCTATGTCGGACAAGATGATAACGGCGGCGTTTTCGGAGGTAAAGGGGGCAATCGACCAGTTTAACGGCAGGCTTAAAGGTTGGCTCGGCTTTTTCGACGCGGCAATAATCGAGCCGATACCGTTTGAGAATGTGGAAGAGTTTTCGGTAATCAAGCCGGCGGGCGGCGGCGGAACCGACTTCGGTATTATATTCAAGTATGTGGAAAAACACATGGACGACAGGCTTCCTGCAAGCATAATCATTCTTACCGACGGCTATGCGCCCTTTCCGCCTCAATCCGCTTCTCACGGCATTCCCGTGCTGTGGCTTATAAACAACGACGACGTAACTCCGCCGTGGGGCAAGATTGCGAGAATAAAAGTATAGGTTGACTATTTATTAAATTATTGATACAATTTGCGTAAGGAGAAAAACATGTCCGATTTCGAACCCAAAAAGAACGCGCTTTTGCATATATTGCAGATTTTCCAAAAGTACAGCGACTGCGATCATTTGTTGACGCAGGACGATATTCTTCGCTATCTCGCGCGCGACTACGGCATAGAGCTTGAACGCAAGGCGGTAGGCCGCAATATCTCGTATCTCAAAGAAGCCGGCGTCGAGATAGAGTCGAGCAAGCAGGGCAGTTACCTGTCGTACCGCGATTTCGACGACAGCGAGCTTCGCCTTCTCGTGGACGGCGTGCTTGCGAGCAGGTACATTACGGCGAAGCATTCCAAGCAGTTAATAGAAAAGCTGTGCAACCTTTCCACGGTGTACTTCCGTTCGCACGTTAAAAACGTTTGCTCGGTCGACCAGTGGAGTAAGTCGGACAACAGTCAGTTTTTTCTTAACATCTCGCTTGTGGACGAGGCGATAGAAGGTGGCAAACAGATTTCGTTTACATACAACCGCTACGGCACGGACAAACGCCTTCATAAGGGCGGAAGCCACTGCGTAAGCCCGTATCAGCTTATTTTGCACAACCAGCGGTATTATCTTATGGCGTACCACGAGGAAAGGGAACACATGAGCTATTTCCGCCTCGACAAAATAACCAACATCACCGTGCTCGACTCGCCGGCAACCGAGCTGCGCTCGATCGAGGGGTATAAGCACGGGATAGACTACAAGCGCTTTTCGTCCGCGCTTCCGTACATGTTTTCGGACGAGCCGGAGTTAATCACGTTTTCCATAGACGGCGACTGGATGATAGACCAGATAGTGGACTGGTTCGGCTTCGATTTTAAGATAGAGGACAAGGACGAAAAAAAGACCGTTACCGTCAAGGCAAGTCCGCTCGCTATGGAATACTGGGCGATGCAGTACCTTAATAACGTGGAAGTGCTGTCCCCTTTGTCGCTTCGCGAAAAGATAAAGGCCAACCTCAAAAAAGCCCAAACCAAATACGCCGATTAGATTTATCGCCGCGCCTAAACAGAAAAAAGTATTTACTTTTGATTACTGGCGTGATATAATATTAAGGCTTAATATGGACGCAAATGATAAACTGCTCGAGCCGCTCTCGGCATACAATAGCTACTACGAAAAGAAGTTCGAAGAAAACGCAAAGGCATACTTCGACGAGCTTGTAGCGTGCTCGTGCGTAGACGCCGAGGAAAACCGCGCCACCGTTCGCGAATACAACGCTTCTCTCGACAGCGTAAAGCAAACCGAAAGCTCGATTTCCTCAAAAAAGACGCTAAAAGTGTTTGTGATTATTTTTTGCGTTATCGGCTTTACGGTCGCCGTAGTGGGGCTTGCGTCGATATTTATGAGTAAAAACCTTATCGCCGCAATAATCATGCTTGTTTCGGGCGTTCTTGTGGGCGTCGGTATGATACTTATTGTCAAGCTTGTCATCTCGCCCAAAATAAGCGCGCTCGACAAAGACCTCGACGAACAACGCAGAAAGGCGGAAGCGGTTTTGTCTCGCGCCTTCAAGCAGATGAGTCCGCTTAACAATCTGTACAAAAGCACCATCACAAAGGACCTTATAGAAAAAACGGTGCCGCTTATTAAAATCGACGACAACTTATCGATGCGCAGGTACGACTATCTGCGCGGCAAGTACGGTTTTTCGGACAACCTCGATCCACGCAAGTCTACAATCGCGATTGTGTCGGGCGAGATACTGGGCAATCCGTTTGTAATCGACCGCGAGCTTGTTCAGACTATGGTTAACAAAACGTACACAGGCTCGATTGTCATTCATTGGACCTCGACTTACACAGATTCGGAAGGGAAAACCCACACGACAAGCCACAGTCAAACGCTTACGGCAAGCGTTACAAAGCCGGCGCCGGAGTACCGCGAGCACACGCGCCTTATCTACGGCAACGACGCCGCGCCCGACCTTATCTTTTCGCACGAGCCGACGCACGCCGAGCGGTGGTCGGAAAAAGAGCTTGAGCGCAAGGTGAAATCGGGCTTAAAGGACATTCAAAAACAGCAGAAAAAAGCGCTCAAAAACGGCGGCGGAACGTTTACCGAAATGGGAAACGGCGAGTTCGACGTTTTGTTCAATGCGTTCGACCGCAACAACGAGGTGCAGTTCAGGCTTCTGTTTACGCCGCTCGCGCAAAAGAACATGCTTGCGCTTATGAAGGACGGCGAGCATTTCGGCGACGATTTTTACTTCGATAAGCGCGGCTGCTTAAACTACGTAACGAGCGAGCATTCCGCAGACTGGGACCTCGACACCTCTTACAAGCGGTACTTGTGGTACGATATAGACGGCGCGCGGAAAAGGTTTATGGACTTTAACACGGCGTATTTTAAAAACATGTTTTTCGACCTTGCGCCCCTTCTTTCTATCCCGTTATACCAACAGCACAAGCCGAAGGAATACATATACGGCGAAACGTACGCGCGTAATTATACAAGCTACGAGACGGAATGCGCGGTAAACGGCATGGACGAAAAGAACTTCGCGCCGAATGGGTCCGCGACGAAATCCATTCTTAAAACGAGCTTTATATCGAAGGACGGGGACTCGGACGCCGTCGGCGTAACCGCGTACGCCTTCCGTTCCGAACGGCGAGTGGAATACGTGAGTCGGCTCGGCGGCGACGGGTTCATCCACGAGGTGCCGGTGTACTGGGACGAATACATTCCGATAGAAAGAACAAGCACCGTAAAAATCAAAAGCCTCGGCCTTGAAGATAAGGAATTCGAGCTTTCTTCAAGCGAAGGCGGACCGCTTGAAAGCATAATAAATTCGCTTCCTATCTTCGGCTACGCAAAAGGGCTGTTATGCTGCCTAATCGAGCCGGACGCGCCGTTCGACTCGCGCTTTTCGGAACTGAATATAAACGCTAAAACCTAATAAAGGAGTAAAATATTATGGCAAACGAACTTGACGAAATGAACGGGCCCGTTCTCGAACAGGGCAACGACGTAAACGTCATAGCAAAAAAGCTGCCCGTAACGCTTACGAGCGGATCGAAGGTCTTTGACGTTATCTGGTGGTTCCTGCCTCCGCTTATAGGCGGCGTCATTTGGTGGATGATGAAGACCAAAGCGAGAAGCTACTTGCAGCAATTACAGCAAAAGCTTCAGCACGACGCGTCGCAAATCGACAACTACCTCGAACAGCGCGTTCAGATCCTTAAAAACTGCGCTCGGCTCGTGGACAAGGCAATCGACCTCGACAAAGACACCTTTGCGAAAATCGCCATGTACCGCTCGGGGAATACCGCCGACGGCGACGCGGCGAGAAACGAGTACGCCACCAAGATAGAAGAGGTGGGGCGTTCGATTAACATCGCCGTCGAGAATTATCCCAACCTACAAGCGCACCAAGAGCTTGTCGAAGCCATGCAGCAAAACGCGTACCTTCAGCGCGAGATAACCGCGGCGCGCGAGGTGTATAACGACACCGTTAACGTTTGGAACCGCGAGATCTACGCTTGGCCGACCAAAATGATTGTCGCCGCCAAAGCCGGATACACGACGCGCATTCCGTTCGCCGCCGACAAGGAAACAAAAGAAGCCGCGCGCGGAACATTTTTCTAAACGGTAAAAATATGACTATGAAAGCAAAAAAGACGATTGCGCTTATCGCGCACGACAACAAAAAAGCGGAAATGGTGGGCTGGGCGCTTCGCAACAAGGAAACGCTTAAAAACTTCGATTTGTGCGGAACGGGCACCACCGCCGGACTTGTGGCGGAAGCGACCGGGCTTAACGTTAAAAAGCACCTGTCCGGCCCCGTCGGCGGCGATCAGCAGATAGGCGCAAAGATAGCCGAAAGGAAAATCGATATTGTCATATTCTTTTGGGATCCGCTGTCCGCCCAGCCGCACGACCCCGACGTAAAGGCGCTGCTTCGTATCGCCGTCGTTTACGATATCCCCATCGCGACAAACAAGGCAACGGCTAACTGCGTAATTTCCGTAAGCGGCAATTTCGCCGAGTGAATAAGTAAAAGTTAATAGTGAAGAAGTGAAAGGATAAACGAGGCGGAAGGGCTTCGTTTATTTTTGCGAAAAAATTTTATACAGCCGTATTATTTTATCTCATACACTTGTTTTAATTTTTGTTTTGTGATACAATAAATAAAAAGCAGAATTAAACATATTCGGAGGTGTGATATGACAATAGCGGTAAGATATTATTCTCGGTCGGGCAATACGGAAAAGATAGCCAAAGCGATTGCGACGGAAGCCGGCGTTCAGGCGGAGGACGTTTCCGTTCCGCTTGCGGTAAAGACCGATTTATTGTTTTTGGGAAGCGCGCTATATGCCGGCGGCGTAGACAAGGCGGTTAAAAAATTCCTCGCCGACAACAAGGACAATATCGGTACAATATACAATTTCAGCACGTCGGCGTCGCCGTCGTCTACATACAAAGCGGTAAAAAAGGTCGCCGACAAAAACGGAATAGCGTTATCCGAAACGGCGTTCGATTGCAGGGGGAAGTTTTTGTTTATGCACAAGGGACACCCCGACGAGGCCGACGTGGCCGCCGCAGTCGAGTTTGCACAAAAGGTGCTCTATAACCCGGGCGGCGAGCAATCCGCGGAATAATTCAAGGCATAATAAAACGCGTTTTTTACGGTGTTTGCGATTTTTCGCAGGCGCCGTTTTTTAGGCGGAAGTAAGCGCAATTTCTCTTTCCAATAGAGGGAACGACGCGGATATTTTCTATAAAAGTGTTGCAATTTATATCCGTTTTTGCTATAATTATACTGTTACGCGCAAGCGGCATTAAGTTCGCTTGGTGCAAATACTTCCTTTTAACGCCGAACCGTCGTAAAGTTTTGTGCGGCTAATAAAGCGTTAGTTAGGTCAAATCGGACGGAAAATTTGAGAAAAAGCTACTTTAAACAATTTACAGTTGTCGTGCTTGCGGTTATGCTCGCACTCTCTTTGTGCGGATGTGAGCTTTTCGGGTTCGGAAACGGCGACGACGTCAATGACAAAAGCTCGATTGTTTACATATCGCAAGAGGAAATAACGCTTGCGGTGGGCGACACCATTCGGCTTTTGGGCGTGTCAACCGACGGAAAGAGCGTCGATTGGCTTTCGCTCGACGAGGAAATAGCGGTAGTCGACGGAGACGGCACTGTAACGGGTGTATCGAAGGGCGAGGCGCTCATTATGGCGTTTACCGACGACGGCACGTCCGCTTTTTGCACGATAATAGTAACCGATCCGCCGACGCCGGGGACGGGTACGCCCGAAAATCCCGATAACCCCGACAATCCTACCGTTCCGACCGAGCCGGAGGTTCTCGTCCTTGCTATGTCGACGATAGGTCTTACGGTGGGCGGCAGCGTTACTCTTACCGCAACATCGTCTAAGGGCGCGACCATAACCTGGGACAGCTCGAACAAGGCGGTGGCTACCGTCAATAACTCGGGCAGAATAGCCGCGCTCGCGGTAGGCACGACGGTAATTTCCGCAAGCACGGGCACTGCGACCGCTACTTGTAACGTTACGGTTACCGCCGCAGGTCCCGCCGGCGCCGAAAAAACGGGGTACACCCTCGTTTGGTACGACGAGTTCGACGGCACGTCGCTCGACAGAACCAAATGGAACTACCAGACGGGCACGCACGACGTGTACCACAACTTTGAAAATTGGAACGTCGAAAACTGGGGCAACGGGGAATTGCAGTACTACACCGAGGACAGCGTAACGGTGTCGGGCGGCTCGCTAGTAATCACCGCCAAAAAGCAGTCCACGTCCGGCAAGGATTACCGCTCGGGCAGAATTTTAACGCGCGATAAGGCTTCCTGGACCTACGGCTACTTCGAGGCGAGAATGAAAACGCCCACCGGCAGCGGAATGTGGCCTGCGTTTTGGATGCTTCCGCAGCCGAGCAGCTACGACAACATAAACAATAAATACGGCGGCTGGCCGTACAACGGCGAGATAGATATTATGGAGGCCAAAGGCAGCCGTTACAACAAAGTGGACACGACGCTTCATTACGGTCCTATCAGCGACGGCGGTTGGCAAAGCCAGTACAACACGACCGAGACGACGCTTTCGTCCAACACGGATCAGTGGCATACGTACGCCGTCGAGTGGAAGCCGACTTACATAAAATGGTTTGTGGACGGCAACCCCGTGCAGACGGTGAGCAGCGATACCTGGTACTCGCGTTCCGAGGCGGCGTCCGGCAATTCGCGCGCACCATTCGATCAACCTTTTTATATCATCTTAAACCTCGCGGTGGGCGGACAGTACGATAACTGGGCTACGCCCGACGGCAGCTTTACGTCGGCTAATATGTACGTCGACTACGTAAGGGTTTACGAAGCGATTTAAGGTAATAACCGCTAAAAGCGGCGTTACGATAAATTAAACTGTATATGGAGGAAAATAGTTTTATGAAAAAACCTATGTTCGGAAAGATTAAGGCTATACTTTGCGTACTTCTTTCCTTATGCTTGGTTTTACCTTTCGCCGCGTGCGAAGAAAAAACGGACGGACCGAGCGGCGAAGAGCTTAAAATGAGCGCACCAACCGGCACCGTCGACGTCGGCGCGCGACTTTTACTTTCCGTTACCGGCGCTTCCGGCCCGGTAAGCTGGGAAAGCGACGACGAGTCCGTCGCCACCGTCAATCCGTTAAGCTCGAAGATAGACACTTCGGCAAGGGTTACCGGCGTTAAGGTAGGCACCGCGGTCATAATCGCGACGTCGGGCGACAGTAGCGTTACGTGTATCGTTACCGTAGTCGACGCGGAGACGATTTCCATAACGAAGGACGGTTCGCCTGCACCTACAAACATCAAGCTCGACGGGCAGAACGACACCGTTCAGCTTTCGGCTACCTCTTCCAAAGGCCATAACATCGCCTGGGAATCGAGCGATCCGCTTCTTGCCACCGTTTCGACGACCGGACTTGTAACCGCCGTAGCCAAAGGCGGCACGGTAACCGTAACCGCAAAGTGCGCCGAGAGCGACAACACCGGCAGCGCCAAAGCGTCCGTTATCGTTACGATCGGCTCGGGCATTGCCACCTCGTACGATATTCCGTTTGCCGCGGACCCCACGACAGATCCCGGCCCCGGAATGTGGAGTCAGTGGTCGGAGTTCCAAAACGTTACTTCGGCGACCTACGACGACGGCGTGGTTTCCATTTCGTTCAGCAATAACGGTGCGAGATGGGTTAACACTCAGCTTCGTTACCTTCCTACCGAATCGGAAGGCTTAGTGCCCGGCAATCTCTACGAGGTAACGTTCGACGCGACGCTTTCCTTCCCCGACGGCTTCGAGGCGGCTGGCGGAAGAGTTACCGTAAACGGCACCACCGTGTACCTAAGCGAGGGCACCGGCCATTATTCGGTCTATTACATTCAAGGCCCTGCGTACGACGGCGACAGCCCCATGTCGTTTAACATGATGATGGGCTACCAAAACGGCACGCCGGCAGGCGCGTGGGACCTCACGGACGCGACCGTGGTTCTTAAAAACATAACCTGGACGGAAAGACAGCCCACTCCGCTCGCAGCGCCTACGTTCAGCATTACCGATAATGTAATCACATTCAGCGACGCTAACCCCGAGGGCAGCGTATTAAAGCATGTGCTTGTGCTCTACAAGGGCAACAAGCGCGTCGGCGAGGTTACCGTAACGAACGGCGCGCAGCTCGACGTTTCCAAAATTTTGGTTAACGGCGAACTTACCGGCAAGCTTAAAGCGGTTGCGGCTTCTCCGCGCTACACCGATTCCCCGGAAGCGACCTCGGATAACTGCACAGTTACCGTAGACAATCCGCATGTCGAATACAACCTTCAATATAACGACGGAACGCCTGCCGCAGGCACCTGGGCGTACTGGACGGAAAACTGGGTAGAGTTTACAGGCGTATACAACGACGGTATAGTAACCGCCACGTTCAGCAACAACGCCGGTAACTGGTACGATACTCAGCTCAAATACAAATCCTTGCACAGCGTTGGCGAAAAGTACAGCATAAAGCTTCATATTAACGTCGACGGCGCCGTTACGCCTCCGGGCAAAATAACGATAAGCGGCAAAGTGTACAACCTCACGGAGGGCGACAACACAATCGACCTCGAAATAACGGAAGGCGATGGCGATTCGATTGTTATCGTATTCGGTGTCTACGGCGGAAACAACGCGCAAGACATTAAAGCGGCTACCGTTACGATCAGCATGGAAGAACAGTAATTAAGCGCAGTTAAAACGTAAGGGACGGCGTCCGTCGTCGTCCCTTGCCGATTTAAAATCAAAATAATATTACGGAGGGAAAATAAATGAAAAAGACTGCAATCGGAAAGTTTAAGACGGTTATTTGTCTTTTGCTTAGCTTGTGTCTCGTTCTGCCGTTTGCGGCGTGCGATGACGGACCCGAGGGCGAGGGCGGCGGTACGCCCACGATAACCCTAAACCCTGCCGCCGTTTCTGTTACGGTTGGCGAAGCCAAAAAAATCACGGCTACACTAAGCGACCTGTCGGGCAAGGTAACCTGGACGAGCGACGACCCCGATACCGCGACCGTAACCGTGTCGGACGCGACCGATAAGGCGGCGACGATAACCGGCGTAAAAGCAGGCTCTACCACGATAAAAGCCACCGTGGGCGACGTTTCGGCACTGTGCACCGTTAACGTAACCGCTAAGAACGAAGAGGGCGACGACCCCGATAATCCGGGCGGCGATGACCCCGATAACCCCGGCGGCGACGACCCCGATAACCCCGGCGGCGACGACCCCGATAACCCCGGCGGCGATGATCCCGATAATCCCGGCGGCGATGACCCCGACAACCCCGGCGGCGATGATCCCGATAATCCCGGCGGTGAGGATCCCGATAATCCCGGCGGTGAGGACGAAGAGGGCACGGCTATTGAAAAAGCCGCCAATCAGGGCGAGGCTCAAGCGATAAAGGAAGCATGGACTTATTTCTACATAGGCGTAGGCGACAGTGAGGTTACAGTCAATAAGTGCGAGCTTGTCGGCGAACCGCTTGCCGCAGACAACAAGATAGTAATAGATTACGAGTATTCGGGCGTTAACTGGGCGGCGTTCAATCTTAACTATATGTTAAACGCCGGTAAGCCTGCCGGTCATGAAGTAACCTTCAAAATGGAAAGCAGCGTCGCCGGCAATCTTATCGTCAGCGCCGGCGGTCCCGAACAGCTTTTCGATATTGCGGTAGGCGAGAATAATATCGCCGCCAACTTTGAGGGCGCCATGCTGTGGCTGCGCTTCGGAAGCGACGGCCGCAACTCTTCGACAAACGGTCCGCTTGTAGGTAAGTTCACCATTACCGGCATTCAGATCGGTCAAATCGAAGCGCAGCAGCTCAAAAAGCCGTCGTTCGGCTACGATCCGTCGAGTAAGATAATAACAATCGACGATACGGTTAACGAAGGACATACTTCGTCGTATAAGCTGAATTTCTACAAGGACGGCGAGAAAAAGAGCGACATGGCGGTCGTAAGCGGTCAGGTTGTAGAGCCTGCCGGTCTCGAGGTTGGTTCGTATAAGGCCAAGCTCGTTGCGGTAGGCGACGGTATTCGCTACACCGATTCCGACGAGTCGGACGACGAAGCCGATATCGAGGTGGAATCGCTGAAAACAACCAAGCAGCTGCGCAAGGGCGACATTGCCACCGCTCAGGCAAACATGCTCGAATGGGTCGCGTGGATTGACGACGGTCTTATCACCGCTTCGCAGTACGACATAGATACCGAGTCGGGCGAAATTACAATCGACTACGAATACAAGGACGCAATCAACAGACCGTGGTACGGAATGCGACTTGCATATGCGTTCCAGCCCACAGTGCACATATACCGCTACATAAAGCTCGATATTACCGTCGAGTCCGATTGCTGGATTACGATTGCCGAAAACGTTGTCGAGCTTCACGCAGGCAAAAACGAGATTTATGCGGACATTTCCAAAACCGGCGCGGTATGCATTATCGGTCTCGGACACATGAGCGACAATTCCAAAAACGTCGGCGGCAAGTTTATTCTTTCCAACATAGAGTTCACCGACGAAGCGCCGCCCGAGGCGTAAAACGACTTATTATGGATAACAATAGTATATTCGACGACGAGAGTCCTCGGCTTATCGACATACTTCTCGACCCCAACAGCACCCAACCTATCGTGCTTATGGACGAAAACGGCAGGCAGATTTCGTTCGAGCAGGTTGCCGTCATTCCAAAGACGATTGACGGCAAAAAAGAGCTTTTCGTTATTTTAAAGCCGCTCGACGAGTTGGACGGCATTGCCGACGACGAGGCCGTGGTGTTTTCGGTGGCGTACGACGACGAAGACGACGACGTTAAGCTTAATGCGGAAACGCGCGAGGAAATTTCCCACGCCGTGTTCGACGAGTACTACGAAATGTTGGCGGAACAAAGAAAGCGCGCAGGTAAATAATAAATTTGCCTACATATCCCAAAACAACAAAACCCTCGGTAACGAGGGTTTTTGCGTTACGATTTTTTCCGCTGAGTTTTTGCTGTTTTACCTCTTCACTCTTCACTGTTGCTTGTTTCTTTACGGTAGAACTACCGTGTAGTACGCCCAGTCGGAGGGGGCGACGGTTGTGCCGTTGTAGTCGTTTTCCGCCCAGCGAATTCTCAGTCTTACGGATTTACCCGAATTGAGTGCGATTTTGTCCGTCTCGTAGCAGGTAAGTTCGACGGTAAAGTCGCGGCCGAAGTAAACGTCGGACGTTTGCTTTAATTGTCCGTTAACGAGGATGGAGAAGGAAAAGGTTTCCCACTTTCCGCTGTCGGACAGGTATTCGAAGTTAAACGCTTCCTTGTCGGGGCTTTCGAATGTGTAGCCCGCGGAAATTTTAAGCTTCATGTATTTTTTCCCCGAAACGCCGTCGCCGACTTCCTCGACCGTAACGGTAGGGGTGATTGTTTTTTGCACCGTAACGGTGTACGAGGAGTATTCCATGTCGCTCGCAGCGGTCGACTTATAGTAGCGGAACGCGCCGTTCTCCGTAGTAAACTTATCCGATTTTTTGCCTAAGAAAAAGTACTGCGTTTGTGTGTTCGACGGCGCCGCTACCGTAAGCTCGGTCGTGTCGTAATAGATAACGGGTTCGGCGTTTCTGTCGCTTTTATAGTACAAGACGTATCTTTCCACAGCGGAAAGGGTATCGCTCGCGTTCGGGGTGAGCGTTACCTTAATTTGCGCTGGGTCGTTGTTACTCGCGCGCTCGACGTACTCGTAAGAGCCGGTAAAACTCGCCTTACTCTGTTCAACCGAAAGCGATATCGAGTAGCCGCTTGCTTTTACGATTTTGGCGGCGCTTAAATACTCTTCCGCGCCGTCGCCGTAGTTTATCGAAAACGTAAGAGAATAAGTGGCTATCGCCCAGTCGATAAAATCCATAAACCCGTCGTGATTTGTAACGTTAAGCTCGTTTGTTAAATCAAAGTCGTACTGTCTCGACGAGTAGAAATCCACGGCAATCTTTAATCTCGGAGTGTAGTTATTCGAGGGCGCAACGGCGCTCTCTACCGTAAAGCCCGTTCCGTCGCTTAGTAGACCTACGTTAAGTATACCGTCCTTTTTAAAGGTGTCGGAGGCAGTGTCGCCGTAGTATAGATAAATATTGTAGCCGTCGCGGCGCGCTCTCGGCTTAACCTCGAGCATGTACTGCCCGTAGCTCAATTCGTTTCCGTCTATTTCGGTTTCGTCGTACTCGCCGTACAAAACGTAATCTTCCGCTTCGGTCGCTCTGCGGTATAGTAGGCGCGTGCAGTCGCCGGCGTTTTCGGGCTCGTCCCATTTTACCGTGCCGCTCGACGCGTCCACTCTTAAACCGATGTTCGAGACGTTAACGTCGGGTATGCGGTGGATTGTGTACGCGGCGGCGTCGCTATCGATATACGCGGCGGTCGAACTGCCCTCGCGCGACGCGAGGACGGAAAGGGTCGCGGAATCTTTGGCGGTAAGCGCGGCGCGGATAACTTCGTCCGTAACGCCCACTCTTTCACCGTCCAAAACGGTTACCAATTCGTCTGTGCTCGCAGACGAGAAGGTTATACGCCCCGACGCGTCGACGGAAACGCTCGGCGTGTAAAGCTTAGTTACTTTGTAGTCGGCTGTGTAGCCGTTAAAATCGAACGGACCGCCGCCCGAAAGCGCGGTAACGCGGTAGGTGTGCGCGGCGCCTGCTTCGGATATTCCGTGAGCGTACTCCGTAGAAGCGGAACGGCTTAGCTCGGTGTAGCTTTCCCCGATTTTTTCTTCCACAACGTAGCCCGTCGCGCCGGGGACGGCTTCCCAATACAGCTTTTGCACGTCCACGTTAAGCTCGGCGGCGGAAAGGACCGTAACGGTCGAAGAAAACTCTTCGGTAAATGTCGTTAGTTTGTTCGAGCCGATGCTGTATTCCGAAAACCCGATTTTTAGCTCGTAAGGCGAGCGCGCCGCGGTAAAAGTTATTTGTTTGTCGGCGGTAAACGTTTCGGTGCGCGGTATTCCGTAATAGCTGTATTTAAGGGAGAGGTTGCCTTTGCCGCTTAGCTCTTTGGGGTAGGTTACGTTTACCGTAAAGCCGCGGCCCGACGAGGTAACGGCGTTGTCGTTTATTACGGTAACCTCCGGCGTAGGCAGATATACGGCTTGACCGTAATAGTCCGATACGGAAACGTCCTTGTCGTAGCAAACGTAGCCGTCGGAAGAATCGATAAATGTGCGGTTAACGCTGACCGAGCCTATCTTATAGGCAGGTAGGTCCATTTGAAGCGACACGAACGCCGTCTCGGTGGGGTCTACGTTTGTAACCGAGTTTGACGTGCTTTCCGCGGTCAGCGTAACCCTGTACCTTTGCACCGTTTCGGGGTCGGTCGCAAACGATACGGTCAGCTTGCCGTCCGCGTAGGAAAGGTCGGGGGCGAGCGGCGCAGGCGCCTGAATTACCGAAATATCGAAGGCGGAGGACACCGCGTAGTGATAAGGCCGCGACGTGTCGACCGATTTTATTTTTACCGTTACCGTGCCGACCGAAACGTTTTCGAGATAGAACGACGCACCCTTGACCGTTTGCATTGTTTTTGTGCCGTCCTCTTGTTCGACAGTAACCGAGTATTCCGAAATCCCGTTCGCCATTGTCCACGAGATAAGGCGCGAGATTTTACTTACCTTTATATCCTTGACGCGCGGCAAAAAGTCGAGCGAGCCGTTAACGTAAGAAGGACGGGTGAGGGCGTAGTTCGCGGTCAGCCTTAAATCGATATGTTCCGATTCGGGTATGTAGTGAAAGCTCGTTTCGGTAAGATTGAACGTGTGTTTTTCACCGCCGTCCGTTACGTCCAGCGTATAGCTTTTTGCGCAGTCGTTCCAGTAAATAAGCTCTGTATCTTTGTCGTAGGAAAGGTCCGGTCTTTTGCCGACAAAGGAAATCGTCATCGGTATGCCGATTTTGTTTTCGCCGTATATCGGGGCGATGATCGCCGAGTCGGTCGTGGGCAAAACGGTAATGCGCGGCTCTATAACAAAAGAGTTATTCAGTCTGTACGCTATCGCGCCGTCGACCGGGGTCCAGGTAAAAACGCCCGTCTCGTGGTCGAACGCGCAGTGGTCCTCGTCGTAGACTATCGCCTCGCCCTCGGCGATATCGAACGTTTTGTCAACGCTTTTATTGTCCGAGGCTTTTGCCTTACATACAACCGTAAACGAGCACTTCGTTACGTCCGCCATTGTGCCGACGTCCATTACGTAGCATCCGTCCTCGTACTTGGGGTAGCTAACCGCCGCCGTGTCGAGCGTGTACACCGTCCGAGTTCCGCCGTCGTAGTTTTGAATAATCTCGTAGTAGGTAACGCCGGACGACGAGCAGTCCTCGACGTGCAGTTCCTTGAACCGCATGTCGAGCTTAACGTACTGCGGCGCGCGAATATCAGTCGAGTCCGTTTCGTCCGGCGGATCGGTAACGTCGGTATTTCCGCCGCCCGAAGAATCGGGGAGAGGCCCGCCGAAAATTTCCGCGCAACCGCACGCAAAAAGCATAATAAGAACGGAAAACACGACCGTAAATAAAACAACAAGCTTCTTTTTCATAATTCCTTCCGAAACCGAATTGTAAGCCGCAAATAACAGATAACGTATTATACCATATATTTACATATTTTTCAATATGTGTTAATAAAAAACCCGAGAGAGGAAACTTCGCTACCTAAACCTCTTCACTATTCGCTATCGCATATTGAAAAATAATAACAACTTGTGCGGCTACGCCTAGATTTCTCCGCTTCGCGCTAACGCGCTTCGGTCGAAATGATGGGGTGGACGGCAGAAAAAGCGACTGTGCAAAAATCAAGCGTTAACGCATTTACACGCCGCACATCATTCCGAGCTTGTCGAGGAATCTAGGCGAACCGCCGCAAAGTGATAATTATTAACTAATGCGGCTGCGCCTAGATTTCTCCGCTTCGCGCTAACGCGCTTCGGTCGAAATGATGTGGTGGACGGCAGAAAAAGCGACTACGCATAAATTAAGCGTTAACGCATTTACACGCTGTACATCATTCCGAGCTTGTCGAGGAATCTAGGCGGACGCAAAGTGGTAAATAAGGTCGCCCCTCATCCACCGCAAGCGGTC
>JAFLVD010000024.1 GCA_022508485.1 Clostridiales bacterium | reverse complement strand
AAAACCGCCTTCGGGCGGTTTTTTAAATGAAGCGCCGCATGCGCGGCATGAAGAAAGAAAACGTTCACTTCGTTCACTAATGAAGACGCTCGTAAACTCGCTAATTACGGTCGGCGCTTTACGTTGCTTTTGCATTCATGTTTGAATGAAATTGCAGTCCGTTACAAACAACCTATTGCTGTTTTTTTTCGCGTGGGATGTTAATGCGCATTGACAAAAACGTTATTTTTGTGTATAATTAAAAAATGGCGTACGATCGGAAGAAATTTAATCAAATAATTACTAAGATTTTAAAAAGCGTAAAGCGTGGCGATAAGAACAAAATGGACGAGTTGTTTAGTATGACGTTCAACCACTTTTACGGATATGCGTTAGTTAAATTATGGAACAAAGACAAAGCCGAAGACGCCGTAATGACAATGTATGAGCACGTTATGAAATACATAAGCTCGTTCGATCCGAGCAAGGGCGGCGTCGGCTGGCTGTTCACGATTTTGAACAGAATAATATACAACCTAAATGCCGAAGAAATGAACTTAAAGCAGCATGAGCAATTCGTCATCGACGACAACTATATTGAAAATATTAACAGCATGTACGAAACAATCGACTTAGATAACGCCGTTTCCGGTTTAGATGAAACCGAAAGGGTAATGATTTTCTTGTATTATTTCGAGCGCAGAACGTTGAAAGAGATTGCGGAAATGTTGAACATAAGCGTTTCGGCAGTGCATAAGCACAAAAATCAAATTATAAAGAAATTAAAAGAGTTTTTGATTTAGGTGAAAAAAACGAGATTATTTTGCTATTTATTAGTACAAGGAGAAACGATATGAAAAACATCAAAAACTTAATGTGCATGGCTTTGGCTATTTTAAGCGTCTGTCTTTTCGGCGCCTGGGCACCGGCGGACGCTTCCCGAACCGAGGATAGGTACGCGGACGCGACGATTATTTCGCTGTATGCAACCGAAACCATTACTTTTGATAGTAAAGAAACCGATTCAAAAATTAATTTTGCACCTCAATATACGGTTATCTCCGGCTTGAAAAACGCCTGCGGCGCGGTAGCCGGCACGGAAGTCGTAGCGTACTATGACAAGTATTATCCCAACATGATACCCGAGTGGGAGTCGTTCTTTGCGGCAAGCGGAAGATACAGGGCGCAAGACAGCGTATACATTCCCGGCGTAATGAACGAGTTATATACTCTTATGCGAACGAACGTAGACGTTGCCGGAGTGAGTGCAAGCGATTTTGTAAACGGTTTGACTAAATACATAAACGGAAAGGGTTACAGCGCCGGTATGCAAAGCGTGTTAAGCGGCACGACCGTTGACTATGCGGCTTGCAAATCGGCGATAGACAACAACAAAGTTATTACGTTACTGTCTCAGCCTGTAGACGTGTATAGTGTAGTCGAAGGGAATAATCAAGACAGCATAAGTACGCTTACGATACCCGAAAACCATATAATGGTGGCAAGCGGATATAAAGAGATTAAATATTATAAGAACGGTGCTTTATTCAGAACCGATAAGTATTTAGTTGTATCAACCGGATTGGACGTTATTAAATTGGCATACTACAAGCTGAATAACCACAAATTAAAAAATGCGTATATTGTTAATATTTCTTAGGAGGTTTCATGAAGGATAAAGATATAGACAACGCCATAGAAAACGTAAACAGCGAAAAAAAAGAGGCAATGAGAGCGCAGCTATACGCTCGCGTGGGAATAGAGGATCGGCGAGAACAACAGACAAAAAGTTCGCCGCGGTTTTTGAATATTAAAACTCTTGTATTCGGATTGACAGGAATACTTGCCGTTTGTCTTGCTATAGTGTTGCCTATAGCATTGCTCGATAAAACGACTCCGCCGCCGCAGGAAGGATTTACTTATACGGATGCGGTTATTTCTAAAGATGACTTGGGATTAACTATAAAAGAATACGCAGAGCAAAATGAGGCGGATATCTTATATATAGACTGGTATGATATAGCGGAGACATGTGTTACAACAAAGCATTTCCTGCCCGACGACGAAGACAAAATAATCTATATATCCGAGGAATTGTACAACGGAGAAACGGGCGAAAACGTTTGGCTTGCCGTTACAGATAAGAATATCAACGTTGACATTCTCGATCACATAGAGCAAATGAAAGGTTCTTACTATGAATACAATAATATAAAAATTAAATGGTCGTACGAGTTTATGTCCATTGCGAGGGCATACTTCGAATTTAAGGATTACAAATACTACGTACAGCTATTCTATCCGCTTGCAGAACAGGACATATTGGACATAGTAATTGGGATGCTGTAAAAATTTTTTATTTCGGTAAAAAAACCAATTAAATAATCGCTATTTATATATAGGAGGCAATATCGTGGAGAGAACGCCTTTCTATTATAATAGCCGTAACGATTACACATGCCCGGGCATGCTTTTTGCCATGTTCAAATGAGAAATGACCGCACCGTACACTGATTACGATGCGGTTATTTGCGTTTTAGGTAAATTCGATTTTAAATAATGGGACTAACCCTCATACTTTTTAAATACAACAACACAGGAGAAAAACATGAACGAATTCAAATTTAACGGCGTGGGACAGGGATTGTTCTATTCCGGGACACTGTTTAACGGAGGCTTTAACTTCGTTTTCGATTGCGGAACCGCGAACAAGAAGTCGTATCTCGACGAACCTATCAATAGTTATATCCAAAAGATTTCACACGGCAAGGAAAAACCGCATATCGACTTCGTGATAATTTCGCACCTACATAAAGACCATTTCAGCGGACTGCCGGAGTTGGCAAAGAACGCGGTTATCGACAGACTATACTTGCCGTACTTAGGGGGAAACCGAGATTTTATCAGGTTTGCGCTGGCTTATGCGATATTCTATGATTCGGATAGGAATAATGCAAGGAATTTTAATGAAAATATATTGCTATTTAACTATATGCTCAAACTGTATGGCTTAGAGGACGATTTACCTGACGAAGAGAGATTAGACGTTCCCATTCCTCAAAGGATAATATACGGTAACAGAAATATAAACAAAAGAACGGATTTGGAGATCGGCGAAAACGAAGTAATTTGCTATAATAATCTATGGCGGTTCGAATTATATTTCAGAAGCTTTAATCTTCAGGTTATTGACGATTTATTAAGTCGGATTTATAATCTTGTCGGTAGCTTCGAATCTGCGAAATTGATTGATTTTATTTGCAAGTCTTATAATGCCGACGCTATCAAATCCATTGCTAAGGAATACGAGGCTGTATTCGGTAAAGCGAATCATCACAAGCTTACGGGCGGAGTAAACATCTCGTCAATCGTAATGGTTCATTATCCTTTGTATTACGGCGCATACGCATTGATACGTGGCGGAAACGTGGATAATTCGGATTTTAAAAGCGACTGCGTCGTTACGGTGCTTACGGGAGACGGGCAAGACTTCGATAGGTATCCGTGTCTAATCGAATCGGTAAAAGAAAAGGATATTCTTTTCTTTCAGGTCCCACACCACGGGGCGTACGATAATTGGATATCCGTAAAGAAAGCGGACTTTCTTAAATGTAAAATAGAATATTTCGTTCTGTCGTTTGGATTGGGTAATCCATACGGGCATCCACACGTAAATACGGTAGAAAGCTTAACAAACAGCAAGAAGTGTCTCTACCTCATAACTCAATTAGGCTCGCTCGCATACTCGATTGACGGATAAACGACATAATTTTTTCAAGTAACCCGATTTAAACGGGTGCTTGATATTCATTCCGTTCAATGATAAAATACAAAAAGTATCAGACGTTTTGTGCGGTTATATAATGCGAAATAATCGTCTTTCCCGTTACTTATCGCTTACAATACGCGAATAATGAAGGATTGTGTCGCGCCGAATAAAAAAGTGCGGCTTCTTTCTTCGCGCAAGATTAAAAATCCGCTTGCGCTTTATGTTTGCAAACCGAATTACCGTAAAGAAGAGGATCCGCCCCTACTTGTTTTTAATGCGTACCACCCGAGCGCACGGCTTAAAAATACCGCCGCCGAGTTCGAGGATTTATTAGACCAATACGATAATCTTTCGGAACAAGCCTTCGCCGCAGAGTTTTGTATTTAGGCGACGGGGCGATTTGATTGTATTGACAAAACCGAAGTATAATGATACACTTAATATGCAAACGGTGTTTATAGGAGTAGGCTATGTCGAAGGGCTCGGAAGGATTGATTATAGTTAAAGGCGTTCTGTGCGATATAGGAAAATGCACCGACTCGGATATACTTGTTCCGTACGGCGTTGTTTCCATAGGGATTAAGGCTTTTTGCGGCTGCAAGAGGGTTAAGAGTATTGCGCTTCCTCAAACCGTAACCGATATCGGAATAGCGGCGTTTAGGGAGTGCGTTAATCTCGAAAGCATTACCGTGTATAAGCTCGGCGACGTTGAAGAAAGCGGTTCTAAGGAAGCTTCTTCCGAAGAGGCGGCGACTTCTAAGGAAACCAAGTCGGTAACCATTCCCGACGGGGTGAAGGGGATAGGCGAGTACACATTTTACGGCTGTAAAAAGATAAAGGTCGTTGTAATTCCCGAAAGCGTAAAACGTATAGAAAACTACGCGTTTGCCGCTTGCAAATCGTTAAAGGTGGCGGTCGTGCCGCGCAACACCGAGGTGTGGGGCCGCGCCTTCGGCAGTGCCGTAAAACTCACGCGCGCATAGATGCGTTTCCGTAACGCGAGTTAATTTTTTGGGCGGTTAACGGCAAGCGCGGTTCTTAATCATATTTATCGGTAAAATGCGCGGCGCAATCGGTTGTGCGGTTATAAATGCCGTCTTTTCGAGAGGTGAAAGTATATGAACGATAAAGACGCGGTTTTGATATTACGCGAGGATAGATACGCAAAAGGCGCAAATTGGCCGACAGATCACAGCGAGTATGTTTGCCCATGCGGTCGCGGCAAGATAGTCGAGGACCGGGTTCACGGGTTTGACGACCATGCCGTTTACTTCGAGTGCGACGATTGTAAGAGTAAATACGATATCATTCTCGGGTGCGGCCACCGTTGGGAAACGCGCGAAAAACAGCGCTAAGAGGCATTTTGTATGATCGTATCGGATATGCACACACATTCCACATTTTCGACAGACGGCCGCGCGCCGCTCGACGAGATGATTTCGACGGGGAAAAGTCTCGGACTTAAATACTACGGCGTTTCCGAGCATTTCGACCTCGACGAGTATTCCATTAAGCTGTACGGCACAATCGACGAGGCGGCGTACTTTTTGCGTGCGCGCGAGCTTCAGCAAATATTAAACGACGGCGATTTTACATTTATTGCCGGCGGCGAATTCAATTACGTTACGGACGAAGAAGTTTTCGAAAAGTTTCACCGCATTAACGAATTGTACAAGCCCGATTTTGCCGTTAACAGTATTCATATCGTGGACGGCGAGGAATGTTTCCGCCGCGAGTATTTTTCGGGGAAGAGTAAGGCCTACGCGTACTCGCGCTACCTCGAACAGGTTTTAAAAAGCGTCGACGCGCCCTATAAATTCGATATCATAGGGCATCTCGGCTACGTATCTCGAAACGCGCCCTACGACGACCCCATGATTTACTACGAGGAATTTTCCGACCTGTACGACGCGATTTTGAAAAGGATTATCGATAGGAACATTATCCTCGAAGTTAACAGCCAGTCGCGCGGCGCCGGCTGCGACTTTTTGCCGAACGTCGACGTTTTATCGCGGTACTACGAGCTTGGCGGAAGAACCATTTCGTTCGGCTCGGACGCGCACTTCCCCTCGCGCGTCGCCGAAAAGCGCGACGTCGTGTGCGCCGCGCTTAAAAAGATTGGGTTTACGCATATCACCGTGCCTAATAAGGGCGAGAGGATAAAAGTGCCGCTGGCGTCTTGTGGCGAGTGAATAGGTAATATGGAATAGTGTCGGACCGCTACGCGGTGATGATTTTAGAGTATAGTCGTACTGCGAATTTAACGTTCGCCGTTACCACCATCATTTCGACCGAAGTGAGCGAAGCGAACGAAGTGGAGAAATCTATACGTAGCCGCACTATTTTTTGGGGTTACAACCTTGCGGCGGTTCGCCTAGATCCCTCGACTTCGCTCGGGATGATGAGCAGGTGGTCGAGTAAGCGCCACTTCGTGGCTAAGATAAGAGATAGGATTGAATAGATAAAAGATAACAAGCCGAAGGCTTGGCGCCTGTCGTGTGTGGACTAATCGGCGTATTTGACTTCACACCCGACCAAATACTTTCCTAAAAGATAAAAATTAAAGACCGCGTTGCGGTCTTTTTGTTTTGAAACGGCGCCCGGTGCGCGCAATGGGCAATATTAACTTTTTCTTTTTCACTCTTCACTATTACTACTTTTTCACTCTTCACTATTACTTATTACTTTTTAAACGTCGCCCCTCATCCGGTTTCGCTGCGCTCAACCACCTTCCCCCACGGGGAAGGCAGGATTTAATTAGGATGTCGTGCCGCAAAACGCGCTCACGGGGAAGGCAGGATTTAATTAGGTTGTCGTGTCGCAAAACGCGCTCACGGGGAAGGCGGTTTATATATCGAGCGCGAACGCTTGTATCGCTAAAAGACATTATATCGTTGTAGTACGGCGGCGGTTCCGGGAATTAAGGTTGACTAATGCGGAAAAGTTTAGTATAATTATTATATCAATACATTTATCGGGGGAAAAAGTGAAAAAGCCGATTTGGAAGATTTCCGTTGTTCTGGCTGTACTTTCGTGTTTGCTCGTTGTTTTTGCGTTCGGCTGTGCCGAGAGCGAAAAGCCGGACGACGCCGACGGAAAAACTTATACCATTACGTTTATAACGGGCGTGGACTCGATTGCCTTCGACCCGATTATCGCGGCGGCAGGCGAGCCTATTACGCTTCCCACAGAGCTTACTCGCGACGGATACCGCTTCGACGGGTGGAAGGACGGCGACGCGCTTTTTACTTCTAACGTTATGCCCGAAAAAAACGTTGTGCTTGTCGCGGCGTGGGCCAAGTATTACGCCGTTATGTTCGTTACCGGCGTGGATTCTATTAAGCTCGACCCGATTATCGCGGCGGCAGGCGATCCCATTGCGCTTCCCACAGGGCTAACACGCGAGGGGTACCGCTTCGGCGGTTGGAAGGAAGGCGGCGAGGTTTTTACTTCTACCGTTATGCCCGAAAAAAATCTTACGCTTACCGCTATCTGGCAGGAATACTTCACTCTGACTTTCGTTACCGGCGTGGACGGGCTTTCCTTCGATTCGATTTCGGCGTTCGAGGGCGATCCCATTACGCTGCCTGCCGGGCTTACTCGCGACGGGTACCGCTTCGGCGGCTGGAAGGAGGGCGGCGAGATTTTCACTTCCGCCGTTATGCCGGCTAAAAATATTACGCTTACCGCGGTGTGGTATAAGCTGTACACCGTAACCTTTAACAGCGGCGTGCCCGGCATAGTCGTGCCCTCCGCGCAGTACGTGGCAGGCGACGAGGTCGCTAAGCCCACGGTCGACCGCGCCGGCTATACCGTGATAAAGTGGATTTGCGAGGGCGAGGTTTTCGACTTTTCTTCCATGCCCGACCGCGACGTAACGCTTACCGCCGAGTGGCTTGCTATCACCAATCTTCCTGCGGTCGTTGTGGATTTGTTCGATCAAAACGGAAACACCGTTCCGCTTTACAGCGTAACGCGCGAAACGTACGTAGATAGCGTTATCACGCTTGCGAACACCGAGGATAAATACGTGCTCGATTCGCTCAAATCGAGCTTTAAAGGGCGCGGCAACGGGTCGTGGAACGAAGGCGACAAAAAGGGTTATAAGATTAAGTTCGACAAAAAACAGTCGGTGTTCGGCAAAGAAAAGAACAAGCACTGGGTGCTTATCGCCTGCAATAACTTCGACGACGTAACGATGGCGCGCAACTACCTCGCCTACAATATGGCCGGCGAGGTGTTCGACGGAATAGAATACACCACTCCTGCGTACTGGGTCGATTTGACCGTAAACGGCGAGTATCGAGGCGTTTACCTTTTGTGCGAGCATGTTCGAGTGGATAAGGGCAGAGTGGATATCGAGTCCGAGTACGGCGTAGACGATACCGGGTATCTTATCGAGTACGACGCATACGCAGGCGGTGAAGAGGGCGTCGACTTCTTCCGTATAAGCGGCGTTAAATACGGCTTTACCGTCCATTCCCCCGACCCCGAGGACGGCAAGTACGAAACCGAGGGCGGTATTACAAAGGAACGGTTTAAACAGCAGATTGCGTACATAAAGGACTACGTTTCGCGCGTGTACCGCGCTGCGCTCAACAACGACTACGCAACCTTTTCGAGCCTTGTCGACGTCGATTCGTTTGTCGATATGTACATTCTTCACGAGCTGTTTAAAAACGTAGACACCGGTTACAGCTCGTTCTATCTGTACAAAAAGCCGGGTGGGCTACTTTACGCCGGCCCGGCCTGGGACTTTGACGCTACCACGAGCGGCGCTACCGACCGCGGCGACAGAAGTCCGCAGGGTATCTACGTTGCGGATACCGTACGCCAGTATTCCGACTATACGGCGAGCGAGCTGTTTATATCGCTGTATAAGCAGCCCGGTTTTAAAAACGCCGTCGTGGCGCGGTGGAAAGTCCTTTCGCCCGAAATCCGCGCGTTTCTCGATCGAAGGCTTAACGACGCGGTGTACGAAGAGAATAAATCCGCAATGGGCAAGAACTTTGCCAAGTGGAAGTTTAAATCTCAATCGACTGCGGAAAACGACTGGCTTAACGATATAAAAGCAATTAAAACCTGGCTTACCGACCGAATATCCTGGCTCGACTACACCTGGGATTGAGAAAGATTTATTTTTAAAAGGGTTGACAATGCGTCATAATTATGCTATAATTATGTTAAGATTAAACTGTCGAGGTATATTATGCCGCAAATAATTCCGATTAGAGATTTAAGGGATACAACCAAGCTATCCGAGATGTGCCATAGTTCGAACGAGCCTATTTTTGTTACCAAAAACGGTTATGGCGATATGGTGGTTATGAGTATGGAGTCGTACGAACAGCGTATTGCGCAAATCGATATGTACGCCAAAATAATGGAAGCTAAGGCACAGGCCGACGCCGGTGAGCTGTCGGACGGAAAAAGTGCGCTTAAAAAGTTGAGAGCCAAGTATGGCGAATAAATACGGCTTTCGTTTTACGCCGCTTGCCGAGAGTGATATCGATTCCGCACTGTCATACATTTCGATAACGCTTTGTAACGGACAAGCTGCGCTTAAATTGCTTTCCGATATCGAAAAAACCATAACAACTATTTGCGAGTTTCCGTATTCCTTCGCCGATTGTAAACGCTTTCTTGTTCAAGACGAAAACATAAGACACGTTTCGATTGATAATTACGTTTTTATTTACGAAATACGCGAGCAAGAAAAGCAGCTTAATATTTTGCGTTTTCTTTATTCGAGAATGGATTTGGCAAAAACCGACATCCGATAATCACAATGGAGAAGACAAACGCCTTTGCGGATAAAACCGCCGAGGCGTTTTTTGTGCGAAAAAATACTAATCGAAAATTTATCGGATTACTTTTAATTGTTGACATAATGCTGTCAGTAATATAGTGTTACACTGCGCTCGAAAAAATGTGAGAAAGGAGGGCGGTATGACGCGCAGCGAGAAAAATGCGATAGCAGACATTATAAGGATATACCCGTATATTTACGGGCTTCAAGATAAAATCGACAAGGAAACCGAACGGATTATATCCGACAAGGCTATGCCGACAAAGGCGGTTATAGCCGCTCTTAAAGATATAGAAAACCGCAGAATTGACCTGTGCAATCTTAAAGTGCTTTACGGTATAATCGAGCGCGGTCTTGCCGGCGAGTTTTCACTCTTTAAGCTTTGCGCCGTCGAAAGGCTCGACACCGCTCTTTTTTCGCGCGCGGAAAAGTGCATAAAAAGCGTCGGCTACGACGCGAAACGCGTTATTAAGGAATTTAAGTATTTGTTTAACAAGCTGTCGTCGCCGAGGAAAAAGGCAAGCGCCGAGCTTAACAATTCGGGGCAAATCTCGGGCGCGGATGTTACTGTGGCGTCGCCGCTTTAACGGTCGCGCTTATCCTTGTTTTTGGGACTTCTGAACATATAAATCATTATAAAAGGAACGGGAACGCATAGCGCCACTATAAGAATTATAACGGAAGTGGGTGGCAAATCGCCCTCCGGCTCTTCGGGCAGGGCGTCGGTTGGCAGAGTGGGAGGATCGTCCTCTTCCTTTTCAATGATGTTTACCGGGGTCGCGTCCACCGTAACGTGGGCGGAGTAGCAATATCCGCGAATGCCGTCTATCTCGACGTAGTACCATTTTTCGCCGGCGCCGGCAATAAGCTGCTGACCGTCGATATAGCCGTAGCACCTGCCGCTTTTTCCGTCGGGCAGTACTGAAATTACCGCGCCGCTTTTACCCGGCGACGACCTCATGTTGACCGGCTGGCCGTCGTTATTAACCGTGAACCTTACCGTTTTTTCGAATTTGGTTACCGGCCGAAAATCGACTTTTTCCACCGCGCTTTCCTTTACAAAGCCGATTAAATCGTCGTACATGACGGCTATATAACCGCTCGGGGCCTCGCCGTCGGTCTGTACGACAAAGTAGCTTGCCGGAAGAGTAACTATCGGCTCGAGGTTGGCGTTATAGAGTACGGTGGGCGTAGGCATTAAAAAAAACGTAAGCGCCGCGATGACGGAATATACGGATAACATTGTATAAGTGTACGATACCGCCGCCTGAAAAAATTGATAAGTAGTGTCGAATAGCGGTTGATTTTGATTTTTTCGGGCAATAAAATCGAGCGAAATTCACAGAGGAACAATGTACGAGAAGGTTAAAAAAATACTCAAAATAGAAAAGGAAAAGGCGCGGCGGTACAAAAACGGCGCGCTTTCTCGGTACAACGTTGGAAAGGTTCACCGTAAGCAGATGGAATTTCATAAATGCCCTAAACGCAACCGCTGGGTGTTCGGCGGAAACCGCACAGGCAAGACCGAGTGCGGCGCGGTGGAAACGGTGTGGCTTGCGCGCGGAATTCACCCGTACCGAGAGAACAAGCCGACCGACGGTTGGGTGGTAAGCTTATCGAGACGAGTTCAGCGCGAGGTGGCGCAAAAAAAGATTTTGCACTACCTCGACCCCGACTGGATTGCAGATATCGTAATGGACAGCGGAAAGGCTTCAAGCCCGGCAGGCGGCGTTATAGACTACATAGCGGTTAAAAACGTGTTCGGGTCGATAAGCACGATAGGGTTTAAAACGTGCGAAGCCGGAAGGGATAAGTTTGCCGGCGCCTCGCTCGATTACGTGTGGTTCGACGAGGAACCGCCCGAGGACGTCTACGCCGAGTGCGCAATGCGCGTCGTGGACAAGAAAGGGCTTATCTACGGCACCATGACGCCGCTGCTCGGTCTTACTTTTGTTTATAACAAGATCTATCTAAACTGCAACAACGACCCCGAGATTTGGCACATCTTTATGGAATGGGCGGACAACCCCTATCTCGACCCCGACGAGATAGCGCGCGCCTCCGCCGCCATGACGGACGGCGAGCGCGACGTAAGGCGATACGGCAGGTTTGTGGACGCGCGCGGCGCGGTGTACAACGAGTTTGACGAGCGCGTTCACGTTATTCCGCCGTTCGACGTTCCGCCCGACTGGCAGGACCGCATCTCGATAGACCCGGGGCTGAACAATCCGCTGTCCTGCCACTGGTACGCCGTCGACTACGACGGAAACGTTTATGTCATCGCCGAACACTTCGAGGCCGGAAAGCCGGTTAAATACCACACCGACGCGATTAAAAAAATGAGCGAAAAGCTCGGTTGGCACACCGACGGCAAGGGCAGAGTGAACGCGCTTATAGACAGTGCGGCCTCGCAACACACTCTTAACGCCGAAAAGTCGGTTGCGGAACTGTTTTGCGAAAACGGCGTGCTCGTGGACACGCGCGTAAACAAGGATTTGTTCAGCGGAATTAACCGAGTAAAAAGCTACCTGATGACGGACGGGAAACCCCGTCTGTTTATTTTCGAGGGGTGCGTCAATCTTATACGCGAGATAAAGGCGTACCGCTGGGGCGACGGCGACCGCCCGGTAAAGACCGACGATCACTGTCTGGACGAGCTGCGTTACTATCTTATGAGCAGGCCTGCGCCGACTAAACCCGAACAACAAAAAAGCGATATCGCGCTCGATAAGGAACGGCTTATCCGTCGCAGAAGAATAGGGAGATAAAATGGAAAGTGAGGATATAATCAGCGCGGTCGTAAAGCGTGCGCGCGGCTATATTGCTATGGAAACGGTGGAAGAGTACGCCGTAGTAGACGGTTCGCTCGAGCTTGTAAAAAAACGCATAACCACAAAGGACGTTCCGCCTGACATGACAGCCGCAAAAATGCTTTTCGACGAGTCCGATTTTTCGTCCATGACCGACGAGATGCTCGAAGCCGAGCGCCGTCGGCTGCTACTCGAGCTTGAAGAGGAAAACAAGGCGGAAGAGAAAAACAAATCGAAAGACGACTCGGCACGGAAAGAGCAAACGAAAAGCGAGGGCGGAATACAAAGTAAGCCGCCTATCGCCGAGGAAAAAGCTCATGACGATAAAGAGGAAAACGCAATTACCGGTACAAAAGGCGAGCTGCGCCTTGAATATAAAACGGAGGGAACATGAAGGTAATAGATTGCAGCAAGAACATTAAGTGCGAGCTTGGCGCGTGCAAAAATCGCTCTACTCGCGAGATTGTGTTCGACCGCGTGGGGATTCGCGGTCGAATTCACCTGTGCGACAAATGCCTAAACGAGCTGTACTCGGCTATCGGCGAGGCGGTTGTGCCTAAGTCGGTTGAAACGGCAAAAAAGCGCGATAAAGCTTCCGCCGTTAAAAAGCCGAACGAGAGCGAAATCGCCTTTAAGCGAGAGCGAGGCGGTGAAAAATGAGAAGGGTGTACGAAGAGGACCTCGTTGCCGATATTCGCCGCGACTTTGCCGAGCGCGCCGATATTCGCAGACCGTTTGAAACGCAGTGGCGGCTTAACATAAATTTTTACATAGGCAATCAGTACTGCACCGCGTCGGCAAACGGCGAAATTCGCGACGTAGAGCGCGACTACTACTGGCAAGAGCACGAGGTGTTTAATCATATTTCGTCGCTTGTGGAAACGCGGCAGGCAAAGCTTGCCACCGTTCGTCCGTCGCTTACCGTAAGACCGTTCTCGTCGGACGACGGCGACGTTAAAACGGCAAAGAGCGCGACAAAGATACTCGCCTCGTCGTGCGACAAGCTCGACATGGACGCTATACTGACAAACGGCACTATGTGGTCGGAGATATGCGGCACGGCGTTTTATTACGTCGGTTGGGACGACGCCGCCGGGCTGAAAATATCGGACGGGGTGTACGAGGGCGACGTTTGCGTAAAGGTAATTTCGCCGTTCGAGATATATCCCGACAGCGTTTTTGCTCAAAACGTCAGCGACTGCCGCTCGATAATCCGCGCCCGAGCGATCGACGTTAACGAGATTAAGCGCGTGTATAACAAGGTTGTTAAGCCCGAGGCAAGCGACGTTATCGACCTTATGACCGTGCCGGTCGGAGGCGGACTCACTGCCGAAAGCGCGCTCAACAAGCTTGCCACCAAGCGGTCGGATAATACCGCCGTCGTAATAGAAAGGTATTCGCTTCCGACATCCGACAAGCCCGACGGCGAGTACGCCGTCGTAGCCGGCGGAACGCTTTTGTACTACGGTCCGCTTCCGTACATAAACGGCGTGGACGGCAAGCGCACGTTCCCGTTCGTAAAACAGGTCGCGCTCGAAAACGCCGGCTGCTTTTTCGGCACGAGCATAGTCGAGCGGTCGATACCCATTCAGCGCGCGTACAACGCCGTAAAAAACAGAAAGCACGAGTTTTTAAACAGACTGTCAATGGGCGTTATGGCGGTCGAGGACGGCTCGGTAGATATGGATAATCTCGAGCAAGAGGGCATTTCGCCCGGTAAAATCCTCGTCTACCGCCAGGGCGCAACGCCGCCGAGAATGATTGACTGCGGCGCGATTCCGAGCGGCTTCGAGGCGGAGGAAAGCAGGCTTCTTAACGAGTTTACGCAAATTTCGGGCGTCAGCGAGATAATGCGATCGTCTCAAAGCCCGTCCACAATGAGCGGCGTGGCGCTTCAGCTTCTTATTGAGCAGGACGATACGAGACTGTCGCTTTCCGCCGAGTATATCAGGCTTTCGGCGCGCGAGATTGCGCGGCATATCATTAGGCTTTATAAGCAGTTCGGTTCGGACGCGAGGCTCAGCCGTATAGCCGGCGAGGGCGGAAGGATAGAGCTTGTCCGCTGGTCGGCTTCCGATATTTCGAGCGACGACGTGGTATTCGAAACGGACAACGAGCTGCTCTCTACGCCGGCAATGCGGCAGAACATGATGTTCGAGCTTTATAAGCTCGGACTACTCTTCGACGAGAACGGCAAAATGTCGGACGGGGCGAGGCACCGTTTTTTGGACGCGCTCGGCTACGGCGGTTGGGACAGCGATATCGACCTTGCGGGCGTACAAAAGAACCGCGCCGAGGAGGAAAACTACAAGGGAAGATACGAGGTCGGCGAATTCGACGACCACAAGCTTCACATTGACGTGCATGTAAAATATCTGCTTACAGACTGCCCGTCAGGCAAAAAGTCGGAAAAGCTTAAAGCGCATATACAAGAACACCGCATGGCGATAGAAAGAGAAAAACTCGCGGCTGTTCCCGACGAACAAAGGAGTGAGGTCCAATGAAAGATAATATTACAGGTATTCCTGAAGGGGAAGTAAACTTAGGCAAGTTCGGTTCGGCGGAAGAACTGCTTTCCGCTTACAACGCGCTCGAACGCGAATTCACCAAGCGCTGTCAGCTTATAAGTAAGCTACAAGCGGCGCTGTCTTCGCGTAACGGCGCGCAAGAAAAAGCAGTCGAGGGGAAAGGGGACGGAAGGCTTACCGCGCTAAACTCTCAAACCGCCGAAAAAAGCGAGGCGGCGGACGGTCAGATAAACTCTGCGATTAAAAACGAGAGGATTAAGACCGACGCCCGGACCGAAATAGACGGCTTTATTGCCGATCGCGCACAAAAGTGCGACTTTTCGTACGCGGCAAGCCATGCCGAGGAATTGTCGGCTGTACCCGAGGTAATGGCGGCGTGTATAGAAAAGTACAAACGTAAAATTCTTACGACAGGGGGCGTTCCGTCGCCCGAAGGCATGGCGGTGATCGTGCCTGCGAAGCGACCGAAAACCCTTGCCGACGCGAAGCTGCTTGCCGACAGCATGCTCGATAAATTCTAAAAAGGAGAAAAATAATGATAACTTTACAGAACGCGGAAAACGCACTCAAAACCGTGTACCTCGGTACCGTTACCGAGTTACTCAACACAAGAAGCAATCCACTCTTATCCAAGATAGAGCAGACGTCCGCCGACGTGTGGGGCAAGGAAATACGCACCGCCGCCAAGTTCGGCATTAACGGCGGTATCGGCGCCGGCGACGAGGACGGCGATCTTCCGAGCGCATACGGAAACAACTATTTGCAGTTTGTTACCACGCTCAAAAACCTTTACGGCCAGATAGAAATATCGGACAAGGCTATCCGCGCGTCGGCCGACGGCAGGGGCGCATTTACCGATTTACTTAACGCCGAGCTTGAAGGACTTCTCGCCGCGTCCAAGTTTAACCTCGGGCGTATGCTTTACGGCGACGGCACCGGCAAGCTTTGCACGTTTACTTCGGCTTCGGGCGGCGTAAAGTGCGACAACGTGAGAAACCTTATAGAAGGGCTTGTCGTTGACGTGTACAATTCCACTGGAAGCAAAAAGGGCACCGCGAGGGTGCGCTACGTAGACCGCGCGAATAAGACGGTAACCTTCGACACAAGCTCGATTACGCTTGCCGACGGCGATACGATGTACGTTCAAGGCTCTAAGGATAAAGAGATTACGGGTATAGGCGCGCTGTTCGAGGGAAGCTCTATTTACGGCGTGGAAAAATCCGCTCACCCCTTCCTCAATCCGTACACCAAAAACGTGGGCGGCGAGATGGACGAGATGGTCATTCAGGAGGCAATAGACGCGCTCGAAAACGAGGCCGGTTCCACCGTCGACTTTATTTCGTGCGCGCAAGAGGTTAAGTATTCGTTTATCGACTACCTCTCGTCCTTTAAGCGCAACGTCGACTTTATGGAGCTTGACGGCGGATTTAAGACCATTTCGTACAACGGCATTCCGCTCGTGTACGACAGGTTCGTTCCGGACGGCACGATGTACCTTCTTAACACTAAGGCGTTTAAGCTTCACCAGCTTTGCGACTGGCGCTTCCTCGAAACCGAAAACGGCAAGATTCTCCGCCAGAACCAGGGCAAGCCGACGTACACTGCGACGCTCGTCAAGTACTGCGACCTTATCTGCTCTAAGCCCAACGGTCAGGCCAAGCTTACCGGCATAGTGCGCGGATGATAGGGAACGGAAGAGTTATAGACGACGATTTATTCGGAATAGCGCGGCGGCTTAAAAGCATAGACGACGGCTACTACATACTTCTCAATTACAAAACGGGCAAGTTCGAGGTGCATAACGGCAAGTGTGCGCCTCGAACGCTTTGCCTTGTTCTGCCTTTCGAAACGCTCGACGAGCGCACCGTGCGCAAGGTTAACATGACGCGCGCAGAGCGCGTGGAAGAGCTGCTTCGCGAGGCGGAAAGGGATAACGAGAAGCTCGAACGGCGCGCTAAAACCGCCGCGCTCGACCGAATTTTATCTTCCGTCGGAGGTTAATATGACACTTAAAGACATAGCGGTTGCCGCCGCAGTTATTTTGCAGGCGGACGATATAGAGTACGCGCTTACCGAGGAAAACGGCGAGTACGAAAAGGACGGCGACGTAAAGTGTATGCTTACTTCCGCTTCTCTTGCGGTAAAAGAGGCGTGCGCCGACGGGTTTCCCGTGCTTAGGGAAGTAGAGGCGGTCGCCGAAAACAAGCGCATACCTCTTTCCGCCGTGGAAGGCGCCGATTCGATTAAGTCGGTTGTAAGAAACAACAGGCGCTGTTCGTTTTACGTGGATAACCGCGGAATCACCGTTCCGAGGGACGGGCGGTACACGGTAGTGTATTCGGTCGCGCCGCGCGATCTCGAGCCGGACGACGAAGTTACGATAGGTGTGTTCGGCGATAAGAGCATGCTTGCGTACCTCACCGCGCGCGATTACTGTCTTATGACCGGCCGCACCGACGAGGCGGCTATCTGGGACCAAAGATACGTCGCCGAGTCCGAAAAACGTCGGTTAAAGGTGCGCGCATACCTTCCCGCGAGGGAATGGAGGTAAAAATGGGTACGATGAGGATACCGTCGCGAACGAAATACAGAAAGCGCGTCGGGTCTTTTTCCGCGATGAACGCGGCGAAGGACGAGAGCGTTCTCGATTTTTCGACGGCGGCGGAGTGTTACAACTTCGATTTTTCGTCGGGTGCGCTTAGGGACGGCTACGGCGTAGTGGGGCATAAGTACGTTCCGACCGAGGCGACTCGGTACTGGGTGTACAGATACTATTCGGAAAAGCACGAAAGGTACGTCGAGCAGTATATTTTTCAGGTCAAGCTCGGACAGCTTCTTATTTCGAGCGTAGACAGCGACAAGATTATATATCTGTCCGGCTTTGCGTACGGGGATATAACCGCGATGAATTACAGACTCAACAGCAAAGACGTTTTTCTGTTTTCGTGCGCCGGCGAGCACCTATACGTTTGGGACGGAGACAGTCTCGTCGAGTACAAGGACGCGCCCGTCATCTCGTCGATGGCGCTTCACTACGAGCGGCTTTTCGTAACGAGCGACGAGGAACCGACAAAGGTGTTCTTTTCGGACGATCTCGACCCGACTAACTGGTCGGTTAGCTCGGGCGGCGCCGGGTTTATCGAGCTTCTCGACGAGCGCGGCGACCTTACAAAGGTGGTTTCGTTCGGCGGATACCTTTACATATTCCGCGAGCACGGTATAAGCCGCGTTACGGCGTACGCTGATCAGAGCGACTTTTCGGTTACCAATCTGTACGTGTCGGCAGGTAGAATTTTTCCCGAGAGCATAGTCATGTGCGGCGCGGTTATAATGTTTTTGGCGTCCGACGGGCTGTACGTTTTCGACGGCTACGAGTGCAGAAAAACGCTCAAAAATCTCGACGGGCTGTTCGGAAGCAAATGCTCGTGCGGCGAATACTACAACGGAAAATACTATCTTTCGTGCGAAATGAATTTCCGCGACGGCGAAACCGTCGGGTGCGAAAACGGCGAGCACGCCTCCAACGGGCTTCTCGTTTACGACCTTTCGACCGGCGCGTACAGCATATCGCGCGGACTGGACATTTCGTTTTTAAAGGCGGTGTCGTACCGTGGGCTAGACTATCTGGTTGCGCGCGACTCGGACGGGTGCGGCGTTATAGACCGCTGCGGCAGTCGGCTTTCGGGCGCGCTTCCCAAGCTGTGGCGCAGTCCGTTTACCGACCTCGGCACCCCCGACAAGATAAAGGCGGTGCGCGAGGTGTACTTCGACGCGAACGTGCCGTGCACTTTTACCGTTACCGGCGACAAAAAGAAAAAGAGCGCGTTCGTCAAGTCGGGCGCGCGCCGTATCCGCACCAATGTGAACAGCAGAAAGCTTTCCGTGGCGATCTCCTCAGGCGAGGTGGGGTGCGACGTAAAACCGCCGACGATTATATATTCAAGCTACTAAGGTGAAAAAATGGATAAAATTAACCGCGCGCTTCTCGATATCGACGACATTCGCTCGCGTCAGCAATCGATGGAACGCAAGCTGTCCCCGGTGGTTTTAGAGGGGAAAAAATCGAGCGGATACGTTTCGCTCGGCAGGGTAGAGGCAAGAGGCGCCGCGCTCGTCGTTACGTTCGAGGGCGGCGACGCAAAGCTCGTTTTTAACGACGTAACGGTGGCGGAAGGGTTCAGTCCCATAGTCGCCGTCGTCAGCGGAGTGGGCGAGCTTATACTCGAAGGAATTATAAACAACGCCCGTGCGCTCGTTCTGGGCGCGACAAGAACGGGGAATTAAGGAAGAATATCATGAACGAAGTAATTTCTACGGTTGTCGCTAACGGGATATGGGCGACGATGTTCGTCTTTTTGCTCGTGTACGAGCTTAAAGACAGTCGCAAGCGCGAAACCCGTTACACGTTGACCATTCAGGCGCTGTCCGACAGACTGTCCGCCGTTAACGAGATTAAGCTCGAATCGAAGGACATCAAGTCGGACACGAACAGTATAAAATCGGATACCGGGCGCATACTCGTCGCCGTCGAAAAACGGCGCGAACGCTTGCCCAAAAGCGAGGGCGCGGTGTAACGGCAATACGCCCGGTCGCCGCGGCAAACCAATCAGGAGGAAAACAATGACCGATTACGATAAATGGGATTCGAGGCGCAAGCTCGAGGACGAGATTTTGGCGCTCGAAGAAAAGAGCAAGGCGAGCAAGGGGAACACAACCATTCCCGAAACGAAGCTTGACGAAAAAACGTACGACGCGCCGAGCGACGACGATCTCCGCGCTTCCGCCGAAAGCAGTCTCGAGGATTACAAAAAAAGCGGCGTCGATTCCATAAAAGAGTCGAGCGCAAACACCGAAAAAGAGCTTAACGCCAAGCGCGAGACGGTGGATAATAACATGCAAAGCGCGCTTTCGTCGCTCAAAGACGACTACGCCGCCGCGTCGGACAGGATAGACAGCGACGTCATCAGGCGCGGACTTGCGCGCTCGTCGATTGCCGTTACCGGAAAAGCCGATCTCGAGCGCGAATACCTTGCGCGCGCCGACTCGATTAAAAGCGGATATTTTAAGCAGCTCGACGCGCTCGATACCGAAATAAGCGCGATAGGCACCAAGCTTAAACAAGCGCTTGACGACTTTAACCTAAGCTATGCGGCAAAGCTCAACGAAAAGCTCGCGTCGCTAAAAGCCGAACGCGAGAAAAAGCAGGAAGAGGTGCTCGAATACAACAACGAGATTCGCGCCAAGCAGGCCGAGCTTGACAGAAAGCGTATCGAAACCGAAAGCAAGATTAACGGCGACAAAAGCTTGACGCAGGACGAGCAGGACATGCTCGACAAAGCGATTTACGCCAAGTTCGACGCGTATCTTGCAACAATGAACAAAAGCGACGCTCGGCTCGAAATCCGCAACCATACGCTGTACCAAAAGCACCTTTCGCCAATCTTCTACCACATGCTTTACGACAAGTACGGGAGGTAAAAATGACCAAAATAAAGGAACGACTTAAAAATATCGGGTTTTGGATAAGCCTTGTCAGCTCGGTTATGCTCATACTCGGCGCGTTCGGCGTCGAGATAGGCGACGAAACCGTTTCCTCCGTCATTAACGGCGTGGCAAGCTTCCTCGTCGTTTGCGGCATCGTGTCCGACCCGACGAGCGGAAAGGGCTACCTCGACGCGCTTAATAATGTTTTGGACGCTGCGGAAAACGCCGACATTTCGGTCGCCACCGCAATAAAGTCCGCGCTCGGCGAAATGCAGTCAAAGCAAGAGCAGGATTCGGATAACCCCGATACGCCCGAAGGGGAAGAAAAGAGCGACGGAAAAAACGACGAAAGTAAAATTGAATAGTGTATTATAAGGAAGAGATTCTTCGCTTCGTTCGGAACGATAAAAAGCAATGATTTTTGCGCAGAAAGCATATTATCTTTTTTTGTCATTCCGAGGCTTTGCCGAAGAATCTCATCTTTTTTTGCCCTGCCGCTTGAATTGATTTATAAAATACTCAATTAAGGCCTCCGAAATTCAAGGAGAACGATGAGGTTGTACTCGTAAACGAAAAATCGCGGTACGTTGAAGCCGGGCTTAAAAAGGGCGTTCGGCTAATATATGCGCAAAATCTTTGTACGATTTGACTTGACAAATCTTTGTATTGGCGGTATTATATTCATAACAAATCAAGGAGAAAAATTATGAAGAAGATTTTGAAGGAATTCAAAGAATTCATCACTCGCGGCAACGTTGTCGACCTTGCCGTAGGTATGATTATCGGCGCGGCGTTCACCGCCATCGTAACCGCGCTCGTCAACGGAGTATTTAAGCCGCTTATCGATATGATTCCTATGGGCGACGGCTTGCAGGGACTTATCACCGTATTAAGACCGGCGTACATGATCGACGAGGTAACGGGTAAAACGGTGCTTGACCTTAGCAATTCGGTGTACATCGACTGGGGCGCGTTTATTATGGCAATAGTCAACTTCTTACTTACCGCGCTCGTTCTGTTTATCATAATCAAGGCGATTAACACCGTGCGCAGCGGATTTGCCGCAGGCAAGATCGACCTCGACAAGGCGGAAATCAAACGCCTTAAAAGCGAAGGGATGAACACCAAGCAGATTAAGGCCTATGCCGAGCAAAAGGCGAAAGAGGAAGCCGAGAAAAAGGCGGCGGAGGAAAAAGCCAACGCGCCCGAAACCACCGACCATATCCTCAACGACATACGCGAGCTTCTTAAAGCGATTAATCCCGAAGCCGCCGCAAAGCTCAACGAGAACAAATAGAAATAATAAAGCACAAAAGGTCCCAACCGGGACCTTTTTTTGTTGTGATAAAAAGTAATACCGGCCGCCTGTGGCGAGTGAATAGGTAAGAGTGAAAAGTGAAAAGGTGTTTGTGCGGCTTTTTAAAAAATAACATATTGCAAAATTAATCCCCCTCGGTGATAATCCGAAGGGGATTGATTTTTTATTTTATATTACTTTTTAAAAAGCTTGGAAAACAGCTTGCTGCCCGTCTTGGGTACTTCGGTCTTTTCGTCCGGCTTTTTGGGCGTTTGCGGCTTTGCTTCGCTTGCCGCAGGTTTAGTCGTTGCCGTTGCGGCCGGCTTAGCCGTACTCGCCGCTGGTTTAGTAGTCGCGCTTGCCGCCGGTTTGGTCGTCGTCGCCGTGGGCTTAGTTGTTGCCGTTGTAGCAGGCTTAGTTGCAGTCGCGGTCGGTTTAGTCGTTGCGGTGGCGGTAGGCTTTGTAGTGGCCGTCGCAGCAGGCTTAGTAGTCGTTGCGGCAGGCTTTGTTGCAGTGGCGGTAGGTTTGGCCGCCGTTGCGGTCGGCTTAGTTGTTGCCGTTGTAGCAGGCTTTGTTGCCGTCGCCGCAGGTTTAGTTGTTGCCGTTGCGGCAGGCTTTGTAGTAGCGGTCGTCGTGGGTTTTGCGGTAGTTGGGGTCTGCGTTACCACAGCCGTTCTTGCTATGGGGCGGACCTGAACCGTCGGGGTGGGGGTGGCGGTTACCGGTTTCGACACCGGCTTTATCTGCACGGGCGCGACCGGCTTGGGCGGTGTGGCGGTTTGCGGTTTAGGCGGTGCGCCGGCGGCGGTGCGCGGAATTACGGTTTTTGCCGGCGCGGTCGTCGTGGGCGCGTCGGTTGTTATAACGGTCTGGCGCGACGCGCGAGTGTTGTACAGACCGTTTATCATTGTCTGCACGTCCTGGAAGCGCTTGGCCTTGTCGACGGCGAGCGCCTTCATAAGCGCGTTTTCGACGGCAGGCGCGATTGCCACGCCCATTTCGGACGGGCGTTTTATCGCTTCCTTGCCCATCATCACCCTGATTGATTCGGGCGGAAGGGTGCCGGTTATTGCGTAATACACGGTAACGCCAAGCGCGTACACGTCCGTCCACGGACCTTGTTCGCCGTGGGTGTCGTACTGTTCGGGCGGCGCGAAGCCTTGCTTTAAAACGATTGAAAGCGACTTGCCGTCGGGGTTGGAGTATTTGGCGGCGCCGAAGTCGATAAGCTTTACCTCGTTGGATTTTGTGATAAGAATGTTATCGGGCGAGATGTCGCGGTGGATAAGCCCCAGCTTATGGACCTGCGTGAGCGATTCCATGACGGGGCGCATAATGGTGAGAACCTCGTCGACCGAGATTTTTCCGCCCTTGCGTTGAAGGTATTTTTTGAGCGACACGCCGTCGAGGAATTCCATAACGATATACGCCGTGCCGTTCGCCGAAAAGAAGTCGCGGACGTTTACGACGCCCGAAAGGTTTTTTATCTTGGCGAGAGCGCGCGCTTCCTCTACGAACCGCTTCATTCCGCGGTTGCTCGCGGCCTGGTTCTGCTTGGAATTTATTATTACCTGGTTGTTGCCGGCGACGCGCGTTACGTAGCCGGACGGGAAGTATTCCTTGACGGCTACCTTAATCCCTTGTTGAAGATCCCAGGCAAGGTAGGTAATGCCGAAGCCGCCCTCACCGAGCGCCTTGCCTATAAGGTAGCGGTTTTGCGGACCGAGCACGGTGCGCTGGGGCAGATGGTGGGGCGGTGCCGGGTTGTCGTCCGACTTTTTATGGCAGTTCATGCACACTCGTTGACTGTCGAGGTCGCCGAAGCAGTACAGACAGATATTTTTGTTGGTTCTGACCCGTGCCATTGTTTTCTCCTACTCGGTAACCAAAGCTACTATCGCGGTGTAGTTATCGTTGTATTTGGTAACGCGTTCGAGAAGGCGCGCTTCCAGACGGGAAATCACCTCTTCCGGCGTTGCGGAAGACGCGAGATCCTCTTCCATTTCCTCTTCGTAGACGTATTCCCAAAATCCGTCGGTGCAGATAATAAACGCGTCGCCTACGGCAAGCGGCGTGTTGTAAACGTCGCAGTCGGGCGGAATGTAGTAGTCCGAGCCGAGTACGCGCGTCAGCTTATTCTGGTCCTTGTGAGTTCTGATATCGCGGAGTGAGACCTGACCCATTTCGACCGCAATCTGCGCAAGCGAATGGTCTTTGGTCTGGTAGTGCAGCTTTTTGTTCTTGAAAAAGTAAATTCTCGTATCGCCTATGTGCGACATTACCGTTGACTTAAAGTCGGTAACCACGCACGCTACCGTGGTGCACGACGATTTTATCTTGGGATTTTTTTCCTTTTCGTCGGTTACGCAGTAGTGCGCGGACTGAATGTAGCTCTGAACGAATTCGGGCTTAACGGCGCGCTCGGGGTCGAGTTCTTTAATCTGTTTGTAGTTTTCGACCACCTTGTTGGCGCACGTCTTGCTTGCGACCTCGCTTCCGTAGTACGAACCTAACCCGTCGCACACGACGAGGCACGCACCGTCGTCCGCTACCGCCATGTCGAGATAGTCCTGATTGTACTCGCGACCGCCTTGTTTGCATAATGAACTTGTAACGATTTTCATACTGACTCCGCACCGTATATGGCATAAATTTCCATATTACGCTATTATACAAATAGTATATAATATTAGTCGCGGTTAGTCAAGAGTTTTATAAAAAATGAAGAGCGGCGAGAGCGCCTTCGGCGAGTGAATAAGTAATAGTGAATAGTGAAGAGGTAGCCGCCTGCGGCGGCATTAAGGTCGCCCCTCATCCGTCGCTCACTGCGTTCGCGCCACCTTCCCC
>JAFLVD010000023.1 GCA_022508485.1 Clostridiales bacterium | reverse complement strand
CGTTAGCGCTATTTCATATCGAAGATATTTCATGTTGCGTAAGCAACATTTCATTAAGCTTAAATTATCTTGCAAAAGTATAGCCCACTATACTTCGTTTCAGAAGTGTAGTGGGCTTTTTGTCCACAGATTTATTCCCTATGAAAGACACCTATTCGCCGTCTTTTTTTAGCCGCTAAAGCGGCATTAAAGTAGAGACTCTTCGTTAAAGCTCAGAGTGATAAAAAGAGTAGAACATTATCGCGCCGTACATCACCCCGAGCGTTTTATGCCCTCCCGAGGGGTCTAGGCGAACCGCCGCAAGGTTGTAACCTTAAACAAATTGTCACAATCTTTACATTTAAAAGAAAGAGAATAAATGCATTTATTCGGGTGCAATGTAAAACAAACACAGCAGTACACACACGACAGGCGTCAAACATTTGGTTTGTTTGGACAAAATTGGATAATTCGGATATACCTATATAAAGACGAGTAAAAGGGGATTTACTATGAAAAAAGTCGTTATGTCTTTCGTATCTGTTTTTACCGCAATAGCCGTATCGTGTCTGTGTGCCTGCGCCGTGGCGGAATCGAATCTTCTCGGCGCGCCCAAAAATGCGACGTCGCTTACTTACGAAGAGCGGCAGGACGGTGGGCTTATCGACTTAGCGGACGCAGCCAACGCGTTTTCGTACGGGTTTTCCGAACAGGCGTATTCTTCCTACGGTAAGGGCGAAAATCTTGCCGTAACGCCGCTTTCCGTGTACATGGCGTTAGCGGTCGCCGCCGAGTGCGCGCAAAGCACTACAAGAGGCGAGATACTTTCCGCGCTTAACACCAATTACGACAATCTTAAAGAGAACTTTTCCAAGCTGTACCGCTCGGTTATTCTCGAAGATAATGATTTCGAAGGTCTGCTCAGAGGCAAGCTCGCGGTTACCAATTCCATTTGGCTTAACAGCGGCGTAAGAGGATTTAAAGCAAAGGATAAGTGTATCGACTCGCTTTCCGACAATTTCTATTGCTATTCGTACGCCGCCGACTTTACTAATTCCAACAAAAACGCCAACCTCGCTTTAAAGGAATTTGTGTCGCAGCAGACCAACAACATGGTTAACAGAGATTTCGATATTTCCAAAGACTCGTCCTTCCTTCTTATAAACACGCTGTATCTCCACGACCTTTGGGATATGTACGGCGACGAGCTGCGCTTTGTAGACGGCAAGTATAACTTTACCACGGGCGGAGGCAAAAAGCAGACGGTTAGGTACATGCAGGGCGACTATTCTTCGGGCAGGGCGTACGAGGACGAAAAGTTTACAAGCTTTTACACAAGTACCTATCACGGCTTTAAAATCAAATTCATATTGCCGCGCGACGGATACTCGGTCGCCGACGTGTTCACCGCCGAAAATATAAAAACAATCAACACGCTCGGTAATTACAATGCGAGAGACGACGAAAACCGCATTTATTACCACACGCGCTGCTTTTTCCCCGAGTTCGGCGGCGGCTTCGACGGCGACGTTAAGGGGGTTTTGAAAAAGCGTTTCGGAATTAAATCCATGTTCGACCCGGACGCGAGCGATTTTTCCGCAGTGTCCGACAGTAAAAACTATTGCAGCGAGGTGCGTCATACCGTTAATCTCAAAGTAACCAAAAAGGGTATCGAGGGCGCGGCGGTTACTATTTTGGATCTTGCCGGCTCGCCGCCGCCCTTTAAGGACGATTACACCGACGTATACGAGGATTTTATAGTGGACAGAGCGTTCGGTTACGTTATTACAAACCGCGACGACACCGTTCTGTTTGCCGGTGCGGTCAATAATGTGTAGAGAATAGCGGCGAATATTTTATTCTCTTTCGGCAAGGCGCTTGTAATTTGCATAATATAGTGATATAATATGTATATACTTTAATAGGTATATACATATTTTTACATCACGGAGTGTACTATGGAGAGAAAAGCCGGCGTGTTAATGCACATATCGTCGCTTCCGGGCAAGCGCGGTATCGGTTCGATGGGAAAGGGTGCGTACGAGTTCGTCGATTTTTTGGCGAAGGCTAAGCTGGGGCTTTGGCAGGTGCTGCCGCTTTGTCCCACGTCGTACGGCGATTCGCCGTACCAGTCGCCGTCGGCGCTTGCCGGCAATCCGTACTTTATCGACCTCGATTTTCTTATAGAGGAAGGACTGTTAACGCCCGACGAGGCGCCCGAATATCCTATCGGCGATATCGACTATGCCGCGATATACTTCGAGCGGTTCGCCACGCTTAAAAAGGCGTTTAATCGGTTTAAAAAGAAGACCCCCGGCGACTACGAGGCGTTCAAGGCCGAAAACTCGTTCTGGCTTGACGACTACGCGCTTTTTATGGCGATTAAGGAAGCGCACGACATGCAGGCATGGGAAACGTGGGAGGACGAGTACCGCCACCGCACCGCCGACATGACCAAGTTTGCGCTCGCCGCGGAATTCCATAAGTTTTTACAGTACGAGTTCTTTAAGCAGTGGACTGACTTAAAGGCGTACGCCAATAAGAAAGGAATAAAAATCGTGGGCGACATGCCTATATACGTCGCGTACGATTCGGTAGAGGTGTGGGGCAATCCCAAACAGTTCCTTTTAAACGACGACCTTTCGCGCAAGGTGGTTGCCGGCGTTCCGCCCGACTACTTTTCGGCTGACGGTCAGCTGTGGGGCAACCCCATTTACGACTGGGAATACATGAAGTCCACCGGCTACGAGTGGTGGGTTATGCGCATGAAGATGGCGCTTAAACTGTACGATATTGTGCGTATCGACCATTTCCGCGCGTTTGCCGACTACTACGTTATCCCTGCCGACCGCACCGACGCCAAAGTGGGCGAGTGGAAAGACGGGCCGGGTATGCCGTTCTTCGATATTATAAACGCCAGGCTCGGCAATCCGCCCATTATCGCCGAGGACCTCGGCGAGCTTCACGACTGCGTTAAAGAGCTTGTCAAAAAAACCGGCTTCCCCGGCATGAAGATTATGCAGTTTGCGTTTGACGGCAATCCGTACAACGACTTTTTCTACACCAACTATAAACCCAACTGCGTAGCGTACCCCGGCACGCACGACAACGACACCACCGTCGGCTGGTACGAGGCGTCGACAGAAAAGGAAAAGGACCTTATCCACCGCACGCTCGGCTACTACGGCGACGACGTGCCAGGCGAGATAATAAAGCAGCTTTTCTTTTCCGCGGCGAACACCGTCGTTATTCCAATGCAGGACTTTTTGGCGCTGCCCACCTCCGCGCGAATGAATATCCCCTCCACGCTCGGCGGCAACTGGGCGTGGCGCAGCGAGCCGGTCTGGTGGGAAAAAGCCGACGAAATCCGTAAGCTCGTAGAAAAAAGCGGACGAGAATAAATTCGCCGAGATAAAAAACAAACCGAAGGTTGCGCGTATGTCGTGTGTGGAATTTACGGCATATTCGACGTCTAACCCAACTAAATACTTTTTTAAAAGATAATAAAGGACCGCTGTGCGGTCCTTTACTTTAATGCCGCTTTTTGGCGGCTTATTATTTATTATTATCTTTTATCTCTCTTAGCCGCCTACTGCGGCGCTATTTTACAAAAGATCGTCGTCGTCTTCCTCTTCCTCGTCGTCGCCGATAAAGTCGTCGGGGTCCACGTTGTAGTCGAAGTCGTCCGGCTCGTCGGAAGCTTCCTCGACGTCCTCGAACTCGTCCTCTTCCTCTTCTTCCTCGTCGGCAAGGATTTCCTCTTGCATGCCGTCGGGCATTTGGTTTTCGTCCTCGTCGCCGAACGGATCCCAGTCGGGCGCGTCGCTGTCCTCTTCGGACGCCTCGCTTGTTTGTTTTTCCTGGTTTTCGCGTTCCTTACGGCATTCGAAGCAAATCTCCTCGTCGTCGTTAAGCAGGTTCAGGTGGCAGACGGGGCACATTCTTTCCATTTCCTCGTCCTCTTCGTCGGGAAGAAGCAGGGAGGGGTCGCCGGTGCCGAGCTCTGCCTTGCAAACGATACAATATTTTTCTTTTTTGTCGATGTAGTTAAGCTCGCAGCGCGGACAGAGGATATAGACGGGACGTTCCGGTTCCTGGTTTTTGACGTTCTTTTTCATAAACGGCTCTCCAAATTGATTTCCGATAAATCGCACTTATTATATGCGTTTTGTATTTGTTTGTAAACTGTTTGGCGCCCTTTTTGGAATATTTTATTATTTTTATTGCAAGCGGACGCATTATTCCCGATTTTACGACCGAAATCGATTACGCCGTTATATGTGCTTTGCCGCGCGCTTGTGATAAAATCGCCGTTATAGCGTTGGTCCGCCCCGTTCGACCGTATAAAACCGCCGCACTTAGGCAACAATCGAATCGGAGGCGACGTATGCGAACAAGAGCAAGATCTATCGAGGAAGTCAAAAAGAGTATCGAGTCCATGCGCGGCAGAAACCTTTCCGTTTCGGTCAACAAGGGCAGAAAAAAGACGGTCAGGCTAAACGGCGTTATAGAGGACATGTTCCCGTCCGTGTTTACTTTCCGTGCCGAAAAGGGGGACATGGTGTCCTTTTCGTACTCGGACGTTATCTGCGGTGAAATAGTGCTCGAGTAGTTTTTTCGCGCTTGACAAAATCTCGTATATTAGATATACTGTGTAGGATATAAACGTTATATTTCCCTACGTCGGATGAAATCAAGCGAAGAAGAACAAAACGGCGTCGTGCCGAATAAACAAAAAAAGCCGAAAAAGCCGGGCAAGCTGTTCAGACTGAAATTTTTGGTGCAAGATATTATTCGGTTTTTGTCTTGGATACACTTATGGTTTATGCTGCGGCCGAAGTACTTGTTCGAAGAGGGCGCGACGCGTAAAACAAAAGGCAAAACGCTCGTAACCTCAACGCACGGGAAATGGGCGGACTCGATAGCCGTTATTTTGACTTTTTCTTCCAGGCGCGCGCACTTTGTCATGGCGGAGGAGTTTTTTAATAAAGGCTTTAATAAGTGGTTTTACGGTCATAACGGCTGCGTACCCATTAAGCGCGGAAACTTGTTCGACAGCGAAGGCTTTGACAAGGCGATCGATGTGCTCAACGACGAAAGGTTGCTTGCAATCTTTCCCGAGGGCGGGATAGGCAATGTGGATACGGTCCGCAGGTTTAAGGCCGGAGTGGGAATTATGGCGCTCAAGACGGACGCAAAGTTAGTGCCGCTTTACGTGGACGCCCGAATTTCCCTATTCCGCCGCGCGCATATCGTGGTGGGAAAGGAAATATCCGTGTCCGAGCTGTGCGACGGCGAACAGACGATAGAAAACGCTCGGATTATTGCAAACAAGCTCAAAGAAAAAACGGAAGAGCTTAAACAAATCTACGACGAGTATTTGGAAAAAAAGAAGCGTAAACCGAAAAAGCAATAGCCGTTTTGCCGCTTGCTTTGGCGCTCAGATGCGGCGCGGTCTTATCGTTTGCGCGAAAATCGCCGAAAACATAAATTCGGCTATACAAATAGCAATGCTTTTTTTCAAAATATATTGACAAAAGCTCTTTAATCGTATAAAATATTATCGAAGAGCGATTGCAAAATCTTTATGCTCTTTCGAAGGAGATAAAAAGTGAAAGCTCAGAGATCTCTTCCGGGCGGAATACTCGGTATAATAGGTTCGGTTTTCTGCATTTTCAGCGGACTGTCGATAGTGGCTTGCGCTCGCGCTACCGGCGCGTTATTCGCGTGCGCCGCGGCCGATGGGGAAATCGCTTCCGAAGCGGCGATAATACTTTCCAACAAAATGCTCGCCTCCGGCCTTATGTGTATGCTCGGCGCCATAGGCACGCTCGTCGGCGCGATTCTCGACTTTAAAAAGCCGATTGTCGGCGGCTGCGTAATCGCCGGCTACTTTGTCTTTATGCTTATCGGCTTTGCGCTTAACTTCCAGCTTATCGCAACCAACGCGGCGTATCTGTTCCTCGGGATTGCGCTTTTAATCCCGTCAATCATCACGTCCTTTGTTTCGCGTCAACCCATAGAGGATAAACCCAAAGATCAGCCTGCCGACGTGCCGCAAAACAGTCAGGACAATCGATAAGATAATTTTCCGTAATGTTTCCTTTTATACGAATACCCTCCGACGCAGTAGGTGATATTTCGACGTTTCAGCTTTGCGCTATCGCAGGCATACTTGCCTTTGTGCTGTCGACAATATTCCTTTTGCGCAAGAAACCCAATTTCGGTAACGAGGTATATTTTATAGTCCCGAAGCTTTTTATAGCTTTGGGACTTGGTTTTGGGGGCGCGATACTTTTTGACGCGGTCGCGCACTATGCCGAGTCCGGTGTGTTCAGATACACCGGAATTTCGTATTACGGCGGCGTGCTTGTCGGGCTTCCGACGCTTGCCATACTTATCTATGCGTTTAGACGTAACTCGTCCAAAAGCGTAATCGAATGGCTTAACTTTTTAACCGTTCCGTATATATCGTTTCACTGTATCGCGCGGTTCGGCTGCTTTCTGGGCGGATGCTGCTACGGCGTGGAAACGGACGGGCCGTTCGGGCTGATGTTCCCCGACGTTCCCGAGTCGGGTATTTATCATTACGGACACAAGGTAATACCCACCAATCTAATTGAAGCGTTATCTCTTCTTGTGCTGGGCGTAATACTTTTCTTTTACGTTAAAAAGCACAAATTTGTTACGTTTGTTTTTGCGTATGCGATTATGCGGTTTATTATCGAGTTTTGGCGCGGCGACGACCGCGGCGCGTACGTCGGCGCTCTCTCGCCGTCGCAGTTTGTATCGGTGCTTATCGTAGCCGTGGGGATTGTGTGGCTGCTCGTTTTGTACTTTATCGACCTCAAAAAGCTTACTCGGCGCGTCAGGACTGCGATAAACTCGGACGGCAAAGAGCGGTCCGACGTAAAAGACGAAGGATAAATTACAATGAAAGATAAATATATTCTCGCGCTCGACCAAGGCACGACGTCTTCGCGTGCGATTGTATTCGATACAAAAGGGAATACCGTTTCTCTGGCGCAGCTCGAGTATCCGCAGATCTATCCTAAGGAAGGGTGGGTAGAGCACAATCCGCTCAATATCTGCTCATCGCAGACCGCCGTCATGAAGGACGCCGTCGCGCGCGCCGGGCTTGGCTTTAAGGATATTTCGGCAATCGGAATAACCAATCAGCGCGAAACGACGGTCGTATGGGATAAGACCACGGGCGAGCCTATCTATAACGCAATCGTTTGGCAGTGCCGGCGCACCGCGGCGCGCTGCGACTTTCTCAAAGCTTCGGGACTGGCGGATAAAGTGTACGAAAAAACGGGGCTTCCCATAGACCCGTATTTTTCGGCGACTAAGCTTGAATGGATTTTGGATAACGTGGACGGCGCGCGCTCTCGCGCGGAAAACGGCGAGCTGTTATTCGGTACGGTGGACACGTATCTTATGTGGACGCTTTCGGGCGGAAAGATATTCGCCACCGATTACACCAACGCCTCGCGCACCATGCTGTTTAACATTCACACGCTCGACTGGGACGACGAGCTGTTAAAGCTTTTTAACGTGCCGAGAAAAATACTACCCGAGGTGCATCCGAGCGGATACCTTTACGGCTATACCGACGAGCGGTTCGGCGGCGTGCCTATAACGGGCGTTGCCGGCGATCAGCAGGCGGCGCTTTTCGGGCAGAAATGCTTTTCGTTCGGCGAGTGCAAAAACACGTTCGGCACCGGCTGTTTTCTCCTTATGAACGTAGGGGGGAAGGCGCCTAAAAGCAAGCACGGACTTATAACCACTCTTGCCGCCGGACTTGGCAACCCCGACTACGCGCTCGAAGGCAGCGTGTTTGTGGGCGGCGCGGTCGTTCAGTGGCTTAGAGACAGTCTTAAAATGATAAACTCCGCCTCCGAGACGGAGGAATATTTTAATAGCGTAAACGACACGCTCGGCATGTACATAGTGCCTGCGTTTACAGGGCTTGGCGCGCCGTACTGGGACGCGTATGCAAGAGGGACGATAACCGGCATTACGCGCGGCACGACCAAAGAGCATTTTATCCGCGCCGCGCTCGAGAGCGTCGTGTATCAGGTGTACGACGTAGTTCGGGCTATGGAAAAGGATTGCGGCAGTAAGATTAACAGGCTGGCTGTGGACGGCGGCGCGGCGGTCAATAACGCGCTTATGCAGTTTACCGCCGACATTATAGGCTGCGATACGATTAGGCCGGCTACGGTGGAAACGACGGCGTTCGGCGCGTACTATCTTGCCGGACTTGCTTCGGGGCTTATGAGCTTTGACGACGTAAAAAAGCCTATCGGCGCCGAAACGACGTTTAAGCCGCAAATGCCGGCGGAAAAAAGGGAACGGCTTCTTTCGGGTTGGGCGGACGCGGTTAAGCGCGCGCGAGGGTAAAGCTCGGTATTGACAAGCCGTCCGTAAAACTGTATAATTATTTATGCGTTACGGAAAAACATAATTTAGGTCGATACGGCTACGGGGGAACAGAGGTGCCAAACACACCCGAAATAATATTCTATATTAACTTGGGTTTTGCCCTTTGCATTATGGTTGAGCTTACGGCAACCGTTTTAATGTTGCGCAAAACCGCTTTCGATTCCCTTGCCGGCGAGACCGCCGTCATTCTTTATTGTATCGGACTTGCTTCGTTTGTCGCGCAGCTTGTTTTCAGACTTGTGGGCGGACGTGGCTTTGTGTACGCCGTGCTCGTCGCGTGCGGAATAATGTCGTCAAGCTTTATCGTCGGCGGCGTGTACAGATTTTTGCTCGGACGAAGGTCCAACCCCGTGCTTTGCGCGGTGTCGGGCATACTGTCGCTTTTGCCGCCCGTCGGCACGGCGTTCAGCGTTATACTTCTTAAACGCCTTCGCTTCGACACGCACGCCGAGCAAATCGTGTTTAACGGGTTTGCGTACACCTTTGCCGTCCTCGACAGCGTGGTGGGGCGGTTCCGCGCCGAGTATATCGACGGCAGCGGCGAGGTGCATTTCGACGAGCTTGACAAAAAATCGGCAAGCGAGCTGTTAAAAAAGCTCAAGAAAAAAGCAAAGACCCCGGAAGGCTGTTACGAGTACGGCAATGCGCTTATATCCTATCGTCCCGAAAAGTACGGCCTCGGCATGAAGATGATAAAAAAGGCGGCTAAGGGCGATTACCCGGCGGCGCTTTTTAACCTCGGCTACTGTTACGAAAAAGGCTCGGGCGTAAAAAAGGACAGGAAAAAAGCGCACAAGCTTTATAACCGCGCGGCACTCCTCGGCGACGAGGACGCCGCACTCCGACTGGGCATTGTAAACATTCAGAGCAAGGATAAGGCGGACGGCGTTGCCGTGTTCCGTGAGCGCGCCGAAAAAGGTGATTTGTGCGCAAAGTACAATCTCGGCGTGTGCTACGAGCGCGGCGACGGTGTAAAAGCCGATTACAAAAAAGCGGTGTCGCTGTACTATGAGTGCGTTTCGCTCGCCGCCGCCCAGCGAAGATTGTTTTCGCTTGCGTGCGACTGTATAGAGCCTATCGATATAAGTGCCGAGACGTACAAAACGGATAGGTTTACCGTTACCGCCTGCCGCGACTACGAGGGTTCGCTCGCGCTTATGATGAACGGGCTTATAGCAATCTACGACAAGCAAGCCGCCGACGCCGCCGGATATTTTCTGGAAGCGGTAAAGCGGCGCGGAATGTGGGAGGGCATCGCTCGCTGTCTCGTGGGCGCGCTGTACATGGACTGCGGCGCGAGCGTCGCGGACAGAAAGAACGGCGCCGCTTATGTGCGCTCGGCTTTTTCGCTCACACCGATTGCAAAAGAGCTGTACGTTATAATTCCCAAGAACGTCATAAACGGCATTCCCGAAAAAAAGAAAAAAACCAAGTCAAGATAAACGTTTAACTCATATAATATTAAAGTAAAAAATTTTTTGAAAAATTTGTTAAAAACGCTTGACAAATAAAAAACGCTTTAATATAATTTGTGTAAGTTCACGGTCGCGATGCTGTTGTGCTAAGCGGAACTTCTGAAATTGCTCATCATTTTCCCCCTTATTTTATAGCGAAGCGGTTGGGTTATCCCAACCGTTTTGCATTGGAGTTTTTTTAATTTAAAGTCGTTTGCCTACGGTTAAAGATAGAAACATAGAAACAACACAAAAAAACGGCTTAGCATTGAGCTAAACCGCTTTTTATTTGTATTCGGTTTTTAGGCGAAAGCCCAGTAACCGATATACAGCGTTATAAGCGCCGAGACGATAAACAGAATCGTCATCCATACGCCGCCGCCCACTGTCTGGCGGTAGGTGAGAATAGTGCTTCCGAGGGCAAGCGCGGAGGCTATCGTCGCCACCGCAAACGCGCCGGTCATCATTCCGCCCCACACAAAGTAGGGAAGGAAAGCAAGCGTGAAGAACAGAAGAACCTGAAATACCCACGTCGCTTTTCGTACCGAACGCAGCTCGCTTGAGTACACGTTCTGCCTAAGCGTAAGGAACATCGCTATCGCTTGGTGCAGGAATAGGACGGGCGGAAGCGCGATAACCAGCCAGTCGGGGACGACAAACGGCGTGCGTTGAATGTATTGTACGCCTCTGAATATCCCCGAACAGTACGCTATCGTGAGTCCGAGTCCTACGATTGCGAACACACAGCCTATAAACAGCACGGTGTTCGACACCCTTCTTTCCGACTTAACAATTACTTTTTCTTCCATAGTGTCGTTAGTATGTACGGTTACCGCCCGGACTATTCACGCCGATTTTTTAAAACCGCTTGACTTTTAAAAAATGAGTGCTATAATAAATAACAGGTGTTATTTATCGCACCGAGTAACTAACCGAGGGGTGGAAGGCGATGCCGCCTATTATTAAAACGGACAGAGAATCTATGCTTGACGCCGTTATCGACATAATCGAGTCGGACGGAGTCGAGGCAGTGTCGGCGCGCAACGTGTCGGCGCGGCTTAACATATCGACGCAGCCTATTTACCGCGAGTTCGGCGATATGGAAGGGCTGACGAAAGCGGCGAGGGATCGTGGGTATCAAATATTTTGGGAATACATAAAGGGCGACGCGCTCGACCAGGCGGTAAAATACGTCGTTTTTGCGAGCGAGCACAAAAATCTTTTTCGCTTTCTGTTCGGCGGCGCCGGGTACAGCTACGACGGGCTTGAAGATTTGTCGCATAGGCTTATTCCGTCTACCGATATTATCGGAAGAATTGCGGAAATTACTTCGCTCTCGACGGAAAAGGCGTACCGCGTTCATCTTTATATATGGATGGCGCTTAGCGGTATAGCGCACTGCGCGGTTGACAATAATCTCACGATTGACGAAAACGAAATAAAAGAATTCACCGTAGAGCTTTCGTCGGCTCTCGGCAAATTCTATAAGGAGGGCGGCGGTGTACGCGCTTAAAGCGGAGGGATTACATAAAAGCTTCAAGTCGGGCGGACGAATAATTAAAGCGGTGGACGACGTGTCGCTTGCCATTGAGGAAGGCGAAATTTTCGGACTTCTCGGCATGAACGGCGCCGGTAAATCGACAACCGTAAAGATGTGCACCGGGCTTCTTGCGCCGGACGGTGGGTCGGTTACGGTGTTCGGCGGCGATATTGCGCTAAGCGAGACCAAGCGTATGCTTAACGTCAGTCCGCAGGAAACGGCGGTCGCACCCATGCTTTCGGTGTACGAAAACCTCGTGTTCATCGCGGAGATCTACGGCGCGGACAAGGCGACGTCGAAATTGCAAGCGGAGGAAATTGCGGCAAAGCTTAAGCTTACGGATAGGCTAAACGACCGCGCAGGCAAGCTTTCGGGCGGACTTATGCGCAGGCTTTCAATCGGCATGGCGATAATCACCAAGCCGCGTCTTGTCTTTCTCGACGAGCCGACGCTCGGTCTGGACGTCGTAAGCCGCCGCGAGCTGTGGAAGTATATCCGCGAGATTTCGGGGTCGGCGGCAGTTGTTCTTACCACACACTACCTCGAGGAAGCGGAAGCGCTGTGCAATAGGATTGCGGTCATGGCAGGCGGAAAAATTGCCGCAATCGGGACCGCAGACGAGCTTAAAAAGCTTAGCGGCGAGGACACGTTCGAAAACGCTTTCCTGCGCCTTACCGGCGAGGAGGAATACATCGATGAATAAACCGTCGCGCACGCTCGTTTTTGCCAAGCGCAATATTTTAGAGCTGTTACGCTCGCCCATAAGCTGGGGTTTCGGAATAGCGCTTCCCATAGTTATTTTCGTGATAATGCAGGTCATTATAAAAAGTATCGGGGAAGAAGCCGCCGCGGCCGTACCCATGTTCGGCGTGGATAGGTTTACCGGCGGCGTGGTTATTTTTTCCGGCTCGTTTTTAAGCCTCTTTGCCGCAATGCTTATTTCGGGCGACAGGTCGCAAAGCTTTTTGACAAGGCTTCTCGCGTCGCCGATGAGTTCGGGCGACTACGTTATCGGGTATATGCTCGGCGTGCTGCCGATTGCCGGCGTTCAGGTTGTCGTAACCTTTGCCGCGGCGCTCATTTTCGGACTTACCCCCACGCCGTATATTATCGTCGCAATGCTGTTTTCGATGCTGCTCTCGCTGCTGTTTATGTCGATAGGCATGATTATAGGCTCGCTTTTATCGTACAAAAACGCGCCACCTTTGTGCTCGGGGATAGTCCAGGTCGCGGCGCTACTTTCGGGAATGTGGTTCGACCTCGACGCAATCGGCGGCGGATTTTCGCTGTTCTGCCATATCCTGCCGTTCGCGCACGGCTACGACCTTATCCGCTACTCGTTGTCCGGCGACTTTTTAAGCGTTTGGATTCCCGTTATCGCCGTCGTCGCGTACACGGCGGCATTCACCGTCGCCGCAATCGCGTGCTTTAAATATAAAGGAAAGAAAGCGTAACGCGTCGCAATAAAACAAATGAACATATACCGCTTGACTAAAAGGTCGGGCGGTGTTAAAATATTTGCATAAAATAACAAGGTAGTGGATTATGCAACACATCGATTTGAAAAAGATTGCGGACGGCTCGCTCGTCGGAAAGACCGTTACGGTATGCGGCTGGGTGCGCACCTCGCGCGACTCGAAGAACGTGGCTTTTGCCGAGCTTAACGACGGCACCATGCTTAATCACGTTCAGATTGTTTTCGACAAAGCTGACTTTAACGACAAGGCGCTTGCCGGCGTTCTGTCGCTCGGTGCGGCTATAAGCGTTACCGGCACGGTTGAAAAGGGGCTTAAAGCAGAAAGCGTGGAAATCCGCGCCAAGTCGGTAGAGCTTCTCGGCGCGAGCGACCAGAGCTATCCGCTTCAAAAAAAGCGGCACACTATGGAATATCTTCGCACCATTCCGCACCTCAGAGTGCGCACCAACACCTTTAACGCGGTGTTCAGAGTGAGAAGCGAACTGTCGTACGCTATCCACGAGTACTTCCACAAGAACGGATATTATTACGTTCATTCGCCTATAATCACCGGCAGCGACTGCGAGGGCGCGGGCGAAGTGTTTAAGGTTACTACGGTCGGGTTCAACCCCAAAATCAAGAGCGAGGACGAATATAACGCCGCCGACTTTTTCGGTCGCAGTGCCGGTCTTACCGTTTCGGGTCAGCTTGAGGGCGAGGTTATGGCGACCGCGCTCGGCAGGATTTACACCTTCGGCCCGACCTTCCGCGCCGAAAACAGCAATACGCCGCGGCACGCCGCCGAGTTTTGGCAGATAGAGCCGGAGGTCGCGTTCGCGGACATTAACGACATTATCGAAATCGCGACCGACATGATTAAGTATATCATTCGCCACCTTCTCGATAACTGCAAGGCAGAGCTTGAGTTCTTCGACGCACGGTTCGAAAACGGACTTATCGCCAAACTTCAAAACGTCGCGGACAGCGACTTTGCGCGCGTGGACTACACCGACGCGGTGGAAATCCTCAAAAAGTCGGGCAAAAGCTTTGTGTACCCCGTCGAATGGGGTCTTGACTTACAGACCGAGCACGAGCGATACCTTACCGACGAGTATTTCAAAAAGCCGGTGTTTGTCGTCAACTACCCGAGAAAGATTAAGTCGTTCTATATGAAGCAGAACCCCGACGGCAAGACGGTCGCCGCAACCGACCTTCTCGTTCCCGGCGTGGGCGAGATTATCGGGTGCAGCGAGAGGGAAGCGGACTACGACAAGCTACTCGTCGAAATCAAGTCGCGCGGCATGAAGCTTTCCGACTACGAAAACTACCTCGATTTAAGAAAATACGGATCCGTTCCGCACAGCGGCTTCGGTCTCGGCCTCGAGCGCATACTCATGTACGTTACCGGCATGGCAAATATCCGCGACACCATCGAGTTCCCCAGAACTAAGGACGAGCTGAGGTAAGCGCCGGGGCGCTTTCGGCGCAGTGAAATTCGCCGCTGTCGCGGCGAGTGAAATATTGCTTCGCAATGTGATATGTTGCTGACGCAACGTGAAATGCGCTGTGCGTAGCTTCGCGCGTGTAAAAGGTCGAGATAAATATAACACCGCAAGCGGCTAAATGAATATTGAATAGATAAAAGATAAGAATTAAGGACCGCTATGCGGTTCTTTTTTATTTAGCCGCATTCGCGGCATTAAGGTAGAGACCCTTCGCTAAAGCTCAGGGTGACAAAATTGGGGAAAGCACTGTACTTTTGTCATCCTGAGCGAAAGCGAAGGATCTCGTCCTTATATTACTTTTTGTTGTTCCGAAGCGGCTGTTTATTCTGTTTCTTCGCCGTAAAGGGTCATAATATTTACGTTAAAAACCTGTGCTATCGCGTATAGCTCAATATCGGTAATAAAACGCTGTCCGCTTTCAATGCGCTGGATAGCGTTTTTGTCTACGTCTATTCCTATAAGCTGTAACTTTTCGGCGAGTATGCGCTGTGACATTGTCGGCACGGCATTTTTCCTTATTGTATAAATCTGCTTTCCGCATATATTGTTCTTTCCGCCGTTTGCCTTGTTCTTAAACATAACCTCACCCCGTTTTGACATTCACTGCTTGACAAAATATATTGTAAATGTTATTCTATGCAAAATGACATTTACTAAATGTCAAAAATGGGTGTTGTTTATGAAATCTAAGCATTTAAATGTTTTTGCCGTAGTTACAATAGTTTTACTATCATTCGGTTTTGTTGCCTGTGCGGAGAAAGTCGAAGGTCATATGCACACATTTGAAAAACTTAAGTGGTCGTATAACGACACGCACCACTATCACGCTGCGAATTGCGGTCACGAGGTAGCGGCAGAGGACTGCAGTGGCTACGCAAAACACAATATACAAGACGGCGAATGTTCTGTGTGCGATTATTACGAGGCACTCACGCTTACGGAATTTGCTACCGATTATAAAACGACTGCAATTGACTTTGTAACTGATTACATTCGCCCGTCCGTTGTAAAAACCAGCCAAGTCAAAGCAGAATATTATTACATTGTCGGAAATGACAATAACGAACTTACGAAAGTGAATATAGTTTGGACTTTCGATGTAGACCGGAGTGAACGTACAATTGAATTGGCGGAAGTTACTCTTGCTGCGCCGATTCCGTTTAGATACATAGTAAACAACAAATTTTCGTTAAACTTTTCCTCGCTCGATATAGACCGCACGGCCGTTTTCGAGTTTAACGCAAAGACAAATTACAATAAACAAAATATTGCAATCGCTCTTTATGAAAAAGCAGGACTTGATGTCCGCTTAACCGACCTTTACTCTAATGCAATTTATAAAGAAATTGACTCCGGTGATAAAAATTACCGCTCATTTCATCTTCTTGAGCAATCAGATAATGAAATTGCTATTCACCGCATTAACGTAAGAAAAGGTGATGGAACAGATGAAACTCTACTTAATAATATTGAAGGTCCGTATACTTCAACTGATGTTGTAGATGTTCATAAAATTGACGGGACAAACTTTTATGCCTCTGTTTATGCACTTGAAAATCTCGGGTCGGAGGACGAGACCGAAAATCCGGACAGTCCAGAAACGCCGAGCGGAAATATAGAAAGCGTGCAGGATTTAATTGATAAATATGGAGAAGAAGTAAAAGCCGTGTTGGAAGACAATTATCTAGAAGGGGCTGGAAAGGCGTCTTATGGAAGCCGTAGTTTTAATAAAGAATATTTAGTATCTTATGAATGGAGAATAGTAGGACAAGATGAAATAACAAAAGTCATTTTTATTTCTACTTATGCTGTTAATAATTCTAATACAAGTTATACTTATGCAATTACCACAGTTAATTTTGACAATCCAATTATTATTAGCGAATTACATAAAGATACTATTGTAGCATCTATTGCAAACGCCAGTGTCACATATTTAGATAATTATAGCTTTAATTATAATCCTACTATTCAAGGAACAAGAGCAGATCTTACAAATGCAATATGCAATAAAGTGTTTGGGAAAAATGAAAAAGCTACAAGAATTTTTAAAGATGAGGGACAAAACCTTAGCAGTACATTTGGTGAGGTAGGAAGATTCACAGTAATACAAATCACTGAAAATAGTGTTGAGGAAGTTGGTATAAGTATTAAAGGTTGTTCAGCTGACGAACAATATATAGTTGAATTATCAAATGGAAATTACACTTTTACAAAGAATAAGTACGATATTAGCGGTACAAAGGTAACCGCATAATATAAAAAATTTTTAACAAAAGGGAAAAATATGAATAGTCCGACGGAAAGACAACAAACGCGCCTGATGGCGCTAATGACAAACTACAAATTAGCAAGCAATAAATGTAATATGCAACCGAAGATAAGCTACTCGTTTTGGGTTGCTATGTTAAGCTTTATTGCGTCAATACTAAGCTTAATATTCGGTTGTTTGTGCTTCAGCGATTGTAAGGTTTTTAACTACGCTATAACGGCTTTAATAATAGTACTGTTTATAGTTATTTTATCTTTTGAGCTTAGGGATTATTTCGGTTGCAAAGAAAAGCGGCTTAATAAACATTTAGCGCTTGCGGAAAATGGTGTTTCTAAAAAGATGTATGAAAAAGAGCTTTTTAAATGTACCTTGTATCGTAGGACAATAAGAAAAGAATTAATAACAACATTAAGCAAAAAACAAGAAGACAATAATCGCACAGTACCATACGAGGTTATGACAGAAGAAGAACTTCTTGACGAATATGTCAGCATATTCGGTATTGAAGAAAGTATAACAGTATACGAAAAACATCTGGATGCTTTGAATAGGTTGATAGCATTACATGAAAAAAATGAAAAGAAGATACGATTGACGCTGTGCGTGTTCTCGTTTGTAGCTCTTTTGGTTTCAGTAATTTACATAGTCCTAAATTGCATTATTAAATAAGGCTACAAGAGGATGTCGCTTAACGCGACAGCCTCTTTTTATATGCACTAAACCACTTGCTATGCAAGTGGTTACGATTTTCCGCTTGTCACTATTATCTATTCAATCTTATCCATTATCTATATTTATATATTTTTCCCTTTGTTAAATATTTGACAAAAACAAAGGGATATTGTATAATGGGTGTCGACTGCGGAGTGTCGGTTGGCGTTAGCCCCGTCAATTTAGGCGCCGCGGTATGTTCGGTGGCGTGAAACGCCGAATGACTAAATTTTATACGAGGTTGTTTTCGATGAAAACATTGATGGCAAAAAAGGTCAATTCCAAAACCGCCGACTACAAGATCGGGGATAAGGAATATAAACGCAGCTGGTACGTTGTCGACGCGACCGACGTTCCGCTCGGCAGGCTGGCAAGCCAGGTCGCTTCCGTTCTTAAAGGCAAGCGTAAGCCCGAGTACACGACCAACGTCGACGTGGGCGATTTCGTTATCGTTATAAATACCGACAAGGTCAAGCTGACCGGAAACAAGGCGGAGAAAAAGCTCTATACCTACCACACCGGTTACATGGGTGGGCTTAAACAGCAAAAGTATTCCATTTTCCTCAAGGAAAATTCGGATAAGGCCGTCATTAAGGCGGTCAAGGGTATGCTTCCCAAAAATTCGCTCGGACGCGCTATGGCTAAAAAGCTCAAGGTCTTTAAAGGCCCCGAGCACATTCACCAAGCGCAGAATCCCCAACCCTTAGAAATCGAAAAGAGGTAATGATATATGGCAGCCAAAACTTCTACCAAAAAGAAAGTTCAGTATTGGGGCACCGGCAGGCGCAAAAAGGCGGTCGCGCGTGTGCGCGTTCTCGCCGGCGGATCCGGCACCATTACGGTCAATAAGCGCACTCTCGACGAGTATTTTCCGCTCGATACGCTTAAACTCATTGTCAATCAGCCGTTTACCGAGACCGATACGGTCGGTAAGTTCGACGTTATTGTAAACGTTCGCGGCGGCGGCTACACCGGCCAGGCCGGCGCTATTCGGCACGGCATTTCCCGTGCGCTCTGCAACGTCGACGCAGGGTATAGGCCCGCGCTCAAAAAGGCAGGCTTCCTGACGCGCGACCCGAGAATGAAAGAGCGCAAAAAGTACGGTCTCAAAAAGGCTCGCAAGGCGCCTCAGTTCTCCAAGCGTTAATCAGAGTCGAACGCCTTTTTCGGCGACGGAACGCTATTTCGCGATATGTTATGCGCATGATAAAAGCCGCACCTTTCGTTCGGCTCGACAGCGCTTAAACGGCGATAGAATAAATTTAATAATCAAACAGTACGCCCAAACCGAGAGGCGAGGGCGGTACGGAGAGATGGCTGAGCGGCTGAAGGCACACGCTTGGAAAGCGTGCGTAGTGTAACAGCTACCGGGGGTTCGAATCCCCCTCTCTCCGCCAAGAGCACCCAATTTGAACCCAAGCGGCTCAAATTGGGTGTTTTCTTTTGCGTTATGGCTTTTCAGCTCGTCCAGCTCGTCTTTGGTTAACTTTACCTTTGTAGGTGTGTCTGGCGAAGTGTTGTAGAAGATATACAGGTAATCGTCGAATAGAACAACTCTGTATATAAACGAATTAAAGAACTCGTTCTTTTCTTCATTGTTCTTGTATTGCTTTCGAGCAAAATAGGTGAGAAACGCTTTAATCGTCTCGTATTCTAATGGTTGAATTTGTCTCGCTTTCTCAACGGCTATTTTGTTTTCCAGCTCATCATTTTGCTGTTCCAAAGCGAGTAGCCGCTCTTTGGTGGACTTTGTAACTACGCCTTCTGCAATAGCATTTAGAAAACCGTTTATTGCTTTCTGTACTTGCTGTTGCTCTTTTTCGAGTAGTACAAGATTGTCCGACTTAGATAATCCTTCATTAAACTTTTCGACCACAGAAACAGCTATCTTGTCTATTACCTGCGGTTGCAATACATATTCAATCGTCTTTTCGAATACAAGTTTTTCCAACTTCTCTTTGGTAATATTGCTCTTATTACATTCGGACTTGTTCTTCTTTCTGTTAAAGCATTTGTAATAATGGTACACCTTACCCGTATGGCTTGTGCCGTCATCGGCAGTCATAAGTGTTCCGCAGTTGCCACAAAAGAGCTTTCCGCTGAGTATGTATTCTGTATGGTTTTGTACGGCTTTCTGTTTGTGTCTTTGGTTATCCATTATCTTGTTGCAAGCAGTAAAAGTTTGTTCGTCCACAATCGCAGGCACTATGTTGTTGTAGGTCTTCCCGTTGCTTATGACTACGCCCATGTACTTGCTGTTTCGGATTATCTTGGCAAACGAGTTTATTGTGAACTTCGCTCCGCTCTTGTTGTGGACGCCTTGTGCATTTAATCGCTCAACTATGCTCTTTGCTTTCTCTCCGTTCTTGTAACGCTCGAACATATCTCGTACAATCGACGCTTCTATGGGATTGATTGCCCAACGCTTGTCCACAATGTCATAACCGAGAATTCTGTAGCCGCCTATGAAGTAGCCTTTGCTTAGGCTTTCCTTTATTCCGCGCTTTACCTTTTGAGAAAGCTCGGCAGAGTAGTATTCCGCCATACTTTCAAGTACGCCTTCTATGAGTATCCCGCTTGCATCTTCGGTGATGTTTTCTTTAGCAGAGAGGACGCGAACACCGTTCTTTTTGAGTTTCGCTTTGTAGTTCGCGCTGTCGTAGCGGTTTCTTGCAAACCTGTCTAATTGGTAGACAAGAACATAATCGAATGTCTTTTTCTTACTGTCTTCGATCATTTGTAAGAAATTAGGTCGCTTGTCCGAAGTTCCGGTCAACGCTCGGTCTATGTATTCGCCGACGACAAGTAAATCGTGTTTCTTGGCATAGTCATAACATTCTCTTAATTGTCCTTCTATGGATTGCTCCGTCTGCGAATGCGAGCTGAATCTTGCGTATATGGCAACTCGTTTATTCATCGTGTCCTCCTTTGCCGAATACCTTCTCCAGCGTTAAATGGTTTGTACTGCCGCCGTTTCTTACATAGTCGAGCAGTATGTTGGCAAGTATCTTAGCACTTGCTTGTAGTTTGTCGTCGGGGATATTAAGTTCCCCTTGGGTTGTTTGATTAGTTGTTAAGTTTACTCCTACATAATTTTGTCCTTTCAAAATTCCTTATTTTATTTGTGCAGTTACTATGTGCTCTCGCTGAATGGATACTATGTGCTCTCCATATTCACAAAAATCCTCCTTGTTAGATTTTGTAAATTGGGTAGAAACAGTTTGTGCAACCGAAATCTATCCGGTGTCGGAATAAAGTTACTTCTTGGACTTGTCCGACTCAAACCCAAAAAAGTCATCATAGCCGTCCATAAGCTTTGTAAGGGAAGTGTCATGTTCTGCCGCTTCATCCTGCAAAGCCTTATAGCCGGCCTCTATTAGTTGTATCTTGGTAAACCCATACTTTTTGAGAAAAGCATTTATCTCTTCCGCGGTTTCTCTCGGCATACTTGTTCCCCAAGACAAGCACTTGGCTTTTCTTTCCGCCTTGTGATTTTCCTCGTAACGCTTGTCTTTTTCAGCCCTTGACTTCTTTTCCATAAAGCCCTCCGTAAAAATATATGTCGTATGCATACGATTATAGTATTTTCGGAGAGGTTTGTCAAGTGTTTTTACTAAAAAGGCATATCGTCAAAGTAGAGAGCATCTAAGCTGTCTCCGTCTGTGCGACAGAAACGCTCGCGCTGTCTTTCCGTTGTGTTCTTAACGAGTGACAAACTATCTCCGCGTTCCGCTCCGTACTTCTTAGATATCTTTTCAAAGAAATCCTCTTGCAAGTCGGAGTAGGAGGAAAGTCCACCGCGTGCCTTCCAAAACTCGCTGTGCGAGAGTCTCGGATTGTCTATCTCCACTCGTTGCCTATACATGGGCGTTCCACTTTCATCACGCATTTGAAGTTTATTACCTCGTCCACTCTTATTACTGCTCATAACCTTTGCTTGCCACACTTCCGTAATAGGAAGATAGAATACAAACAGATTACGCCTGTTCGGCTCTGTTACTATTACTGCACAAATGATGTTCTCGTGTGTATGCAGAAAGCCTATCTTATGTACGGCATAGGCATAACAAGCGTCGAAGTATTTCCTTATTTCCTGTTCGGAATTAAGGCCGTTCCAAAACTCGCGATTGCCGCCGAATTGCAGACATTCCAAGACAATGTTCTTACCTCGGTTGTTGAGTGTAGCGTTTGTAGACTTCATAACATCACTCCACGCCTGTTCGGTAGTGGTCAGCTTTTTGATGTATTCCACCTCAAATTGCTGCTCGCAATCTCTAAGATACTCGTCGATAGATGCAAGGTCTTTCCGCTTATGCGTTATTACGGAAATGGTTGCGTGTTTATCCCGATGGTAATGCACTTCGGGTATTGTTCTTTTGTTCCTGTAATACTTGTAAATTGTTTTTCACCTCCTTTAGAGAGAAGAAAAAGCAGCCCTTTATGCAAGGACTGCTTTTTCGGATCTCGTACCCCTCTCTACTTATAAGCCACGAGAATGCCTGAATTATTAGTAATTTTTGAAAAAAGTTGGAAATTTTTTAAGTGGAAGATATTCTCTTTTTATTAGCCTTAACAAATTGTCTGATTCTCTTGTTTCGCAATTTAGCGAAATGCGGATAGAATCGCTTTGTAAGATATTCATAGACGGTCATATTAAGTCTTGACGCTATCTTTTCCGCTGTGGCAATAAAGCTTGTAAACGCTTTGTCCGAGTCGTGTAGTCCATTCTTTTCGCGCCGAATTATTTCCAAGCCGAGTCTGGCATAAACACCTTGAATAATGGGTAGCTTTTCGCTATAAAATTCTTCGAAACTTCTGAGTTCATTCTCTTTTATGGACTTCTTGAACCTCTCTATATCCTCTGGCATTTTATCTTCGTCGAAGAGATAATAGAGCATCGTGTAGCGACAAAATTCCCCGAGGCTGTAATACCAATTGAGAAACGGAAGAATGTCCGCCCACATCTCTCGAATGACAAACTCTATTTCCACATCGATGAAGTTTGGCATTTCTCCCGTATCCAAAAACAACTCCCAGCACTTCCATACATACTCGTTGGGGGTGGCGTGCTTTAACTCATAGTCAGTAATAATCTCTTTTGCTTTTCTAAGAACGGTAGAAATGTATCCCTGTGTGACTCCGAGTTCTTCCGCAACATCATCTTGCGATTCACCTAACACTACGCAGTTGTAGTACACTTCGTATTGTTTGCTGTTCAGTTTACTCAGTAAGAGCTGACTGTCCGCTTCATCAATAAGCTGATCCGACAAGAGTGTGTTTTTACCAATAAGCCGTTCTTGCTCTTTCTTAGAAAGACAGTCTTCTTCTGCATCCGGAATGCGTCTGGTGTGACGGTACAGCTTATGCTCGTTGTTGTACTCAAAGCGGTCCAATTCGAAAAGTGCTCCCCATTCCTGTTCGGTTACTTCGACTGTGATAAACGGCTTTTCACCTATATGTACATTAGGTAAATCGTCCTCGCTGCAAGGGTAATAGTAAAGATACTTTCCTTCAGTTTTCGCCGATTTTTTCTTCTTATTCAGATGATATGCTAACTTATCCATAGGATAAGTTTACAATACTAATAGTGACAACATATTGTCAATAAAAACATTACACGAGAAAAATTTATGACACAACTTTTTCCCAAAATAATGGTGCATTTTACCGATGCCTAAGCAGGTTAAGAAAATAACCAAAATCCTATGATTTCGGTTTTTTTGTAGCTTGGCTTTCGCCGAGCCGGAACAATCGGGAAACCCGATTTTTGCTCTTTATTTAGAAATTTAGGAGGCAAAGGTTTCAGCCTGCGTCAGCTTTTTCTCTTGCGATTTTCAACTTCTCGTGCTATAATATTAAAAAATTTTGTTTCATTGGAGAGTGGATAAATGACGATATACGATATTCTTAAAGACAGTGCATACAAAACTGAACAGTTCAGTCAAGCAAGTATAGACAGTTTGAACAGCCGCATTATCGAAAAGATAGACAAGAAAGGAAGGCTATATGCCGTTGTAGAGTGTCTTGTTCGCAAAAAGCAAATTACTCTTAAGCCCGAAGAAGTTGTGCGTCAACTTCTTATCGACAAACTTATCAATGGCTACGGATACCCTGTATCGCGTATACAACTTGAATATCCCGTTTACTTCGGGCGCGAAGTGAAACGCGCGGATATTGTCATTATGGACGAGGATCGACCTATTGTTCCTTATATAATTATTGAAGTTAAAAAACCAAAACTTAAAGAAGGTAAAGAACAGTTAAAGAGTTATTGCAATAGCACTGGCGCGCCCATTGCGGTATGGTGTAACGGTGAACAGATTGTTTACTATAATCGCAAAGATCCTAACTACTTTGAAGATATACGCGACATACCCAAAGCAACACAAACGCTTATGGATGTCATTTCTGAGCGTTGGACTATCGAAGACTTAAAGCGAAATGACTTACTACAAAAAGATAAGATTTCACTTAAAGATAAAATTAAGGACTTGGAAGACGAAGTTCTCGCAAATGCAGGCGTAGACGTTTTCGAGGAGTGCTTCAAACTCATTTTTGCAAAATTGTATGACGAGTTTATGAGCGGACAAACTCCTTCGCGTTATCTTGAATTTACCAATGCGGGACGTACTGAGTTCAAACTGAAAGAAGCGATACAGGACTTGTTCAATGATGCAAATAAAAAGTGGAAAGGCGTTTTTGATGAGAACACAAAAATAATGCTATCACCCTCGCATCTCTCGATTTGCGTTGCATCATTACAAAGTGTCAAACTCTTTAACAGTAATCTCGAAGTTGTTGACGATGCTTTTGAGTATTTGATGAGTAAATCAAGTAAAGGCGAAAAAGGTCAGTTCTTTACGCCGCGTTACGTTATTGAAATGTGCGTTCGTATGCTCAATCCGCATAAGAATGAAAAGATGATTGACACCGCTTGCGGAAGCAGCGGTTTCCCCGTGCATACGATTTTCAATGTGTGGGATAAAATGGCCGATGCAGAAGGAAGACCCAAAGGCGAATTATTTTCTCTTGATCAAAAGCCCGCCGCTTACACAGACTATGTAAAAGAAAATATTTTCGGTATAGATTTTGACGAAAAGGCTGTTCGCGTTGCTCGAACACTTAACTTAATTGCAGGCGATGGTCACACAAACATGTTGCACCTTAATACTCTCGATTATGACCGTTGGGACGAAACGGCGAAACAAAAAGATTGGCTACGCACTTATTCGGAAGGTTTTTGGAGATTGGAAGATTTACGCCGCGATAAAAAAAGCTATCGTGAATTTAATTTTGATATAGTTATGGCCAATCCTCCATTCGCAGGAGACATAAAGGAAACGCGTATACTCGGAAGATATGAGCTTGGTAAAAACGATAAAGGTAAAACACAAAGCAAAGTTGGACGAGACGTGCTTTTTATTGAGCGCAACCTTGATTTCTTGAAACCGGGCGGAAGAATGGCAATTGTATTGCCGCAAGGCAGGTTTAATAACAGCAGTGATAAATATATCCGCGAGTATATAGCGCAGCGTTGCCGTATTCTTGCGGTAGTAGGACTTCACGGAAATACTTTCAAGCCGCATACAGGCACAAAGACAAGTGTACTATTCGTGCAAAAATGGGGCGGTGAATATAAAGATGAAATTACAGGAGAAACAAAAATTCTCTGTCCACGCAAGGACGATTATAATATTTTCTTCGCTACGCAACAGAAGCGAGGTAAAGATAACAGTGGCGATAAAATCTATATAAAACAAGCTGATGGAACAAATGCGCTTGACGCACATGGACATTTGGTTGTAGAGCAAGACCTATATAATCATGATGGAATTACGGGTGATGGGATCGCAGAAGCATTCGCTGAATTTGCTAAAAAGGAAGGTTTAAGTTTTTTTCAATAAGCCCGTCCGATAAACCTTTGGATGAAGCCAAATACAAAGCTTTAACGGATGGGCTGGAAATAAGTGAAATTAAATTTTCTCAATTAGATTTAGGAGATCGATACGATTCAGAATGCTTTACTAAAGATTATCTAAATGTTGAGGAAAAACTGAATAATATCTACACAAAAAAACTTGGTTCTTTATCAACGGCAGTTGCGAGTGCTTTTTATCCCGCAGCAACACAATTATACGACATTGGAGATACTGCATTTGTACGTTGTGTGGACTGCATCGATTATCCTATTATTTCTACTGAGCAAGACCCGAAATTTGAAAAAATACCATTAGATTTTGCGAAAAGTAACAAAGGCATTTCTTTTGTAAAGGCTGATGAGATAGTAATAACAAAGGTTGGGACACCATGTTATGCAAGTGTTGTATATGATTATAATGAACTTGCGCTTTCCCGAACAGTCTTGGGATTGACCAATATTCATGATGTTGATCCTTATTATTTGATGGCGTTTTTACGAAGCAAATATGGATTTAAACAATTATTTAGGCAAAGAGAGTTAACTATCCAATATCAATTAACATTACCACGAGTTAAAGGTGTTAAAATTTATATACCTTCACGAGATTTCCAAAAAACAATAAAAGAACTATGCCTTTGCTATTTAGAGACTAATAAGCAAGCTGATAATGCGTATAAGCAAGCTGAAAATACATTATATGAGTATTTAGGTTGTTTTGCTGACAATGGTTTAAACAGCTGTATTGTAAAAACCCTTTTCGACAGTTTTATTCAATCGGGGCGTTTGGATGCAGAGTATTATCAGTCTAAATACGAAAGTTTGATGGCGCAGATAAATACGACAGAAACTGTATCATCGTTATGCAAATTGTATGATAGCAATTTTGTACCTTATCCCGACCATGAATATAGATATATAGAATTATCAAATGTGAGCGTTTCAGGCGATATAACAAACATAGAAAAGATAATGGGAAATGATTTACCTTCTCGTGCGCGGCGAATGGTGAAACAAGGGCAAGTGATTGTTTCTTCAATCGAAGGCTCTTTGAGTAGTTGTGCATTGATTGATAGCGATTATGATGGTGCTTTATGTTCTACGGGTTTCTATGTTATAAATTCAGATAAAATCAATTCGGAGACGTTGTTGGTTTTATTTAAATCCAAGCCCATTCAAGCTCTTTTGAAACAACGGTGCTCCGGTACTATTTTATCGGCAATATCAAAAGATGAGTTTCTAAATATACCGTTACCAAACATTGATTTGCAATTACAAAAAGTAATTTCGGATAAAGTGCAAGAATCGTTCAGTTTACGAAAAGAAGCTAAACGGCGTTTTGATAATGCCATTAAAGCTGTCGAATTAGCAATCGAAACGAATGAAGGTACGGCGTTAATGTGGCTTGATTCTCAATTGTAACAAAGGGAACATTTTATGAATAACGATTTACAAAAGTATGAAAGTTGGCGAGCTATAACAGAATCTGACTTTGTAACTATGTTTATAAAAACATGGTTTGCTTTTGTTGCAACATTAAGAGAGCTTTATCCTGATATTCAGGTTTTTGATGTAACTGGCAAACCGCGCGGAGACAGGCCATTTACAAATGAGTATAAGCAAAGTCATCTAAATTATATATCTAAAAATATTGATATTAAAGAATTTACTAATCTTTTATATGACCTATATCTACCAAGCAGAATAAATGTGGCGAAAGTATTCCCACAATATTTCTTTACGTCATTTTATAGAATGAACGAGGAGTTTCATTATGTTTACGACTCTATAGAATATAGTGATTCTTCTAAAACAAGTATAAAAGATCGTATACATATTGATATGATAGTCGTAGATCGCTATGAAATACATGGCGTTATTCAAATAAATGGAAAATACAACAAGAAAACTTACTTTGAGCAACTAAAATTTAAAATAAATGTGAAATCACACATTGATGTTGTTGATTGCTCTCGAAACGAAAATATAGTCGAATCGGAATATTTAAAATTCCTTTATTCATCGATATGTAATGATTTAGATAAACAAATTGATATAAAATGTAAGTCAATTCTTGCTTCGTCGAAACAAACAGAGCAAATTAAGACACTTGTTTCAACTAAATTGCATTTTTGCGCTAATCTTATAAGAAAAAATTTCAGCATCAATTTCGATATGCCTCTTTTGCATCCAGATAAAAGTGAAAACGAATATCGACTTATCGTACAGCGGCCATTTAACTTATTTTCGGAATTTCTAATAGCTGAAAAGTCATCGACGCAAATGGATTATTGTTATAAATGTATTCGTGACGACGGGGCAATATGGTTTATAGATTTTGTTGTCAGCCTAAGGAACGCACTGTTTCACGAGATAATCGATCCGCTCAATGAACTTTGGCAAAAAACTTTTAAGGCTGCATATTTATTGCTAAAAAAGATTTTAGATTTGAATATAAACTTTTTACGCTTAATAAAAGGGTGTGAATTAAAACTTAAAGATTATATTAATGCGCAAATAGAAAAACTCGAACTTCCGAATTTCAGCGAAGGCGCACATATAAACACACTAAATATTGCAAGAAACAGTTATAGTAATGGTAATATTATAGTGACTGGTACTTGTATGACTGATAATAATGTCAAATATGAATTTGAAGCTTTGCTTTATGATAATTTTAATATAAAGCAATTTTCTACAATTCAGATGACAATATAATATTATAGTTGCAGAAAAAATTCAAATTGTATGATATGAGCAGTATGACTATTCTTTTCATGCGAATGAATAGCACTGTTAATTTGATATAAGCAAGAATGCCGAAGTCAAGAAAACGGCATTGCTTTACCATAATCTGTTTATGTAGGCGTTAATGAACTGTTTATTTATTTCTGTTGCGTAAAAATCTTAATCTTATAACTTATTTCTGTAGTTAAATTTATTAAGCACTTGCTTTTTGCGTTGGGTAGTGACCTCAGTGTATATTTGTGTCGTTGCTACACTTGCATGCCCGAGTATTTCCTGAACCGAGCGAAGATCGGCACCGTTAGCGAGTAGATTGGTGGCAAAAGTGTGTCGCAAATAGTGTGGTGTTGAGTGAGTGTTGATTTTTGCTTTTTTCAAGTATTTCTTGTAAATATATTCTATCCCGTGAATGCTGATGGGCTGGCCGTAGCGATTCACAAAAAGATTGTTACATGAAGAATGCTTACGTTCTTTAGTTAGTGCAACAATGCGATTCCATGTAATAG
>JAFLVD010000022.1 GCA_022508485.1 Clostridiales bacterium | reverse complement strand
AGGCGAATGATATTAAGCCGTAACACCACAAATTCGCCAAGCCTTTGGCTTGCCCCACGGGGAAGGCAATATTATATTAAGCCGTAGCACCACAAATTAGCAAAGTCTTCGGCATGCAAAAAGCCAAGCGCGAGCTTGGCTGATTGTACGGAAGAGAAACGATTTAAGCGTTTTATTTATCCTCGTTAATGGGCAGAACGGTCGAGGGGTCGACGTGCTTTCCGTTCTTTTTGACTTCGAGGTGGAGATGATTGCCCGTTTTAAGCTCGGACATCATCGTATTGCCTGCCGTGCCGAGCTTATCGCCTGCCGACACCTTGTCCCCCACTTTAACCGTTACGTCGTCGCCGAGCGACTTGTATATCGAAACGTAACCGTCGGCGTGCGTAACCGTAACCACGTTGCCGTCGAGCGTGGTGTGCATCTCGACGTCGGTAACCGTGCCGTCGCGAACGCAAAGTACGTCGCCGCTTCCCACAAAGTCCATTGCCGGATGGGTACGCCAAATCTCGAGCGTTTCCCAGTAAACGAGCTTGTCGCTCGCGTACTCGAGTCCGTACGCGGCGCCAGTCATGGGCAGAACGGTCTTAACCTCGGGAGTAACGACTTCCTGTGGCGGATTATCTGGCTGAGATGTAACCGGCGCGGAATCGGGCAATGTAAGGACGATCGATACGACGACCACCGCCGCTACCACGGCAAGAATACCGATTGCGATAAATACGTGCTTGTGTCTTACAAAAAAGTTTCTCTTTTTCTCGTTTGTGCTTGTCTGATAGGTTTTCATGTTTTCCTTCCTCCGTACCGATGATTATTGCCAACAAAAAAAACGTTATACATAAAAGATGAATTTTTTAGTAACTTCCTTCAAGCACCGGCGTTCCTACCGCATACCGCCCGTTTTTGTACGCCGCCATTACGTTGTACCTTTCCCCGTCGCTTAAAGTTTTATATCCTACGACTCGCGGACTGTACGCGTATACGATAAAGCTGTCGCCCGAATACGCGCAGCCGACCACTTCCGCCTTCATACTTTTAAGCGTATTAAGCATGTCCTTTTCGCTTCCCGTGTAATCGGCGCGGGCAAAAGTATCCTCGGGATAACACAGTCCGTCGAGCGCGCCCACAGCCTCGTTGTTTTCGTACCTGCTCGCACCCGAAAACGCGAGCGGACTGAACCAAACGGCAACGCCCACAACAGCTACGGTAATTATGACGGTAAAAACAGCAAGCTTTTTCATACCGACTGTTATTGCCCGATTATCCGCATTTAAAACCTCGCGCCGCGGCGCACGCATAATTTAATATTGTCGATTTCGGTCAATAAAAAAAGACGGGGCAAAAAAATCCGTCAACCGTCTTGATTTATTACGAGCGGTATGATATAATCGTCGTATGGAATACATTGATATTTACGGAATACCGATGAGCAGGCTCGTTCTCGGCTGCATGAGAATATCGGACATGACGGTCGACAGCGTAGAAAAGCTGGTGCACCAAGCGCTCGATATAGGCATAAACATGTTCGACCACGCCGATATTTACGGCGGCGGAAAGTGCGAAAGCATTTACGGCGAGCTGTTTAAGCGCGACAAATCGCTAAGAAATAAAATCGTGCTTCAAACAAAGTGCGGAATACGCAACAAGTGGTACGACCTGAGTAAAAAGCACATTTTGGAAAGCGTGGACGGCGCGCTATCTCGCCTTAACACCGACAGAATAGACGTGCTTCTTCTACACCGTCCCGACGCGCTTATGCGCGCGGAAGAAGTCGCGGAAGCGTTTAGAATTCTCGAAGAGAGCGGCAAGGTGCGCATTTTCGGCGTCAGCAACTTTTCGTCGAGCCAAATCGAATACCTGCAAGACGCGGTACACCAAAAGCTGCTGTTTAACCAGCTTCAATTAAGCCCTGCCTTCTGTCCGCTTATTACGAGCGGTATGACGGTAAACACCGGGCTTAACGAGTCATGCGACCGCACCGACGGCACGCTGTGGTACTGCCGAAAGAACAATATAACAATCCAAACGTACGGCACCATGCAGTGCTCGTTTACCGACGAGAGCGGATTTACCTACTACGGCGCGTTCACGACCGACGCAGCCAAAAAGAAATACTTTGCGCTTAACTTTATGCTCGAAGGCCTTGCCCAAAAGTACGACGCCACCGTCGACGCAGTTGCCTTGTCCTGGATACTTCGCCACCCTGCGAAAATGCAGGCGATAGTCGGCACCACGAATATAAACAGAATAAAAGGCTACAAGGATTGCTGCGAGGTCCCCCTCACCGAATACGAGTGGTACAAAATCTACGAATCCGCCGGCCACCCCATTCCGTAAAGCGAGGATATAACCGATGAAAAAACCTATAAACACCAAAACAAAAATGCTGCTTTCGCTCATTCCGATTGTAGGTTTAGTTATTGTCATAATAATGATATTTAAACGCATTCAACGTTTGAAAGGCTACCCCATAGCTTTTATCAGCTTTTTTCTATACGCAATCCCGACTATAATGATCTTTTGGCTCGGTTCCGGCGTGTATTTTCTTTTACCTAAGACGCTGCCTGTCAACGCAATATTAGCGGCAGTGATTATGTACGTTTTATTCGTGGGTGTGGCTTTTTTGGCAATACTCATGGAAAAAATATTTTTCTCTAACGTCAGCGCCGAAAACAATGCAAGCGTTAACCCCGAACCCGTTTCGACCGAACCGCAAGAGGAAAGCGCCGACGTCGAAGCCGCCGAACCCGAACCGCAAGCAACCGACGCAACCGTCGAAGTATCCGAAACCGAACCGCAAACAAACACCCCAATAGACGAACCGAAACCCGAATTAACGGAATAATCATAAACCACAAAAAAACATTAATGCCGCCCGTGGGCGGCATATTATTTATTCATTATTCAATCTTATCTCTTATCTTAGCAACGAAGTTGCGCTTACTTTACTTCGATACCCATAAGCTCGAGGAAGGGCAAGATGCTCTCGCTGTCGAACACGGCGGTGCCGGCGAGGATCTTTTCGCAAACGGCGTCCACCTCGTCGTGAACGTTGAGCTTGGCCTCCAACTTGCTTACGGTGCCGCCCTGCTCTTTCATCATTCTCGCAATCATTTTCTCGAAAGACTTCATTTCGGGATCGAGTTTTCCCGGCTCGAACGGAATGGTGCCGTCGAGGTAGAGCTGAACCTTATTGAGCTGGCCGGACAGCTTGTTGGGAAGCACGAAGTAGCCGAGTATGTCGTTAAGCGACAGCGCCGACGGCTTAATTTCCGAATACTCGGGCGAAGTGGAAGCCTTTTTAATGCCGTTGCTTCTAAGCACCGCGTCAAACACGTACTTGCCGGCGATCTTTCTCACTATGAAGTTGCAGAAGTTCTTTTTGCCGTCGGTGTTTTGGATACGCGCGTCCGAATAGCCCTTCCATGCGTCGTTGAGCTTGACGGCAAACTCGACGATTTTGTCGAGACTGCTGTGCGCAAAACGAATGACGGTGCAGTACCAGTCGAGTACCGACAGCTCGATATACGGGTACTCTTTGGATTTGAGCTTGGTCTTTACGCCGGCGCGGAACATAGGCGTCGTGCGGAAGCCGGTCTGGAAATGAGCGTGCGCGGTATTGGTTGCGCCGCTGCCCTCAGTGGCGCCGTTGATGCCCACAAAGCCGTCCTGCCCGATAAAGTCGGCGGCAAGCGCGAGCTTTTTGAGCATGTCGGCGCTTTCCTTCATCGGCTTATGCTCGCGCGTGCAGAGCACGCCGTGCCTGTCGAAGTACTGGTGCCTTGAATAGTTAAAGAAGAATTCCTCGCCGTCTATTTCGGTAAGCACCGAGCGCATGTTGGCGCGGTCGCGGTAGCCCTCGTTTTCCTTGCAAAGCGCGCACGGCGGATATCCGTCGGTAACGGACGCAGGCATGAGGTTTATAATAAGCTCGATTCTGCTTTTAAGCTCTTTGGCTTCCCAGCGGTCATTTTTGGCGAGCTTGTCGAGATCGACGTAGCCGCTTTTTACGCAGTAATCGTACAAAAAGTCGAACGCTTTTTGCTTATTGACCGCGTATGTATCGGAAAACAAGTCGTTAATCTCGGACGGACGAAGCATAACCGCGTCCATTATCTCGGCGCGAAGCACGTCTTTGTTTTCGGGCGAAACGATTTTTTGCTCGACCGCATAATTAAGAAGCGGTTCGAGTAATTTTGTGGGGGTGGTCGGAATTTCCTCGCTTTCGTCAAGCTCTGCCGGAATAAACCCGTCGAGCTTTAACAGCGAGCATATACGGCGCACGGCCTGTTCCGCGTCCAGCTCATCCATCATGAGCATATTTTCGGCATAAGCCAAAACTGCGGAAATCTCTTTGTCTAACATGATAATCTATCTCCTTATATGTTATTGCTTTTTTAGGTTACTTTTTTTCGGTGCGGTCGGTTGGCCGCGCGGAGGTTACTAACGCCGCCGTGTCGAATAGGTTCCAGGGGAACTCGTCGGGCGGCTGAGCAAAGAAGGTCATTATGTCGCCCGTAACGGGGTGGGAAAAGCTCAGCTTGTACGCCCAGAGTGCAAGATAAGGACATTTTACAAGCTTATCGCCGGCGTACTTCGTATCCCCGACGATGGGCGCGCCGAGCGCGTTAAGCTGAACGCGCGCCTGATGGCTTCTGCCCGTTAAAAGCTCGACCCTTACAAGATTAAGCCCGTCGTTTTCGTCGAGCACGGTTATGTTGGATACCGCCTTTTTCGCGCCCTCCACCGTGAACGGCACTACCGAAACGGTATTGGTCTTTTCGTTTTTTTCAAGGTAATGCTCGATACGCCCTACTCGGTTGGGTCTGCCGACGGTTACCGCGCAGTACGTTTTTTCGACCTCCTCCTCGCGGATTTGTTCGGAAATCCTGCTTGCCGCCTTAGATGTCTTTGCAAAAACCATAACGCCGCCCGTCGGTCTGTCGAGACGGTGTAACAGTCCCACGTACGCGTCGCCCGGCTTGTTGTATTTTTTTATAAGGTACGCCTTTATCTTTGTAAGCATATCGTCGTCGCCGCTTTTATCCGCCTGTGTGGGAATGTTGCGCGGCTTTACGACGACTATAATATGATTGTCCTCGTGAAGTATATCGAACCCTGCGTCAACAGTCCGCTCGTCGGGCTTTGCCTGCGCCGAAGCCTTACCGCCGCCGTTTTCCGCAGAACCTACCGCGTCGAGCCGAATTACCACTCGCGACTTTTTGACGCGCCCACTGTCCGCCGACTCGGAAGGCGTATTAACTTTTTTATCGAAGTCTTTCATTCTTTTCTCCAAAGTCCGCTGCAACCGCACGGCAACGCTATTTTACATTCGGTGGGCAGGCACACCTCGTACGACGAGGTTTTTCCGGACGGAAGATTTAACGTGAGAAGGTTTTCTATCGTCTGGGGCTGTAAGCCCGTCGTGTAGCTGTTTATAAGGAAGAAGTCGGGGTCGTCTAAAAGCTTTGCCGTTAACGATACAAGCTCGAAGATATCGTCCTCCATTTTCCACACCTCGCCCGAAGCGCCCCTGCCGTAGCTGGGCGGATCCATGATAACCGCGTTGTACGTCTTACCGCGCTTTATCTCGCGCTGAACGAACTTTTTGCAGTCGTCTATAATAAAGCGAGTGTTTTCCCTCGGCACCGAATTAAGCGAACAATTAAGGTTAGCGCGCTCTACCATGCCCTTTGCGGCGTCGACATGAGTAACCGCCGCGCCAGATTTAGAGAGCACCGCGGTGGACGCGCCGGTGTACGCAAAAAGGTTAAGTATCTTTATCTTTTTGCCTTTTGCCGCGCTCTCTTTTACTATCTTCGACAGAACGTCCCAGTTAACCGCCTGCTCGGGGAAAAGCCCCGTGTGCTTAAAGCCGGTAGGTCTTACCGAAAACACGTACTCGCGCCACGATATTTTCCACTCGTCGGGCATCGGCTTATTGACAATCCACCTGCCGCCGCCGGCGCGGTCGCGCTCGTACCTTGCGTGAGTGTCGAACTTTTTATAGTCGACCGTAGGGTCCCAAATGGCCTGCGGATCGGGACGGAGAAGAACTATATCCCCCCACTTTTCGAGTTTAAGACCGCCGCCCGTGCCGAGAATTTTATAATCGATCCAATCGGGCGCTAACATTTTATAACCGCAATCAATACTTCGTGTCCGTTGATGTCGAACGGCTGCGCGCTCTTTCCGTACATCTTGTTGGTTTCAAGGCTTTCTATCTTGTCGGCGAGCGTTACCTTTCCTATTCTCTCGCCGTGGACATTTAACACGCCCGAAATAAAATCGTCGCCGAGGAAATAGATGCTTATTCTGTCGGTAACGTCAAAGCCGAGCGACTTGCGCTGCGCCTGGATTTTAGAGATAAGCTCGCGCGCCGCGCCTTCCACTATAAGCTCGTCGGTAAGCGTGGTGTCGAGTGCGACCGTCATAGTGCCGTCGGACTCCACCGAGTACCCTTCCGCGCCGCGCGTCGAGATAAGCATGTCGTCCGCGGTAAGCTCGACCTTTTGTCCGTCCACCTCGAAGGAGTACTTTTCGCCGCGGCTTGCCGCCCTTCCGGCCTCGTCGCCGTGCTCTGCCAAATACGCGCGTATGGCGCCTACGTACTTTCCGTACTTAGGCCCGACCGTGCGAAGCTGAGGCTTTACGTCGTAGCCGGTAAGCTCGCCTGCGCCGCCGACTCCTACCTCTTTTACGTTAAGCTCGTCGGCGAGAATATCGGCGTATTCGAGCGGAAAACCGCCTGCGACAATAACTTTGCCGAGCGTCTGTCTGTTTTTAATGCCGCTCTTGTTACGCGCCGCGCGCCCAAGCTCAGCCGCCTTGATAACCGTTTCCATATCAGTGGCAAGCTTAGCGTCGATAAGCGTTTCGTCCGCCGTCGGGAAGTCGGTTATATGCACCGACTTAGGCGCGGTCTTATCGACCGAACGCACTACGTTTTGGTAAATCTCGTCCGCTATAAACGGCGTAAACGGCGCCGTAAGGCGAATAAGAGTTTCGAGCGCGGTGTACAGCGTGTAGAACGCCGCCTTTTTGTCGCCGCCCATTCCGCCTGCCCAAAAGCGCTCGCGAGTGCGGCGAACGTACCAGTTGGATAGAAGCTCGGTAAAGTCGCCGATACCTCGCGCCGCCTCGTAAATCTTGTACTCGGCAAGGTAGCTGTCCGTCTTTTTAACGAGAATGTTCAGCTCGGAAAGAAGCCACCTGTCCATGAGAGTGTAGCTAAGCTTGTTTTTATCAACCTTTTTGGGATTGAACTTATCTATCTCGGCGTACATAACGTAAAACGCGTACGTGTTGTATAACGTGCCGAGGTATTTATTCTGCGACTCGGACACCGCCTTTTCGTAAAACCGCGACGGGAGATACGGCGCCGAGTTGGTGTAAAAATACCACCTTACCGCGTCCGCGCCCGTCTTGTCGAACACCGCAAACGGGTCGACAACGTTGCCGAGGTGCTTGGACTGCTTTCTGCCCTGCTCGTCGGTTACGTGTCCGAGCACGAGGCAGTTTTTAAACGGCGCCTTGTCAAAAAGCAGCGTGGATATAACGAGAAGCGTGTAGAACCAGCCGCGCGTTTGGTCGACCGCCTCGGATATATAATCGGCGGGGAAAGTCTTTTCGAAAACGTCCTTATTCTCAAACGGATAGTGGTACTGCGCGAACGGCATCGAACCCGAATCGTACCAGCAGTCGATAACCTCGGGGGTGCGGCGCATTGTTCCGCCGCACGAGCATTTATACGTCGCGCCGTCCACGTACGGCTTGTGAAGCTCTATGTCGCCCTCTATGCCGCACTTATCCTTTAACTCTTGCTTAGAGCCGATCGCTTCGGTCTTTCCGCACTTGTCGCACACCCAGATAGGAAGCGGCGTGCCCCAGTACCTGTCGCGCGATAAACCCCAATCAATCACGTTTTCGAGGAAGTTGCCCATTCTGCCCGTGCCTATCGACTGAGGGTGCCAATTTATCGACGCGTTGTTTTTAATGAGCTTGTCCTTTACGGCGGTGGCCTTAATAAACCAGCTCGACCGCGCGTAGTAAAGAAGTGGCGTGTTGCACCGCCAGCAGAACGGATAGCTGTGCGTAACATTCGGCGCGGAAATAAGCAGTCCGCGCGACTTTAAGTCGGCGATTATATTCTTGTCCGCGTCCTTGCAAAACTTGTCCTTAAACTGTTCGGGTCCTGTAAATCGGCCGCGCTCGTCGATCATCTGAACGAACGGCAGGTCGTAATTCCTTCCCACCCTCGCGTCGTCCTCACCGAACGCCGGCGCGATATGAACGATACCGGTGCCCTCAGACAGCGTAACGTAACCGTCCGAAACGACTCTGTACGCTTTTTTGTCGCCGTCGTACGTAGAGTAAAGCGGAGTGTAGGTAGCCCCCACCAAGTCTTTACCCTTATACGTTTTAATAGTTTTGTACTCGTCGAAATGCTTTTCGATCAGTTCTTTTGCGAGAATGTACTTTTTGCCCTTCGCCTCGATAAGCGCGTAGTCGAACTCTCCGCCCACGCACAGCGCAACGTTGGACGGAAGCGTCCAGGGCGTAGTCGTCCAAGCGAGAAAGGCGCAGCCGCCGGCAAAGCTCGACTCGAACGCGACAACCGCCGTTTTTTCGGTAACGTCCTTATAGCCCTGCGCAACCTCGTGCGAGGAAAGCGCGGTGCCGCAGCGCGGACAGTACGGAACTATTTTGTGGCCTTTGTAAATAAGACCGCGGTCGAATATCGTTTTAAGCGACCACCACACCGACTCGATGTAATTATCGTCGTAGGTAACGTACGGGTGGTCCATGTCCGCCCAGTACCCCACGCGATCGCTCATGTGTTCCCATTCGGTCTTGTACTTCCACACCGACTGCTTACACTTGCCTATAAACGGCTCTACGCCGTATTTCTCTATGTCCTGCTTGCCGTCGATGTTAAGCGACTTTTCAACTTCCAGCTCAACCGGCAGACCGTGCGTGTCCCAGCCGGCCTTGCGAAGAACGTGTTCTCCCTTCATCGTGTGGTAGCGCGGAATAATATCCTTCATTGTACGCGTTAAAACATGCCCGACGTGCGGCTTGCCGTTTGCCGTCGGCGGACCGTCGTAAAAGGAAAACTCTTTATTCCCCTCGCGGCGAGCAATGCTCTCGGGAAAAACGCCGTTTTTCTTCCAAAACTCGGTTACGCGTTTTTCAATGTTCACCGGGTCGTAGCCCGTTACTTTCTTATACATACCGCCCTCGTTTAAGTGTCGCTATACTTTTACAAGTAACTATTATATCACAATCACCCTTATTCGGTCAATCGATTTACCGACAATCGTAAAACCGAGTTCAATTTAGACAGATGTAAAGATGTTAAGTAATTGACTTATCCGCGCCTTTACGGTATAATAATAAAAGTATGGACTATATGCGCGACAGACGGCTTATATGTCTGCACTGCTTCGGTGCAATCGACCCCTTCACCGGGTTTTGTAACGCTTGCGGAAAACACATGGGCGATAACGTGCAGACCACGCCCGATTCCATGCGACCGCGCACCATTCTCGGCGGCAGATACCTTATAGGCTCTACGCTCGGCCGCGGCGGCTTCGGTATTACCTACAAGGCATACGACACGGTGCTGCGGCGGCGCGTAGCCATTAAGGAATTTTTTCCGCGCGGATATACTCGGCGCATACCCGGAACGCTCGCGGTAGGCGTAAGCGACCAAAAGACCGCAAAAATATTCAACTATTGGCTTCAAGCGTTCATTCAGGAAGCGAAGGTGCTTTCTTCCATTAAAAGCATGGAAGGCATTGTTTCCATCTACGATTTCTTTTTGGCGAACAATACCGCTTACATAATTATGGAATTTCTCGACGGCGTTAGCCTGCACCGCTTTATTCTGGGGCGCGGCGACCGCCTTCAGCTTAACGAAACGCTTAACATTATGCGGCCGGTACTCGATACGCTTCTGCTTCTTCATCAGCACGGAATTATCCACAAGGACGTCTCGCCCGAAAACATTCAGATAGTAAACAACAAGACGGTAAAGCTAATCGACCTCGGCGCGGCGTCCCTTTACAAGCAAAACGTATCTAAGCCGTTTTTCGTCCTTAAAAAAGGGTACTCGCCTATCGAGCTGTACCATAACGGCTCGCAAGGCCCGTGGACGGATATTTACGAGGTGGGCGCTACCATTTACACATGTCTTGTCGGAACGCCGCCCCCCGAGGCAAGCGCACGCGCCCAAAAGGACACGCTCGTTCCTCCGTCCGCGCTCAATATAAAAATTCAGCCCGTCAGGGAAAACGTCCTTTTAAAAGCGCTTGCGGTAAATCCGCAGGACAGATACAGCGACGTCGACCTTTTCCGCAAAATGCTCTACGGCGATTTTTTACCGGGAACGTAAATAAATATTAAATATCACCCTTAAAACCGAAACGCACTCGTTATAACGCGAATGCGTTTTTTTCGATTTATTTAAAATCCGTTGTAAAGCATACGTGCCTGCGCGTATTCCGCACCCGTACGCAGCCTTACCGCCTCGGCGGCAAGCGCGGCGCTGTTCTCGTTAGCCTTAGCAAGTAACGCATTACTCATCGTTTGCTGAGAGGCTAACTGCGACATACTTGAACTTACGTTATATTGTAAGTCTTGTACGCGCCCAGCTATTCTGTCGCCCTGCTTTACTACGAGTTGACCGAGAATTCCGAAGCACCGCGTCATTTCGCTTTGAAGTCTGCTAAGCCCCATATTTATCGACTTACATATTTCCCGGCCGGCGGTATCGACCGCTTGTATTATACGCTCGGTGCGCCTCTCACCGTCCACGACTTGCAACGCCTGCATTATGTTGTCGGCGCGGCGTGTTTCGAGTGCATAAATTATAATATCCGTATTTTCCCAATCTCGGCTGTCTATTAAATCCCCGAAAGATTCCTCGAGCGCATAAATCATACTTAATCCGGCAACTGCGTGTTCCGTTGCTTCCTTCTTGGCTTTGGCTATATTTTCGTCCTGCGCCGCCAAATCTTCCCATTTTTTATCCCTCGCTCTCCTTACTTCCTCTTCTGCATTACGGATATAGTCATCATGCTGCTTTATTCGATGCTCTAATCTCACTAACTCGGCCTCCGCTTCTTTCTTTTCGGAATAAGAGCATACTTTCTTTTTTTGCAAAAATCTTGTAAACTTTCGTGCAAAAACTCCCAAACCGGCAATAGCACCTCCAACTATAATGAAAGCATAAGGTCCTGTATAATTCATCCACCCAAGCCATCCATTAAAATTGCGATTTGCTATATCCGGCTTTAAATATAAGAATAAGAAAGCGTTGGCTATCGCGTAAACTCCGTATATAATCGCAGCAGCAAAAACCAACCAAACCAAACATTGTAACAGCGTAATAAACACACGCCGTGTCATATTGGGACTATTTGCTTTTTTCAGCAAACTTGTTCTATCCGAATCAAAACTTTTAGAGACCTCCTTCTGTTCATGCACATGTTGTTCGCCCATCGATATCGTCCTATCGGCAACTGCGACAGCCATCTCTTTGTCGTTATAAGCTTTTTGCATTATTCCGTCTGCCGTTTCTCTTTCTTGGGCGATAACGGATAAACCGGCGCGAAGCGCATAAAGCCGACCGATAATTTCCTCTTTTTCGCTAAGTGTAGACTTGTTTACTTCCATTTAATATTTCCTCCGACTATATAACAGCATTGTTTTGCCCATAATATCACACCGATTGGTGTAATGTCAAATAAATTACTCCAATCGGTGTAAAATCGAGTTATGGAAAAAGATTATAAAAAGGCGTTCGCGAGCAATCTGCGGCTACTTATAGGTGAAATGTCGGTAAACGAGTTTTCCAAAAAGATAGGAATACCGCAACAAACACTGTCGCGGTACCTACTTTGTCAGCGCGAGGTTACACTGGAAAACTTATGTAAAATTGCCGATTACTTCGACGAAGAGATAGACGTACTTATCGGACGAAAACAATAGCCGCGGATATAACTAAAAGCAGTTAAATTCTGACGAAGAAAAGAACTTAACCTTAATGCCGCGAAGCGTCCGCTTCTTCACTATTCACTATTACTTATTACTTTTTTAATGCCGCCGCAGGCGGTCCTTAATTTTTATCTCTTATCTACTCAATCTTATCTCTTATCTTAGTCACGAAGTGACGCTTAAAACGCTTGCGTTTTTCTCTTGTTTATTGTATAATCTCTGTACTGCGCTAGACGGAGAAGTAGCGGATCTCTGTAACCTACAAGCCGCTATAGTAGGGTTGATCACCGCCCCCGGTTTGCGTATGGAGGGTCTGTTACCGTTAGGTGGCGTTGATGTTAAGGTCTCGTGCAACGTCTGCTTGTGAACCGTGTCAGGGCTTGACCGCAGCAGCACTAAGCAAGATGTGGCGTGTGATGCGAGGTAGCTTTAACGGAGTTAACCGACGGGAGAACGCTTCGATGCGTATTATCAAAGGCGGCGCGCAGTATTCCAAAGCCGATAAAGATTTTTCTTTATCGGCTTTGGTTTTTTCAGTTTATAGGCGTGTTTTCTATTTTGTGCTTGACGCGCGGAAACAGTCTGATTGGGACCGACTTTTTAGCGCGAGCTATAAGCGGTTTAACCTTTTCTGGCGGCGGCGGATTCAGTTCGGGGCGCTCGACCTTTTTGGATATGAACGGCACGGAAAGAATTTTTTCTATTTCGGGCGCGGTGGGTAAAAACACTCCGTCCGTTATGTAATACGACGGCGCATTTTCCTTTTTTACCCTCGGCGACACTTTGGTTTTACTTATCAGCTTTACTTCCTTCGACGCGCGGATATCCTTTGACGAAAGCCCTATATCCACTCTGTACTTTCCGCCGACCAAGCGGAAATCCATATTGTTTTCGTCGTACACGCTTGTACGCGACAAATCCGCGTCGAGCTTTACCCCGGCGCTTTCGCCCTTTTTAAGATGAACGCGTTTAAACGCGACAAGCCGCCTCGTCAGGCCGTAAACGCTCGCGCCCGATAAGGTAACGTACATCTGAACTACCGCGACGCCGTTTTTATCGCCCGTATTTTTAATATCGAATTCCGCCGTGATTTTGTCGCCGCCCGTTACGTTAACCTTTTCTATCTCGAACGACGTGTACGAAAGCCCATGCCCGAACGGATATAAAATATCCGACTTGTGATTGTTAAAAAGCGCGTAGCCGTTATACAGCGATTCGTAACGGAAGTCGCCGCGCGAAAGGTATTTTTTATTGTTTCTCGGATAATCTTCCGCGCTCGCGCACCAGGTGAACGGAAGCCTGCCGCGCGGCGAAAGATCCGTCAGCATTTTATAAATATCCGAAACCTTAGGACAGTACGGACAGAACAGCACCGCGTTTAGGCTTTTTTCCATAGGAATGGGCGTCGCCGCGCCGCCGCACAATACGAGCACCGTAGGCGCGGAGTCGGTAGATCCGCTTATTATATCAGCTACGCCGGACAGTCCGTCGCCGTAATCGGTAACGAGAAACACGTTAAGCTCTTTCAGGTTGCTTAGCGCCGAGGATATGGGCATAACGCCGTATTCCTCGCCGTCGTCGAAAAATTTAACGTCGCCGAAAAACGCGACCGACTTATCCTTTGTCGGAAGCACGCCGTCGTTTTTAAGAAGGACCGCCGAGTCGATTGCGATATCCGTTCGATTCGGTTCGTCGTCGAAAGCACCGACGCCAAACTCTTTTGCGCGAGCGAGCGCGTACAGTGTGCGCTCTGCTATTTTATCTATCTTGCTTTCGGCAATGTCGCCGCGCTCTGTCGCGCGGATAATATCTTTTACGCAGAACTCATCATTAAGCGCGTACGCGCCGCTGTTTACCGCGCCCTGCTCGTCGCAGTCGTTGTACGCGGTGATAAGCATTGCGCGGTTATCGGTAAATCCGCGGTACATATCGACAATCTCGCGCGAGGACGATACCTTCCTGCCGTTAAGATATCCGCCGTCCGTCATAACCGCCGCGGCGTTCTTCCCGGCACGATACAGAGGATATAAGTATAACTCGTGAAGCGCGCGCTCGTCGACCGTTCTATCGCCGTAAAGCCCTTGACCGAGCGCGCCGGTAAATACGTAGCTGGGCGAATATTCCGAGTAGCTTTTTAAAAGCTCTGCGGCAAGAAAAGCGTCTTCGGAAAAAAATCCGCACGCGGAAATTCGCATGGGATTTAAAATAAGTCCGCACGAGACGGTGCCGGCAAACGCCGCGCCCGTTCGAGACGCCGTTATTGATTTTTCCTTACCGAGCGAAGCCGCGATTTCCTTAGAGAAGGTACAGCCGACGGCAAGCTCGCTCGGCTCGCTAGCCGAATAAGGAAGAAGCTCGCTCGTAAGTACGGTTTCGGGTATATCCGCTTTTTTAAGCGCGGCGCACTCTATTCCTCCACCGATAAATTCGATTTTTTCGCGCAGGGTCAGCTTTGCGACGAGCGCACGAATTTCGTCAATGCTCATTTACCGTTTTTTGAGTATGGTTTTTTCGAGCTTCATGCCGGAATAGAGCGAGTGCCTGTAAATTTCCAGTCTGTCCGCATACTCGTAAACGTACGAACCGGGCTCGCTTCTGAGCGCAAACACCATAGGCGTTTCGCCCGACTGCTCATAGTACGGGCGTGCCGCGTCCTGACCGCCGTACAATGGCGTAGGCGAAGTCGCAGGCGAATACGCAGGCGCCGCCTGAGGCGCGTACGGCTGCGCCGCACCGTCCTGCGAGTAAGAATACTGCCGGTCGGACGGCTTAAACGACGAAAAAGTTTGGTCGATAGGTCTTGTCTCGACGCTCTCTATGGGCTTAACCGATCTTTCGTCGTAGCCCGTAAGAGAGGAAAGGTCCTCGCTTTGCCCCATTTGACCGAAAATGGAATCTCTCTTTGCCATGTTTTTCCTACCCGTAAAAAATCTATTTTATAACGTCGAGTCCGACGAACTCACGGAGAACCTCCGGCACCGTAACCGAGCCGTCGGCGTTTTGGTTTTGTTCGACAATAGCCGGCATTATGCGGCTTGTGGCAAGACCCGAGCCGTTAAGCGTATGAACGTAATTTATCTTGCCCGAAGCGTCGCGGTATCTTGTCATGTTGCGCCGCGCCTGGTAATCGTTGGCGTTACTTACAGAGCTTACCTCTTTGTAAATACCCATCGACGGAATCCATACCTCTATGTCGTAGGTTCGCGCCATAGACGCCGAGCAGTCGCCCGCGGCAAGCTTACTTAATCTGTAATGAAGCCCCAAGCCCTCGACGAGCGCGCACGCTTTACCTACAAGCTCTTCGAACGCCGCTTTGGATTGGTCCGGGGTCGTTACCTGAACCATTTCCACCTTGTCGAACTGATGGCCGCGAATCATGCCGCGCTCTTCGGCGCGGTAGCTGCCTGCTTCCTTGCGGTAGCACGGCGTGTAAGCGAACAGCTTTTTGGGCAAATCCTTTTCGGAAAGAATTTCGCCGCGATACATATTGACAAGCGCGGTTTCCGCCGTGGGAAGCATAAACCTGCGGCTTTTTTCGTCGTCCGCCGTGTCGACGCGGTAAACGTCGTCCTCGAACTTGGGGAACTGACCGGCGCCGAGACCGCACTCGTAATTAAGCATGTGCGGCGGCAGAATAAACGTGTAGCCGTCCTTTGCGTGTGTCTTTATAAAATACGTAAGAAGCGCCCATTCGAGCATAGCGCCGCGACCGGTGTAAAGCCACGAGCCGTTGCCGGCAAGCTTAACGCCGCGCTCATAGTCGATAAGATTAAGGCTTTCGCACAGCTCTACGTGGTGCTTAACGGGAAAATCGAACTTGGGCTGCTTTCCGAACACCTTTATAACCTCGTTGCTTTCCTTTCCGCCTGCAACGACGTCGGGATCGGGAAGATTGGGAAGGCAAAGCAATTCATGACGAAGCTTTTCCTCCGTAGACTTGATCTTCTCGTCGCACGAAGCTATCTCGTCGCCTATCTCGCGCATGCGCTTAAAAATCGGCTCGACGTTTTCGCCGTTCTTTTTCATACGCGGAATATCCGCGCTTACCTTGTTCTTTTCGGCCTTTAACGCTTCCGCCTTGCCTATAAGCTCGCGGCGCTCGCCGTCGAGCGCGAGAATACCGTCGAGGTCCGCGGTATATCCGCGTTTACCGAGAGCCTTTTCGACCCCCTCTTTGTCGCTTCGTATAAGGTTAATGTCTATCATGCCGGTTCCTTCTTTTCCGATGTTAATAATACGTAGGCTTTTCGCCTATATCATTATAACCCAAGAGGCACCGAAAATCAACCCTAATTATGCTATTTTTTAAGTCTTTTTTGTTTGCGCCAAGCGGACGGCAAAAGCGGCGCGCCGCAAGCCGACTTTACGGACAAAGCCGCTAACAGATAAACGAGCACGGCAGTAACGCCCGATACGATTACCGAAACCGTTCCGCCGCCGAGCGCCTTATTCGTAAGATAGAACACCGCGCACGCCATAGCGGTAAACACAAGCGGTCTTATTACCGCGCTCGCTTTTACGGAAATATTATTTTTAAGCCCGTACACGTTTATCGCGCCGAGTAGCGCCGCCAAAGCGTAACACGAAACGTTAGCCGCCGCCGCGCCGTAAATGCCAAGCCGCGGAATAAGCAAAAATGTCAAAGCAACTTTTGCCGCGCCGCCGAGTATAAGGTTTACCGCCGGCCTACCGGCCCTTCCGTTTGATTGCATAACCGCAGTCGTGTAGCTTATAACGCCGACGTATATTACACTTATTCCCTCAACGGAAAGCAGGCGCGAGGCGACCGCGATTTCGTCCGAGGTTAACCCTGCACCGTACAACAAAGAGCAAATCTGCCCGGGGAAAAGTATAAACGCCGCCGCGACGGGAAGCGAGATAAAAAGCGTATATCCTACCGCCTTTTCGCAGTCCCGTGCCACCGCCTCTCTTTCCCCTCGCTCGATATGAGCCGTCAGCGAAGGCAACAGCGCCGCGGACAGTGCGGACAGCAGCACGGCCGGCATATTTATAAGCGTTCCCACCGGCCCTACGAAAATGCCGAAAAGCGCGGTCGCCCTATCCCTCTCCACGCCGCCGCGAGTAAGCATATTGACGACCACCGCCGAGTCGAAAACCTGCGTTAACGGGATAATGAGCAGCCCGAGCGTTACGGGAAGAGAAAAGCCCGTTATCTCTTTAATAAGCTCGCGCCGAGAATGGCTCGGCTTTTCCGTAACGTCGCCGCGAATCTTTCTTCCGTAAGCGTAATACCTTACGAGTAGGTATATAAGCGCGGCAACCTCGCTTAACGTTACGCCGAGAAGGGATCCGAAAACGGCATACTCAATTCCGCGCGGCAGCATGATTTTTCCGAGCAGAAGCCCAAGCACAAGCTTAACGCTCTGCTCTATTAGTTGGCTTATTCCGCTCGCCGTCATCATGCTTCTGCCCTGGAACACGCCGCGAAGCACCGAAATCACGCTGCAAAACACAAGCGACGGGGTTAGCGCAAGGTACGCAATGCTCGCGCCGGGAACGCCCTGAATACTCGAAATCACACGGCGAAGAAGTATTACCGTTATCGCCGCGACGACCGAAAAAGCAAACAGCGGAACGGCCGCCGCAAAGAATATATTTTTTATCTCGGACTCGCCGTTTCGCGCCGAATACTTGGCAACCGTTCTCGAAACCGCGCCCGTCATTCCGCCGCCGCATATCATAAGCAACACCGTAAAGACGGGGAATACGGTCTGGTAAAGCCCCATACCCTCCGCGCCGAGAATGTTTGTAAGCGGCACTCTGTAAAGCGCGCCGAGAAGCTTTGATACTATACTTATAACGGCAAGAGCGGCCGCGCCGCGCCCAAAGGATTTACTCACGGATTTATTATGCGTAGTTTACATAATAATTAGCGCATAGCGGCGCACATAAAACCAAAAAAGGCATAAAAAAACGCAGAATGTTTTCTGCGCTTTTTTCGAGTCGAGATAAATTGTTTTTTACTCTGCCTGGATTGCTCCGGTCGGGCACTCGCCCTCGCAGGCGCCGCAATCGATGCAGGTAGCGGCGTCGACAACATACTTGCCGTCGCCCTCACTGATTGCGCTTACGGGGCACGCAGCCGCGCAGGCTCCGCACGATACGCATTCATCGTTAATTACATGTGCCATGATTATTACCTCCGTTTGTTATGTGTTAATTATACCAAACTTACGCACATAAGTCAACCCACATTACCAACATAATTCGGTTAGCCCCTGCGAACATTTTAATTACAAACGTTCGCGCGGTTTAATTGGCGTTTAGGGTTTTTCGGCGTTAAACGCCGTCTAAGCCGCGAGAATTTTTCTTTTATTAAGCTTCGGGTTTGGGCGCGTTATCGCCGGCGTTTTTGCCGTTGTTTTTGCCGTGCGGCTTGCCCTTTTTAAACTTTTTGCCGCCCGGCTTACCTGCGCGCTGTCCTCCGCCGTTTTGCTCGGCTTGCTGCGTTCCCTCGCCCTGACCGTTCTTTCGGTCTTGCTTTTTGGCGCCGTGCGGCTTTTTGTTTTCGTTGCCGAATTTTTTGCCGTTTTTGCGGTCGTCCTTGCGCTCTTCGGGGTTATCCTCGATCTGATTATTTTCGGGCTTTTGCTTTTCGACGGGCGGTTTTCCGCCGGACTGAGCCTTGCGGCTCTCGGGGTCGGGGCGCTCGGGCTTTTGCTTATCGAACGACAGCTCGTCTATTTTATAGTCGGCAAGCTCGGAGTTGTCGTCGTTTCCTATCTTTACCCTTACCGTCTCGGTGAGCGGCGTTACCGACTGAACGAGAGCGCGCCTGCCGTCGGGAATGCCCACGATAGTGCCCACCTTAGGCGCGCGCTTGGCGACGTCCTCGTAGGTGGCGTTTTCGTAAGCGAGACAGCACAACAGTCTTCCGCACATGCCGTTTATCTTGTTGGGCGTGAGCGCGAGGTTTTGGTTTTTGGCCATTTTTATGGAAACGTGCTCGCTGTCCGACTCGAACCTTCCGCAGCAGCACGGCTGACCGCACGAGCCGAGCGCGCCCACAAGCTTGCACTCGTCCCTCGGCCCTATCTGGCGAAGGTCGATTCTTATATGGAATGTTGACGCAAGGTCGCGCACGAGATCGCGAAAGTCGACGCGCTGTTCCGCCGTGAAATATAACACAAGCTTGCTGTGGTCGACCGTAAACTCGCAGTCGCAAACCTTCATATCGAGACCGCGCGCGTTAACCTTTTCCTTGACGGCTGCGAGAATGTCGCGCTTTTTTTGAGCGTCGGCGCGTTCCGCCTCGAGGTCGGCTTCCGTCGCGATTCTGACTACCGGTTTAAGCGGCGCGACGAGCGCGGATTCCTCCACGTCGTGCGGCGGCTGAACGACGGTAGCCATTTCCACTCCGCGCTGGGTTTCCACCACCACGACGTCGCCTTTATTGTATTCCTCGCTTTCGTCGGGCGCAAAAAAGTATATGCGCGGCGAGGTTCTGAATTTAACGCCTAAGACCTTTGGCATTTTGCTTTTTCCTCCATTATCTTGAGCATGAGCGTGTCCATAACCGCAGTCGGCATACAGTTAAGCGAGTTTCGTCTTTTCGCGTCGCGAACGTGCTGAGTGCACGCCGCCGCCGAGTACGGCGTAAATCCGCCGCATGCCGAATGTATATCGTTTTCGTCGAATACGGTGCTCAGTCCCGAAAGGTGCCTTGCAATATCCGCGAGCAGGTATTCTATTATTCCGAGTACAGAATCGATTTTATCCCGAGTGAATTTGTCGTATACCGCCGCGACCGACGAAAACCTTTTACTGCCGGTTGCGGTGCGCAAAAGCTTTAAAGCGGCGAGGTACGTCGCGCCGAAGTCCTTGTCCGCGAGGATTTTTTCGGCTAAGCCGATATTCCCCCTCGAAGCGCGCGCGGCAAGCTTGACCGCGCCCTCGTCCTTGTGGAATTTAAGTAGCTCTTCCTCCGTCGTTTCCACCGAAAAAGGCGGAAGCCTCAGCGTTTTACACCGCGACTCCACGGTGGGAAGAAGCGCCTTCGACGCGCACAGTATAAAGCATACGCGCGGCGGCGGTTCCTCGAGCGATTTTAACAGCTTGTTTTGAAGTATCTCGCTCATCGACTCGGCGTGCTCTAAAATGTAAAATCTTTTGTTAAGCTCGAACGGCGTAAGATACAGCGTGGAAAGCAAGGACTTAACGTCGTCCACCGTCATAACCGCGCGCTTACCCTCTTCCTTTTTACTCTTTGCCGCCTCGGGCGTCGGATACACCACTATGTCAGCGTAGTCGTCGGTTGCGCGCTCGTCGGGAATCCCTGCGAGCCTTGCCGCGACGAGCCTTGCAAGAAGATTAAGCCCGTCGTCGTCCTCGCCCTCTATAAGATACGAGCAGGCGCCGCCGTCTTTACTTAATCCATTTAATGCGTCGAGCTTTAAAAAGAGCGGCGCATATTTACCGAGTACGACGCTCACAGTATCTTTTCCGCCTCGCTTAAAATAAGCGCCGCGACCTCGTCGACGGTGCCGAGTCCGTTAACCCGTACCATTTCGCCAAGGTCGCACATATCCGAAAAGCCGCGGTAAACCTTGCCGAAAAACTCGAGGCTTTCGCGCTCTAACCTGTCCGACTTGTCGGCGCCGCCCTTGCGATTAAACCCGGCTTCGGGCGAGATGTCTATAAACAGCGCAAGGTCCACCTTTAACGGCTCTATCGTTTTGCGGTTAACTTCCTTTACGAAATCGGGGTCGAGACCGCGCGCGTAGCCCTGGTACGCGACGGTGGAATAAATAAACCTATCGCAAATAACCGTCTTACCGGCGTTAAGAAGCGGAAAAATCTTTTCGATAAGATTGACCCTTCTCGACGCCGAATACAAATACAGCTCGGTTACCGCGTCGGGCGAATATTTGGGGTCGAGAAGAAGCGCGCGTATTTGCTCGCCCAGCGGCGTTCCGCCCGGCTCGCGCGTAACGACGGCGTCCACGCCGCGCGAAGTAAGCGCGGAATGAAGCCGCGCCACCTGCGTGGTCTTTCCAGCGCCCTCGCAGCCCTCTATTACGATAAACTTTCCTTTTCCCATATTTTTACCCGAAGTTTTTTAAGGATTTGATATTATCTTGACCGAAGCCATTATCCGCGATATAACTTGCTTTTCGGGTTTTACCCGATACATTCTACGGTTTTATTTTACCTTTTCGGAAACCCTTATTCCGCGATATAATTTGTTTTTCGGGTTTTACCCGATATTGTTTACGGCTTAGATATTAGCTTGTTCTAAAATCGTATTCCGCGATAAAACTTGTTTTTACGCGACGACTTCCTTAACCGCCGAGTACAGCGCTCTGTCGAATAGCTCGACCTCTTCCACCCCGTCAGCCGCGGTAAAAAGAAACACTATGTGCTTGCCGTCCGTCATTTCGCTCATAACGTCCAAGCGAGCAAGCGCGTTATTAAGCTTGTCGGGGTCAACCCCGAGCGCGCCGCAGTCGAGCACGAGCCGCGTAAAATCGTCGTTATTTAAAAACGGATATTTATGCCTGACGGTATCGAGCGCGCCGTATAAAATACCGTACGCTTTATCCGTATTTTCGGTTTGAGCGAGTTCCACCGCGCTCTCTATCGAGGCGTACAACAGATACGACGGGCTGGTCGTACCCATAACGTCCACACACTCGGACAAAGCCTTGCTTTGCTTGTCCGAAAGATTGTCGATAAGCACCGCGCTTTGCGTAAGCGCAAACAGCGTTTTGTGCGTCGAAAGATTAGTTATATCCGCGACGCTCGCCGCGCTTTTGGGAAGCAGCTTCGAAAACCCGAAGTGCGCGCCGTGCGCGCTGTCCGCTATAAAAAGCAGACCGTGCCCCTCGCAAAACTTTTTAATGCCGTCCACGTCGGCGCAAAATCCGTAATACGTAGGGGACGTAACGACCACCGCGCCGATATTTTTTGTAATCGCCGATTTTATATCCGAAACTGTTATCGGCTTAACGCCGCGCTCGCCCACCGCCGTGTACTTTTTGGAAGCGAGCCTGTACCCGTCCAAAACGGATCGGTGCGAGTTAACGTCTATAATTCCGTCGCACTTCGAGTACAGCACCGCCGCCTTAACGCCCTGCGAGCTTCCGCAGGACAGTAGCCTTGCGTGCTTTCCTTTATACGCCGCGGCGACCGCCTTTTCCGCACAGCTTAGCTGAGAATCGGGGAACGAGCGGTCGGTAAGCTCTGTTATATCGAGCGGATTGACCTTTCCCTTATGACCGGGCGTGTGCAGTCTTAAAGCGCCGCATTCACTGTAGCGGCGCAGAAATTCGTTAATCTTCACTTCTTTTTCGGCTTCATCGTCGGGAAGAGGATTACGTCGCGTATGGACGCGCTGTCGGTAAGAAGCATAATCATTCTGTCGATGCCTATGCCGAGTCCACCCGTAGGCGGCATGCCGTATTCGAGCGCTTCCACAAAGTCGTCGTCGGCGTCCTGTGCCTCCTCGTCGCCGCTTTGCTTTTTCTTGCGCTGCGCCTCGAACCGACCTGCCTGGTCGACGGGGTCGTTAAGCTCGGAATAGGCGTTGCCGCCTTCCCAGCCGTTAATGAAAAACTCGAATCTGTAAGTGAGTCCGCCTTCCGACCGCTTAGCAAGCGGCGACACCTCGACGGGATAGCCTGTTACAAACGTGGGCTGAACGAGAGTTTCCTCGACGAGCTTATCGAACGCAAGGTACATACATTCGGCGGCGTTCTTTTCGCCTTCGCACTCGACGCCCAGCTTAACTAAGCTCTCGCGCGCCTTTTTGTCGGAAAGCGCCATAAAGTCGACGCCCGTTACTTCCTTTACGATTTCGCGCATTGTTACTCTGCGCCACGGCGTGGAAATGTCTATCTCTCTGCCCTGATAGGTTATTTTGTCGCCAAGCCCTATCGCCTTTGCCGCCGCCGAGTAAATCTCTTCCGTGCGAGTCATCATGTCCTCGTAGTCGGCGTACGCCTGGTACATTTCGAGCATGGTAAATTCGGGATTGTGCTTAATGTCCATTCCCTCGTTTCGGAAGTTTCTGCCAAGCTCGTACACGCGCTCGAGTCCGCCGACGATAAGGCGTTTAAGATACAGCTCGGGTGCAATGCGCATAAACATGTCGAGGTTAAGCGTGTTGTGGTGCGTGATAAACGGCCGCGCCGCCGCGCCGCCGGCAACGGTGTTAAGTATGGGCGTTTCCACCTCGAGGAAGCCCTCGCCGTCGAGGTAGTTCCTCACGGCGGTAATAATCTTACTGCGTTTAATAAACGTGTCCTTGACCGGCTCGTTCACTATTAAATCGAGATAGCGCTTGCGGTAACGCAAATCGTTATCTTTAAGCCCGTGCCATTTTTCGGGAAGGGGCGTAAGCGATTTACTGAGAAGAGTAAGCTCTTTTACGGCAACCGACACCTCGCCGCGGTGCGTTACGAAAACGTCGCCATTTACGCCGATTATGTCGCCTATGTCGAGCTGCTTTTTAAAAAAGTCGTATTTCTCTTCGCCTACGTTATCGCGCTTAACGTAAATCTGAATCTGACCGGTGCGGTCGAGAATATGCGCAAAGCTCGCCTTGCCCATAATGCGCTTGCTCATAAGACGGCCGGCAAGCGACACGACCTCGCCCTCTTTGGGCGAGGCTGTAATATCCGTCGCGTGGTGCGTAACGTCGTAGCTTGTAAGCGCAAACGGATCGTTGCCCGACTTAGTCAGCTCTTCGAGCTTAGCAAGTCTTACCGCCTTTAACGCATTTATATCCTGTTCTACCTCGGTAGAGGGATTTTCGGTAATTTCTTCTGCCATGTTAACTCGCATATCTTCACAAGCAAACCGCCTGCGATAAATTATTTTTTAATCGTCTTTTTGTCGACTACGATGTTTACAACCTTAAAGATGAGGTCCTTTACCATTACGACGTCGCCCACCTTTTTGTCCATGAGTGCCGCGCCGACGAGCGACTCGTTGGAGATTTTGCCGTTCATAACGTCCGACTCGTGAGTACCCACGATTGTGTACGTTTTAAGCCCCGAGCATTTCGCCTTATCGATTTTTTCCTTACCGACCTTTACCTTTACAAGCTCGGCCTCGGTAAAGCCTTTTTCGACTAATTCGGCCTTGTTGCCGCGCTTTGCGAGAATCTCGCTGCCGGCAGTTTTGTAATCCTCGGCGGTAAGCGAGGAAAGTATCTCGAGTCCTGTGCGGTTAGAGCGCATATCGATAACGGACATGCGCGAAATGAACCCTTCGATAATGTCGGTTCGGGTAAGACCGGCCTCTTCGCACGCGGTAAGACCTTCCGCAATGTCCGCCTCGATAACGTCCACGGCGCAGCCTATGGAAACGGCCTTGTCGCTCACGCTCTTTTCGTCGATTATCTTGGCGTTGTCGATTTTTTCCTTAATCGCGTCAAGCTCGCTTTGAAGCTGAGCCTGCTTTTCGCGCGCAAAGCCGTACTCGGCGTTTTCGCTGAGGTCGCCCTGAGCGCGCGCTTTTGCGACTTCCTCTATAATTGCCGGAAGCTCGACCGACCTGATGTAATCGTACCGCTCTTCAAGCTCGCGCTTACCGGCGGCAGTCATAATATACTCTTTAGGCATAGTACTCTCCTTATAACTACTATTCTTGACAGAATACATTATATAGCAAACGCAAAAAGTAGTCAAGCGTATAATGCCACGCATTTTTTCGCGTGTACTTTTTTTCGTCATATATCGCTTCAATGCGACATACAATATAAAACTCGACTTTGTTCGACAGGGGGAATTTATGAACGACGTAAACAGCCGAGCGGTAATGCTCGGACAGTACATTACGGAAAAGGAATGTACGGTGCGCGACGCCGCAAAGCATTTTACTTTGGGTAAATCGACGGTACATAAGGACGTAACCGAACGCTTAAAGGGGATCGACCCCGAGCTATGCGAAAGGGTCAGAAAGGTACTCGACTATAACCTCTCCGTCCGCCACCTCCGCGGCGGCGAAGCGACAAAGCAAAAAAGCATACGAATAAAAAGCAATGCCGAATAACTCGAAATATCCCGAAACGCTTATAATACTCGCCTTTTACGACAGAGCTTTGTAGCATTATCGCCTTTTTAGGGCATCGTTTACGTTATAATACTCGGTGTTATCGACGCGTTTCGATTATAATACTCGGCGTTTAGTCTATAAATCGACATAAGCATACAAAAAAATCGCGCCCTACCCGATAAAGTTCGGCGCGATTTTTTTATAATACTAAAATCCTTCACTGTGCGTTTTACGCTTGTTCAGAATAACAAGAGAACATACGTTTAAGCTTCCGTCTGCCTAACCTTTACGGTAACGGTTAATTCCGCGGAGATTTTTGTAATACGGTAGGCATTGGCTACGCCGGTATCCTCGTCGCCTTTAAGATTTTTGTAGCCTTCGGTAATGACAATCTCGTCAAGCTCGTATCCGTCGGCAAACGTGAGCAGGAAGTTTACCTGGCCGTCCCCGCTCTTTGTCAGCGCGCCTGTGCCGCTCTCCCTCGAATATGCGACGAAAGTAACTTCGCCACCCGACGAAAGGTCCTGCGTTTTGTAAACGGTAACGGTTACGTACTCGTCGCAAACAAAGGTAACCTTATAGCCCTGCGTGTAGTCCTCTTCCGCACCCTCTTCCTGCGAGGTAACGGTAACGGTTAAGTTGTCGGTAATTTTGGTAATTCTGTATCCGTTTACGACGTCGGTGTCTGCTGAGCCTTTAAGATTGTTGTATCCGTCCGCATTGTCGATATCGATACTGTTCAGTTCGTACCCGTCGTCGAAAACGAGCTTAAAGTTTACCTGTCCGTTTCCGTCGCCGAGCGGCTCACCCGTCTCGCTGTCGCGCGAGTATGCAGTATCGGTCTTGACTCCTGCGCCCGACATATCCTGCGTTTCGTAAACGTAAACGGTAACGTGGTCGTCGCACTCGAACGTAACGGTAAAGCCTTTATCGGTTTCCGAAGGGTCATCGTCGGGGTCTTTTTCACCGCCGATTTCGGTATCGGGAAGCTTCGTACCGTCGTCGGGATTTTCTTCTGTCTGGGTGCATGCCGCAAACGCGAAGCACATCATCACGGCAAGCAAAATAGCAATTAAATTCTTTTTCATAATAAATCTCCTTTTGTTAAAACAATTTTAACACATTAACCTTAATTAAAGCTTAATTATTTAAAAGGCAACGAAAAAAACTTTTCCGTCGCCTTTAACTTAAAACACAATTATTCCGTTACGAATACGACGGCATTTTTCCACCCTATCAAACGAAGAGCTTGGATACGGGAAGATCGGCAAAGATTGCGGCGATAGCCTCCGCAAAGATAGGCGCGACCGTAACGGAGATAAACTTGTCTATCTTCTTTTCCTCGGGAAGCTCTATCGTGTCGAGAATAAACAGCTTTTTGATAACCGAATCGGACAGCCGCTCTATTGCCGGGCCGCTCATTACGGGGTGGGTGCAGCACGCGTACACGTCGGTCGCGCCGCCCACTTCGACGAGCGCTTTGGCGCCCTGGGTAATGGTGCCTGCGGTATCAATCATATCGTCGACAATAAGGCAGCGCTTGCCCTTAACGTCGCCGATTATGTTCATAACTTCCATAACGTTGGCTTTGGGCCTACGCTTGTCGACGATGGCAAGCGTTTTGTTAAGCTTCTGCGCCATTTGTCGCGCCCTGCCCACCGAGCCGACGTCGGGCGAAACCACGACGAGGTCGTCCCCCGCCTCTTTAATGAACTGCTCGTCCGCAATCGCTTTGGCAAGAACCGGCACGCCCAAGAGGTGATCTACGGGAATATTGAAAAAGCCCTGTATCTGCGACGCGTGAAGGTCCATTGTAAGTATTCTGTCCGCGCCGGCAGAGGTTATAAGGTCGGCAACAAGCTTTGCGGTAATGGGGTCGCGCGCACGCGCTTTTCTGTCCTGGCGCGCATAGCCGAAGTACGGCATAACTGCGGTGATGCGACCGGCGGAGGCGCGTTTAAGCGCGTCGATCATAACGAGAAGTTCCATAAGGTTGTCGTTTGTCGGCATGGACGTGGACTGTATAACAAACACGTCGCAGCCGCGCACCGACTCGCCTAACGATACCGAAATTTCGCCGTCGCTGAACTTGCCGACTTCCGCGTCCGACAGGCGCATTTTGAGCCGCGAGGCGATTTCCGTCGCAAGCTGTCTGCATGCGTTTCCGCAAAAGAGCTTAATCTTGTTGCCGTGAGCTATCATTGGTTTCCTCCGAATTTTTTACGGCTTTACGCCGATATTTCTTAAAGTGGATTGTCCTCGCCGTCGATTATGCCGTCCGAAAAGCTGACCGCCCTGCGCGGCATTTCACTCGGCTCGGGCTGAACGCTTTCCGCCACCGGCGCGTAAACGTTACCCTTCCAATCGGGTATAAGCGCTTGGCGCGCGCGAGCGACCGCAAGAGCCTGCGCCGGCACCGACTTCGTAATGGTCGAACCGGCCGCGATAAACGCCCTATCCTCTATCGTAACGGGCGCCACGATATTCGCGTTGGACCCGATAAACACGCGGTTGCCGACGAGCGACTTGTACTTGTTTTTTCCGTCGTAGTTGGCAAACACGACTCCGCAGCCTACGTTGCAGTCCCTGCCGAGCTCGGCGTCGCCCACATACGAAAGATGACAGATTTTCGTTCCGTCGCCGATAACGCAGTTTTTAAGCTCGACAAAATCGCCTATGCGGCAGCGGTTTCCCACAACCGAATTGGGTCTAAGGTACGCAAACGGCCCGATATGCGACTCCACGCCCACCGAGCTGTTAAACAATCTCGAGCTGTCCACGGTAGCGCCGCGCCCGATAATGCTGTTTTCGATATAGTTGCCGGGCATGATATGTGCGCCCGATTTAATAATCGTTTTACCCTTAATAAAGTTGTACGGTTCGATAACCGTTTTGCTCTCTATAATCGCGTCGCAATCGACGTATGTATTTTTAACGTCGGTAAAAATTACTCCGCCCGTGGAATGGTAGCGGATAATGCGTCTGCGCAGCTCGTCCGAAACCTTTGTGAGCGACTCGGAATCGGTAACGGCGGTAAACTGTCCGTCCGCCGGTTGAGCTTTAAGGAACAGCGTTTCCGTTTCGAAAAGATAGCTCGTTTTAAACAGGTAGCCGCGAGGAAGCGCGAGCGCGCCGCCGCTGCTTTCCATAAGCGCTTTAATCGCCGCGGAAACCGTTTCCTGACCGATAAGCGGAGTGTCGGCAAACAGCACTACGGTAACGGGCTTGCTCTTGTCGACCGCGGCGCGAAGCGGCTCTACCATATTGATAACCGCCGACCACTCGAGAATTTTATACGGTGCGCGCATTATTGCGCCAACCCACTCGTTAAGCGTTTTACCGAGCACGGGGATCTCGCCGACGGTGCCGAGCGCCTTGTTGTTTACGCGTAAAACTACGCCGTTAATTGCTAAATCGATCATATAATAATTATAACCTCTCGAATCGGTTTCGTCAACAAAATCAGAGCGTTGAAATGTATTCGTCGTAGGTTACCGGCCTGTCGTACACCTTTTTGCCGTTCTCTATTATTATTATGCGGTTAGATACCGTAGACATGATTTCCTCGTCCGCCGAGATAAAAAGCTCGGGGCCTTTAAAGTTAATCATGCCCTTATTGAGCGAAGTTATGCTCTCGAGGTCGAGGTGGTTGGTAGGCTCGTCGAAGATAAGAAAATTCGGCGAAAGAAGCATCATTCGCGCAAGCATGCACCGCGCTTTTTCTCCGCCCGATAATACTCCGGCCTGCTTTAACGCCTCGTCGCCCGAAAACAGAAGTCTGCCGAGCCACGACCTTAAATATTCCTGCTCGTGGTTTTCCGACCACTGGTCTATCCACTTGACGAGCGACAGCTCGCAACCGTCGAAGTATTTGTCGTAGTTTTGCGGCATGTACGCAGGACGCATGTTCTTGCCCCAAATAACTCTTCCCGAGTCGGGCTTGCTCTCGCCGAATATGCAGTCGAACAGCTCGGCAATCGTGCGCTGCTCGTCGGTCAAAAAGCCTATCTTGTCGTCGCGCCCCACAGAAAAGGATACGTCCTCGAAAAACCCGGCTTTGGTGAGCTTTTCTACGCGAAGAATATCGTTGCCGGGGTCGCGTTCGAATTTGAAGTCGATATAAGGATATTTACGCGACGACGGTTTTATGTCGGTTATTTCTATTTTGTCAAGCTCGCGCTTTCGGCTTGTCGCCTGCTTACTCTTACTCGCGTTTGCGGAAAAGCGCGCGATAAACTCTTTTAATTCTTTTATTCGCGCTTCCGCCTTTTTGTTCGCCTCGCGCTGCTGACGAAGAATGAGCTGGCTGGACTCGTACCAGAAGTCGTAGTTACCAACGAACAGATTGATTGCGTTGTAGTCCACGTCGAGAATGTGCGTGCAAACCTGGTTAAGAAAATGGCGGTTGTGCGACACGATAATTACCGTCGCGTTTTCGAGCGTCTTTATATACTCTTGAAGCCAGCGCACCGTTTTAATGTCGAGGTTGTTGGTCGGCTCGTCGAAAAGAAGAATGTCGGGGTCGCCGAAAAGGCTTTGCGCAATTAGAACTTTGACTTTGATTTTAGGCTCGACCTCGGACATAGGCGTATCGAAAAGCGCCTGGTCTATGCCGATGTTGTTTAGAAGGCTTTCCGCGTTTATTTCCGCCTCGTAGCCGCCCAGCTCGCCGTAGCGCGTTTCGTACTCGATGATAAGCTCGTTTTCCTCGTCTGTAAGCTCGCCTTTGCCGTACAGTTCGTCGCGCTTAACGCGAAGGGAAGCAAGCTCTTTATGACCGCAAATAACAGCCTCTCTGACGGTGTAATCGTCGTAGGCGTTTTGGTTTTGTTCGAGGACGGACATACGCTCGCCCTTGCCTATTATTATCTCGCCCTTGCTCGGCTCGATACCGCCCGACAGAAGCTTTAAAAACGTGGATTTTCCGGCGCCGTTCGCCCCTATTATTCCGTAGCAGTTGCCGGGGGTGAACTTGAGGTTGACGTTTTCGAACAGCACTCTCGCCCCGAATTGAAGTTTTACGTTTGAAACGGTAATCATTTATCTCGTTCCTTATACACTCTTAAAATTCTTACCTTTATTGTAACATATTCCGATTGAATTGTATACTGTTTTCGAGCGTAAATTTGCACTATAAAAAGACCTTGCCGAAGCAAGGGTTTAATTATCTTACTGAAAAAGTTCTACCGCCGTTTCCAATAGTTTCGGAAGCGAAACGGTTTTGTTAAAAGCTTTGCCGCCTCTTTGGGATAGGCAAGGTCATCGCCGTCGAGATCCTGACCGTAGTCGTCCTCTTCGCGCTCGGCAAGGTACCAGCCGTCGGGGCTTTCGAAGTGCGCCCGAGTAAGACCGTGGCAATATAAAAACGCACTGTCGCCGATTTCCTTTACAGAGGATGGAATGGTTATGCTTGTAAGACTTTTACACTCGTAAAAGGCGTGGTCCTCGATTACCGTTACAGAGTCGGGAATTACAATGCTTTCGAGCGCGCACTGCCAAAACGTGTATCTCGCTATTCGTTTCAGTCCGCGCGGAAGCTTGGCGGATTTAAGGTCGAGACACCCCTCAAACGCGTTTTGCCCGACGTAACTAACCGAATCGGGAATAGCGATGCTTGTTAGGCCGCTGATTTTAAACGCAAAATCTTCAATCCGAGTAACAGAGCCTGGGATTGTTACAGACTTTACGTCATTTTTATAGTAGAAAGCCCACTTACCCACGGCGGTTACTTTTTTGCCGTTGTAGCTCGACGGGATTGTAACGTGCGTATCCTTTCCGCCGTATTGTCCTGCCGTGTACCCTGTGTCGTTTAATTGAAACTCGAAATCGCTTATCGCCATACTCAACTCCGCGCAAAGGAATTGCGTTTTATAAATTATACCACACGCCTTACTATAAGTCAATAGCAAAGAGTTTTACCGCGCCGAACATCATTCCGAGCTTGTCGAGAAATCCAGGCGGACGCAAAGTGAAAAATAATAACAAGTTGTGCGGCTACGCCTAGATTTCTCCGCTTCGCTCGCAAGCTCGCTTCGGTCGAAA
>JAFLVD010000021.1 GCA_022508485.1 Clostridiales bacterium | reverse complement strand
TTTTTTCGTCCACGGATAAATCCCTATGAAATACACCGCAACCGAGAGCTTTTTTTATACGAATCCGAGCGATATGAGCGTAGCGCGCTCTATGCGCCGCATTGCTTCCGCGTCCACCTCGCCGACGCGCGCTTTCAGCCTGCGTTTATCAAGCGTTCGCATTTGTTCGAGAAGTATGACAGAATCTTTATTAAGCCCGAACATGCCCGACGGAACTTCCACGTGGGTGGGAAGCTTCGCCTTAGTAATTCTACTTGTAACCGCGCAGACGATAACGGTCGGCGAAAACTTGTTGCCGACGTCGTTTTGGATTATAAGCACCGGGCGCACTCCGCCTTGCTCTGAGCCTATAACGGGGCTTAAATCCGCATAATATATCTCTCCGCGTTTAAAGTTAGGCACAAATTTCTCCTTCAGTACCGCGCATAAAGCGCTGCGCTATATAAAGCGGTACTTTTTTGCCGTTAAAGATTCGCCCAATCGAGATTGATTTCGGCGCACTCGTTTATGCCGTCTTCCCAAAGCTTGCTCTGGTCCATTATATGCGCGTCGATAAGGTAGCGACTCAATAATTCGGCGATTAGTTCGGGAACGCTTTTTCCGTAACGCGCCGCATTGTTTTTAAGTATGCCGTCCAAAATTTCGTTCACCTCGATTTTGTACTCCATGAATTGTCTCCTTTTTTTGAAGTTATATACGCATAGTTTTTGCGCGAACCGTGTTTGTTATGTATTTTTTCGACATATTCCGCGCCGCGAAGGGTGCGCTTGTCGGCTTTAAAATTTTTTCCAATAAAAAATCCCTACCGAAAGGGTAGGGATAAAAGGCAAATTAAATTTTACTGCGCGCCCTGGGGCTTTGCCGCGACTCCGCAGTATACGGGCGGAGAAATCATAGGCACGCCGTTGCTTACCTGCGTGTACTGCGCTATCATGAGCGACATTGCGGAAAATACGTTGCCGCAAAGCGCGTTGAATTCGTCCGCGGTGAGCTTTTTGAGCAGGTCGCGGAAATCGACTTCGCCGTTGACGTACTCGTCGGCGAGATTGCGGCGCACGTTGTAAACGACGGTTATCTCAAAAACGCCTTCCGGCTCGAAGTCCATGCGGCGGACAACCTCGAATTCCGCGACGGACCCTTCCTGCTTTTGGAAAAAGACTTCGTCCTGGGTTTTACCGCGGTAGTTGACGCCGGGCTTAATTTGAAGCCTGTCAAAGGTAGAGCGGCGAAGCGTTATTTGAACGCCGCCGTCTTTAAAAAGTTTGCCGAGTTCTATTTTCTCCATTTTTTCCTCCGAAATTTTATGCGTATGGTTTATTATAGCGCACGCCGAAAAGTTTGTCAATAGTTTTTTATCGCGTGCTTTTTTGCTTGGCAAGCGTTTTTCGCTATTGACAAACGCAACTAAAAGTGCTATTATGTGTAGTGCCGATTAAGTAATAACAAGAGGTCAAAAGATGAAGCTGTTTGTGTCCGGTCTTATTAACGTGGAGACCAACCTTAAAATAAGATCCTTTCCCGTAACGTATTATCCGATAGACTATCCGTTTTTCGGTATTAACTCCACCGTATCGGGCGTGGGGTATAATATTTCGAAGGCGGTTAAAACGTTGGGGGACGAGGTTGTTTTCGCGTCGCTTATCGGCAAGGACAACGAGGCGCAAAGAATAATAAACGAGCTTGACGATAAGGGCGTTTCGCGTAATTGTGTTTTCGATTACCTCGACAGAACGCCAGTTTCCGTCGTTTTATACGAGCCGGGCAGCGGCGGCAGGCGGCAGATTTACTGCGATCTTAAAGACATTCAAGACCATACCTACGGCGACGCGAAAAGCGTTTTCGACGCGATAGAGCGTTCCGATATGTGCGTGCTGTGCAATATCAATTTTAACCGTTCGCTTCTGCCTATCGCAAAGGCGGCAGGAAAAACGATTGCGACCGACGTTCACGTGCTAAGCGATATTTTCGACCCGTTTAACCGAGATTTTATGTCGTACGCAGATATTCTGTTTTTGAGCGACGAGGAAATACTCGGTTCGCCGCGCGATTTTCTCGAAAAGCTTAAAAACGAGTATTCCGCCAAGATTATCGTTATCGGGCTCGGTTCCGACGGCGTTATTATGTACGAGCGCGCTTACGACGCATATACCGAGCTTCCGGCGGTCGACCTCGGCGGCGTGGTAAATACGGTCGGTGCAGGCGACGCGCTGTTTTCCGCGTTTATCCATTACTACAATAGGTGCGGCGCACTCGAAGCGATAAAAAAGGCTGAAATTTTCACCGCGCTCAAAATTCGCCACGACGGCGGATCGGTCGGCTTCTCGACGGAAGAGCAGGTTGAGGAAATTTACCGTACATATAAGTTTTAACTGCTCTTAACGCAAAAAAAAGCGAGGCGAAAGCCTCGTTTTTTGCTGTAATACAAATTACTTTTTCTTTTTGGGGCCGGCGTAGCCTAAAAGCTTTGCTTGAAGAAACAGCGACTGCGCGAGCGATTCGTTTTTGTAGGTGCCGAGGCCGTCTCGGTAGCATACGCCGAGGTTGTACACCGCGGCAGGGAGGTGAGCCTCGAACGCTTCGCGAAACCAATAATACGCGCGCGCGTAGTCTCTATCCAATACGCTGCCGTTAAAGTACAGCTCGCCAAGCTCGTTTTGCGCCTCCGGCTCGCCGCGAAGCGCCTGGTCATAGAGTACGTCGAACCTTGACCAGAAGGCGCGCTCTTCCAGCTTTTTGCGGTGTTCTTCTATCCTGCGTTCGTTTTCGGCAATAAGTCGGCGTTCTGCGAGAATTATGTCGGTTGTGTAGCCGATCGAAAGGTTATAGGCCGCGTGAGACTGCGGATCGGTAAGGGTGTAAAACGCGTCCCTTGCGCGCGCCAGCTTTTGCATACCTTGCTCGCTTGCGTCGCCGGCGTACCGTTTTTCTATACGGGCGAACGCTTCCTTAATTTCCTCGTCCGTCGCCCAAATCAAAAGCCCCAGCTCGCCGTACTTTGTCGGGCGTGCGAGCTTTTTGTCCGCTTGAACCTTTTTTGCCCACGCTTCCGCCAGCTCGTCCATTGTTTTAAAGTAGGCGTCCGCGTCCACAAGCTTGCGCTTTTGGTCCTCCGCCGCTCGCATTGCGGAAAGCTCTTTTTCGGCAAGTTCGATTCTGCTTTCGACGTTGATAAGAAACTCGCGTATTTCCTTTCTGCGGTCCTGCTGTGCGATAGATAGGGCAGGCGCGCCGTTTTTAATCGAATCGGAGTGTTCGGCGAGAAGTTTTTTTATTTGCTTTACAAGCTCTGCCGCCTTAGTCGAAACGGAGTCGCTTACTTTGCCGACGTCCGTTTTGGTGGCCGATTTAATCCAGTCGATTTTTTCTTGAAGCACCGATACTCGTTCCGCTTCCTGTTTTGCGCGCTTTTCTGCCGCCGCTATGCCGTTTTGGGCTTTTGTAAGCTCGGCGGTAAGCCTTGCGCACTCGCGGCGAAGCTCTTCCACCTCGTCCGTGTCGATTCCTACCGCCGCGTAGTCCTCGTTTACCGCCGAATCGTAACCGGCGTCGTAGCCGTCGTTAAAGCCGAGGGTGAGAAGGTTTTTCATGGCGAGGCCGATGCTCGGCGTGGGGGCTACGAACGTGGGGGCGGCTCTGCCGTGCTTAATACGCGATTTTTCCGCTTCTTCAAGCCTGAACGCACTGTCGAAAAGCTTGCGCGAGGCAGGGTCGGTAAGGACCTTGTACGCTTCTTCGACGTCTTTGAAGATTTCCGCCGCCTCCGCATTGCCCACGTTTCTGTCGGGGTGATATTTTTTCGCGAGCACGCGGAATTGCCGCTTTATTTCCTCTTCGGTTGCGTTTTGTCGTACTTGTAAAATGCGGTAATAGTTTTTCATTTTCACCTCGGTAAAAACTTATAGGCAGCGGTTTTTTTATTATTATAATACATTTTTATTTTTCAGTCAAGGCAAAACATTGATTGCCGTTCAATATTTACGTCATGCCGCATATTAAAATAAAAATAAAAAAGAACGGGAATTTTACATAAATACTTGCTATTTTCGGGCATTTGTGGTAGACTGTAACTTACATAGGTAGGGAAGGCGATTTTTTTATGCAACCTAAAAAGAAAAATATTTTAATAGTCGACGACTCCGAGCTGAACCGACTCCTTCTTTCCGATATTCTGTTCGAGGATTACAACATTATCGAGGCGGAAAACGGAATGCAGGCTATGGCGATACTTCACGAGCACGGGGTGGATATTTCCCTTATGCTTCTTGACATAGTTATGCCGGAGATGGACGGATTCGAGGTTCTCGCCGCGATGAACAAAAACGGCTGGATCGAGACTATTCCCGTTATTATGATTTCCGCGGAGAGCGGCGGCGCGTACATCGACCACGCCTACGACCTCGGCGCAATCGACTACATAAACAGACCTTTTGACGAGCGAACCGTAAAGCACCGCGTTGCAAGCAACTTTATGATGTCGATTAAGCAAAAGGAAATGCAGGAAATGCTGTCCGATCAGATCTATCAAAAGGAAAAAGACAACAACCTTATGATAGAAATTCTTTCGCACATCGTCGAATTCCGAAACGGCGAGAGCGGACTTCACGTTCTGCACGTTCGCACGATTACCGAAAGGCTTTTAAAAGAGCTTGCCAAAAAGTCGGATAAATATCCGCTCACACCGGCAAGAATAAAACTTATAGCAACCGCATCGGCGCTTCATGACATAGGCAAAATTTCGGTGCCGAGCGAGATACTTAATAAACCGGGCAGGTTTACCCCCGAAGAGTTTGAGATAATGAAGCGCCACACGGTAGAGGGCGGCGAAATGCTCAAAACAATCCCTATCGAGGGCGAAAACGACCTTATCCAAGTAAGCTACGCCATTTGCCGTTGGCACCACGAGCGCTACGACGGCAGGGGTTACCCCGATAAGCTTGTAGGCGACGAAATACCTATCGAGGCGCAGGTCGTGTCGGTAGCCGACGTTTACGACGCACTCACGAGCAAACGCTGCTATAAAGATTCGCTGCCGCCCGAAAAGGCTATCCAAATGATTTGTAACGGCGAGTGCGGCGCGTTTAACCCCGAGCTTCTCGAATGCCTGCTCGCAATAAGCGGCGAGCTTGAGGACACGCTCAAAATGGCCTCGTACGGCGAAATGACCCAGGCCGACATTAACGACACCATTCAGCAGCTGTTTTCCAACAGCGAGGGATCGGACGTTACCCGTCGCATGGTAAAGCAGCTCGAGCACGAGCGGTTAAAGTTTAAGCACCTTTCGGACATCTCGCACGAAATAATGTTCGAGTGCGTGTTCTCGCCCGAAATGGTTAAGCTGTCAGACTGGAGTGCGGAATCGCTCGACCTTCCGTCGACGATAGTCAATCCGCGCGAGAACGCCGCCTGGTGCGCGGTGTTCCCCAAAAAGTACTTCGAGGACTTTGTCGACGCGCTTAAAAACACCAATCCGACTCACGACGTGGTTTCCAAGCAGATGGAGCTTGATACCGGCACCGGCAAAAAATGGTACAAGGTTATCGGTAAGGCGCTGTGGGTAGGCGAGGAAAACCCCGAGCTTGACGGCGCAATCTGCAAGATTATAGACGTCGACGAAGAAACCACAACCATGAAAAAGCTCGAGCGTCGTGCCGAGCGCGATCCCATGACCGGTCTTTACAACAAGGCGGCGGCGCGCAAGCACATAACTCAGTTCCTTAATGCCGAGACGAAAAACAAATATGCGCTTATGTTTGTCGATATAGACGACTTTAAGCACATTAACGACAACTTCGGTCATGCGTTCGGCGACAAGGTTATACAAGAGGTCGCGTACAGAATACTGAACAACATTCGTAGCTCGGATATCGCGGCGAGAATGGGCGGCGACGAGTTCCTCATATTCCTCGAATTTACCGACGAATACGCCGACGAAATAGCAATGCTTACCGAACGTATCTATAATGGCGTTTCCGGTCCGGTCGATTCGTGCAACGTTTCGATCAGTATGGGCGTTGCATGCGTGAACGGCACACCGTTCGATTACGATTTGCTGCTCAGCATGGCGGACGTCGCTATGTACTCGGTCAAAAAGAGTTCCAAACAGGCATACGGTTTTTACGACGATAGCATGAAAGGACTTTTAAAGTCGGCTACGTCGAAGGACAAAAAAGGAGATAAAAAATGACAGTAAAAGAATGTTACGACGAAATGGACGGAAATTACGATTCCGTTGTCGGGAGACTTCGCAGCGACGAGAGAATTGTAAGATTCCTGTCGCGCGTTCCTACCGATCCGTGCATTACCGAGCTTGAAACCTCAATGGCGTCGGGCGACGCGCCCACCGCGTTCCGCGCATCGCACACGCTTAAAGGTATATGCCTTAACTTATCGCTCGACAAGCTGGCCGTATCGGCTAACGCGCTTACCGACGAGCTTAGGGGAAAGGACGCCATCTCCGACGAGGCTAAAAAGCTCTACGAGGAAGTTAAGGCTAACTTTGCGGTCGTCGCCGCAGCCATTTCCAAGCTTTAATCACAAGATAAAAGGAGAGAACAATGTCTAAGAAGAGAGACTTAAAAAAGGCAATAGAGGAAGCCGAAGCGGAAATCGAATCGCTCGAAAAAAAGCGTAACCGTTCCCAGAGCGCTATTCTTCAAGCATTTTTGGAACACAAGTCGCCCGACAATGCCGACGCCGAATACTTCCGTGTTTACTCGCAGCTTATCGACCTTGCGCGTTCCAATTTAAGGAAGCTTCGTTCCGAGCTCGAAGCGCTGGGCTGATTTCGCTTTTTCGGTTTTCCGCCACGAGCGGCGCACGGAATAAAAATACCGACGCGTATAATTCTGCGCGTATGGTGTCGTAGCTATAACCGACAACGAACCTACTTTTTCTCGGTTGGCTTACCGTGAAAATAATACGATGATACCACGCTTTAAAAGGCTTGTTTTTCAAGCCTTTTTTCGTGCTTTTTTATCTTTTCTTTATTGTAATTATGTATATGATTTTTTGCGTAAAACGCTTGATTTTTTATAAGCATGGGAGTATAATAACAAACAGAAAGTGTTTGGCTCGGTGTTAGCGTTTATAGCTTTCGTCCTTGGAGCCCCCACGGAAAGAAGCGTAAAGCTCGTGGCACTTTCTTTTTTTATGCTAAAAATGCTGTTCTATTTGCGTAAAGCGCTTGATTTTTACCGCCAACAAGTGTATAATAATTACAAGATAGTCATGAGATTACTACAATCTCTCGTGAGTGGTACTTGCGCTGACAAGTTACTTATCAAGGCTATCTTTTTTTGTGCTAAAATGCTGTTATTTTTGTGTAAAGCGCTTGATTTTTACAAAAAAATAGTTTATAATAACAAGCAGGAACGACGATTTCCCCCAAGGACTTTTGAGCTTAAAGCGCAAGGCGTACACGTCCGTCGTTAATATCACAGGAAAGAAAGTAAATATCTTTCTTTCAATCGCAGGAGCTTAAAGTAACATGCCTGCGATTTTTTTGCATAAAAGGCTTGATTTTTTATAAAAAGTAATATATAATAAACTTACGAGTTGCTTTGCACCCCACAAACTTGTGGGAATGACCGAACGGGTCGAACTGCAACTCTTTTTTGTCTTTTTTTTGACGATTGCAGGTTGTATTGCGGTGTAATTTTTACATTATTTTATGCGGCGAATACGCTTGACATTTTAAAGATGAAAGTATAAAATTTATAAAGAGTTACTTCGACCTTGCATAGCAAGGCATAGCCTTCGGGGCGGAGCTGTAACTCTTTTTTTTGCGTAAAACGCTTGATTTTTACCGCTAACAAGCGTATAATAATTACAGAAACGAGATACGACTGGATGGTTACTAACAACTACGGTTAGATACTTACCAAGCTCGTTTCTTTTTTTGTGCTAAAATGCTGTTATTTTTTTGCGTAAAAATCGGTTTCTGTTACGGTACTTTGTTCGTCCCGTTAAATAATTGACATTAGGGGCGTGGAAATGGTATAATATACGGCAATAGTTTCAGGGAAAGAGCGTATGAAGTTTAAGATTAACAGTGCGTATAAGCCGACCGGCGACCAGCCGCAGGCGATAGACGAGATAGCGACGGGCTTAGAGGACGGGCTTGCGGCGCAGGTGCTTAAAGGCGTTACCGGCAGCGGCAAGACTTTTACTATGGCAAACGTAATCGAGCGCGTTCAGCGCCCGACGCTTGTTCTTGCGCATAACAAGACGCTCGCCGCGCAGCTTTGTAACGAGTTTCGCGAGTTCTTCCCCGAAAACCGCGTCGAGTTTTTCGTGTCGTACTACGACTACTACCAGCCGGAGGCGTACATTCCGTCCACAGACACCTATATAGAAAAAGACCTCGCGATAAACGACGAGATCGATAAGCTTCGCCACAGCGCGACGTGCTCGCTTCACGAGAGGCGCGATACGCTTGTCGTAGCGTCCGTGTCGTGCATTTACGGTCTGGGCGCGCCAGAGGAATATTACAGGCTTGCGGTGTCCGTTCGACCGGGCGATAAGCTGTCGCGCGACGCGCTTATATCACGGCTTGTCGAAATTAACTATAAGCGCAACGACCTTGCGCCTGAACGCACAAACTTCAGAGTGCGCGGCGACACCGTAGATATTTTCCCGGCGAGCATGTCCGAGCACGGAATAAGAGTGGAGTTTTTCGGCAACGAAATAGACGGATTGAGCGAGTTTGACATAGTGTCCGGGAATATCGTATCAAGGCTTCAACACGCCGCGATTTTTCCGGCAAGCCACTACGCGGTAGAGCACGCGACAATGCTGCAAGCCATTGAGAGGATAGAAGCGGACTGCGAGGCGCAGGTAAAGTTTTTTACCGATAACGGCAAGCTGATAGAAGCGCAGCGCATAGGCGAGCGCGTACGCTACGACGTGGAGATGATGAAGGAAATAGGCTACTGCTCGGGTATAGAAAACTATTCGAGATACTTCGACGGGCGCCTTCCCGGTCAGCCGCCGTTTACGCTTCTCGACTACTTTCCGAGCGACTTTTTAATGTTCATCGACGAGAGCCACATGACTATTCCGCAGCTTCGCGCCATGTATAACGGCGACAGGTCGCGCAAAAAAGCGCTCGTCGATTACGGATTTCGGCTTCCCGCCGCCTTCGACAACCGTCCGCTTAAGTTTGACGAGTTTCGCGCGCGCGTCGGACAGGTGGTGTACGTTTCCGCAACGCCCGGGCCTTACGAGCTGGATTTAACCGGCGGAAAAGTAACGCGGCAGGTAATTCGTCCGACCGGGCTTGTCGATCCGCCCGTTACCGTAAAGCCGACCAAAGGTCAGATTGACGATCTCCTCACCGAGATTAAAGATACGGTTGCTTCCGGCGGCCGAGTGCTCGTTACGACGCTCACCAAGCGAATGAGCGAAAACCTTGCCGATTACCTCGCCGAGCAGGGCGTTAAGGTAAAGTACCTGCACAGCGATATAGACACTATGGAACGCGTGTCGCTTATTAACGCGCTTCGGCGCGGCGACTTTGACGTTATAGTGGGTATAAACCTTTTGCGCGAGGGTCTCGATATTCCCGAGGTCAAGCTGGTAGCTATTCTCGACGCCGACAAGGAGGGTTTTTTGCGCTCGGATACGTCGCTTATTCAGACGATAGGCCGCGCCGCCCGAAACAGCGAGAGCAGGGTAATTATGTACGGCGATACGATTACCGGCTCTATGCGCCGCGCCATCGACGAAACGGAAGAGCGAAGGTCTATTCAGCTCGAGTATAACAGACAAAACGGAATTACGCCAAAGACGATAATCAAGCCCATTAAAAACACGATAGAAATAACCAAAAAGGACGAAAAGGTCGAGCTTAAAGATATTAACAAAGAGCTTGAAAGACTGCGTTCGCTCATGAATGCGGCGAGTAAAGAGCTTGACTTCGAAACGGCTATATCGTACCGCGATAAGATTGCCGAGCTAAAAGAGCTTATGCGCGATATGTCTAAGACCAAAGGCTCAGGCAAAAAGTAGTTAACGAGGATTGACATGAAAGACAATAAAAACGAAATCATAATAAAAGGCGCGAGGGAAAACAACCTGAAAAACATCAACCTCACCGTGCCCAAAAATAAACTTGTCGTGTTTACCGGACTTTCGGGCAGCGGCAAAACGTCGCTTGCCTTCGACACGATTTTTGCGGAAGGTCAAAGAAGATACGTGGAATCGCTGTCTTCGTATGCGCGTCAATTCCTCGGGCAGATGGACAAGCCGGACGTAGACAGCATAGACGGACTGTCGCCGGCAATATCCATCGACCAAAAAACGACGGGGCGCAATCCGCGCTCGACCGTGGGCACCGTTACCGAAATTTACGACTATATGAGACTTCTGTTTGCGCGCGTGGGCGACGTGTACTGCTATAACTGCGGCGCGGAAATCCACCAGCAGACCGTAGACCAGATAGTCGATAAGATTTGCGAGCTTCCCGAGGGCAGCCGCGTCATGATTATTTCGCCGGTAATTCGCGGCAAAAAAGGGGAATACGTCAAGCTGTTCGAGGACTTTAAAAAGTCGGGTTACTCGCGTATGCGCGTGGACGGCGTGCTGTACACGCTCGACGAGGAAATTAAGCTCGACAAAAATTCTAAGCACGACATATCTGTCGTCGTTGACAGGCTCGTTATAGAAAAGGGAATTCAGCAGCGCCTTACCGACTCGGTGGAAACGGCGATAAAGCTGTCCGACGGGCTTGTTATCGCTTTTTACGACGACAAAGAGGTGCTGTTTAACACAAAATACACTTGCGGAAACTGCGGACTGTCGCTGTCCGAGGTAGAGCCGCGGCTGTTTTCGTTTAACAGTCCGTGGGGCGCGTGCCCGACTTGCTCGGGTCTCGGGTTTTTGACTAAGGTCGATCCCGAGCTTCTCTTCTTTGAAAACAGCTCTATCCGCGACCTTCTCGACAGCGGCCAGCTCGACAGCACGCCGCACTTCGAGCATTGCATGAACGCGCTTGCCTCAAAGTACAAGTTTTCGCTTTCCACGCCCTTTAAAAAGCTTAAAAAAGAGGTGCAGGATATTGTTTTGTACGCGACGGACGAGCCTCTCGTCGTAGAGTACACGACCGGGCACTACCACAGAAGCGAGCGCGTTTCCTACGAGGGCATGGTTCCTTTTCTCGAAAGGCGGCTTGCCGAAACCTCGAGCGACGGCGTGCGCTGGCGCATAAGCCGCTTTACCAACTCTCAGCCGTGCCCCGACTGCGGCGGAAAACGGTTAAGAAAGGAAGCGCTCGCAGTTAGATTAAACGGCAAGAACATAGACGAATTATGCTCGCTGCCCATAAGGCACCTGCGCGCGTTTTTCGACGGGATTACTCTTTCCGAGAGCAAGGCGTTAATCGCAGAGCGCGTGCTTAAAGAAATTCGCGCGCGCCTCGATTTTTTAATCGACGTGGGGCTTGACTACCTCACGCTGTCCCGAAGCGCGCAAACTCTGTCGGGCGGCGAGGCGCAAAGGATTAGGCTTGCAACGCAGATAGGCTCGGGGCTTTCGGGCGTGCTTTATATCCTCGACGAGCCGAGTATAGGACTTCACCAGTGCGACAACCAAAAGCTTATCGACACATTAAAGCATTTAAGAGATCTCGACAACACGTTAATCGTAGTAGAGCACGACGAGGACACCATGCGTTCCGCAGACTACATTGTGGATATCGGCCCCGGCGCAGGCGTCCACGGCGGAGAGGTGGTTGCTACCGGCACGGTAGACGATATAATCAAATCCGGCTCGGCTACCGGGAAATTTTTGTCCGGCGAGCGCAAAATCCGCGTTCCCGATAAACGGCGGCTTTTCGACGAGTGCATAACGGTGCGCGGCGCGGCGGAAAACAACCTTCAAAACGTTACGGTAAAAATTCCGCTCGGCGTGTTTACCGCTGTTACCGGCGTGTCGGGCAGCGGCAAGTCGTCGCTTATCAATCAGACGCTTTATCCTGCCGCCGCCAATATGTTCAACTCGGTCAAGCAGCGCGTGGGTAAGTGCGAGGGGATAGACGGGCTTGACAAGATAGACAAGGTTATTAACATCGACCAAAGCCCGATAGGGCGTACGCCGAGATCCAACCCTGCGACTTACACCGGCACAATGGCGACGATAAGGGATTTGTTTGCCGAAACTCCTGCGGCGCAGGAACGCGGCTACAATTCGGGCAGATTTTCGTTTAACGTGCGCGGCGGCAGATGCGAAAGCTGCGAGGGCGACGGAATTATCCGTATAGAAATGAACTTCCTTCCCGACGTGTACGTTCCCTGCGACGTGTGCCACGGAAAGCGGTTTAACAGGGAAACGCTTCAAGTAAAATATCGCGACAAGTCGATTGCGGACGTACTCGACATGACGATTGAAGAGGCGTACGAATTCTTTAAAAATATCCCCACGCTTAAACGCAAGCTCGGCACTCTTCTCGACGTAGGTCTCGGTTATATAAAGCTCGGTCAGCCTGCTACGACGCTGTCGGGCGGCGAGGCGCAGCGCGTTAAGCTTGCGACCGAGCTTAGCAAGGTTTCCACAAGCAACACCCTTTACGTTCTCGACGAGCCGACGACCGGACTTCACTCCGCCGACGTCGAGCGGCTTATCGACATTCTTGACCGCCTTGTGGAAAACGGAAACACCGTGGTCGTTATAGAACACAACCTCGACGTTATTAAATGCGCCGACTATATAATCGACCTCGGACCGAGCGGCGGCGACGCCGGCGGCACCGTGGTCGCGTGCGGCACACCCGAGCGCGTCGCGCAAAACCCCGAAAGCAAAACGGGCGAATATCTTAAAAAGGTGTTATGATTAAAATGAACGACGAAGTTTTTAAAATAGAAGGCGAAACACTTGTTAAATACACGGGCGACGCCGAAGAGGTAGTTATACCGAGCGGAATAAAAAAAGTGGGCGCGGAGGCGTTTGCGCAAAACAAAATCGTAAAAAAAGTCGATCTTAACGAAGTCGCCGAGCTCGATTACCGCGCGTTTTACTGCTGCTTTAATCTTGAAAGCGTTATTGCCTCGTCCGTCGTAGTAGTATGCGAGGACGCGTTTAGGGCGTGCCATTCGCTGTGCACTATAACGTTCGGAAAACTCGAGCGCGTAGGCGACCGTGCCTTTTTCGGCTGTATGTATCTTACCGAGATAACCGGAACGCAAAACCTTGTCGATATCGGGGTGGAGGGGTTTCACGGAACAAAGTTTACGCACATCGACATATCGCCTGATGCCGTACGTATCGGCGGCGGCGCGTTCAGCTGTTCGGATATTATAAGCTTTACCGTGCCGAGCGGCATAAAAACGCTTGAGTCCTGCGTTTTTTCGGGGTGCGAAAAGCTTAAAAGAGTTACTCTTCCCGACGGGCTTGAACGCATAGAGAACGGCGCGTTTTTCGGTTGCCAAATGATTAAGTACATAGAGCTTCCGTCCGCCCTTACGCATATCGGACGCGACGCGTTTGAAAGGTGCCGCATAGCCGATATTTGTAATAATTCGGTTTTGGAGATTAAGGCAGGAAGCGGAAAACATCAAAACATCGCTTTATACGCCGTGCACGTTTATTCGCCGCGCGAGGGAAAGCCGACGCGCGAGATAATAGACGACTATGTTTTTTGCGTGGACGAGAGAAACGATACGCCGTACTTACTCGAATACCTCGGGAACGAAAAAGATCTTATATTGCCTAAGGATTTTCACGGCAAAAGCTACAAAATATTCAAGTTTGCGTTTGCCGAATCCGATATAACCTCCGTCGATTTCGGGTCGGGAGTCGAAGCGATAGAAAATCTCGCGTTTTATAATTGCGAAAACTTATCTTCGGTAAAGCTCGGTGGGGTTAAGGTTATAGACAGGCTGGCGTTTAAGCTTTGTAAAAGTATCACGAGCGTTGAGCTTAACGACATCGAGATTATAGGCGTAGGCGCTTTCCTCGGCACGGGCATGAAGTATGTCGTAGTAGGCAAGTCCGTGCGCGAAATTCGCCGCTGTGCGTTTGATTATTGCAGAGATTTTTCTAGGATTTATTACTATGGTACTCCCGACGAGTTGAAAAACGTAAAAATGTCGGGCGGCTGGGGCGAGTTTATAATTCGCATAACAAGGTACTATTCGGAAAAAGAGCCGACCGATACCGAGTACGGTTACTGGCACTACGTCGACGGAAAAGTAACGGAATGGACTTTATAAATAATAATTTTCGCAGATAAAAGCAATACTACAAACATCATGTTTGTGGTATTTTTAAAATCGATTATAGTTTTCGTGGTGGTATTTTTCGTAATCCGCCTTATGGGAAAGCGGCAGATAGGCGAAATGCAGCCGTTTGAGCTTGTTATTACGCTTATTATCGCCGAGGTCGCCTGTATTCCCATGAACGATCCGTATATTCCGCTGTATTGCGGCGTGGTGCCTATCGTTACGCTCGGCATGCTTCATATCGTGCTGTCGTTCATATCGAGAAAATCGATGAAAGTACGAAAGCTTTTAAGCGGTAACAGTATTATCGTTATCAATCCCGACGGAATAGTGTACGACGCGCTCTGCAAAATGAATATGAACGTCGACGACCTCAGAGAGGCGGTGCGTACCGCAGGTTACGTCGATTTTACTGAGATTGCTTATGCTATTTTCGAAACAAACGGCAAGCTGTGCGTGGTAGAAAAGCCGCAGCAGCAGTCGTCGAGCGAGGAAGAACAGCCGCAAAAGCCCCTTCTTCCGATCGAGCTTGTCGTAGACGGAAAAATAAAAGAGGACAACCTTTTATTGACGGGTGCGGACCGTGCCGATATAGAAAAAGTTTTGCGAGAAAAGAAGCTTAAAGTAAAGGACGTACTCTACGCGGATATCAGACAGGACGGCAACGCGTTTTTTGCGCCGAAGTACGATAAGGCGTTTTGCACTCGGCTTAGCCTTTCGGGTGGGGGAAACTGGTAATATGAAAAAGCTGATTATTATTGTTTCCGTTTTCGCCGTGCTTCTTGCCGGAATGATTTGCGAGATGGTGTTTGTAAACGATTACTACTCCAAGCTTCAACTTGACTTGGAAAAGGTAAAGGAAAGCATAGATCTTTACCGGGAAGACCTTGATAACGAGACCACCGTTTCGCTATGCGAGAATGTCTCAAAAAAGTGGGAGGACGGTAAAAAGTGGCTTCTTCTTATCCAAAACCACAATACCGTAAGAAACTTCGACGATAAGATAGTCAGTCTTGTAGAGGTCGTAAAGAGCGGAAACTACAACGACGCCGTTATTTTCGTAAACTCGGCGATAAATTATATCGACGATGTTCTTCTCGACAGCATTCCGTTTATTTCTAACATACTGTAATATTTTTCCGCGGTGCGGAAAATACATATCGGCGGAAAAAGCGAATAATGAATTTGTGTCGAATAATAGGGCATACGCCCAAAAGGCGCAAAACGATTGATTTATATTGTTTTTTGGTGTATAATTGCACTATGGATTTTCCCGAACTTCAAAAGAGCTTACTAAACCCTCCCAAGCCGTGCTATCTTTTGTACGGCGACGACGAGTTTGTGCTTGCTCGCGCCGTAACGCTTATATGCGGCGTTGCCGGCGGAATAAAGGAATTTAACGTGGTGGACAAGGAGTTTAAATCGGCAAACGACCTTGTGGAAGAGCTTATGATGCTGCCCGTAATGGGGAACTACCGCGTTATCGTCGCGCGCGGAAAACTCGACCCGTCGGCGGTCGAGGCTTATCTCGATAACCCCAACCACACGTCCGTGCTTGTCTTTGTGTCGCACACTCCGCACGACAGCTGGAATCACACTTCTACGCCGAGCGTTCCGAAAGGCGTTACGCCGGTAACGTGCAACCGAGTGGATATTAAATATATCTATCCGTTCGTAAGGCGTATTGCCAAAGAGTGCGGAACCGCATTTACCGACGGCGCGGTAGCAAAGCTTTACGGCAGGTGCGGCGGCTACATGACGAGGATTAACTCGGAAACGCAAAAGCTGGCGGTGTACCGCATGGGCGGCACTGTTACGGAAGAGGACGTAGACAGCGTAGTAGAGCCGGATATAGAGTACGTAGTGTACGATTTGGGCGACTGCGTTATCTCCGGCAACGGTGCGCGCGCGCTCGAAATAGTCGGGGAAATGGCAAAGGCTAATGACCTTACCGCGGCGTTTACACTGCTTTACAATAGGTTTAAGCGGCTTTTTGCCGCGGCGCTCGACCCCGAAGGCCTTAACGAATTGGGACTTAAACCGTACATGATAACAAAGCTTAAAACCGAGAGCGCAAAGCTGACTAAGCGTAGGCTGAAATCGATTATCGATATGCTTGCCGACGCGGATATGAGCTATAAGTCGGGCGTAATGAGCCAGCTCGACGCGCTCACGTCGTTTGTGTCCCGAGCTACTTACGGAGGTGCTGAATGATTAACATCGCCAAAAGAAGAATGCCGGCGGCGGTCGTATCGATACTTGTATATTTAAGCTATTGCGCGGCAGGCTGGTACTCGGCGCGAAGCAGACTGGGGCTAATGGGAATACAGTACTCGCTTCCGAGCTGGTTCGCTAACGATATTTGGGCGTTTTTTCTCGCCGGGCTTTTGCCGTTTGCGGTATACGCGATAATTACCATGTTTATTTTCCGCACGCTTGGCGTTAAGCTTCGCGGAAACGTGGAAGCCATTCGCTACGGACTTAACTTCGCAATCTTTTTCGCAAACCTCGTCGTATTCGGGCTGAACTTTATCTATCTCGCAGTGCCGAGTGCGGTCGGCGTTATGAAAACGCTTTTATCGCCAATAGTTACGATTGCGTTTACCTCGCTGTACCTTGTGTACGCGTTTCGCCTCGAATACGTGGATAAGTCGGTGTTTAACGTGGTGGTCGCTCAGGTACTCGGCACAATGATTACCGTTTACGGAATCGTTGCCGCCGTCGGGATAGTAACGAGTGTGGTGTGATATGAAAAAAACTCGGTTTTTTATTATCGTTCTGTGCGCCTTAATCGCGGTCTTTTCGCTTGCCGCTTGCACCGAGCCGGGTGCGCCCGACCATGCCGTTTCTTCAACGCTTTACGTCGTAAAGGCAAGCTCAGTAGAGCAGAAGCTCGAAGAGTACGTTACGCTCTTCGAGGATAGGACGGCCGGTTCGGAAGGCGAGGCCGCGGCGGCGGATTATCTTAAAATGAAGCTCGAAAGCTACGGCTTACAGCTTACTCCCGACGAGGATTCGACTTTTACCTATACCGAAAACAACAAAACAAAATCGAGCCGAAACGTTTCTGCTAAATATATCGAGGACGGCGCGACCAAAAACGTTATAATCGGCGCATACTACGACAACTGCTACGGGCTTGTTTTAAACGCTTCGTCGGGGCCGGTTGCGGCGGAGGGCGCGCTCTCTAACGGCAGCGGCGTGGCGGCGGTGCTTGCCATTGCGGAATATCTCGGCGGCTCGCACGAAAAGCTTGGCTTTAACGTTACGATTGCGTTTTTCGGAAGCTCTGCGGTGGGCGACGTCGGCGCGAACGTGTTTTACAAAAAAATGAGCAGGGCGGAAAAGGAAAACACCGTGCTCATGGTGGAAATGCAAAGGCTTGGCGTAGACCACGTTTACGCGTACAGCGGTCCCGACACTATGCGCGAGAGCTTTTTTAATCGCGTCGCAAAGGACAACGAATACAATATCTATAAAACCACGCAAAAAACTCCGCATATCGTAAGCATTAAACAGCTTAACGGCGTGCCGTACTACGAGTGGGCGCAGACCGGCGTTTACACTTGCTTTTATAACGGCGGCATTCCCACCCTTAACGTAGTCGGCGCCAACTGGGAAACTATAAGCCTTCTCGACGAAGAATCGTCGACAAACCCCAATATAGCGTTTACGTCTTCGGACACGCTTTCCAACTTTAAACGCCTCTATCCCCACTACGGCTCTAAAATAGCGCTTGCGGCGTCGTTTATGATAGTAAGCCTGCACGAAAAAGACTTTTTGTCCGTCATGACTGCGGATAAAAAAGCGTTTAATCCAAGCGCCGCAATTACAAAGGACTGGATTTGGGGGCTTGTCCTAATCGGCGCGCTTGTAATCGCTTACATTGTTATGAACGTCGTCGTAAAGCAAATGGGCAAGAAGTATCCCGTTCAGGCGCCTCAACCCAAAAAGATTAAAATGGCGGTTTTCGGCGTGGACTACGAGGACGGAAGCCCCAACGATATATTTATCGACTTTGCCGACCCCGTCTCGAGAGGAACGGAGGAAGAAATTTTCCCCGGTATTCCGAATAACGACGGAATGAAAGCGCGAAGCGGAACTTTAGACGATATTTTTCCGCCGTTTACCGCCGAGCCGAGAGTAACGCCAGAGCGTAGCGAGCCGACTCATAATTCCGCATATACTAATAAGCCCGACGAGAAAAGCGAGCCGGATACGCAAAAGCCGGACGGCGCGCAAAAGCCTTCCTCTAACGACGTTCCGCAATCCGCACCCAAAAAAGACGACGTGGACGGTAATGCGGAAAGCGCCGCGCCTACAACGCAAAATAAAGATGACGAAAGCGGCGAAAATCCGGCCGCATCGCCGGTCGAAAAAAAGACCGCCGCTACTAAAAAGACCGCAGAAAAGCGAACGGCGTTAACCGAAAAAACTTCGACCAAAAGGTCGCAAAATACGGGAACGAAAAAAAACACGACAAAGGGCGGACTTACGGGAAGTTCTGCAACGACCGGAAAGTCGACGACAAAAAAGACGACCGCAAAAAAGCCGACCGAAACAACGGAAGAGCAAAGCGGCGACGACAAATAAAAAAAGAGCGAGGAAGAATTTACTTTCTCGCTTTTTTCGTGCCGTTTATTTGTCGCGCCGTCAGAACATATATCCGTTCGCAAATAGGGGGTATTTCTTTATAGTGTGGGAATTATTCCGCTATTGTTAAAGCTGAATAAAAAGGCGAGGGGAAAAGCTCAAAAGAAAAACCCGAGGGTTAACTCGGGTCCGTGGTTTTTATCAGCCGCCGCCGAACAGTCCTTTAAACCATTCGCCCATGCCCTGGAACGCCGCGGTTATGCCAAACTGGTCGGACATGTCTTTTACAACCGTTACGAAGTTGAATCTGTCGACCTCTAAAAAGCACCACAGTACGACGATACCGAGCGTTAAAATAATAAGTATTAAAACATTAAGCAAACAGCTCTTTACGTTTATAGGACTTTTGATTTTTTTGAGTCTTGCGTCCGGATCCTGGCTTTCTTTTATAGCCTGCTCAAGTTGTTGAGCGGTCATCTGATCGGGACTCATGGAAGATAAAGGCGGATTGGCGTCGGCGCCTTTTTTGCCTTTCTCCTTTTTTTCCTTTTTATTGTCCTTCTTAGGCTCTTTTGCCTTTTCGGGCTTTTTTTCTTTTTCGGTCTTTGCCATAAAATCCTCTTATACGGGAATGTACCATTTATTATAACGTATAATTATAAAAAAATCAAGTATATTTTAAAAATTTGTTCATAATTTATTCACCGAATTTAAGGATAAATTTTGTTTTCCGCGCCGACGAATAGGAAAAAAAGGGAAGTAATTTTTTAATTCGTTACGACCGTCATGCTTTTTGTATGCGATTTCTTTGTAAGTAAAAATTTTTCCGAGTCGCAAAGACGGCATAGAGGCGGACTTAGGCGCGCCGCGTGCGGAAAAAAGTATGTTCTTTTTGTAAAAAAATCGATAATCGAAAAATTTATGGTCAAAAAAGATTGAAAAGCTTAAATTTTTAATGTATAATAAAGCAGTAGGGGTATCGCTATGTGGTTTTTCGAGAATATTAAAAACAAAATCGTTGGTAATCCCGTAACGTTCGCTTTAGATGTTGTTCTTACTGCGCTACTTATTTACGGAATAATCGCTTTCCTTAAAAAGAACAATGCCGTGCGGCTTGTTTTGTACATCTTGCCGTTTACGCTTATAGGCGTGGTCCTTTCTTCGCCTAAGCTCGATATGTTGGTATCGGGCAAGATTCTTTCGTACACAGTCGTGTTTGCGATACTTGCGGTCGTTTTGCTTTTTCCGCAGGAAACAAAGCGCGGTCTGTTAAAGCTTGCTTCGCCTAAGGACACTCACGAAGCGTACGCCACCGAGTACGCCGTGTCGGACGACGTACTGCACCACACGATTTCCGAGATTGTACGCGCCTCGCAGAACATGGCCAAAAAGAACGTCGGCGCGTTAATAGTCATTACCACGCAGGAAGTGCCTGAGCACATACTTGAGTCGGGAACAAAGCTCGATTCCATACTGTCGTGCGCGCTTCTCGAAAGTATTTTCAATACCAAAGCGCCGCTTCACGACGGGGCGGTATTCGTACGCGGCAACCGCATAGTGGCGGCAGGCTGCTTCCTTCCGCTCTCGCAGTCCACTACGATAGACAAAGAGCTTGGAACGCGCCACCGCGCCGCGATAGGCGTTACCGAAAACTACAACGTTCTTACGATAATCGTTTCCGAGGAAACCGGCGTTATATCCACCGCCCAGCACGGCAGGATAAACCGCTATTACGACTCGCAAATGCTTACCGAAAAGTTAGAGCAGGCCTACGGACTGAAAGCCGTTAAGGGCGGTAAGAACCGCAAAAAGGAGGGTTAATATGGCAGACGAAGTAAAAAACAACGGCGCAAAAAAGCCTAATAAGTTTAAAAGGTTCCTTAAAGCGGTGTTTGTCCATAATATCGGCTGGAAGCTTCTTTCGTTAGCGTCCGCGTTTATTATTTGGGCGCTTATCGCAGGGCTTTGGACAATAGCGGCATGAATGTTCGCGATTTAGTAAATTTTTCGTCCGAGATACTTATTCCCAGGGGCGACGTGTCCGACTTTGCGGTCGTCGCCTGCGATCAGTTTTCCTCTAATCCCGAATATTGGCATGCGCTTAGTAAAACCATGCCTCCCAATTCGGCACTCGAGCTTATTTTGCCCGAGTGCTTTTTGTACGAGAAGGAAAAGCGGCTTAAAAGCATTTCCGAAGCGTACGGAAAAATGGGCGCGGACAGATTTTATCCGGTTACCGGCACGGTTGCCGTAACGCGCTCGACCGCGTTCGGGCGTACTCGCCGCGGTATCGTCGCGCCAATCAATCTCGATTGCTACGATTATAAGACGGGGAACAAGGCGCTTATCCGCGCCTCCGAGCGGACGGTTGAGGATCGCATTCCGCCGCGCGTTGCCATTCGAGAGGCGATAGGCGTGGAAATGCCGCATATTCTTTTGCTTGTCGACGATAAGGATTTTCTTATCGACAAGGCGGTCGATTCGGTAAAAAGGACGACGCTTTACGACTGCGACCTTCGCGGCGGCGGTGGGCATATTAAGGGCGAGCTTATTACCGACCCCAAACCGCTGTACGAAGCCTGCGAAAAGATTATTTCGCAAATGGAAAGTAAATTCTCCCAATCGCTTTTTTCGCTTGTGGGCGACGGCAATCATTCGCTCGCTACGGCAAAGCACTGCGCTACGGCCAAAAAAACGCCTTTAAACGGCATGGCGCTTGTAGAAATAGAAAATATCTACGACGAAGGACTCGTTTTCGAGCCTATCCACAGGCTTGTTAAATGCGCTGATAAAAAGGCGTTTACGGACGGCTTCCGTGCCGCGGTAAAAGGCGACGCGGTAACCGAGCTTTACATTCCCGAGCCGGTAACGGTGTCGGTGCCGAGCGACAAGGTTCAGGCGATAATCGAGGTGGATAAGTTCTGCGAGGACTTCGTTAAAAAGCACGGCGGCGACGTGGACTACGTTCACGGCGAGGACATGCTTCGTAGGGACGGGCATATAGGTATAAGAATGCGCGAAGTAGGGCGCGGCGAGTTATTCGGTTACGTTTTGGATAACGGCGTTCTGCCCAAAAAGACTTTTTCGCTCGGCGAAGCGCAGGAAAAGCGTTTCTACGTGGAAGCGAGAAAAATAAAGTAACATTTTCGCACGAAGGACACTCCGCGAATATAATATATTAAACCATATTACTCGGAGTCCTTATCGTGAAGGCGGTCAAGTTTGGCGGAACATCGGTGTCCTCCGCCAAAAGCATATATACGGTAAAGCGCATTATCGAGAGCGATCCCGATAGGCGTTTTATCGTTGTGTCCGCGCCCGGTAAGACCGATAGCGAGGATAAGATTACCGATATCCTTATTTACGCGGCGAGTAAATCGGGGAATGAGCGCGTAAAAGCGTTCGAAAAGGTCGAAAAAAGGTTTAGGGCGCTTTGCGACGGGCTAAGCCTAAACGGCGCGCTCGACGGCGATTTGGCCGTAATTGAAACCGAGCTTATCGGCGCGAGCGCCGATTATATTATTTCGCGCGGAGAATATCTTACGGCAAAGCTGCTTTCGCTGCTTCTCGGCTTCGAGTTTGTTGACGCGGCGGAGATTATAAAGTTCGATGGCGGCGCGTACGACGACAAGCAAACGGAAAGCGTTTGCGCCAAAAGACTGGCCGGTATTTCTCGCGCGGTTATTCCCGGTTTTTACGGCGGCGACGAAAAGGGCGGTACAGTAACCTTTCCGCGCGGCGGATCGGACATATCGGGCGCAATCGTCGCGCGCGCGATAGCCGCCTCGCTTTACGAAAACTATACCGACGTCGACGGGTTTATGACCTGCGATCCGCGCATTGTTCCGCACGCCGAGCCGATCGATATTCTTACATACGGCGAGCTTAGCGAGCTGCTGTACATGGGCGCGAACGTGCTTCACCCCGAGGCTGTGTTTCCCGTCCGCAGCGCGAACATTCCCACTCGCATACTTAACACCTTTAACCGCAAAGCGTTAGGCACGGTGATTGTTCCCACCGCCGAGTTTTTAAACGGCGGATACGAGCGCAAAAATAAGTCTCCCGTAACGGCAATAGCCGGCAAGCGGAATTTGTATTCGCTGTATATCCGAAAATCGGCTATGAGTAAAGACGTGGGGTTTATACGCCGCCTGCTCGGCTGCTTCGAGGCCTTTAATATCCCCGTCGAAAACATTTCGAGCGGAATTGACTTTGCGTCGGTCTTTTTTGGTGCGCAAGAGAAAAAGACCGCGGAAGAGCTTGCGGAAGCGGTGAAAAGGGAAACCGTCCCCGACAGCGCTTATCTTACCGCGGGGGTGTCGCTTATCGCAATAGTCGGACACGGCATAAAATCCCGACCGGACGTTGCGGCGCGCGCGGTAAACAGGCTTTGTAACGCAAATATAAATCTAAAAACGATAGTTCGTTCGGACGGCGAGATAAATATTATTCTTGCGGTGTCGGATAACGACTTCGAGCGCGCGCTTATCGCTCTAAACGGCGAGTTCGAGGTTTAGTTTAGGTATAAAATATAAACAAAATCTTTGCTTGGTGTATGCTTATTCGCTTGACAGCGGATAAGCTTTTATGCTACAATATTATTTGAGCCGCACGGAAAGGGTTATAAATCCGAAAGGTACCCCGACGGCGAATACTAAAACGGAGGTTACAAAATGTTTGCTATTATCGAGACAGGCGGAAAACAGTACCGTGTAAGCGTAGGCGACGTTATCGACGTAGAGCGTATCGAGGCAGAAGAGGGCGCTACAATCGAGCTTAAAGTGCTTATGACGGGCGACGGCGACGCCATTGCGGTAGGTGCGGAAGCGGAAAGCAAAAAGGTTTCGGCTACCGTGCTTAAACAGGTTAAGTCCAAAAAGGTCGTTGTTTTCAAGTATAAAGCAAAAAAGAACGTGCGTAAAAAGCAAGGCCACCGCCAGTTCTATACGCGCATCAAGATCGAATCCATTGCATGATAACGGTAACGTTTTTTAAAGAGAACGGAAAAATCGTTAAAGTATGTGCTCGCGGCCACAGCGGATTATCGGAATACGGTTCCGACATACTCTGCGCGGCGACGTCGGCGCTTATCCAAACGGCATACCTTGCGGTAGCGGATATATCGGGCGGAGTTAAATACAAACGCAACGACGATAAAGGCGAGTTCGAGTTCACGGTACAAAGAGAATGCGAAAATCGGCACGACGTAGACGTTGTGCTGCGCGCACTCACAATAGGTCTTAAAGACCTGCAAAGCGGTTATCCGCAAAACATTAAATTGGAGGAACAGTAACATGTTTATTAATATTCAGTTATTCGCTCACAAAAAGGGCGGCGGTTCGACCAAGAACGGCAGAGACTCTAACGCGCAGCGCCTCGGCGTAAAGCGCGCCGACGGTCAGTTTGTCTTGGCCGGCAATATTTTGGTTCGTCAACGCGGCACAAAGGTTCGCCCCGGCAGCAACGTGGGCCGCGGCGGAGACGACACTCTTTTCGCGCTTGTGGACGGCAAGGTTAAGTTTGAGGACAAGGCCGGACGCAAGCATGTAAGCGTTTACCCCGTAGCACAGTAACAAAAGGGCGCACGCGCCCTTTTTTCGTTTTTACCGTCAATACCGTAAAGTAATTAAGGTGCAATATGTACAAAACCGAAGCGTACAGAATCACTGTGGATAAGGAAGACCTCGACATCAAGGCAACCCTTGAATGCGGTCAGTTTTTCCGTTACGAAAAAAATGACGACGTGTATACCGTCAAGTCGGGCGGTAACATTTGCCGTGTTTACGCTTCGGGCGATTACTCTGTTATCGACACGGCTCAGGTCGATTATTTCGTCAATTTCTTTAATCTCGACCGCGATATGCTTAGGGCAAAACGCACGCTGTCGAGATTTCCGGAATTAAAAGACGCGCTCGATTCTTGCGGTGCGCTGAGGATACTCCACCAGCCGCTTTTTGAGACGATTATTTCGTTTATAATTTCCGCGCAAAACAACATTCCGCGCATTAAAGGCATAATAAACCGCTTGTGCGGACTATGCGACGACGTTTTCCCGACGCCCGAGCAAATCGTTTCACTGACAGTTCGCCGCCTCGACGGAATAGGCTGCGGCTACCGCTCGCAGTACATTTACGACACGGCGTGCATTTGCGCCGAAACCGATATACTTAACCGTTTGTACGCCGCCAGCACCGTCGACGCGCAAAAAATGCTGAAATCGCTTCCCGGCGTGGGGCAGAAGATAGCCGATTGCGTCGCGCTGTTCTCGCTCGGAAGACTGGAAGTTTTCCCCGTCGACACATGGATGATTAAAACCCAGCGTATCGGCATGGAAACGGAAATGCAGCTTCGCACAAGGGTTATGGACCGCTACGGCGAGCTTGCCGGGCTTGCCCAGCAGTTTTTATTCTACTATAACGCCATTCTCCGCGGAAACAAGGCGTAGACTTATTTGCTTTACTTTTTGCGGAAGGCGATACAAGCTTGATATTTTGTTTAAGAACGGGGCGGCGCCCCGTTTTTCATATTTACAAAAACTCGCTCATACAATACTTTGGGGTATATTATGAGCTTTGTCGATCAGATTTCCAAGATGTTCGGAACTCTTCCCGAGTTTAAGTTTCAGGCTACGCTTTTCGGTAAGGACGCGCTCTATATCGAGGGCGGTAAGCCTATTAAGCTCGACCCGGACGAGATGGTGTTTAAGGTTAACGGCGGCGTGCTGACCGCGCTCGGCGCGGAGATGTCCGTAAAAGAGCTTTCGGGCGACTGTGTGGCGATTTTGGGTGAAATTAAATCTGTTGCGGTGGATAGACTATGAAGGTAAAAAAAGCAGACGACTTTACCGTACCGTCCGTTTCCGAAACGGACAGAGAAAAAGCGCGCCGCGACAAACAAGCGAAAAAGCTCGAGCAAGCGGCAATACGTAAAGAGGAAAAAGCAAAGCGCGACATAGAAAAGGCTGAATTAAAAGAGAAAAATAAGATTATTCGAGACGAAGAGAAAAAGCGGCGCGAAGAGGAAAGGGCCGCCACCATCGAGCGGAACAGAATAATAGAGGCGCGACGCCTCGAAAAAAGAAAAAAAGTGTACGCGGCGGTTATCAAAAGGTTAAAGCACGGCGACTACGCTTTTTCCTACCGTAATTACGGCGTTATTCCGCGCGTCGAGATAGAGGTTAAAGGCGACGTAACCTCCGTATTGAGTCGGCTTTCTTCCGCCGGAATAAAGGCGGTCGACGTTAAAAAGTGCGACGGCAAATTTCGATTTAAAGTGCAAAAAAAAGACTTGGGTAAAGCTATTGCATTTTTGGACGAAATGTGTTATAATTATATCTTAGGCGAGACGTACGGTCTGCCGCGAGCCGCCAAATATTGGCTGTCTCGCGCCGGACTTGTCGTAGGTGCCGCGACGGCGGCGTTCGCCGTGTACTTTTCATATTCCCATATTTACGCCGTACACGTTTCGGGAAACGAAAAGGTGAGCGAGGACGCCGTGCTGTGCGCGCTTCGCGACGCCGGGATATTTGTAGGTGCCGATAAGCGCGATATAGATACGGACAAGGTCGTAGCCATCGTAAACGGGCTTGACGGCATTGCCGACTGCGACTGCTCGCTTATAGGTACCTCGCTTTACGTTAACGTACTCGAATCGGGCGAGACTTCCCAAAAGGAAAGCTATTCCGCTTACGAATCGGCATACGACGCAGTTGTTACGCGCGTTGTAATTCGCAGCGGAACGTCTAAGGTTAAGCGCGGCGACGCGGTAAAAAAGGGCGATATCCTTGCGGACGGAGTTGTGTACTCCACCGCCGGCGAGCCGCTTTTTTCCGCCGAGTGCGAGGGCGAGATTTACGGCAACGTTTCGATAGGCTATAACGTTTCCGTTTCGCCGGTCGAGGTCGTTTACAAACGGACCGGGAAAGTGTACAAAAAGAGTGCGTGGACGCTTTTCGGCAAGACCTTTTTTAAGCCGCGTTCGCCGTACGCATCGTATGAAAGCGTTTGCTATACCGCTTCTTACGACGTGCTGCTGCCGCTTTACGTTACCACGTACGAGTTTTACGAGACAAAGCGCGTCGAGGTAGAGCGCACGGCAGAGCAGGCGGCGTACGCTCTTGCGGAAGCAAAGCGCGAGGACTTTGGGTTTTACGACCGCGACAAGCTCGAAATGTCGTACACCGCGGAGACGTCCGAAACGGGGCTTATCAACATTCATTTGTTTTTCGGCGGCGAGGCGCTTATATCGCGCGGCGTAAAACGGTAATGTTTTGGGAATAAACAAGGTGTAAACCATTTAAGACATTCGGAGAAGAGTTTTTGAAACACGTTTTTACCGAAGACAATTTAAAAGCGGTGTTCGGCGCATACGATGCCAATCTTAATGCGATTGAATCGCTTTGCGGCGTTACCGTCAGAATATCCCCGAACGGCCCCGAAATATCGGGCGACGGCGCGGAAGAGGCGGCGCTTTTAATAGAAAAGCTTGCCGCTTTATCAGAACGCGGCGAAAAAATAGATCCGCCCACCGTAAAACGCGTGCTCGATATTCTTCGTACCGACAAGGGCGGAGTCGAGGCGATTTATTCCGTTTCGGCGTGCGTAACGGCGCACGGAAAAAAGATTTTCCCAAAGACCGTGGGGCAAAAGCGGTTTATCGACGCGGTTAATTCCAACCTTATGACTTTTGCAATCGGCCCTGCCGGCACAGGAAAAACGTACCTTGCCGTTGCGCTTGCGGCTGCCGCCGTTAAGCGCGGCGACGTCGATAGGATTATTCTTACAAGGCCCGCGATAGAGGCGGGCGAAAAGCTCGGGTTTTTGCCGGGAGATCTTCAAATGAAGGTCGACCCATACCTAAGGCCTTTATACGACGCGCTCGGCGATATGTTCGGCGGTGATTACGTTAAGCTTATCGAGCGCGGAATAGTGGAAGTCGCACCGCTTGCGTACATGCGCGGAAGAACGCTGTCCCGTGCGTTTATGATACTCGACGAGGCGCAAAACACCACGCCCGAGCAAATGAAGATGTTTTTAACTCGTTTCGGCGAGGGGAGCCGCGCGATTATAACCGGCGATGTTACGCAGATGGATCTTCGCGGCGCGCCGTCCGGGCTTATCGAAGCGGAAAATGTGCTCAAAAATATCCCGTCGATTGCGTTTGTGCATTTGACGGAGACGGACGTTGTACGGCACGACCTCGTGTCCAAAATCGTTTCCGCGTACAACGAGTATTCGCAAAGGAGAAATCATGGAACAGACGAAGAAACCTAATATACATTCCGTAGAGACCACAAAGGCGCCGCTCAGCGCATACTTTTGGCTTGCCGGAATTTTCGCAATAGTTTTCGCTGTTATCTACATAGCGATTATATTGCGCGTACATTTTTTGGATACGAACGACGCGGTTATAAGCGAAACCGCGGCAAACAGCTTGTTTGCGCTCGTTCTTATCGTCATGCTGAGCGCCCTTTATACCTATACGGTAATCTCGCGTAAAGAGCTTTTGCTAAGTTTAAGAGAGGCCGGCGCAATTATGACCGTGTTTGCCTTAGTTACCACTGCCAACGTACTGCTTGCTCATTTAAGCCCGTTTTCGATGTTTGTCGCGTTAACCTCGCTTATCGCACTGCCGTTTTCCAAAAAACGCGACGCGTTTATTCTTAACGTGTTTACCTGCCTTATATCGTCCTTTTCGCTTATCAATATCGCAGGCGCAACGCACCTTCCAATCGTTATTTTCACGTCAATTACCGGGCTGTTGAGCGGCGCGGTTGCGGCGTATATTTTCCCCAACGGAATGACACGTATCGCTTCGATTTTCCGCTCGCTTACCACGGCGATTTGCGTAATCGGTATGTATGCCGTGCTTATCTGCGCGTACTCGCTCGACGCGCAGCCGTTTGTGGATAACATTATTTATATCGGCGCGTTTGCCGTCGGGCACGTTCTTCTCGCGAGCATTATCGTACCTATAATAGAGGTTGTGTTTAACATAACCACCGACTCGCGTCTTATCGAGCTTACCAACCACAAGGCGCCGCTTATCCATAGACTTATTACAGAAGCGCCGGGCACGTTTAACCACAGCCTTTCGCTTGCCAACTTTGCCGAGATCTGCGCCAACGCGATAGGAGAGGATCCGTACCTTGCGAGGGCCTGTGCTTACTATCACGACGTGGGCAAGCTAAACAACGCGTCGTACTTTACCGAAAACCAGGCAGGCTACAACCCTCACGACGACATTCTTCCCGAGGTGTCGGCGGAAATAATCCGTCAGCACACGACGGACGGGTACGAGCTTTGCAAAAAGTACCATATCCCGGAAGAGGTTGCGCGCGCGACGATAGAACACCACGGCACGCTTCCCATAACGTACTTTTATAACAAGGCGCAAAAGCTTACCGACAGCGACGTCGATATGAACGAATACCGTTACCACGGCGATACGCCCACCGGCAAGATAACCGCTATCCTTATGATATGCGACGCGGCGGAAGCGGCTATCCGCGCAATGGATAACCCCGACGGCGAGCGCGTGGACAAGTTCCTTAGAAAGATGATAGACGAGCGACTGCGGCTCGGTCAGTTTGACAACTGCTCGATTACCATGAGGGACCTTAACACGCTCAGAGAGGCCATTGTCGGCGCGTACGGCGGTCTTTTCCATAAACGTATAAAATACAATAACGGGCGCGGTGGCGACAATGATTAAGCTTACCGGCGACTTTATGCCCGAATTTTTACGCCTTGCCGGCATAGTTTTCGACATGCTCGATTTATCGGGAAGCGCTTCGGTGGACGTCGCTCTCGTAAACGACGGGGAAATGCAAGAGCTTAATAAGTCGACGCGCGGCGTGGACAAAACCACTGACGTTTTGAGCTACCCGGCGCTGTCCGAGATAAAGAGCTTTGATAAAGCCAATTACCCCGAGGACTTCGACCGTATGCAAAACGCGGTCGTGCTCGGCGAGATAGCTATAAATACGGACGCGGCGGCACGGCAGGCTGAGGAGTTCGGAACGGGCGAGCGCGAGATAAATTATCTGTTCGTTCACGGCCTGCTGCACCTTCTCGGCTACGACCATATCGAGGAAAGCGACAAAGCTAAAATGCGTGCGCTCGAAGAAAAGGCGCTTGCTGCTAAGGACGAGTCGGTTGTCGTCGCGGTCGTGGGCAGACCGAACGCCGGAAAAAGCTCTATCGTAAACGCAATAGTCGGGGAAAAGGTGTCTATCGTTTCGCCCAAGCCTCAAACGACGCGCGACCGCATTACCGGGATATGCACCGAGGGCAATAAACAAATTGTGTTTTTGGATACGCCCGGAATGTTTAAGCCGCGCACCAAGCTGGACGAGCACCTCGACAAAAGCGTAAAAAGCGCGCTCGGCGGCGATGCGGACGTCGTAGTTCTCGTTCTCGACTGCACGAAGGGCGTTACGCCGGACGACGAGAAAACGATTAACTCGCTTATTAAAAGCGGCGCGCCGCTGTATATCGTTGTAAATAAAACGGACCTAAAAGGGTACGACGCGATATATCCCATTCTCGATAAGCTTAATAAGTATATGAATTCGGGGAAGAACGCCGTAAAGGACGTTATCCCCACAAGCTGCCGAAACGGAAACAATATAGAACTTCTCAAAAAGATACTTAAAGGCGAATGCCGCGACGGCGGATTTTTGTTTCCGCCCGACGAGTACACCGATAGGCCGGTTAAGTTTATTATAGGCGAGACCATACGCGAAAAAGCTTTGCTGTTTTTGCAGGACGAGATTCCGCACGGCGTGGGCGTAGCGGTGCTATCGGTAGACGAAAATTCGTCGCCCGTCCGCATAACCGCCGACGTCATTGTGGACAGACAGTCGCATAAGCGTATAGTTATAGGCGACGACGGCGCAATGATTAAAAAAATAGGCAGCTACGCCAGGCGCGATATAGAACAAATGCTCGACGCAAAAGTGTTTTTGGAACTGTTCGTAAAGGTTCGCGAGGGCTGGCGCGACCGCCAAAACATTTTGCACGACATAGGCTACTGATACGCAGGTTCGTCTTTGAATAGTTTTCGCTCGGGGCGCCAAACTAACAAAAAGGAGGGCGAAACCTATGACAGAGGAAGAACAGAAAATGTGGGACCTTTTTTGCATGACCGGCGAGCCGAGATACTACTCGATGTACGCCGAGATAAAAAGGCGCAATCAAGACAAAATCGAATAAGAGGTGAATATGCGCGATTTTACAGATAATTGCGTAGTACTCAAAATAAAGGATTACCGCGACGATGACAGGCTTGCAGACGTTTTTACGGCAGAACACGGGCTTGTTACCGTCGTTTTTCGTGGCGTAAAAAAGGAAAAGGCCAAGCTAAAACCTTTCGCTCAGCCGTTTACCGTGTTTTCGTCGCGGCTGACCTCGTCGAAGGGCGCGTATCTTACACCGATAGAGCCTATGCTTATAAGCGACGGGTTTACGCTTTGCGCCGACCTTAGGGTGTTTACCGCCGCCTCGGTCGCGGCGGAAGCGACGGTCGCAGCGCTCGTAGACGACGAAAAGCACCCAGAGCTTTACGTCGAGTTTTTAAAGTTTTTATCGGCGGCGGAGTTTAACGGCGACCCGTACTATCAAGCGTCGGTGTACATGCTTCATCTTCTCGAGCTTTCGGGATTTTACCGCGAGTATACGTTTGAGCAAAACCCCATTTCGCCGCCGCGCCTTCTCGGCTACGCGCAAAAAATAGGGTACGAAAAGAGGGAAGACGACGACCTCTCTCGTCGCGCGCTCAAGTTTATCTCGGCGGAGTTTCAGCGGAATTTCGATATAGGGCTTAAAAGCGTACAGTCGATTGATTTGTACTGATACTAAGCCGAGGCGATTACGGTTAAGACGGTATATAAATCGGATTAAAACAGATTTTTACGATTAAGATTTTTTAAAAGACTGTCAAATCGCTTGCCTTTACTTATTATATTTGTTAAAATAAAAACCGACAAAAAACCAATTTAAGGAGAAACGAACAAAATGGCAAAAACGGCAAAAAAGTATTGCTATCTTTTCACCGAGGGTAACGCCAAGATGAGAGAGCTTTTGGGCGGTAAGGGCGCTAACCTTGCGGAGATGACCAACATCGGTCTTCCCGTTCCGCAGGGCTTTACCATTTCCACCGAGGCGTGCACACAGTATTATGAGGACGGTCGCAAGATCAACCCCGATATTCAAAAAGAAATCATGTCGTACATCGACAAAATGGAAAAAATCTGCGGCAAAAAGTTCGGCGATAAAGAAAATCCGCTTCTTGTTTCCGTCCGTTCTGGCGCAAGAGCGTCCATGCCGGGCATGATGGACACCATTCTTAACCTCGGCCTCAACGAGGAAGTCGTTAACACCATTGCAACCAAATCCAACAACCCTCGCTGGGCGTGGGACTGCTACCGCCGCTTTATTCAGATGTTCTCGGACGTCGTTATGGAAGTCGGCAAAAAGTATTTCGAAAAGCTTATTGACAAGATGAAGGAAGATAAGGGCGTCCAGTTCGACGTAGACCTCAACGCAGACGACCTCAAAAAGCTTGCCAACCAGTTTAAGGCCGAGTACAAAAAGCAGCTCGGCAAGGACTTCCCCGACGATCCGAAGGAGCAGCTCTTCGAGGCAATAAAAGCCGTTTTCCGTTCCTGGGACAACCCCCGTGCAAATATCTACCGCATGGACCACGACATTCCGTACAGCTGGGGTACCGCCGTTAACGTCCAGATGATGGCGTTCGGCAACATGGGCGACGACTGCGGCACTGGCGTTGCGTTTACTCGTAACCCGGCCACCGGCGAAAAGGGTCTCATGGGCGAGTTCCTTATGAACGCTCAGGGCGAGGACGTTGTCGCAGGCGTTCGTACGCCTATGCCCATAAGCAAGATGGCGGAAGTTCTTCCCGACGTTTACAAGCAGTTCCTCGGGGTTTGCGACACGCTCGAAAAGCATTACCGCGACATGCAGGACATGGAGTTTACAATCGAGCAGGGCAAGCTTTACATGCTTCAAACCCGTAACGGCAAGCGCACCGCCGCCGCCGCTATCAAAATCGCATGCGACCTTATCGACGAGGGCATGATTTCCGAAAAGGAAGCGCTCATGCAGATTGACGCAAAGTCGCTCGACATGCTCCTCCACCCGACGTTCGACACGAAGGATCTTAAAGACGCCGACAAGAACAACGTCGTAGGCAAGGGTATTGCAGCGTCCCCCGGCGCGGCCGCAGGTCATATCGTATTCACCGCCGAAGACGCCGTCGAAAAGGGCAAGGTCGGCGAAAAGGTTATTCTCGTTCGTTTGGAGACCAGCCCCGAGGATATCGAGGGCATGAAGTTCGCTCAGGGTATTCTTACCGTTCGCGGCGGACAGACCTCGCACGCTGCGGTTGTTGCGCGCGGCATGGGCACTTGCTGTGTTTCCGGCTGCGGCGACATAAAGATGGACGAGGAGAACAAGCAGTTCACTCTCGCCGGTAAGACGTTTAAAGAGGGCGACGTTCTCTCGCTCGACGGCTCGACCGGTAACATCTATGACCGTCTTATTAAAACCGTTCCGGCAGATCCCAACTCCGGTTACTTCGGCAGAATTATGGCTCTTGCCGATAAGTATAAAAAGCTCGGCGTCCGCACCAACGCGGATACTCCCAAGGACGCGAAGCAAGCCGCCGCTTTCGGCGCGCAGGGTATCGGTCTTTGCCGTACCGAGCATATGTTCTTCGAGCCCGACCGTATCGGCGCGTTCCGCGAGATGATTTGTGCGGATACCAAGGAAGAACGCGAGGTAGCGCTCGCCAAGATCGAGCCTATGCAGCAGGCGGACTTCGAAGGGCTTATGGAAGCTCTCGAGGGTCAGCCCGTTACCATTCGTTTCCTCGATCCGCCCCTTCACGAGTTTGTTCCCACCGACGAAGAGGATATAAAGGCGCTCGCTAAGGCACAGAAAAAGTCGGTCGCTCAGATTAAGCAGCTTATAAACGACCTCCACGAGTTCAACCCGATGATGGGCCACCGCGGCTGCCGTTTGACCGTAACCTATCCCGAGATTGCCGTTATGCAGACCAAAGCGGTTATTAAAGCCGCCGTCGCCGTGCAGAAGCGCCACCCCGACTGGAAGGTAGTTCCCGAAATCATGATTCCTCTCGTAGGCGAGGTTAAAGAGCTTGCTTTCGTTAAGAAGATCGTCGTCGAGACTGCGGACGCGGTTATTAAGGAGTCGGGTGCCAAGCTTAAATACGAAGTGGGCACCATGATAGAGATTCCGCGCGCGGCGCTCACCGCCGACGAAATCGCAAAAGAGGCCGAGTTCTTCTGCTTCGGCACCAACGACCTCACGCAGATGACGTTCGGCTTCAGCCGAGACGACGCCGGCAAGTTCCTCCCCAGCTACTACGCGACCAAGATTTACGAATCCGATCCGTTCAGCAGGCTCGACACGATAGGCGTCGGCAAGCTTATGGAAACAGCCGTTAAGCTCGGCAAGACCACTCGCAAAAAGCTGCACTGCGGCATTTGCGGCGAACACGGCGGCGATCCTTCGTCCATCGAGTTCTGCCACGCAATCGGTCTTGACTACGTTTCCTGCTCGCCGTACCGCGTGCCTATCGCAAGACTCGCCGCCGCCCAGGCAAACATCAAAAACCCGAGAAAGTAATAGTTACGGCTAATTAGCGGATTAC
>JAFLVD010000020.1 GCA_022508485.1 Clostridiales bacterium | reverse complement strand
CGGCTTAATATCATTCGCCTTCCCCGTGGGGGAAGGTGTCGAGCGATAGCGAGACAGATGAGGGGCGACCGAAAATAAATGAAAAATAAAAAAAGACCGCATAGCGGTCCTTAGTTATTCACTCTTCACTCTTACTTCTTCCCTCGCCGCGTAGCGGCGCCTAATCGGTTATTCCTCTTCGTCGTGCGGCTCGGGGAAAAGCGCCGGGTCGTAGGATATACCGTGCGTGTCGTAATAGTTCTTTATTGCGGCGCGGATAGCTTCCTCGGCGAGCACCGAGCAGTGCAATTTGTGCGCCGGAAGTCCGTCGAGCGCTTCCGCCACCGCCTTATTGGTAAGCTCGAGCGCCTCGCTTATCGGCTTACCCTTAATCATCTCGGTCGCCATTGACGACGACGCGATAGCGCTTCCGCAGCCGAAGGTGTTAAACTTAACGTCGACGATAATATCGTTCTCCACCTTAATGTAAATTTTCATAATGTCGCCGCAGCGCGCGTTGCCCACCTCGCCGATACCGTCGGCGTCGTCAAGCTTACCCACGTTGCGCGGATTTCTGAAATGATCCATAACCTTATCGCTGTATAAAGGCATAATTGTTTTCTCCTTCCGTTATTTATTTTTCATTGCGCATATCGAGCGCAAAAATGTGCCGCGTTAAAGAAGGTGCGGCTTTTCCCCTTTTTCGAGCGCTTCCCACACCGGCGACATGTTGCGAAGATACGCCACCACCTCTGGAACCGCCTTTAATATAACGTCGACGTCGGCGTCGGTCGTTTTTTCGGAAAGGCTGAGCCTAAGCGAGCCGTGCGCCACCTCGTGCGGAAGCCCGAGCGAGAGCAACACGTGCGACGGGTCGAGCGAGCCGGACGTACACGCCGAGCCGGACGACGCGCATATACCCCGGTCGTCGAGATGAAGCAGCAGCCCCTCGCCCTCTATGCCCTCGAAACACATATTTACAATGGACGGAAGTCTGTTTTCCCTGTCGCCGTTAAGCACGGAATGAGGGATTTTACTTAACCCGTCTATAAGCCTATTTACAAGCCGCCGCTCTTTTTTGGCGACCTTATCCATGCTCTCGCACGCCTCGTCGAGCGCTTCCGCCATAGCGACAATCCAGGGCAGGTTCTCTGTGCCGGCGCGCTTACCGCGTTCCTGCGCCCCACCCTCGACTAAATTATTGAGTATAAGTCCACGCCGACAGTACAGCGCGCCCACGCCCTTAGGTCCGTGGAATTTATGCGCGGAAAGGGACAGCATGTCGATATTCATACCCTTTACGTCGACGGGAACGTGTCCCACCGCTTGAACGGCGTCGGTGTGGAATGGTACGCCCTTTGCCTTACATACCGCGCCGATTTCCGCAATGGGCTGAACGGTGCCTATCTCGTTGTTTGCGAACATAACGGTTACGAGCGCGGTGTCCGGCCGAATAGCATCTTCAACCTGCTCGGCTTTTACAATGCCGGCCTTGCCGACGGGAAGATAGGTTACAGTAAACCCGTCGCGCTCTAATTTTTTGAGAGTGTGAAGCACCGCGTGGTGCTCGAACGCCGTCGATATAATATGCTTCTTGCCGCGTTTTGCGCCGTTTTCCGCCGCCGAACGAATGGCTTGATTGTCCGCCTCGCTTCCACCCGACGTAAAGTACACCTCGCGCGGATCGCAGTTTAACCTTAAAGCAATGCGCGCGCGCGCCGCCTCCAACGCTTCCTTCGCCACCTGCCCAACCGTGTGAAGCGACGACGGATTGCCGTACACCTCTTGCATATACGGCAGCGCCGCCTTTATTGCGCGCTTACTCATAGCCGTTGTCGCGGCGTTATCGACGTATATTCTTTTAACCTTCTCTTCTTTCACGATTTTTAATTCCCAGTAATTTAGTATGAATTAACTTTAAGGCTATTATACAATGGGCAACATCTCTTGTCAACCGTTTACACGCAATATTTTATAACCGATAAAAAGACGATATTGAATAACGCATTGCAATAGTAAGGCTCCCCTGTGCAAGGGGAGCCTATAAAAAGGCGCGGCATAAAGCCGCGCCGTATTCTTTTTAAATCGGTTATTTAATTAAGTTCGAAATCGGTATTATTCCGCGGACTCGCCCTCGCCGCTGCCGTCGTCCTCGATTATCTCTTGGTGGGGTGCGGTGGCGACGCACACAACGGTGCCCTGGTTCTTGACGCGCATCATTCTTACGCCCTGCGTGTCGCGGCTTATCTTGGAAACTTCCTTAACGAGCATTCTTATAATGGTGCCGTTGTCGGAAATGACCATGATATCCTCTTCGGGATTGACGAGCTTCATGTTTACAAGCCTGCCCGTCTTGCTGTTAAACGTACCGGCCTTAATGCCCTTGCCGGCACGGGATTGCAGTCTGAACTCGTCGATATCGGTGCGTTTTCCGAAGCCGTTTTCGCTGACGGTAAGGATATCGCAGTCGGGACGGACTATCGCCATATCGACGACGTTGTCGTCTTCGGCAAGCTTCATTGCGCGAACGCCCTGGGTGTCTCTGCCCATAAGCCTGACGTTCTCTTCCGAGAAGCGTATGCACTTACCGGTCTGCGACGCGATGATAATTTCGTCGATACCGCCGGTCTGCTGAACGGAGATAAGCTCGTCGCCCTCGCACAGCTTGATTGCGACCTTGCCGATACGCCTGATAAGCTTGAACTCGGTGAGCGCGGTCTTTTTAATCATGCCGCGCTTGGTCGCCATAACAAGGTTGCCCTTGTACTCGTCCTCTTTGATGGGAATGACCGCAGAAACCTTTTCGCCCTCGGAAAGCTGTAATAGGTTAACTATCGCCCTGCCGCGCGCGGTACGCTCTGCCTCGGGAACGACGTACGCCTTGTCGGCGTACACTCTGCCGTAGTTGGTAAAGAACAGTAGCGTGTCGTGAGTGTTCGTTACGAACATATTCTCGACAAAGTCCTCTTCCTTGGGCCTATGCGCCGTAACGCCCTTGCCGCCGCGGTGCTGGGTTTTGTACTCGGTTGTGGGAAGGCGCTTAATGTAGCCGTAATGCGTCATGGAAATGACGACGTCCTCGCGGTCGATAAGATCGCCTATGTCTATCTCGTTGTAGTCGATGCAAAGCTCGGACCTTCTCGGATTGTCGTAGTTTTCCTTAATTTCCTGAAGCTCTGTTTTTACGATATCGGTAACGCGCTTGGGGCTTGCGAGAATGCTCTTAAAGTCGGCAATCTTGTTGTTAAGATTAACAAGCTCGGCTTGAAGCGAGTCTATCTCGAGGCTTGTTAAACGGCGAAGCTTCATTTCGAGAATGGCGTTTGCCTGCTTGTCGGAGAGGTAGAACTCTTCCATTAGCTTTTCCGCCGCCTCGACGTTATCGCGGCTGCCCTTTATTATCTTAATTACTCTGTCGATATTGGCCTGCGCTTTTACAAGACCCTCGACTATGTGCGCGCGCTCTTGTGCCGCGGCAAGGTCGTGCCGGGTACGGCGCGTTACAACCTCTACCTGGTGCTTTACGTAATACTCGAGCATTTCTTTAAGGTTAAGCACCTTAGGCTCGCCGTCTGCAAGCGCAAGGAATGTTATGCCCTGCGAAACCTGCAAATTGGTATGTTTATAAAGCGTGTTGAGTACGACCTGCGCCTGCGCGTCGCGCTTGACCTCTATGACGATACGCATGCCCTCGCGGTCGGACTCTTCCTTAATGTCGGAAATGCCTTCAATGCGCTTTTCCTTTACGAGGTCGGCGATCTGGATAATAAGCTTTTCCTTGTTTACCTGGTACGGAATTTCGGTTACGACTATGCGCTGGCGCATCGTCTCGCTGCCCTCGCGCACCGGGTATTCCTCGATTTCCGCTTTGGCGCGGATAATAACGCCGCCGCGACCGGTCTTGTATGCGCGCTTGATGTTCGCCCTGCCCATAATAAGACCGCCCGTCGGGTAGTCGGGTGCCGGAACGAACTTCATAAGGTCGTCCACCGAAATGTCGGGGTCGTCGATAAGCGCGTCGATTGCGTTAATCACCTCGCCGAGGTTATGCGGCGGAATGTTTGTCGCCATACCTACCGCGATACCGTCCGAGCCGTTTACCAAAAGGTTGGGGAACCGCGACGGAAGCACGGTCGGCTCTTGCAGCGAGTCGTCGAAGTTGTTGGTCCAATCGACCGTTTCCTTGTCGATGTCGCGAAGTAGCTCGTCGGAGATTTTGGCAAGCCTCGCCTCGGTATAACGTTGTGCCGCCGGCGGATCGCCGTCGACCGAGCCGAAGTTACCGTGGCCGTCTACAAGCGGATAGCGGATTGTAAAGTCCTGCGCGAGACGAACGAGCGCGTCGTACACCGCAGTATCGCCGTGAGGGTGGTACTTACCCAAAACGTCGCCGACTACGCGCGCACACTTTCTGTACGGCTTGTCCGACCACAGTCCCAGCTCGCCCATTGCGTAAATAATGCGACGATGAACGGGTTTAAGACCGTCCCTTACGTCGGGAATGGCGCGCGAAACGTTAACCGCCATTGCGTACGCGATAAAGCATTGCTTCATCTCGTCGACTACGGGCGTATTGATTATTTTGGTATTGTCGACGAAATCCTTTCCTTCGTCGCTTCCCGATCTGACTCCTCTTTTAGCCATGAGTTACACTCCTTATATGTCGAGGTCGGAGACGAGCTTGGCGTTCTGTTCGATAAACTGCCTGCGAAGCTCGGGCATGTCGCCCATGAGAATACTGAAAATCTCATCGGCTTCAAACGCGTCGTCCATTGTTATCTTTTTAAGCGAGCGGTGCTCGGGGCTCATGGTGGTGTACCAGAGCTGCTCGGCGTTCATCTCGCCGAGGCCCTTGTAGCGTTGAATGTCGCACCCCTTTCTGCCGAGCTGATCGAGCGCGTCCTCGCGTTCCTTTTCGTTGTAGCAGTAAATTTCCTTTTTGCCCTTGCTGACCTTATAGAGCGGAGGAAGCGCGGCGTAAACGTGGCCGAGCTCGATAAGCGGCCGCATAAAGCGGAAGAAGAACGTAAGAAGAAGTATGCGAATATGGCTTCCGTCAACGTCCGCGTCGGTCATACATATAATCTTGTCGTAGCGAAGCTTGCTCTCGTCGAAGTCGTCGCCTATTCCGCAGCCGAACGCCGTTATCATCGCCTTTATCTCAGCGTTTTCGAGAACGTGGTTAAGCCGCGCCTTTTCTACGTTGAGGATTTTGCCTCTAAGCGGCATAATCGCCTGGAACTTGCGGTTTCTGCCCTGCTTTGCAGTGCCGCCCGCGCTGTCGCCCTCGACGATGAATATCTCGCAGTTGGCAGGATCGCGGTTGGTGCAGTCGGCAAGCTTGCCGGGCAGCGCCGCCGTGTCGAACACGCCCTTTCTGCGCGTCTCTTCGCGCGCTCTGCGCGCCGCGTCTCTGGCGCGCTGGGCGGTAATCGTTTTCATTATAAGCTCTTTCGCCTCTTTGGGATTTTCCTCGAGGTATGTGCCGAACGTGTCGACGACCGCCTTTTCCACCTGCGCGCGCATAAACGAGTTGCCGAGCTTAGTCTTAGTCTGGCCCTCGAACTGCGGCTCGGTGAGTTTTACGGAAAGAACGGCGGTAAGACCCTCGCGGACGTCCTCGCCGGACAGCTTTTCGTCCTCTTTAATAAGCTTTTGCTTTTGCGCGTAGTCGTTTATGACCTTAGTGAGCGCGTTTTTAAAACCGACAAGGTGGGTGCCGCCTTCTTCGGTGTTGATGTTGTTGGCGTAAGAATAAATCGTTTCGGTATAGCTTTCGTTGTACTGAATAGCGTACTCGACAACGCTGTCCTTGTACGTTTTTTCGCAGTAAATAACGTCGGCGAACATCGTTTCCTTGTTGCGGTTAAGATATTCCACAAAGTCCTTAATGCCGCCGTCGAAGCGGAACACGTCGCGGTTTTCCCTGCCCTTGCGGTTATCGACAAGCTCTATCTCGAGTCCCTTGTTGAGATACGCCACCTCGCGAAGGCGAGTGCGCACCGTATCGTACGAAAAATCGATCGTCTCGAAAATCTCGTTGTCGGGGAAGAAGGTTATTTTGGTACCCGTCTTGTCGGTCTTACCTGCCTCGGCAAGCGGCTTCATGGGCACGCCGCGGTTGTAGCGCTGACGGTAAATCTTGCCGTTTTTGTACACCTCGACGTCCAGCCATTCGCTTAGCGCGTTAACGCACGACATACCTACGCCGTGAAGTCCGCCCGACACCTTGTATCCGCCGCCGCCGAACTTGCCGCCGGCATGCAGCTTGGTTAAAACGACCTCTACGGTCGACACCTTTTCCTTGGGGTGAATCTCGACCGGAATACCGCGCCCGTTATCGGTAACGGAAACGGCGCCGTCGCGAGTTATCTCGACAAGTATTCTGTCGCAATACCCGGCAAGCGCCTCGTCGACGGAGTTGTCGACAATCTCGGTAATAAGGTGGTGGAGTCCGTGTTCGTCGGTAGAACCGATATACATACCGGGACGTTTTCGCACCGGCTCAAGCCCTTCGAGAACCTGAATGGAACTGTAATTATAACTGCCGTTATCTGTCTTTCTCGCCATAAATACACTCTCCTGCGAGGCGGATAATTTTTTGCCCCGACTACATAAAAAATTATAACACAAAACGGCGGAAAATGGAAGCGTTTTAACCCATTTTTTCGCCGAAAAAATCAAAATATTTTTTTGACACTCTCTCAAATGCCTTTAAATGGCGCTATTTGCCACGCAGAGTGAATTTTGCATGTTTTTAGGTACGCGGATAAATTCGCTTACAATCGATTTTTCGGGTTTTGCGCGCAAAATCAAAACCGAAAACCCGTTTATCCGTTACATTACGGAAGCGCGCCTTGCGCCTATTCGTTTGGCGAGCCGTTTTGCGGCGTAAAACTTAGGCCGAACGCCGCCGTTCGTTTTTCCGAAAACGAGGGTCTTGTACCCTTTGTCGGCGTTAACCACGAACCGCGCGTCGCTCACGCAGACGTACGCGTCGCCCGCCGCCGAAATAAGCCGCTTTAACGCGGCGTTGTTTTTCCGCGTGTACTTTACGCCGTCGAGGTTTATTACGACCGGCTTGTCGGTATGCCCGTTTGTTTTTTCGAGAAACATCACGCAGCGCAATTCGGCAGGGACAAGCTTTTTTATTCGCTTGGTCGCCTGGATTTTAAACGGAAGAAGCGACTTTTCGGAAAACGGCTCGCTGCAAAGCGCGCGGCGGTACGTTAAATATTCCTCGACGGTAAACGAGCCGAACGGAACGTCGCCGTAGGCGAAGTAGTTTTTGCCGTTTTCGCTCGCGCAAAAAAGCACTTCCACGTTGTCGAGGACGACCGCGCCCACGTCCGCAAAATATTCGCGCTTAGCGCGCGCCGAACCTATACAATAAGTAACCATGCGAAAAATTATAGCCGCATAAAATATTTTTATACGTTTTTACGTTTTGCTTTTTGCTCTTTATGCTCGAAAACGAATATACCGATTATGAGCATATGGAATTTATATCGCTTGCAAAGCGCAAAATCGTGTGCTATAATTACTTTAATTATAAGAGGTGTATTATGGCAAAAGAACCTACTTTATCCCCTACCGAGTTTCTCGCCAAAAAGTATTTCGATATAGGCGAAAAGGCTTTTACGGGCGATGGCTGCCCCGTCGACTTCGGGAAGGCCGCCGCCAACTTTGCCCAGAGCGCAAAGCTCGGCTACGTTCCTGCGATATACTCGCTCGGCGTGTGTTATCTTCGCGGCTTCGGCGTAAAACCCGACCCCAAGCGCGCCTACGAGCTTGTCAAGCAGGCCGCCGACGAGGGAAGCCTCGACGCGCAGTTCACGCTCGGACACTTCTACTTTGACGGAAGCGGCGTCGTCGAGCAGGACTACGAAAAGGCGGTTGAAATTTTCACGATGTCCGCAGAGCAAGGCCACCCCGGCGGAATGAACGACCTCGGATTTTGCTATCAGAGAGGACTCGGCGTAGAGCGCGACGACGAAAAAGCGTTCGAGTATTTTTCGGCGGCCGCGGAAGCGGATTTCCCGGCGGCGCTTAATAACGTAGGCGACTGTTACAGCTTCGGGCGCGGCGTAGAACGCGATCCGAAAGCGGCGTTTTCGTACTACTCTCGCGCCGCACATCTCGGCTACGCCACCGCAATGAACAATATCGGCATGTGCTATCTTAACGGCAACGGCGTCGCCGTAGACTACAAGCTCGCCGTCGAATGGTTTAAACGCGCCGCCGACCTCGGAAACGCGGTTGCGGTCGCCAACCTCGGCTTTTGCTACGAAACGGGGCGCGGCGTCGACAGTGATATAAAGGAAGCGGTAAGGCTGTACACGATATCCGCCGACGCGGAATGCCCCTCGGGCCAGTACAACCTCGCCAAATGCTACCGCGACGGCGCCGGCGTGGCGGAAAACAGAGAACGCGCGTTTTCGCTTTATCGCCGCTCGGCGGAACACGGCTTTGCCATGGCGTACGTCGACCTTGCGCTGTGCTACTCGCAAGGCGTGGGCGTAGCGCCCGACCCCGAGCTTGCAGCAAAATACAAAGCGCTCGCCGAAGAATCGGGCTACCGCGTTCCCGACCTTTCCGCGGAAGAAAAACCGAAAAAGACCACGACCGCAAAAAAGCCGTCGTCAAAAAAGAATAAATAGGATATAGTCAATACAAAACGCCGACGAATTCATTATCGCTGGCGTTTTTATACCTATTCACTGAAAAAGGACGATTTTGGATGTATTTCATAGGGATTTATCTGTGGACGAAAAAGCCCACTACACTTCGAAAACGAAGTATAGTGGGCTATACTTTTACAATATATTCACTTTAAGTGATATTGCTTGCTGCGCAAGCAGTGATATTTTGCTTCGCAAAGTTATATTATATTTGCCGTCAACTTCGCGGTAGCGAAATCTAACTGCGCTTTAGCGCAATATCACTACTAAGTAATCTCACTTGCCAATAGGCAAATATAACTGTGGTGTTTGCGATTCCCTATCGCAAACACCACTTACTCGTCCTTATTGACATCTTCATTTTTATCCGCACTGTCTTTGTTCTCGTCTACGGCGTAACCGAAGATGTCGTACGCTCTTCCGTCGTCCGTTTTTTCTTCCGTAGCCTTACGAGGTTTTCCACCGCCGCCACCCGGCAGGCGTTTAAGCACGATGCCGCCGAGCGTGGAAAAAATAAAGTCGAGCGGCACGAGCACCGCGGTTGCGATTAGTGCAAGTACGGCGTAGCCTCCCACCTTGTCTACCGCGTTAAGAAGCATAAAGTCTCGGTCGATGCTCAAAACGTTTATGACGACTATATACACAAGAAAAAGCATAAGGTTAAAGTACAGTATCGCAATTATAACGCGGACGACCGCCCACTTCACCTTAAAGTATGTGAACCTATGAATAAAGTACGTAAGAATTCCGTACGGCGCGAACATAAACACGAGAAACAGCCACTTTACCGACAGCCCGGTCATTGCGAACATTATTCCGACCGTCGCGAGCATAGTGAGCGTTCCGTACAAAAGATTTCCGCGCTTACAAGCAAGAAAAATACAGAAAGCCGCAAAGTATAACGGCATTATACTAAGCGGCAGATAGGCTGTCATTGCGCAGAACATAACGGCAAGCGCCGTACATACTGCGGCAGTTGTTATTTTTATTGCGCCGCTACGCATTACAGGCAGCGAAGCGCCGAGCACAAACAGTCTGTAAGGCAGTAGGCACAGCAGCACGACGAGAGGCAGTTGCCGAGGTTTTCGCCGCTCTGCTGCGGCTGAGTGGGGGGCTGTTCGTAGACGGGCGGTTGATTGTAACCCTGCCCGTTGCGGTCGAAGGTCTGCCCTGCGTTGTATCCGCCCCGAGTCGGATTATTCATAGCCATATTCAGCTTTTCGAGCGACGAACGGTATTTGGGATTGGTCGGGTCGTCCTGAATAGCCATCTCGAGCTGCGCCTTCGATTCGGTCAGCCAGTCGCGTTTATAAAAGACGATTGACTGCATGTAGTGCCATTCGCCCTTGCGGTCGGTAATGGAATCGAGAAGGTCCTGCGCCTCGTTATACTTGCCGGCGCGGATAAGCTCGTCGATTTTGCCGTAGTCCGGCGCATTGCCGTGATTTTTGGTTGCGCCGTCGATTTCGGACGAGATAACGGACCACGCTTCTTCCAGTTCCTGAAGCTTGCGCGCGCCTACGTTACCCTCCTTGCCCGGCTTAAAGCGTTGCTCGCTGTACTCGGCATGAAGTTCTTTGTACCTTTTTCTTATGAGCTCGTGGTCTGCGTCTCGCGTAAGTCCCAAGAGCGCGTAAGGATCTTTCATTTTACTCTCCTATTCTGTGTTCGGTTTCGCCTCGCTCAACCGCCTTTCCTCACCTGGAAGGCAAATCTTCCGATAATATCATTATATCACAATCACAGATTGATTCTTTGATTTCTCGGATATAATTAAACTCTTTCGTTTTCTTATACTTCCAATAATATCATTATATCACAACAGATATTAGTATACGGTATAAAAGCGATTAAAATTTCATTAGAAAGCGAGGTTTTAGATTTTAGGCGGTCGAAGCTTCTTTTTTGCGCCGAGAAGCTCTTCCGCTTTCGCCTTTAAGCCCTCGCACACGATGTTGGTAAGAAGCGACCTGCTTTGCGTTAACCGAAGCCTTATAAAGCAGTCTACCGCGCGCGCGTAAGTGCTCATAACCGCAAACTCGACGGCGGACTTGTTCCTGTCCATAAAGTCTGCGCGGCTCTTATATTCCCCGAGCGCCGCGATAAACGGATTGTACCGTTTTTTTCTGTTATCTTCGTCGAGGTCGTCTATGGCGTCCGCAAAGTAGACGAACTTACCTATATTATAGCACAGTCCTTTAAGATTGTCATCTATTCTTTCGCCTATTATTACTTCTGCGAGATGCGCCATCATCGACGCGAACGGGTCGGCGGCGCGGTCGAGGCTTTTTACCTTTGCGCTTTCCGCCTCGTCGATTTTTTTATAGCCGTTTTCGACCGCCTCGGCGATAGCCGGGAAAGCCGCGCACGCCTTTTTGTACGGACGGGAAAACACTCGGCGCGCAAGGTCGTATTTAATTCCGTCGCCGTCCCTTACTCCGTCCTCCGCCTTTTTGTACGAGAGGATTATGTTGGCGGCGGCGATTCGCTCGTGCAATGGGTTGGGTTGAAGCACCGCCTTTTTCTTTGGGTTAAGAACGCAGCCGTGCTCTTCTATGACTATATCGGCTTTTGCCGCGTCGTGAAGAAGCGCCGACAAAAATGTAAAATCGTAATTGGTGGTAAACCGCGGAACCTGACCGAACAGCTTACCCGTCTGACAGCAAATGCCGCAGTAAAACGACCTATATAGCACAAAATCCTGATTGGAGAGCGTGCTTTTTTGCGGTATTACATATCCGTACATTGCAATCGAAGATTGTTTCCTTAATTATGTTTCGGTTTATTTAGCTTTTATGTTTTTTACAATATCGAACCGTTTACTATCTCGCAACCGAAGATTGTTTTCTTAATTTTGTTTTCGCTTATTCGGCTTTTTTGTTTTTCCGAAATCGAACCGTTTATCTTACGAATCCGATTTTTTTGTAAACCTTTTCGAGAGTGCGGCGAGCCAAATACGCCGCTTTGTCCGCACCCTGCTTCATGAGAGAGAGAAGCGCGCCGTCGTCGCGGCGGAGTAGCTCGTATTTTTCGCGAATGGGTCTTAACGTTTCGATAACCGCCTCGCCCACTTTGGTTTTAAAGCTTGCGTAGTCGGAATCCTTAAACTCGCGCTCGGCGTCCTCTATCGATATATCGAGAAGGGAGGCGTAAATGGTAAGAAGGTTGGTTATACCCGGTTTGTCGGGCGAAGCGAACACGCCCTTGCCGCTGTCCGTTACCGCGCGTTTAAACTTGCGCGCAATGTCCTCGGGTCTGTCGAGTACAAGCACGGTGCCGTCCGCGGAGGAATCGGATTTACCCATTTTCGCGGTCGGGTCGAGAAGAGAGTGTATCCTTGCGCCGTACTTTGGAATCCTGCCTTCGGGCAAAACGAACGTGGGGGAATATCTGCCGTTAAAGCGCTCTGCGATGTTCCTGCAAAGCTCTACGTGCTGCATTTGGTCCTCGCCCACCGGCACGATTTCCGCTTGGTACAAGAGTATATCCGCCGCCATGAGTACGGGATAATCGAACAGTCCCACGTTAACGTTTTCGGGCGCTTTTTCGCTCTTTTCCTTGAACTGGGTCATGCGGCGCGCCTCGCCGAACATTGTGTAGTTATTAAGCAGCCAGCAAAGCTCGCTGTGCGCAGGAACGTGCGACTGCACGAACAGCACGTTTTTTTCGGGGTCGACGCCCATTGCGATAAGAAGCGCGAAAAGGCGCTTCGTGTTTTCCCTAAGCTCTTTCGGCTCTATCGCAACCGTAATGGCGTGAAGATCCGCAACCGAAAACAGGCAGTCGTATTCATCCGACATGCGCCCCCAATACTTCATGGCGCCGAGGTAGTTGCCGAGCGTGGGATTGCCCGTCGGCTTGATAGCGGAAAAAACTCTTTTTTTGTTTTCGGTCATCTGTCCTTCCATAATTATACCCCGAATCTGTTTTTGATAAATGCGGTAACGCCATCTTTTTCGACCACGTCCGTAAACCGCTTTTTCTTAGCGAAAAGCTCGATAAGCCGGTCGGGAATTTCCATTGCGGAGATGTCCGCAAGGTCCTCGAGCATTTCCTTAGTTACGGCGCCTTTTGCCCTCTCGCCGAGCAAAGTAAGCACCGTGGGCGCGCACTTGAACGGGTTTACGCCGGATACGACGACGGTCTTTCGCGAAAGACCGCGCTCTGCCGCCGCCGCGTACGCCGCCGCCGTGTGAGTATCGATAAGGTAACCGTACTCGTCGAACATTTCCTCTATCGCGGCCGCGACGGCGTCGTCGTCCGCGCACTCGCACGCGAATACAGAGCGTATTTCCTCTATCTCTTTGGGCGTTACTTGGGTCCTTCCCGTCTCGGAAAGCTCGTCCGCTCTCGCCGCAATCGTTTTATCGTTCCGTCCGCACGTTTCAAAAAGCAGCCGTTCGAGATTGATCGAAAAAAGCATATCCGCAGACGGACGATTCGATTTGCTTTGCTTGCGGTTAACGTCGTATACGCCCGTTTCGATAAAATCGGCAAAAACGTCGAACTTATTCGAGGCGCATATAAGCTTGTTTACGGGAAGCCCCATTTTGTACGCATAATAGCCTGCGATAACGCTTCCGAAAAATTCCGTCGGCACACAGAAATCTATTTTTTCGCCCGGCTTTATCTCGTTCGATTCCACAAGGTCGCAGTACGCCGAAAAGTAGTACGCTATCTGCGGCACGAGACTGCCGACGTTAACCGAGTTTGCGAACGAAGCTTGTATGCCCTTTTCTTTTAGCGCGGCGGTTAAGCTCTCGTCGCTAACCGCTTTTTTTACTGCGGATTGTACTTCGCCGTAAGTTCCGTTTACCGCGACGGCGCAAACGTTGTCGCCGTCCCGAGTCGTCATGGCAAGCCTTTGAAGCTCGCCCACGCCCTCAGTCGGGTAAAAAACAACCGCTTCCGTTCCCGGAACGCCGCGGAACCATTCGAGCGCCGCTTCCCCGGTATCGCCGCTCGATGCGACGAGAACAAGCGTTTTTTCGTTATTCCCCTCCGACTTTTTGGCGGAGGCTAAAAGCCCGGGCAAAACGGACAGCGACATATCGCTATACGCGCACGTTTTGCCGTGCCAAAGCTCTAAAACAAAAAGGTTGTCGTCAAGCTTTACCGTCGGCGCCGCATCGCCCTCGTCGAAATCCTCGTACGCAGCTTTACTAACGCCGTCCGTGTCAAAATCGAAAAAGGCGCGCAAAACCGTATCGGCGCGCGCCGCATAATTAAGCTCGAGCAATTTTTTATAATCAAGCGACGGGAGTTCCTTCGGCACGAACAAGCCCCCGTCCTTACTTATCCCGTTTATTACCGCCCTCGCGGAAGTTGCGGAGACGGCGGTATCACGGGTTGAAGTATACTTCATATCAGCCCTTTACGGCGTACTTTTTAAGATATGTGGGAAGCTTATCGGTAGAGAGAGTGCAAACGAACTGAACCTTTTCGTCCGCCTTTTCCATCGCGGCAAAAACGTTTTGAAGCTCTTCTACGGGCTTGGCGATAAGTCTCGAAATGCCGTCGATAAACATTGCCTGAATATCGAAGTTGGCGGCGAGCATACCCTTAACAAAGCCAACAAACTCCTCCTCGCCCTTAACGGCGTATTCGGAAAGGTTTATGAACTTTATGTTGTGATTAAGGCCGAGCGACTGTCCGTTGTCGGCGATAAAAACAACCGTTCCCGTCGCCTTTTCGCAGCAAGCGTTGGCGGCGTCGAAGATGCGTCGGGTTTTGCCCGTTCCTTTGGGTCCGTGAATAATAGAAATCATTATGTAATTCTCCCTTTGGGTTTATTATTTACTTTAATTGAGCGATATAGCTCTTTATGGAGTCGAGGCCGCGCTCGATGTCCTTTTCGGACGCGGCGTACGAAAGACGAATGTAATCGGGTGCGCCGAAGCCCTCGCACGGAACGACGGCAACCTGCGCGTGTTCAAGCAGCGACGAAGCAAGGTCGTAGGCGGTGCGAATGCGTACGCCCTCGTACGTCTTGCCCTCGAAGTCCTTAATGGAAACCATAACGTAAAACGCGCCCTTCGGCTCGATAAAGTGAAGTCCGAGCCTGGAAAGTCTCAGCATCATAAGCGCGCGGCGCGCGTCGAACGTTGCGCGCATGTCTTCGAGGAAGGCGTCGCCGTGAAGCTTGTCGGACAGCGCGATATACGAAGCGTACTGTGCGACTGCGTTAACGTTGCTTGTCGAGTGGCTTTGCACGCTGCTCATAGCCGCCGCTATCTTTTCGTTTGCCGCGGCGTAGCCCACGCGCCAGCCCGTCATGGAATAAGTCTTGCTCATGCCGTTTACGACGATCGTGCGGTCTTTGAGAATATCCGAGTACGCCGCAATGGAATGGTGGCGGTGCTCGTAATTAAGCTTTTCGTAAATCTCGTCCGAAATGACGTACACTTCGTGCTTTTCGATAACCGCGGCAAGCGCGTTAAGCTCGCTGCGCGTATACACGGCGCCCGTCGGGTTGTTGGGGTTATTCAGTATAAACGCTTTTGTCTTGTCGCCAATCGCTTTTTCAAGCTCGTCGGGCGTTATCTTAAAGTTGTTTTCGGGTCTTGTGGTTACGAACACAGGGACGCCGCCTGCAAGCTTTACTATCTCGGGGTAGCTAAGCCAGTACGGCGACGGAATAATAACCTCGTCGCCCGGATTGAGGATTGTAAGGCATGCGTTGGTTAAAGAATGTTTGCCGCCGTTGCTTACAACTATTTGGCTCGGAAGGTAGTCGAGCGCGTTGTCGTTTTTAAGCTTTTCGCAAATAGCGTTTTTAAGGCTCGCTATGCCGGAAGCAGGCGTGTATTTGGTCATGCCCATTTCAAGCGCCTTGTGCGCCGCTTCTATAATATATTCGGGCGTGTTAAAATCCGGCTCTCCTGCCGCAAACGACACTACGGGGATTCCGTCCGCCTTCATCTTTTTTGCCCTCGCCGTTATTTCGAGCGTCAGCGACGGCGATATTTGTTTTGCTCTGTTTGCTATATCCATCGGTGTTTCTCCTTAGTATAAGTTATTATACAACTAACCGAGTCAAAAATCAATCGATTTTATACGTCGGGCGCATTTTCGACGGAAGCGATTACGAACGCGGAGTTACTAAGTCGCGCCCGAAAAGAGTACGCATAGTATCGAGGTCGTCGAGGTACATGTCCTCCGCGGTGCGTTCGGGACGGACGGGCTTGGTCGCGCCGACGCTTTTTACCGCCTCGTCAAGCTCGCTTTTAACCTCGGGGTCGGACAGCGACAAAAACACCTCGTCGGGAACGACAAACGAAATCGCGTCCTCGCGCTCTTTTATAACGACGCTCTCGCGCGAGATAAGCTCTTTTGCGCGCGCCGCCGCAAACGTCCCCTTTTTTCTTAAATACCTGAGGATTTGTCCGTACAGCGTTACGCCCGTCGCGGTCTTTGCGCTAAGCTGCATAAACTCGCCTTCGTCGGCTACCGTGCCGCTTTTTTCATTTCCGCCGGGCTGTACCGCGGAAGGTTGTTTTATCTGCTCGGCCTGCTTACTTACAATTCTTTCCCTCGGCACATAAGTGGGATCGGGCGGAGGCTCGTACGCGTCGACGGGAGGATAATAGTCGTCATCTTTTAGTGTGTTTTGCGCCGACGCTTGCTCTTTCTCCGCCGGTTTTTCAGGCCGGACGATACGCTTTTCGGGTTCTTTTTCGACCGCGCTTTCTATCGGCTTCGCCTTCGGCTCTTGCGGCTGCGGATTAAACGCTTGCGCCGCGCCGGTTTGCCCGGCGTTTACGTTATTTTTTTTTTGATCCGTCGAAGAGACGGAGAGCTTACTTTCTATTGCGGCGATGCGGCGAGACAGTTCCGCGGTCGTGTCGATTGCGCACATTATCTTTATAAGCGCCGTTTCGAGGTACACGCGCGGATTGACCGAGTATTTAAGTCCGTTTTCGGCGGCAGCCACGCCCTCGAGCACGCTCACCGCGTCGCGCATGGGGAAGGACGCCGACGCCTTTATCCTTTGCGCCGTCGCGCCGTCGACGTTTAAAAGTCCCTTTTCCTCGGCGGAAGGGGCGCTCTTTAATACTATTACGTTGCGCGCATAGGCGGTAAGCTGGTGCGCTACCGCCGCCATCGACTTTCCACGCCGAGAAAAACCGTCTATCCGCTCAAGCGCGCCGGCAACGTTATGCGACGCCACGCAGTCGAAAAGTTCGCCGATAGCCGGCGAATCACCGGCGCCGGTAAGAGATAACACCACGTCGGTGGTGATTATATCCGCCGCCGACATGAGAGTGTCGGCAACGGACAGCGCGTCTCTTACGCTGCCCTCGCCCTGCCGCGCGATTTCCTTAACGGCGTCCTCGGTGTACTTGACGCCCTCGGCGTCGTAAATCTTTTTTATATGCGCGGCAATCTCGTTCGTTTCGACGAGACGGAAGTCAAAGCGTATGCACCGCGACAAAATAGTCTGCGGAAGCTTTTGCGGCTCGGTGGTCGCAAGAATAAATATGACGTGCTCGGGCGGCTCTTCTATCGTTTTGAGAAGCGCGTTAAACGCGCCGCCCGTAAGCATGTGAACCTCGTCGATAATGTACACCTTGTACTTGCACGAGGTGGGAAGATACTTAACCTTTTCGCGAATGTCGCGCGCGTCGTCCACGCCGTTGTTACTTGCGGCGTCCATCTCGATTATATCCACGTTGTCGGGCGAATCGAGCTTTTTGCACACCTCGCATTTTCCGCACGGACTGCCGTTAACGGGGTTCAAACAGTTTACCGCACGCGCGAAAATGCGCGCACAGCTCGTCTTGCCGGTGCCGCGGCTGCCCGTAAAAAGATAGGCATGACTCACTCTACCCATCTTTATCTGATTGGTAAGCGTCGTAACTATCGGTCCCTGCCCTATAACCTCGTCGAATGTTTTAGAGCGGTATTTTCTGTATAGCGTTGCCATGATTAAATTATATATCTTTTATCCTTGATTGTCAAGAGTATCGCCGCAGAGACCGCCTAAAAGCCGACAAGGGTTATAATAAGACCCAAAGCCACCGAAAGCACGTACATAAGCGAAATTACGAGCACGGTGTTTTTAACAGGTCTGTTTTCCCTTATAAGCACCGCGTAGCCTATTCCGGCGCTTACGCAAAGCCCCGACACAACTCCGCCGAGCGATAGACCGCCCACTATGTAAAACTCGGTTATTACGACCGAGCCTGCGCAGTTTGGTATAAGCCCCACAAGCGCGGAAAACACCGGTTGAAGATACTTGTTTGCGTTTAAAAACGCGGTTATCTTATCCTCGCCTATGTAGTACACCAAAAGAGAAAAAGCGACGTTTACGAGGAAGATAAAAAATATAACCGTGCCGGTGTGAATAAGCGGATGCTTTAAAAACACGTTCCACACCCACGCCGCCTTTTGCCTTTTCGTCGACTTTTCGTCGAGGCCGCGCTCGTCGAAAGAATGGTGATGACAGCCGTGTATATGCGCCGTCTCACCTTCCTCGTCGTCGTGTTCACGGTCGTTGTGTTCGTGGTCGCTATGTTCGTCGTGATTATGTTGCGTTTCGGAAACGGGCGGAACCAAAGTAATATTTTTTTCCGTTTCGGTTTTCGCCGAGTTTTTTTCGGCTGTGGCTAATGCAGGCGTTTTTTTTCTTCCGAACAGTTTACCCAGTCCGAAAACGGCGTAGCCAACGATTAGCGCAAAGCACACCTTAACGACAAGCACCGGCCACAGTTTTCCGAGTCCTTGGGTGCTGGACAGCATTATGGGAAGCGCCTCGTCGCTCGTCGCGATGTACACGGCAAGAAGGGTGCCGAGCGCGATTTTCTTTTTTCCGTAAAGCTCTGTCGCGACGACCGAAAAACCGCACTGCGGAACGATGCCCACCGCCGTGCCGAGCGCAGGCGCCGCGCCGCCCAAAAGCAGCTTATCCGCCTTAAAACCCTTCGAGCGGTACTCTATGAACTCGATTAAAAAGTTCACCACGAGAAGGAACGGCAAAACCTTGAGCGTGTCTAAAAAAGCGTCTAAAATAACCTCGCCCATTATCTTCCCTTTCCTTCCGACGGCAAATCCTGCCGCTTGGCGCCGTTAAAATGCAAGAGCGTTCCGTTCATAGAGTTAAATTATATATCTTTTCGTTCCTTTTGTCAACGCCTGCGCGGTTTTGCCGCAATCGTAATTTGTTGACAAATATCGATAAAGGGGGTACAATAAAACCATGAGCGTAAGGATAAAAACCGACGACGATCTTTTCGCCGCGATAGACGAATACGGAATACTTCCGTTTTGGGACGAGGACGGGTTTTCGGCATGGCAATTATGCGACGTGAATTTTATGAAGCTGTGGTACATGCGCGAACGCGTGGTAAATACCAAAAAAGTCGCTTACGGAAAGTTCGTACACAAAAAGGCGACCTTCGTCAGACTTGATTTATTGCCCTCGCTGTGCGCACTCCGCCGCGACGGCTACGACTTCGACTCGCTGTGCGACGAAGGAAGAGTTTCTAGCCGCGAGAAAACCGTAATGGACGCGGTGGACGCGTCGAAAGATCCCACGCCGTCGTACGCACTCGGTAAATCGATCGGCATTAAAGGGTACGACACGTGCGTAACTTCGCTTCAAAACAAAACGTATCTTTGCGTAACGTTTAAACACAGCTATATGGGTTCGGCACTGTTATCGAGACCAGAAACCCTGTTCGGCTACGACTTCGTCCGCTCGGCGTATAATAAAACCAACGAACAAAACGCCGCCATCCTCGCGAAAACAAAAGGCTTAAAAAAGTTCACCCCCGAAGAAGTCAAAAAAATACTCACACCGACGGTGTGAGTATTTTTGTTAAAAGAGTTTAATAATACTTGACTTTCTTGAATATCGGCGTGCCGATAAATATACTGTAAGTCTTTGCCGAGGAATACCGACTTTAATGCCGACAAAATCGGCGCTCTTAACCGATAAGAAACTTTTCCTGGCTGTTTATCGGCTCGCCGACGCATTCCACCGGCACGTACTTACCCTTAGAGGTAAGCCTGCGCGCCTTAACGTTATCGCTAAGCATGGTATAAACCATGCCGTAAATTCTGTCCGCTATCTCGCCCGAAACCGGCGTCGCTATCTCGACGCGTTTATCGGTGTTGCGCGTCATAAGGTCGGCGCTCGATATGAACATAACCCTGTCCTCACCCTCGCCGAAGCAGTACACGCGCGAGTGTTCGAGGAACCTTCCCACAATGCTTATTACGCTTATGTTTTCGGTCTTTCCCTCTACGCCCGGAAGAATACAGCAAATGCCGCGAACGATAAGCTTTATTATAACGCCGGCCTTGCTTGCCGCAACGAGCTTGTCGATTATCGTCTTGTCGGTGAGGCTGTTCATTTTTGCGGTGATGTACGCCTTTTTACCCGACTTCGCCTTTTCGGTTTCGCGCTCGATATATTTAATCAGTCCGCTTTTTAACGACTTGGGCGCGATTAACAGCTTTTCGTAGTCGTAGTCGGTGTTGCAAATCGCGATATTTCTGAAAAACGCGACCGCGTCCCTGCCTATCCCGTCGTCGGCGGTGATAATGTTAAGGTCGGTGTAAAGCCGCGAAGTCTGCTCGTTATAGTTGCCCGTGCCGAGATGAGTGATGTATTTTATTTCGTCGCCGTCGGTAAGCACGATTGAAATTATCTTGGAATGAACCTTATAATTGCCCATGCCGTAAATTATCGTGCAACCGGCTTCCTTTAACACTTCCGAAAAATAGAGGTTGTTTTCCTCGTCGAAGCGCGCACAAAGCTCTATGACTACGGTAACGTCTTTTCCGTTTTCGCTCGCTTTTTTGAGCGCTTCCACAATGCGCGAGTGCGAGTCCAAGCGGTAAATGGTTATCTTAATCGACGCAACGCGGCTGTCCTCCGCGCACTTATCGAGAAGGCGAACAAGCGTATCCATGCTGTCGAACGGGTAGCCGAGAAAGATATCCTTATTAAGCACGGCGTCGATAATGTTGGCGCCGTCGGGAACAGGCGAAACCCTCGGCTTTGCAATCTTATATTTTAGCGCCGCGCTCTTTTCCTCGCTGAAATATCCTCCAAGCGACATTAAAAACTTATAATCGAACGCGTGCTTTACTTCAAAGCAAAACTGCTTTTTTATGCCGAGCGTTTTTAAAACGAACGACTTGACGGAATCGGCGCCCTCGTCTATCTGTAAGCGCACCGCGTCCTGCGTGTCGCGAAGCTCTATTTTGTGCATGAGGAACTTGGAAAAGTCGAAGTCGCGCTCTATGTCGTTATCGTCGAGGCTGGCGTCGAAATCGGCGTTTCGCGTAAGGCGAAGCATCGCCTGGCTTTTTATCTCGTAGCCGTCGAACGCGGTATATCCGAAGGAACGAATAAGCTCTTCCGCCGTGATTATGCTCGCCTTTTTGCCCTTGCCGTCGTCTATGCGGAAGGTGCGCGGAATGCGCGGACTTATCGCCATTACGCCGTACATGTCCCTATTCGACTTGCTAAGCTCGAAAACCATGTAGCAGTTATTGGACTCGAAGCGCATCATGGGGTGTTTTGCGTCGAGCACCATCGGGGAAAGAAGGGGCAAAACGTGCGTGCGGAAATACGCCTTACACGTAAGCCTTTGCTTGTCGCTAAGCTCGTCGCCCTTTTTGATTTTCAGCCCGGCTTTGTTAAGCTCGCGTTTAAGCTTGACGTACACGCCGTCCGCTTCCGCGTAATACTTTTTCGCGCACTCGAGTATGCCCTCCACCTGCTTTTTGGCGGTAAGCCCCGTTTTGTTTTCGGTGGAATCGGGATTGATTTTTGCGTCGTTTAATAGGCTTCCCACGCGCACCATAAAAAACTCGTCGAAGTTGGAATGGAAGATAGACAAAAACTTGCACCGCTCGAGTAGCGGATTGGTATTATCCGTCGCCTGGTCGAGGACGCGCTTATTAAAGAGCAGCCACGAATATTCTCTGTTGATATATATATCGTTTATAAATTTTACTGAGTTCATTTTTCACCGCTTTGGTGCTTTTAGCTTTTTTTGGTTTCTTTTTTTGTCGCTTTCTTTGTTTCTTTACCCGCCGATTTTTTGTCGGCTTGTTTTTTCTGTCCGCTCGATTTTCCGGCTTTCTTTTTTACAGGCTCAGGTTCCGTTTGAGCGTACAGTGGGACGGGCGAAGCAAGGTCTACCGCCACCCCGTTTTCCACGCCGGCAAGCACGAGCGCCAAAAACCCTTCCTTAACGCCGGCGTCGCTTATTACTATGTTGTCGAGCTTAAAGCGTTTTAAAAGCTCTTTCAGTATTATGGCTGAGACGGGCAGTACGTTTATCTTTTCGGGCGCCGCCTTCATTATAAGCCGAGTGCGCTCGTCCGAGGTTAAGAGCATTTCCACAAACTTTTTATACCTGCCGTAGGTAAAGGTTGTGTCCGTTTTTTTCTTATCGCAGTATTCCTTGTACACCGCGTAAATGGCGTCGTTGATAGAGCCTACAAGCACCGCGGTGTTAAACGCGCACTTTTTGGGCAGAACCTCGTCGCACTTTTTGCGTAAAAACTTTTTGATTTTCTTGGCCTCGTCGACGGTGGGATAAATGTCGGCGACGTATTTGTTTCTGAGCTTTAACGGTCCGAAGTCGAGGCAAATCATATCGCTGCGCTTGTCGCTCGAAAGGTCGCCTATTTCCACGCTGCCGCCGCCTATATCTATCATGACGGCGCGCTCGTACACGCTGTACTTGCGGTTAGACATGTGGTCGCAGTACGCTTCGGTTTTGCCGTCGAGGTGGTTTATAACCATGCCGGTCCGTGTGCGAATATTTTCCGCAACGACCTCGAGGTTATCTATATGCCTAAGCGCCGCGGTGGAAATAACGTACAGCGTTTCGGCGCCGAGTGCCTTAGATGCCGCCCTTGCGGCTATTAACGCGTCGATAAGCTTTTCTATACCGCGCCGCGAGAGGTTTCTGCCCTCGAGGTATTCTATAACCGAAATGTTGGTGCGGTCCTTATAAAGAATCTCGGTGATTTTTCCGTCGTCGCATTCCGCAACGACGGTAGACACGCCCGTCGAGCTCATGTCTATTACAGCACACTTCATGTTTAACTCCTTAATTTATCGACCGAACGAAATGCCTATGCTCTCGCCCGTTTTTATCTCTTGGCAGTCGGTGGGAACGAGCTTCGCCTTTCCGGCAATCTCGCTAAGCGCGTTGTACGTTACCTTGCCCTTGACCATAGCAACGGTAACGCCGTAATGCTCGTCTTTAATAAGCTTGCCGGCAAACGAGCCGAATTCGGTGGAAAGCACCCTGTCGTATGCGGAAGGGCTTCCGCCGCGCTGAATGTGTCCGGGCACGACAACGCGCGCCTCTACGTTTGCCTTTTCGGAAACGTACTTACTGAGCCACTGCGTAATGGTAGTGGCGTCGCCGCGCTTTTCGGCGCGTTCCTTCTTTTTCATCTTGGACTCTTCTATCGTCATGGCGCCCTCCGCGACCGCGACGATACTGAACGCCTTGCCCGAGTCGGCGCGCTTTTCGACCGCCTTTGCCACCTTTTCGGGCGAGAACGGAATTTCGGGAAGCAGTATTATATCCGCGCCGCCGGCAAGCCCCGAATACAGCGTGAGCCAGCCGGCCTTGTTGCCCATAATCTCTACGAGCATCGTTCTGCCGTGGCTTGCCGCCGTGGTGTGAAGCCTGTCGATGCACTCGGTGGCTATATCCACCGCGGTATGGAAGCCGAACGTAACGTCGGTGCCCCAAATATCGTTATCTATCGTTTTGGGAAGCCCTATAACGTTGCAGCCCTCGGCGGAAAGAAGCGCCGCCGTTTTGTGCGTGCCGGCGCCGCCCAAAGTAAGCAGGCAGTCCAAGCCCATTTTTTTGTAGTTCTGCTTCATAAGTTTAAGACGGGACACGTTGTTTTCGTCCTCCACCGTCATAAGCTTAAACGGCTGACGAGAGGTGCCGAGTATGGTGCCGCCGAGCGTGAGAATACCCGAAAAATCCGATTTTTTCATCTCGTGGCACTCGCCGCGGATAAGTCCGCCGTAGCCGTCGGCGATACCGACAATCTCGCAGTTTTTAATGTTGTTAAAGCAATACTTGCCTATTCCGCGAATAACCGCGTTAAGTCCGGGGCAGTCTCCTCCCGACGTAAGAATACCGATTTTCATACTTCCTCCGATTTATTCGGCTTTATGCCGCTTTTTTATTGCAAGGCAATCACTACTGCTATATTATAACACAAACAAAAATGCTTGCTTGCAATGGCATTTTTGCGCCGTGATTCAATATGGCAGTCGCGCCGTAGGCGCACGGCGCGAAAAGCGCCGCGATTGCAAAGCAATCGCTACTGCAATATTATAACACAGTTCTTTGCGTTTGGTCAATTTTCTGTCGATACTTAACGGCAAAAAAATGCTTTGACGATTTTCGTCAAAGGTATTGAATAAGGATAAATGTTATGCTATAATCGTAGCGATAGTAAAATAATATCGGCGGAATATCATGAGCGTTTTACAGGACAAGGACAGAGCGGCGCTTTTAAACAGCGTTAAGGAAACGGGCGTATTTGTAACCTGCGGCACAAAAACGCCCAATATAATGGTTACTCACTGGGGCACTATGGGTGTGCTGTGGGGTCGTGAAGTTTTTATCCTGCCTATAAGAAGCATAAAATACTCGTACAAAATCGTTACCGATACCGGCTGCTTCGCACTTAACGTTCCGTCGTCGGCGCGCGATATGCGCACCGAAATTTCGCTGTGCGACACGATGTCCGGCTTTAAGACGAACAAATTCGAAACGCTCGGCCTCCACCCCAAGCGCGCAAAAGAGATAGACTCGTACATAATCGGTGAATGCGGCTTAATAGTCGAGTGCAAGGTGATAGCGACAATTCCGCCCGAAAACATAAACTGCGTAATCCCCGACCTGTTTTCGAACAAAACTCCGCACACGCTGTTTGTGGGCGAAGCGGTAAAGTCCTATCGGATAAAGTAACTCCGACCGCGCAAATCCGCAATAAAAAATCAGTCGTAACGACTGATTCTTTTGTGCCGAAAGTATTATAAAACTCCCGAACTAACGGGCGTCGACGTGGAAAGGATTGAAAAAGCCTATCAGCCTTCCTGGGCGATCTGAACGTCGTCCGAGTCGAAAAGGCGGATTACGCGCCACTTATCGAGCGTTTTAAGAACGTGGTATTCCTCGATTTGCGCATTGACAATCTCGTTAAAGCGTTTGCGCGCGTCGTCCTCGGTACCCTTGACCATAGCGACGACTTCCTTTTTTCCGTCCTCTTGGTCTTTGGTAATGTAGTAGTAAGTGGAAGCTTTTTTCTTAAACATTTTGTCCTCTCTCAATACAAATACAGCTTATTTGGCGTAAAAAAGCGTGTATTTAAATAATTTTGCGTATTTATTTTATCATATAAAACCCACACCGTCAAGCGAGTTTCGGCTATAAACTTACAAAGAATTCGACAAAAGGTTATTTTTTGTCCGGTTGTGCGGCGACCGCCGCCGCGTATTCGTTGATAAACTCGGCGGTAAGCGACGGGTCGTCAAATACGACTTCCCCTCTTTCGACGGCGTTGTCGTGAGGGTCTGATCCTGTAACGAGCCGATAGAACGACACTCCGAATTCCGTCGCTTGCCGAACGTAAACATATTCCGCGGTTACTCGCTCGACGTACGCCGGTCGGTTTTTGTATAAGACCGCCTTTCCGACGAACCTTTTAAGTATTTCATTCATCTTGTTTACCTCAGTCCTAAATATCCTTGCCGAAAAGCTCTTTGTACTGTTCCCGAGTAATGTACACCGCGCGCGGAATTGTAGTGGCCGGTCCGATGTAGCCGAGCTTTTCGATAGCGTCGATTATACGCGCCGAGCGCGCGTAGCCTATGGTAAACTTTCTTTGAACGGACGACACCGTTACCTTTCCCGTTTTTATAACCATTTCCACAACGTCGGCGAGAAGCTCGTCGTAATCGGGATCGCCGGGTACAGGCGGCGCGGAAACGGGCGAGGATTCGACCTCGGCAGAACGAGGGTCTTCCTCCTCTTCGGGTTGTTCGGATTCTTCGGGTTGTTCACCCAAAATCTCTGCGAGCCGGTCGGACGTGATAAGCACGTCGCGCGCTTTGCCGTTGGCGGTGGAGGGACCTATATATCCGAGATCTTGGAGAGCGTCGACCATGCGCGCCGCGCGTGCGTAGCCGATTGAAAAAGATCTTTGAATGGTGGAAACGGAGATGCACCCGTTTTTAACGGCAAGCTTCAACACTTCGCCGAAAAGCGCGTCATTTTCCCCGCCGCCCGTCGCAGTCGCAAAAGAAAACTCGCCCCGTCCGTTCTCTTCGATATACTTTTCCGCGCCGGTATTAAAGTCGGGCGCATACTTTCCATTTAGGTACTCGACTACCGCCAAAACCTCTTGCGAGGCGACGTACGCGCCCTGAACGCGCATGGGACCGGAATAGTCGATCGGGAAATACAGCATATCGCCGTTACCCGAAAGCATTTCCGCGCCTTCGGTGTCGAGAATGATACGGGAATCGATTTGCGAAGAAACCTTAAACGCCACGCGGCTCGAAAGATTGGCTTTTATCGTGCCGGTAATAACGTCGCGGCAGGGGCGCTGCGTGGCGATGACAAGATGAATGCCTGCGGCGCGCGCTTTTGCGGAAATTGTCTTTATCTTTTCCTCTATCTCGCCTTTACGGTTCGATTGCATAATGTCGGCAATCTCGTCGATTACGATTACTATTTCGGGCAGCTTTGTGTACCTGCCGTTAACGACGTCCTCGTGCGCGTTGTACTTATCGAGATTGGTAGCGCCCATTTTGCTAAACTGCGAATATCGGTTTTCCATTTCGATAATCACCCACTTTAACGCGGCAAGCGTCTCGTCCGGCTCGTATAGAACTTTGTCGAACAGAAGGTGGGGCATGTGCGCAAACGCGCTAAACTCGACGCGCTTGGGGTCGATTAAAATAAACCTTACGTCGTCGGGGCTTGATTTATACATAAGCCCTACGATCATCGAGTGAAGGAACTCGCTCTTACCGCTTCCCGTCTGCCCGGCTATAAGAAGGTGGGGAATCTTTTTCAAATCGCACAGCACCACTGACTTTTCCACGTTTTTGCCTACCGGGAAAGTGAGTCCGCTTTTTGCGGTGAGAAACTCGCCCGACGAGAGCATTTCGCGAAGCCCCACTACGGAACGGCGCACGTTTGGAATATCGAAGCCTATGGCGCGCTTTCCGGGTATGGGCGCCTCTATGCGAATGTGCGATACCGCGGCAAGCTCGTACTCGATTTCCGCGGCGGAATTGTTTATCGCCTTAAAGGAAACGCCGAACGGCACTTCCACCTCGTACCTTGTAACGGTAGGTCCGTGAAGCACGTTGATTACCTTTACCGTCGTTTTAAGAAGGCTGCTTAATATCTCGGCAAGTTTGCTTTTCGTTTCTTCGACCTCGTCCGTCGAAATCGAGCTTAACTCGTACTTAGCGAGAAGCTCGATAGGCGGCGCCTCGTAGTCGTACCTTTTGTATGTATGACCTAACGCGGCGGACGGCGATAAAACGCCGTTTGCCGTTTCTATGCCGTCGTCGTTAAATTCTACGTGTACGGGCTGCGGAAAAAACTCGTCGCTCGTAATAGGCCTCTCGCCTGCGCCTCTGAAACGCATATCCGTGCCGTCGAGTATCGCCGAGTCGTCGGCAAGCCTAATCTGGCGGTCGAAATCCTCGTACGCCTTTTGCGCTTCCTGTCCGCCGTGCTCTGAGGCTTTGCGGTACCACTTAAACGCCGCGCCTATATCCTGCTTTACGCCGAGTCCTCTCGAATAGCAAATGGCAAGGCAGTGCATAGCCTCGGCGTCGCCGTTTTTTGCGGCATGGGTAAGAAGATCCGCCGCCTTTTCGTATTCGCCCATAGCAAACGCTTTTACAATCTCATACGTTTTCATATCCATCCTCCGTTGTTTAATTTCGACCCGTTAAATTTTTCGCAAAAAGTAAATAACGACTTTAAAAAAAGCGCACGAAAAAATATATCGGATAATTCAGAGTTTATATTATATATTGCAAGAGTTCTATTGTCAATAGAAAAGCGTAAATTAAAACCGGCTTTTCGACTTTTTTTCATCCAACCGACAAAGCGCCTTTTTCGCACCGACGTGGCCTAACTCGGCGGCAAGCGCGTACTGCTCTTTGGCTTTATCAAGGTCGCACGGCACGCCGCGGCCGTTTTCGTAGCAAAGCCCGAGCGCGTACATTCCGTCCGTGTAACCGCTCTCCGCGGCAAGCGTAAACCACTTTACCGCCTCGCTTTCGTCCTTAGCTACGCCGTTCCCGTCGAGGTACATTTCGCCTATCTCGACCCGGGCGTCGGCAAGTCCGCCCTTTGCCGCCTCTTTTATCCAACGCGCCGCTTCCGCGCGATTTTGCTCTACGCCCTGACCGAGCGAGTAGCAGTCGCCTATACTGTACGCCGCGTCGGCGTGTCCCTTTTTTGCGGCGGCAAGATAATACTTGGCGGCAAGAGCCAAGTCTATTTCCACGCCCTCGCCGTAGTAATAGCAGTTTCCGAGCATGTACTGAGCTTCGGTATGCCCTTTTTCCGCCGCCTTAGTAAGCCAAACGACCGCCTCTGTATCGTCCTCTTTAACGCCGTAGCCGTAATAGTAAATTTCGGCAAGCATAAAAGCCGCCTCGACGTCGCACGATTGCGCGGCGGATTTTAAAAGCTTAACAGCCCTTTCGTATTCTCCTTTTTTATGAAGCTTTTTCGCTTTTTCTATTTCCGTCATAATGTTTCTATTATAAGCGCCGCTTTTATTTAAGTAAAAATTCGGCGTGGCGTTTTAAAAATAACGGCGATGCTTTACGCTTACCCTTTCCGCCGCTTTTTGTTATCGGGACCGCTCGCTTTATTGTCGTCCGCGTTTACCGCTTTAATAAACCACAAGATCGATTTTGCTCTGTCTTGCTTTACGCCGTAGCCGTTTTCATAGCATTGACTTAGGCGAAGCATAGCAGTTTTCTCGCCGGCTTTTGCCGCCTTGCGGTACCATACCGTCGCTTTACGGTAATTTTTCGGAACGCCGACGCCGAAGTAGTAGCAGTTACCGAGCGCAAGCTGAGAATGCGGCTCGCCCTGCTCGGCGGAAAGCGTATACCACTTGACCGCTTCCGCACAGTCCTTATCGACGCCCTCGCCTTCGTAATAGCATTCGGCAAGACAGCCCTGCGCAAAGGAATCGCCTTGCTCGGCGGCGGCGCGGTACAACCTTGCCGCTTCGGTATCGTCTTTGGGAACACCGTGTCCCTTACCGTAGCAAAACGCCAAATCGATTTGCGCCTTTACGTAACCCTGTTCGGCGGAGAGACGATACAATGCAACAGCTTTCTCGTAATTCTGTTCTACGCCGTAGCCGAAGTAGTAGCAGTCCCCGAGGCTGTCCTGCGCCGCCGCAAAGCCTTGCTCGACGGCGAGAGTATACCACTTAACGGCTTCGGAGTAATCTTGCTCTACACCTTCGCCGAGGTAATAGCAATCACCGAGTCTGTCCTGCGCGGCGGTATGACCTTGCTCTGCCGCCATGCGGTACCACTTTACCGCGTCGGCACTTTTGCGCACGCCCCGTCCGAGCGAATAGCACACGCCGAGTAAAAACTGCGCCTCGCGGTGCCCTTGCTCTGCGGCTTTACGGAACCACCTCACCGCTTCGACAGGATCCTCTGCCACGCCGTCGCCGTCGAGATAGCAGCTTCCGAGATTTAACTGTGCCTTAGCGGATCCGTTTTCTGCGGCTACCCTATAACACCTAACCGCTTCCACGTAGTTGATTTCGACCCCGTAGCCGTTAAAAAAACAAACTCCGAGGTCATTCCAAGCTTTGTAGTTTCCGGCATTTGCGGCAAGAGTAAACCACTTTACCGCCTCGGCGTAATCCTGCGGCACACCGTGTCCGTAATAATAACAATTCCCGATTTTATATTGCGCTTTGTGAAAGCCCTGCTCGGCCGAGCGACGGTACCACTTGATTGCCGTTTCGTAATCCTGCGGCACACCTTCGCCGTAATAATAGCAGTCGCCGAGACTCCTTTGCGCAAACTTATTACCCTTTTCTGCGGCAAGAGTAAACCACTTTACCGCCTCGGCGTAATCTTGCGAAACGCCGTTGCCGAAACGGTAGCAGTCGCCGAGACTGTTCTGTGCGGAAGCATTACCTTTTTTTGCGGCTTCGAGGTACCATTTTACTGCCTGTTCGTAATCGCACGCGACTCCCTCGCCCAAGTAATAACAATCTCCGATAGCACACTGCGAAGCGACATATCCCTTTTCGGCGGCGAGAGCAAACAACTTAGCCGCTTCGGCGTAATCCTGCGCGGTGCCGTAGCCGTAATAATAGAATACGCCGAGATTATGTATAGCCTTAGTATAACCTTGCTCTGCGGCACTGCGGTACCATTCGTATGCCTTAGCGTAGTCTTGCGGTACGCCCTCGCCGTAGTAGTAGCAGTCGGCAAGATTGCTTCTTGCCGCGGCGTAGCCCAAAAGAGCGGCTTTGCGGTAAAATTCCACGGCGTCCTCAAAGCTCTGCGGCACGCCGTAACCGTAGTAATAGCAATTTCCCAATCTGTTTACAGCCGCGGCTATTCCGCTCTCCGCCGCCGAACGCGACCACCTTACCGCCTCGGCGTAATCCAGAGAAACGCCCTTGCCGTGATAGTAACAGTCCGCAAGATAATTTTGCGCTTTGCCGTCTCCGTTTTCGGCATACTTTAAAAATATCTCGACGGCTTTAATGTAATCGCCTTTTTCGTATAATCGCTCAGCTTGTTCAAGCTCGGTCATAATTCAACTTCCTTTATCCATTTCTTCGATTACGGACAATTCTTGCTAAGAAAAAAGCGGCAAATAACACTCCGCTTTTTCCGAATTTATTTTTTCTCGAGCCGTTTTAACGCTGTCTGCGCACCGTCGTGCCCAAACCTCGCGGCGTCGGCATACTGTTTTATTGCTTTTTCGAGACTTTGCTTTACGCCGTTGCCTTTTTCGTAACAAACCCCGAGGCAGTATGTAGCGTCAAAGTCGCCCTCCTTTGCGCCCTTGCGGTACCACCTTGCCGCCTCGACGATATTTTGCTTTACGCCGTGCCCGTGTTCGTAGCAAAGTCCGAGGTGGTACATTGCTTCGCCTATACCGCCTTTTGCGCCTATACGGAACAAGCGCACCGCCTTTTTGTAATCCCTATCTACGGCATAACCGTTATAGTAAAATCTCCCTATCTCGCAGTTAGCGTATGCGTCGCCTTCCTCGGCGGATTTAGTGTACCAGTAAAACGCAAGCTCGTAATCCTGCGGAACTCCGTCGCCGAATTCGTAGCAGCGCGCAAGGTGAAACTGCGCATCTCTTTCTCCCTCGTTTGCGAGCTTCATTAAAATAGGCACCGCCGCCTCAAAGTCGCACGCCTCGATATAATCCCATGCTTTTTCGAATTCGTAGTTCATCGTTATCACACCTTCGCGTTCGCGAACATATACGTTTTTACGTCAGTTACCGAGCGAAGCGTATTCCTCGACTTTGGCTTTGGCTTCCTCGTCGCCCTGGGCAGCGGATTTTCCGTACCAAACGAGCGCCTCGTCTATATCCTGAACGACGCCCTCGCCGTTTTCGTAGCACACGCCGAGCGCGTATTGCGCGTCGCTGTCGCCCTGCTCGGCGGCAAGCTCGAACCACTTGACCGCTTCCAGATAGTCGATGGGAATACCCTGCCCGGAGTAGTAGATATCGCCCAGCGTAAACTGCGCGGTGGCATGACCCTGGTTTGCGGCCTTGCGGTACCAAGAAATCGCCTCGATATAGTTTCTGTCCACGCCCTGACCGAGCGAATAGCACACGCCGAGTATATACTGCGCCTCGTCGTGGCCCTGCTCCGCGGCCTTGCGGTACCATTTAACCGCCTCGGCATAGTCGTGCTTAACGCCCTGACCGTTGTAGTAGCAGTCGCCGAGCGCGCACTGTGCTTCGGCAAGACCTTTTTCCGCCGCCTTTACGAACCAGGTAACCGCCTCTTCTTGATCGAGCTCTATGCCCTGGCCGGCAAAGTAGCAGTGCCCGATATGGAACTGCGCGTCGGTATGATCTTGTTTTGCCGCTTTAAGAAAGAACTTTGCCGCTTCCTCAAGATTCTTTTCTACGCCGTTTCCGCTGTAAAGGCATTGACCGAGATAGAACTGCGCGTCGGCATTGCCTTGCTCTGCCGCCATGCGGTACCACTTGACCGCCGCCTTGTAATCCTTAGGAACGCCCCTGCCGCTGTAATAGCTTTCGCCGAGACTGAGTAGCGCCGCGGCGTCGCCGTGCTCTGCGGCCTGCTTGTACCACTTGGCGGCTTCCGCGTGGTCCTGGCGAACGCCCTTTCCGAACGAATAGCAGCTTGCAAGCGCATACTGCGCGGCGGTATGACCTTGATCTGCCGCCATGCGGTACCACTTGACCGCCGCCTTGTAATCCTGCGGTTTACCGTTGCCGTTGTAGTAGCACACGCCGAGACAGAACTGCGCGCCGGCGTCGTTTTGCTCGGCGGCGCGAGTAAACCACTTTATCGCCTCGTCGTAGTCCTGCGGAACGCCTGCGCCGGCGTAGTAGCAGTCGCCTATACGAAGCTGCGCGCCGGCATGATTTTGCTCGGCGGCTTTACGGTACCACTTCATCGCGCCGACGTAGTCTTTGGTAATTCCCTCGCCGCGGTAGTAGCAGTCGCCCAGGTGATACTGTGCGGCGGCATGCCCAAGTTCCGCGGCTTTGCGGTACCACTTAACGGCTTCCTCAAAACTCTGCGGCACGCCCAGTCCGAACGAATGGCAAAACCCGAGACTGTACATAGCCTCGATACCCTGCTTGGTAATGCCCTCGAACATCTTAACCGCATTGTCGAAATCGCGCATTTTAAATAATTCCAATGCCTTTTCCAAATCAGCCATAGTTACACTCCGTTATTATACTCCATTTTATATTATACAATAACCCCGTCCCGTTGTCAACAGGTCGCGCGCCGAGCACAAATATTCGGCATATAAAAACGGCGCACACTTTTTATGCACGCCGAATTAAATCTACTTAGGAGTACGAAGCACGTTTGCACGAAGAATACAAAATCTATCCGTCGCCGTCAGTCAGTGCCTGTGTACCGAAAAACTTATTATGAGTATAAGAAAGAACTTAAAGCCGACTTATAATAATTAACCTCTCCTCCAATAGTAGGAACGATATGTCGAGGTCAAATATTCTGCGGCGACCGAAGGATTTGATAATTCCGAACTTGAAAGGCTTGTCGGTATGCCGGAGGACGTAACAGCTCGCCAATCACTTGTATTTTTGAATGTTACGCTCGTTAAACTACTGCAACCGCGGAATGCGTCATCCCCGATACTCGTTACGCTGTTAGGTATCTCTATGCTCGTTAAACTGCTGCAACTGCGGAATGCATCATCCCCGATACTCGTTACGCCGTTTCCTATCGTTACGCTTTTTAAATTAGTGCAACCTTCGAATGCACTATACTCTATACTCGTTACGCTGTCGGATATTATTACACTTGTTAAACTTCTGCAGTTATTGAATGCAAAGCCTGCGATAGTATCTCCCGCAGTTATTACAATGGTTGTAAAATTTTCTCGGGAAAGCTTGCCTATTGCCCAAGTCGGTATGGTCGCACTTTCTATAGGGCAATCGCCGAATGCACCATACCCTATATCCGCCACGCTGTTGGGTATTTCAATTGTCGTTAAACTCCTGCAACCGTCGAATGCCCAACCTCCGATACCCGTTACGCTGTTAGGTATCGACACACTCGTTAATCTCCTGCATTTGTCGAATGCATACCATCCGATGCTTGTTACGCCGTTAGGTATCTCTATTCTCGTTAAGCTACTGCAACCGGAAAATGTGCTATTCTCAATACTCGTTATACCGTTAGGTATCTCTATGCTCGTTAAGCTACTACAACCGGAGAATGCGCTCTCTTCGATACTCGTTACACTATTCGGTATTTCAATTGTCGTTAAACCACTACAACCGGAGAATGCGCTCTCCCCGATACTCGTTACACTATTCGGTATCTCTATGCTCGTTAAGCTACTGCAATCCCGAAATGTACTCTCCTCGATACTCGTTACACCGTTCGGTATCTTTATGCTTGCTAAACTAATGCAGCCGTAAAATGCGCTATCGCGTATAGTAGTAATTGTAGCCGGAATTGTTATCTCTTGCACGGCGCTATTTTTAAAGCCCTCGGGCAGAATTACGGTTACGGCTTTCTCTTTATATTTAGAGCCGATAACTATATTTTTCAAGTACAGCGCCGCACCGGCCTTTACGCCGTATGTGCCGTCATCCAAAGGAAAGTATTCGAGTCCTTCGGTACCTACATCATCGTCCGACGGATCGTCGTCATCATCGTCTGCTGTGCCACCCGTAATACCCGGCGCGGCTGTGCCGTCGTTTTGGCATGCGACAAATACGAATAAGCAAGCGATTATCATCACCGTGCACAACAAGATTATGCAAATTCTTTTTTTCATGGGTCCACCTTCGAAACATATTACGGCAAACAAAAATGCCGCCTCTATGCGAAGCGGCATGTAGTTATACCTCTCGCATAATTATTATAACAAAAACTAAATAAAAAGTAAATGGTTTTCACAAAAAAGACCTTGCTTTACACAAGGTCTTTCGGTTTTAATATTATAGTCTTTTCAATAATCTACTTATAACGTCCGACGGACCGTAAAACGCCGCCATTATTCGCACTTCTTTTTCTTTTTCCTCTATTTTATAAATAAGCACAAAATTATCTACGTCCGCTCGCCTATATTCCTTGCCGAGAGTAATACCGTCGTTTTTCACTTTCGGCATAGCGCGAGGGAACAAAGCTATTCTATCTACTGTTTCTGTTATTTTATCGAAAAGCTTTTTTGCCGCAATTTCGTTGTCAAACTCGTTTGTTATGTACGCCAATGCTTCTTCTATATCCTCAATAGCCTGCGGCGTAATTAAACATTTGTAATTTTCATATTCCATACTTGCTCTTTAACTCCGACATTGCTTCCGAAAAATCACTTAGCTTTCCTGCCTGTTCTTGCTCTTCCGCTTTGCGCAATTTTGCCGCTATTATTTTATCGATCTCGTCGTCGTATCTCGATACGGTTGTCAGTCGAAAAGGCATACCCTTTTCGCGTATTGCCGCAAGCAAAAACATATTCACCGCCGTTGTCATATCAAGCCCCAGCTGCCCGAACAACAATTTCGCTTGGTCGCGAACCTCGGTATCTACTTTAATATTCATATTTACTTTCATAAAACCCTCTCTATCTTTATTATACGATAAGTTTAACATAAAATGCGTCCATTGTCAATACAATAGACGCATTTTTGTATTATTCGTTAGGCGTGTCTTTACAGCAGTTTTAGCCCAAGTATTTGCAAGCGGCTATTGCCGCGGAAGCGCCGTCCGCAACGGCGGTGGTAAGCTGACGGAT
>JAFLVD010000002.1:92500-138592 GCA_022508485.1 Clostridiales bacterium | reverse complement strand
AACCGCTGACCTCTTGAATGCCATTCAAGCGCTCTACCAACTGAGCTATACCCCCGTAGGCGGAACGTGTTCCGCCGACAGCTTAATCATTTTAGCACGCGAAACGGTGTTTGTCAACTGTTTAACCGCGCAATATACTATTTCGTTTTTCGCGGCGGCCATGGTTTTTAATATCGGCATTGACAAAGCAGTCGGTTTGAGGTATTATTATATAGTAGGTGAATATATAATTCGAGGTCTGTTTATGGAATACGGTTTAAACGAAAAATACGATTTGATTGCGGCGGAGGTTGTAAAATCAAAATCCCGTAATCCCATTGAAATTATTAAGTCAGTTATGCACAAGGACTACGTTAACATACACGGTCCCGAGCATCATTTTTTGGACGGCGCCGCATTTTTAACGGCATACAAAAACGCCGGAGGTAAGCTCGACTTGGATAAGGCGCTGTGCGCGCTTAAAGAAAGGACGATTAAAATGCCCGGGGCGATGTGCGGTCAGTGGGGCGTGTGCGGCTCTGTAACCTCAATCGGTGCGGCGTTATCGGTCATTCACGGAACGGGACCGCTGTCCGGCGACGGATTTTACAAAGATCACATGAAGTTCACCTCGGCATGTTTAGACAAAATGAGCGAAATAGGCGGCCCTCGGTGCTGCAAACGGAATGCGTTTTTATCGGTCGGCATGGCAATTAAGTTTGTCGAAGAGCATTACGGAATTAAAATGGAAAGCGACGCCGTAACGTGCGAGTTTACAGATTGGAACAAGCAGTGTATTAAAGAAAGATGCCCGTTCTTTAATAGATAGGGATATTGAGTATAGTAAGGCGCGCGGAGTTTTTTAATGAAAATAAAACTGGATTCAAACAGAGACTCTATTATAAAACCGATTATTCCGTTTGTAATCGTATGTTTTTTGTGTGCAGTATTGATTTCCGTTACTATAATAATCGAGAAGGACGAGGATTTATTGCCGGAATTATTTGCTTTCGACGGTTTTACGGTTGTATTCGTTATAGCGGCGATTACCATAAAACTATATAAGGGCATGAATTACGAGTTTACCGAAAACAAAATAATAAGCTATAAGCGGAAAAAGCAGGTCGGCGTAATAGACGTTTCCGATATAGAGGTTATTGTATTCTATCGGTTTAAATGGCGGTATCTTATATCAATTTTTTGGGGTGAGCTTCCGACGGGCGGTTGCTGGTCGTTACATATATGTAAAAAAGACGGTACAAAAACGGTGTTGAGATTTTTTCAAACAAAAGACGTCGAACTGCTTAAAGAAAAGTTATACGGCGGACTGCTGACAATAGTTTAAAATATACGTATACACTCAATCGGCAAAATGCGAAAGCGGTTGCCGATTTTTTATTTTGTTTATCGATTATGCGGATTTTTAATAAATATTGACAAATAAATAATAGTGTGCTAAAATCCTAAAAAAGCGACGAGGCGCCGATAATTTATAACGGTCGTTATCCCTTCCGCGTTTAAAAGGGTGGGGATTTTTAATATAAAGGAGGTATCGCTTGTGGTTACGGACGAAATTCATATCGCGTATATCGAGGACAACGACGCAGACGCGGAAAGGCTCGAGTCGTTTATTTCGCGGTACTTCGAGTCGACGGGTGGGGCGTACAAATACAAGCGGTTTTCCTCGCCGACGGGGTTTTTCGATAAATACGTATCGCAGTTCGATATCGTGTTTATGGATATCGAAATGCCCAACATGAACGGCATGGAAGCGTCGCAAAAGATTCGCGCGAGCAACAAGGACGTGGCGATTATCTTCGTTACCAACCTGGCGCAGTATGCGGTCGACGGGTATTCGGTAAACGCGTTCGATTTTATTATCAAGCCGATAGAGTACGCTAACTTTAAGCTCAGATTTAACAGGGTGGTGTCGTTCGTTACGTCAAGAAGCGAAAAGATCGTCATTAAAGAGACCAACAACGTCGCTCAGACAATGCCCATATCGCAGATAAAATACGTAGAGGTTTACGGTCATCAGATAACGTACCACACCACGAACGGAAACTTTTCAGAGCGCGGCACGCTTAACGACGTGGAAAGCAGACTGTCTCAGCACGGATTTTACAAGTGCCACAGCTGTTACCTCGTCAACATAAGGTACGTCGAGCGCATCGACAACACGACCATTACCATAGACGGCACTACGCTCGAAATATCGCGGCGCCGGAAAAAGGGGTTTATGGAAGCTCTTACAAGATATTACAGCGGGGGAATGTAAATGTCGCCGCTGTTTTGGTTCCGTCCGGTCTTTATAGTCCTTTTGTTTTTGGCGGAAGCCTTTTTCTGCTTTAAGCTGAACCGCCGCAAGGGTTTTGCGTGGAAGCTGCCTGTTTGCATAGCTGTGTGTATAGGGCTGGCTTTTGCCATACCGTACAAAATAGACAACGCAATCTACGGCGCGTTTATGTTTTTCGTGCTGTTTGCGCTTACGCTCGTTACCGGCATAATCGTTTTCGACGAGCCGATACGGAACATACTTTTTTGCGCGATAGCAGGGTACACCGTTCAGCACATAGCGTCCGAGCTTTGCGAGCTGTTTAACTCGATAATGGTGTGCTATTCCTCGTTCCGCCTCGATATCTACGATATTTACATACCGACTCCCGTCAACACCGGCAGTCTTCTTATGATAACCGTGTACGCGATTATTTACGTTTGGGTTTATCTTACGGTGCTTAAAACCGTGTCGCCGCGAGTGGAAAAATACAAGATTCTTCAAAGCGACAACCGCACCGTGCTTGCTCTTGCCGCGCTTATCATTTTTATCGATATAATTATGAGTTCGATAATTACATATATCCTGCCGTACACGACGCTCGCACCGCTCGGTCGGGACAGCAGCTTTATTGTCCTTTTAATTCTTCACGCCTACAACGTGGTGTGCTGCGTGCTTGCGATAATTCTTACCATAGAGCTTCCGCGGCGGCGCGGCGCGGAAAACGACCTTAAACTCGTCCGTCAGCTAAACGCCAGTAAGCAGGACCAGTACGAGGCGGTTAAGGCGAATATCGAGCTTATCAATATGAAGGTTCACGATCTTAAACACCGCACGGTCGAGCTTTTGGGCGATAGGGCGGACGGAAAGGAAATGAACGAAATCAACGACATCATAGCCATTTACGACTCTGCGTACAGCACCAAAAATGAGGCGCTTAACGTCGTGCTCATGGAAAAGAGCCTTATCTGCAAGCACAACAACATCAATCTTTCGGTAATTGCGGACGGCGAAAAGCTCGGGTTTATGAGCGATACCGATATTTACGCGCTGTTCGGAAATATTCTCGACAACGCAATAGAGGCGGTAATCAAAGTGGAAGGCGGAAGGTCGATCGGATTAAGCATAAAGTCGGCGAACAGCTTCCTTATAATCAACGCGTTTAACGAATTTCAAGGCGAACTGAAAATGTCGGGCGGACTTCCTCAAACGACCAAAAAGGACGCAAAGCACCACGGCTACGGGCTTAAAAGCATAAGGTATATAGTGGACAAGTACCACGGCGAAATGACCATTTCGGCAAAGGATTCGGTTTTTAATCTGACGATTGCCTTTACCGAGCGCCCCGGGGCGGAAAACGAACGGTAGAATTGTAACGTTGCCATTTGCGGTACTCTTTAACCGACTGCGGCGAATTAGATTAAAATTTCATTATATTTTTTTAAATAAGAATAATAATGTTGACTTTTAAAAAACTAAGAAGTAGAATATGTGTACTATACCGCAAGCGGAAAAGCTTGTAAAATTTAGGAGGTTCAGTATGAAAAGAAGATTGATTATGGCCTTGTCCGTTTTGCTCGCTTTGGTTATGGGACTTTCTCTTGTCGGATGCCAGGACGCAAATAAGCCCGATCCGTCCGAAAAACCGGCGGCCATGACTCAGGAAAAATGGGAGGCGGCTTTCGACAAGTCCGCGTCCTTTGCAAACCGCACCGAGACTACGAAGATGGAAGTGTCCATGTCTCTTGCCTATAACGGTGCGCCCGTCGAGGCCGATACCGATTTGGGCGGCGGACTTAAAGGCGAAACTCTGCTTGAAGGCATGAAAGGTATGCTTATGACGATGTCTACCGAGGAGGTTCACCTTATCGACGCCGATAACGGCAAAGTAAACGTTGTCAGCCACGCAGTTCAAGGCACGTCTAAAAACGACGAGAAAGAGTTTTATAGGCTTAACGGCGCTAAGATAGAGCGCACCGAAACCTACGAGGACGACGATCCCGACAAGACTGTCTACGGTCCGTATGCGGACGAGGCGACGGCAAAAAAGGTCCTTTTAGGCATTACGAGCATAAAGAACGAAATATCTAATTCGACCCTTACGGATAAAGAGGGCAAGCCGTTTAATATTGTTAAGAACTTTGATAAGCTTACCTACAAAAACGGCGTGTACACCGCCGAGGTGGGAATGGATATGGATATGCCCGTTCTTTTAACCGGCGTCGGCACAGTAAAGATTACAGACGACTACGTTTCGTCGCTTAAAATGAACATCGACTCCAGTGTGTCTTTCGGCGATATTCAGGAAGGTATGCCCGAAGGCCTTACTCTCGAAGTCTCCCTTGTAGGCGAACTGTCTGTTACCGACATCGGCAAAACCGTCGTAACCGACGATGGGCTTGAAGAAGTAGACGAAGATGATATCGACGAGGTCCCCGTAATCGCTTCTAAGGAAGAATTCGAGGCGCTTTTCCGCTCGGTAGAGGACGGCGTCAGTTTCTCGGTCAGCGACGATGATTATTATTATACCGTCGAGGTAAAGCAAACCGAGGAAGGGTACGACTCGATTGTCTTTAAAAACTCTTACGAAAACAACGACAGCACATACACCTATTATATCGTTACCGAAAACGGAATCGATGAGTACGAAGGGATTTACGAAGACAATTATTTTACCGGTTGGAAAGAACCCGAAAAGGTCTCTTCAAGCGGCACGCTCGACGCACTTTTAGCTTTGCTCCCGTCGCAGGTAAATTATTATTTTGCCACTTACAACGACGGAAAGACGATCCCTGAGCTCTTCTCCGAATTCAATTACTACGACTTAGAATATCTTATTGCGGATCTTACCGGTAAGGACAAAAATGTATCCGTTCGCGTTTCTTACTACTATGATTCCTACTACGAGTCCTTCACCTTGTCGAGCTTGAGATTTGACAACAAAGACAGTCTCAGCGTAAGTGGTGCGTATATGATCGATGGTTACAACCCTCGCACGTTCGAACAAAACTGATTTATAGCTTCAAGTTATTAAAAGGCGCCCGGCTTTCGGCGCCTTTTATAATGCCGTTTTTATCGCCTTAAAAAAATAAGCGCGCGCACAAAATATACCGAACACTTTACATTTTGCGTTGAGTTTGGTACAATATGTATAATAAACGCGCGAGGTGTCGTCATGGATAAGAGAATAGAAAGAGTGGAAGCAACCGAGGACAGGTGTTGCCACCTTTGCAAGTACTTTCGTCTCGACGAAGAGCATTGGCACGATCACTACCTCATCCGCGAGCATCAATACTGCATTTACTACAATAAGTACGATAAGTGGGAAGTCGATTCCAACGATTGCTGTCCCAACTTCGTTCCGAGGAACGATTCGTAAGTCTGCCGCGACTACCATGGATTAAGGAGAGCCGCCGTGGTTTATTCATCGACATTTTTATCGCCGATAGGCGAGATATATTTAACCGCGGACGAGGTGGGGATTACCGGCGTGTGGCTCGACTCGTGCAGGTTTTTGCCCAAAGAGCTTGAATCGATAGAGAAAGCGGAAACGCCGATAATATCGGAGTGTAAGCGTTGGCTGGATATTTACTTCGGCGGCAAAGAACCTAATTTTACGCCGCCCCTTAACCCGACGGGAACACCTTTTCAGACCGAGGTGTGGAAAATTCTTTCCGCTATTCCGTACGGGAAAACCACTACGTACGGCGATATCGCAAAAGAGCTTGCGCGGCGGCGCGGAATAAGCAAAATGTCGGCGCAGGCTGTGGGTAACGCCGTCGGGCGCAACAAGATATCCGTTATTATTCCGTGCCACAGAGTGATAGGCGGCTCAGGCTCGCTTATCGGCTACGGCGGCGGTTTGGATAAAAAAGTGTATCTTCTCAAACTGGAAGGCGTTTTATCGGATACGCAAAAATACGAAAGCCTTCAGGGAAAAATAAGTGAACGTAAAGGATATAATCGAGGTCGAGATTGAGGACAACGGCATGGACGGCGAGGGCGTTGCTCGCGCGGAAGGCAAGGTTGTCTTTATCCCGTATACGCTCAAGGGCGAAAAGGTGCGCGCCGCCGTAAAGTCGGTAAAGGCGCGCTACTGTAATGCTTCTGCGATTAAGATTTTGTCGCCGTCGCCGTTCAGAGTGCAGCCCGATTGCCCCCATTATTTTCGCTGCGGCGGTTGCGACACGATGCATATTTCGGACGATTTCCGCCGCGACATGCTTATAAGCGATCTTAAAAACAACCTTAAAAAGATAGCCGGACTAAACGACGTTTATTGCGAGTTTGTGCCGTGCGAAGAAAAAAACGGCGTTCGTAACAAGGTGGCTATGCCGTTCGGGACAGCGGAAGGAAAAACGGTCGTCGGGCTTTACAGGCACGGTACTCACCTTTTAGAGGCGGTTGACTGTAAAATGCTCGGTCCTATCGGTAAATCCGCAGTAAAAACGGTAGTCGATTTCGCTAACGAAAAAAAGCTTTCCACGTACATAGAAAAGAGCGGAAAAGGACTGCTTCGCCACCTCGTTATCCGCGAGATAGGCGGTCGCGCTTCCGTAACGCTTGTCGTAAACGGCGAGGGGATAGGGGCATCGCCGGAAAGAGAGCTGTCCGTACGGCTGGGCGATAACGTAGACTTTTTCATTTCCCCAAACACCGCGAGAAACAACGTTATCATGGGAAAGACCGCGCGGCTGATATCAGGCAACGCGACTCTTTCCGTAAACGTTCTCGGCGTAAAGGCCGAGCTGTCGCCGCTGTCTTTTTTTCAGGTGAACGACAAGGTAAGAGATATGCTGTACTGTGCCGCATTGAAAAACGTAAAAGCGCATACCCTTATCGACTTATACAGCGGAATAGGCATTACGAGCAATCTTGCGGTAAAAACGTGCGCTAAGGTGTATGCGGTGGAATGCGTACCCGAGGCGGTAACAGACGCCGACCGCACCGCCGAACTAAACGGTAATACCGATAAGATAGAAAACATCTGCGGCGAGGCGGAAACCGTTCTTCCTTTTCTTACCGAAAAAATTTCGGGCGATGTCGATATCCTTGTCGATCCGCCGAGAAAGGGTTGCGGAGCCGCCGTAATGCGCGCGGTTGTCGCCGCAAAGCCTTCTTCCGTTATTTACATATCGTGCAATCACGCCACTATGTGCCGCGATATTGCGCCGCTTATTTCGGGCGAATACGGCGCCGAGTACAGCATAGATACCGTTAAGCTATTCGACATGTTTCCGCACACTCACCACAGCGAGACGCTTGTTGTTTTAAAAAATAACGCTTTGAGGTAATGAATTATGAGAAAATTCGAATTCTGCTGTAATTTGGTAGATCTGCCCAATTTCGAGACTTTTCGTCAAACGATTAGAGACGTAAGAAAGAAGTTCCAAAGTCTGTTTGGAACCGCATTGCTGGAAAGACTGCCGTTGTACGTGGATAACTGCACTGCCGGCGGCGGATACGTTCCTACATGCTATTCTATATTAGAATCAATAGTGTGCATTAAACTCAATATTGCCGACTTTACGAAAACCGAACAAATAACATATCAGTTTGCGCACGAAATGACGCATTTTGTGTACAGGTGCCTTATAGGAATTGACAAAAAAAATGCGAACGAATACGAGGAGTCGATTTGCTCTGCAATGTCGCTTTGTATGCTTTACGGGAACTGCAAAAATTTCGACTCCTGGTGCAACCACGTTAAAGGACTTTCAAACAACGGTTACCGCAAGGGGTACGACGTGGCCAAAGAGTGTAATTTCGACGCCGTTAAGTTAAAGGAAAAGATAGAGGACGAAATCGACGACTATCGCAAAATCGCCGCCCCTCCTTTGTCTTTCATAGACCTTTAAAGCGGCAAAAGTGATTGATAATCGCTTTTTATCGTGGTATAATTAGGTAAAAGTTAAATCGTTTTGCCGTTACCAAAGTATTACTTTTCGGTAGAGAGGAAGGATTATGCGTAATAAAAAAATATATTCGGCTTTTATATCCTCGGTGTACGAGAGTCTAAGAGACGAGCGCAGCCTTGTTATAGAAACGCTTCTCGATAACAGTGTGTTTCCTATCTGCATGGAACACTTTACGGTGTCGGCGAGCGGAAACTTTTCGGATATCGAAAGCAGGATAGACGAGGCGGATTTCTTTATTCTTCTTCTCGGCAGTAAATACGGCTCGGAGGACGAAAACGGAGTCAGTTGGACCGAGCGCGAATACCGCTATGCCGTTAAATCCCACAAGCAAATTCTCGCCATAATATGCGACGAGCTGGACGAGATATTAAAGCGCGATCCCGAAACGCTTTCGCCGTCCGAAAAAAAGCAGGTGGAGTTTTGCAACGGTATAACGTTTGCGCGCACGATTTCGCCCAATCTTCCGGTCGTCAAGATTATAGGCCAGTTTCTTGCCCAGTGCGACTACACAAAGTGCGCCGGCTGGGTGCGCGGCGTTCCCGAGGTCATATCGTCTGCCATTTTGGAAGAGTGGCAAAACGAGCACAAGGCTTTCGACCTTTCGGGAACGTGGTATCACGTTCATTTAAGTGCCGACGACGAAAACTATATTCGCGTGGGAACCATTCAAATTACGCAGAGCTTCGACCCGGCAAACTATGACAAGCTGCATTTCGACGGGTACAATTACAGCATTACCGGCTTCGACAAGGAAAAGGGCAGGATAAACGAAAACAAGCTTAAAAGCACGCACTGGAAGGGCGATTATACAATCGACGCTCACGGCGTAATGTTCGGCATATTCATGTCAAAGCGCGAATTTAAAGGCGTTTTTAACGATCAGACGGTAGACCGCGGAATAAGAAGAGGAATTCACGACTTTAAAATAGAAACGGACGTTAACGAACGGGTCGACGAGTTCCGCGGCGAGTTTCACGACGAGGCGCCGTCGCCCAAAGCCGGAAATATATACGTATTCCGCACGGAGGAAGCGAGGCTCGCTTTTATTCTTCAAAACTGCGGACACATTATCGACATAGCTTGAGGTGGAAGTATGAACTACAAAAAAGTAATCGACCTGGTAATTAAAGCCGGAAAATACGTATTCGACGATGAATTGAAGTCGAACGTCGAGATGAAGGGCGCGGCGGATTTCGTTACCGCCGTTGACCTTAAAATAAGCGCGTTTTTAAAGGAAGAGCTTGCGCTTATTTCGCCCGACGTCGGTTTTATGAGCGAGGAAGAGAGCGGCGGACTTCAAAGTAAATGCTGGATACTCGACCCCATAGACGGTACGACCAATCTCGTTTATAATTACAATATGAGCTCGGTGTCGCTTGCTCTGTGCGTAGACGGAAGAATAGAATTCGGAGTCGTCTATAACCCGTTTAACGGCGACACTTTCGTTTGCGAGCGCGGAAAGGGAGTTTACCTTAACGGCAAGCTTCTTCCCAAAGCGCCCGACAGAGATCCTAAGGACTGTCTAATCGAATTCGGCGCCGGCTCTACCAAAAAGCAGTATGCCGACGAGGTGTTTGAGGTTGCCAAAAACGTTTTTAAAAACTGTCTCGACATAAGAAGAATCTGTTCGTCGGCGTTAGCCGTCTCGTACGTTGCGGCAGGCAAAATCAACGGGTATTTCGAGCGCGTGCTTAAACCGTGGGACTATGCCGCGGCTACACTCTTTTTGGAAGAGTGCGGCGCAAAATGCTGCGACTGGGATGGTAATCCCATTCGCTACGACGCGCCGACAAGCTTTGTGTGCGGCACGCCGAAGGCTCTCGATTTTCTTCTCGGCGTGATAGGAAAAAGATGACGGAAAAAGTATAATGATTGACATTATAAAAAGCAAGCTCGCGGAAATCGAGCAAAGGGAAAATATTAAAATACTGCACTGCGTGGAATCGGGCAGCCGCGCCTGGGGCTTTGCCTCGCCGGACAGCGACTACGACGTAAGGTTTATTTACGTTAGGCCGCTCGAATATTATCTTAGGCTCGAAAAGACGCGCGACGTTATAGAGTGGCAACTCGACGATACCCTTGATATTAACGGCTGGGACGTTCAAAAGGCGTTAAGGCTTTTGCACGGATCCAATCCGACCCTTTTCGAGTGGAGTACTTCGCCCATAGTGTATCTGACTACCGAAAAATGGAAAACGGTTGCCGATATTATGAACGGGTATTTTTTAACCAAGTCGGGTCTTTATCATTACCTGAGCACCGCAAAAAAGAATTACCGCGAGTATCTTAAAGGGGAAAAGGTAAAGGCGAAAAAATACTTTTACGTATTAAGACCACTTCTTGCGTGCAAATGGATATTGGAATTCGGCACGCCGCCGCCAATGCTGTTTTCGGTCTTAAAGGAAAGGTATCTTCGCGGCGACATTCTTTGTGAGGTCGACAAGCTTCTCGATATTAAAATCAACGCGCCCGAAAAGGAAATAATAGACAGAATAGACGTCATAAACGATTACGTGGATTGTACGATGGACGAGATTAACTCAATCCTTGAGTCTACGCCTTACGATAAACCGCGTCCTTACGCCGAGCTTAACAAAGTATTTTTCGATTTGATTAAGGAATAGAGCGTTTGGTTCGCAAAAGGATAATTTCATGAAAAAACTACTTTTTATTTTATCTGTAATATCGGTCCTTTTTTTAGGGGCGGCTATGCTTTCCGCATGTAACGACGGGAATGCAAAAGTTCACGATCATACGGCGGCAAGCTACGAGATAACAAAACAAGCGACGTGCACCGAGGCAGGCGAGCGTACGGGCGTTTGCGTGAAGTGTGGCAAGACTATTACGGAACCGATTCCGGCGACCGGGCACGACTGGCAATTACAGCGCGAGACGGAGGCGACCTGCACACATGCCGGCGAGACCGTTTACGCATGTGCGAACTGCTTCGAGCTCGACACAAAAACAACCCCGGCGCTCGGACACGACGCGAGCGTTGTTATTGCGGCAGTTCCGGCAGGGTGCGAAACCGTCGGCTTTACCGAGGGAAAAAGCTGTTCGCGCTGCGGCGATATCGTCGTTGCGCCCGTAGAGATTGCGGCGGCCGGTCATGAGCTTTATTATGAAAACTACGGTTACGATACTCATTCCGTTTTTTGCCGAAACTGCAACTATTCGGAAACGGAAGAGTGCGAGTTTGATGAAATCGAGCTTCTTCCGACTTGCACGGAAAGCGGTAAGCTTATACATACCTGCGCTCTTTGCGGCGACAATCACGAACACGAAACGGCCTCGGCGCTCGGACACCTGTGGAACGAAAACGTATTGTTTTACGGAACCGTAGACGGCGTTTATAAGCATAGAAAATCATGTTACAGATGCGAGGCGTACGAGGATGACGACTGCGTGAACACTGCCGGTAAAACGGTGCTTCCATCGTGCGATGCGGTAGGCTACACCGAGTACGCCTGCGAAGTTTGCGGAAACGAATTCGCGTCCGACTTTAAAGATAAGCTCGGACACGACTGGACAGACTACGTACTCGACGACGATACCGCCGATCCATACGCTCACACCCACTCGCGCTACTGTAAGCGCGACGATTGCGGCGACGAGGAAAAGGGCGTTGTCGTAGGCAATGTCGGAACGGTTATAAGCGTAAGAACGGACAGAACGTGCAAAACCGACGCTTTTACCGTTTATACGTGCTCGCTTGCTACATGTTCGTACGCTAGTACGCAGACGGACGAGGGTACCGCGCTTGGGCATAATTGGGGCGAATGGTTGTATTCCGGCGATAACGACGAGCACCACACCCATACTCACTACTGCTTGCGCACGGGCTGCTCGGACGAGGAAACCGAGTCTTGCCGCATGAAGTCGTCGAGTCAAGCCGCTACGTGCACAAAGCCGCAGGTGGATATCGACGTTTGCGAGGACTGCTTCCATGTGGATAGGGACGAAGGCGCCGCTCTCGGTCATAATTGGAGTAATTGGATTAACGTTAATTTAGTCGGTACATTGCAGCATACTCGCGTGTGCGGCGTGTGCAACACAAGAGAGTATGGCTCTCACAGCTACGAGGTAACTACTCGGCCTGCCGACTGCGAGCACGATTCGGCAACGGTCAATACCTGCTCGGTGTGCGGACACACGACGGTTACCGCGCATACGGGCACTGCGCTCGGCCACGATTGGACGCTTGTCGAAAGCACCGCGACTACGCATACTCTCGTTTGCGCCATAGATACAAGCCACACGCTTATCGAGTCGCATGATTATAGTTCGACTAACATCTGCCGTTACGACGGCACTGACGGGCTTACGTACGAGCTGTCGAGCGACGGCAAGTCGTACACCGTCAAAAACGATAACGGACTCGGCACGGCGAGCGAGATAATAATTCCGTCGTTCCGCCAAGCGCCCGATTCTTACGAAAAGATTGTCGTCGGCGCAATAGGTAAATCCGCTTTTTCCAGCAACGGACATATCGTAAAAGTAAAGATTCCTGCCACCGTTACGGTTATAGGCGAGGGCGCGTTTATTAACTGCCCGTCGCTTACGACGGTTGAATTTTACGACGGTGCGTCCCAGCTCACGAGGATAGAGTACAACGCGTTTGCAAACTGCATAAAGCTAAGCGATATAACTCTTGCCGACAACCTTGTGTACATCGGAACACTTGCATTCAGCGGCTGTACGAGTCTTGAAAGCATCGATATGCCCGACTCCGTTACGGATATAGGATTAAGAGCGTTTAATAATACCGCTTTATTCAATAACAAATCCAACTGGACGGGTGGGGCGCTGTATCTCGGTAAATTCCTTATTAAAGCGGACGGTGCGTACTTTACCGATTCGGTAAGCGAGTTTGTTATCAAAGACGGAACAACCGTAATAAGCGAGTACGCTTTCGAAAATTGCACCGGGCTTATTAGCGTTACCATTCCGGTTTCGGTCCGTAAAATCGGTACGGACGCATTCGGTGGCTGTACATCTCTTAGCGACGTAACGTATAAAGGTAGCGTTATGCAGTGGTTTGCCGTAACCTTTGCAAGCGCGCTGTCAAGCCCTATGTACTACGCAAAGAGCATGAGTATTCAGGGCGAAGTAAGTTCAGAGCTTGTTATACCCGACGTAGCATCTATTCCTGCCGGAACGTTTAAAGGCAACACCACTCTTACGAAAGTAACTATTCCTTCGACGGTAACGTTTATAGGCGACGAGGCTTTTATGAATTGCGCCATTCTCGCGGAAATAGAGTTCACCGACGACCATGTTACCTACATGGGTAAGAATGCGTTTTACGGCACAGCTTTTTATAACAACGCCGCTAATTGGGAGGGCGGAGTGCTTATACTCGGCAATCACATATTAGACACAAACGACGATTTTACCTCTACCGAATACGTAATCGCCGACAATATCCGCACTGTTTCGGCAAACGCGTTTTATTCGCGCAATATCGAAAATATCACGGTCGGTTCGGGTGTAGTATGGATAGGGGCAGGCGCGTTTAACGATCAATCGCTTGTAAGCGTTACCTTCGTTAAAACGACCGGTACTTGGCTTGCCAAAAATAAAGGCGGCGCGGTAAGGACGGTTACGGTAACCTCGGACGCCGCGGCAAACGCGAGCTTACTTAAAAATTATCCGGGCGAGTGGAGAAGAACGTAACCGTACGCGTTCGGACGATAAACATTTATCTTTTCGAGGATTTTGCGGTTAAATAAATCCGCGCCACCGTATAGATAATTAATAACCGCTTTTTCTTACCGCTTTACCGATATGCGTATAAGCGTTTTCGGTGCGCATGGATTTTAGGTGAGGGTAATTACGTCGCCGCGCCGTGATTTGCGCGGCGGCTTGCGAATGGATAAACGTTTGACATTTTGCGGTAAATATGGTAGTATAGTAATCTCACGAGAAATGCTTTACCATGAAAAAGCTACCCAAATCCGTAAAAAAGCAGCTACTTAATTTAACTTTCGTAGTAGTGCTCATAGCGATAACAATCACGGTATTGATCGTTAACTTTAAGGAAGACGGACTGAGTTTTGAAAACATCGGCGCTTTTTTCGGTTCCGCAAATCCGTACTTTATCGTTGCGGCTTTCGGGTGTATGGTGCTGTTTATTCTGTTCGAGGCGATGGCGCTGTTCTTAATAGTGCGAAAACTCGGACACAAAAGCAAGTTTTATCAATCTATTGCTTACGCCGCGTCCGATTCGTACTATTCTGCAATAACCCCGTCGGCAACCGGCGGACAGCCGGCCTCGGCTTTTTACATGGCGCGCGACGGCATGGGTGCCGGCAAGGCGAGCTTCGCACTTGTAGTCAACCTTGTGGGACACTCGTTTGCCATTGTTTTTTCGGGCGTTATGGCGCTTATTCTCAGACCCCACATGTTTTCAGAGATAGGGGTGGTGTTTCCGCAGGCGCTCATAATTTTCGGCGCCGTAATACAGGTGCTTTTGTTGGGACTGTTTATCGCTTGCATGTTTTTCGGCAAGGTTATACTTAAAATAGGTAATTGGCTTATTCGGGTCCTTACCAAAATAAGAATAATCAAAAAGCCCGAAAAGTGGCATAAAAAACTGGAACAGGAAGTCGAAAAGTTCCGCTCTTGCCGTGCCGATCTTAAAAATCATCCGTCCGCCATAATCGAGGCGCTTATATTCAATGTCTTACAGCGTACTGCGCAATTCCTTATTCCCGTATTTATATGCCTTTCCGTTAAGCCCGATTCGGATCCCGTAACCCTTTTCTCGGCGCAAGTGCTTGTGTTCTACGGATACAGCTGCGTGCCTATTCCGGGCGGCGTCGGCGCTTACGAGCTGATGTACTATAACATTTACTCTTTACACCCCGGCTACGACAATTCGTTTATTCTCGTAGCCATGATGATCTCGCGCGTTATTCAGTATTATATCTGTATGCTTGTAACGGGCGTGTACACTTGGGTTTACCACATTGTCGGCGTTAAAGAGGGCAGGATAAAAGCGGACGAAGGCGTTGGCGATGACGAGGACGAGGACGAAAGCGAGACGCCGGGTTCCGAAGCCGAAGCCGCTTCCGAAAATTCGGACGAGGACGGTCCGCCGCAAATCGAAACCGACGCGGACGATCCGGGCGGAGGAACGGTCCTTGAAACGGCAACCGAGACCGCAGAACAGACGTAAAAGTAAATTCGCTTTCTATCGGAAAGTAAAATAACACGCATAAAACCGAAAAGAGGAAATTATGGACATTCTCGAAAAATCACTTAAAAAGCATTACGAGTGGGCAGGCAAGATGGAAACAAAGCTTCGCGCGCCTATCGACTCGCTCGACGACCTTGCGCTTTGCTATACGCCCGGCGTATCGCGCGCATGCTTGGAAATTGCTTCGGACAAAAGCAAGGTGTACGATCTTACGCGCCGCCACAATATCGTAGCGGTAATAACGGACGGCACGGCCGTACTGGGGCTTGGCGACATCGGTCCCGAAGCGGCTATGCCTGTTATGGAAGGTAAGTGCGCGCTGTTTAAAAAGTTTGCGGATATCGACGCGACGGCGGTCTGTCTCGACACAAAGGACACCGACGAGATAGTAAATATCGTCGCCGCCATAAGCAAAAGCTACGGCGGAATAAACCTCGAGGATATTTCCGCGCCGCGCTGTTTTGAGATAGAGCGCAGGCTTAAAGAAAAGTGCGATATACCCGTATTCCACGACGACCAGCACGGCACGGCAATCGTGTCTGGCGCGGCGCTGATTAATGCGCTTAAAGTTGTTGGCAAGGATATTAAAAACATTCGCGTCGTTATAAGCGGCGCAGGCGCCGCCGGCGTTGCGATTGCCAAATTCTTTTTATCGCTCGGTGTGGGCGACGTTGTTTGCGCCGGCAGGGCGGGCGCCATTTGCGAGGGCGGAACGTATACAAACCCGGCGCACGCCGAGCTTGCCACGTTTACGAATAAGGATAAGCTCAAAGGTTCGCTTGCCGACATTATGCGCGGCGCGGACGTTTTCCTCGGCGTGTCCGCACCCGGAATAGTCAAGCCCGAAATGGTAAAGAGCATGGCGAAAAAACCTATCGTGTTGCCGCTTGCAAATCCCGTCCCCGAGATTACGCGCGAAGAGGCGATAGAGGCCGGCGCCGCCGTGGTGGGCACGGGCGCGTCCGGAAAACCCAACCAGATTAACAACGTTTTGGTTTTCCCCGGAATTTTCCGCGGCGCCCTCGACGCGCGCGCAACAGACATAACGGAAGGAATGAAAAAAGCGGCTGCAAAAGCGCTTGCCGCACTTGTAGACGACAGCGAGCTTTGCCCCGACTACATTATTCCCACGCCGCTCGACCCTCGCGTCGTAAAGGCAGTCGCAAAAGCTGTTAAGGACGAGGCGGTAAAAAGCGGCATAGCGCGGAAATAATCTTTCCGAACCGTTCGACTTTTTCTATCCGATTAAATATTTACAACAATCGTACAAATAAGTACCGAAATTTTACATATTTCATATTGACTGATTTTATAATATATTGTATAATATTATCGGAAAATAACTTTTTAAGGTGTAATTATGCAGTATATACTTTATAATCCGCTTGCCAACAACTCCACGGGCGAAAAAGCCACGCACGACTACCTCGAGGGTAAGCTGACGGGCGAAACAGAATACAAGGATATAACCAAGCTCGATGTAAAAGAGTTTTTGGGGTCTTTGACTGCCGATGACAGAGTAATCCTTTCGGGCGGCGACGGCACTATTAACAACTTTGTTAACGATATCGACGGAATCGAGCCGCCTTGCGATATCGATTATATTCCTACCGGCAACGGCAACGACTTTATGCACGACGTCGGCATGGACGGCGACTTTATCCGTCTTAATAAATATATAGAAAATCTTCCCACCGTAACGGTAAACGGCATGACAAAAAAGTTTATCAACGGCATAGGCTTCGGCATTGACGGTTATTGCTGCGAGGAAGGCGACAGGCAAAAGAAAATTTCCACAAAGAAGGTTAACTACACGTCGATAGCGATAAACGGCTTGCTGTTTAAGTTTAAGCCGCGCAGCGCGACGGTAACAATCGACGGGCAAGAGCTTTCTTATAAAAAGGTGTGGATTGCCGCTTCCATGAAGGGCAGATACTACGGCGGCGGAATGATGATTGCTCCCGGGCAGGACAGATCCAATGCCGAAGGAACGGTTACGCTTGTGGTGTGGCACACCACCGGCAGGCTTGGCACTCTTATTCGCTTTCCTAAGGTGTTTAAGGGCGAGCATGTAAAATACACGAAACTTATTAAATTCGTAACCGGAAAGGACATAACGGTTAAATTCAACCTTCCCACCGCGCTTCAGATAGACGGAGAAACCGTACTAAACGTAACGGAGTATACCGTACATGCGTAAGTAAGCTTTGATTTACGGCTTTTGCGGCAATCGGGATCGCTCGGTTGCCGTTTTTATTTGTAAAACCTGTCCTTTTAAACACTTGTAAAATCGTTGTGATTGTGATATAATATATAACCACAGTTGCGGAAAGAACGTTTGATATTAACAAAAGCAAACGAAATTAAAGAATCAATCTGTGATTGTGATATAATATATAACCACAGTTGCGGAAAGAACGTTTGGTATTAACGAAAGCAAACGAAATAAAGGAATCAATCTGTGATTGTGATATAATATATAACCACGGTTACGGAAAGAACGTTTGGTATTAACGAAAGCAAACGAAATCAAAGAATCAATCTGTGATTGTGATATAATATATAACCACGGTTGCGGAAAGAACGTTACCGAGAAAAACAAAGGAACAACAATAAAATAAGAGCGAGATTGGAAATAATATGATAGGAGATATGGAAAACAAGTCAATAGAGGATTACGGCGTAGATAGGCTTGCGTCCCAGCCCAAAACGTACAAGATGATTGCCTTCCGCGGAAAAGTCGTTTTTCCGGGGCAGGCGGTTCACTTTGATTTGGTGCGCGACAAGTCGTATGCCGCGATAAGCCAAGCCGTCGAGTCGGGCGAGAGCGTTTTTCTCGTTGCGCAAAAGCGCGCGACAATGGTCAATCCCGCGCCGCAGGACATTTACCGCGTGGGCGTGCTTGCTACGATTAAGCAGGTTCAGCGCCTTCCCGGCGACGCGATGCGCGTCGTGTTTATGGCAGGGCGGCGCATGGAAATCGATTCGTACGTGTCGCTTACGCCGTACTTTGAAGTAACGCTGAAAGAGTACGCGTACGAGCCGGACGACCCCATTTACTTCGAGGCGGTTAAACGTCGGCTCGACGAGCAGTTTAAGGAATACCGCAGAATCGATACCAAAATGCCGGGCGACGTACTGAGCACGCTGTCGGTTGACGACGGCGAGCGGTTCGTGTCCACGATAGCAAGCTACATTTTTTCGTCCGATACCGAAAAGCAGAATATTTTACAGACAAAAACGCTGTCCGAGCAGTACGAACAGATTTTAACTGTGCTTGCCCGTGAGGTGGAAATCCGCGCGCTCGAAAAGTCGATATCCGCCAAAGTCAGGCAGAACATCGATAAAAACCAAAAGGAATATTACCTGCGCGAGCAGATTCGCGCCATTAAGGAAGAGCTTGGCGAGGACGCGGACGAGATAGAGGATTTAAGAGCGCGGCTTGCCGAAATGCAAGGTCAGCTTCCCGGTTACGCCTATGAAAAGGCTGAAAAGGAAATATCGAGGCTGGAAAAAATGAGTCCGTCCACACCCGAGGCGACCGTTTCGCGTTCGTATATCGACCTTATCCTTGATTTACCGTGGTCCACAAGCACCCCCGGCGACATTGCGCTCGACACCGCGCGGAAAATTCTCGCCGAGGACCATTACGGACTTGAAAAGGTGAAAGAGCGCATACTCGAATATCTTGCGGTGTACAAGCTTACACAAAATTTAAAGTCGCCCATACTTTGCTTTGTCGGCCCTCCGGGCGTAGGCAAAACGTCTATCGTGCGTTCTATTGCGCGCGCCGCAGACAAAAAGTTTGTGTCCATGTCGCTCGGCGGAATACGCGACGAAGCGGAAATACGCGGTCATAGGCGTACGTATGTCGCCGCGCTTCCCGGTAGGATAATAGAGGGCATACGCACTTCGGGCGTAAATAACCCCGTGTTCCTACTCGACGAGATAGACAAAATGACGGCGGACATACACGGCGACCCCGCGAGCGCACTTCTCGAGGTGCTCGACCCCAATCAGAACGACCACTTTAAAGACAACTATCTCGACATGCCGTTCGACCTATCCAAAGTGATGTTCGTAACTACCGCAAACTCGCTCGACCCCATTCCGCCGGCGCTTCTCGACAGGCTGGAAGTAATAGAGCTTTCGGGCTACACGTACGAGGAAAAGCTTCAGATTGCCAAAAAGTATCTAAAACCCAAGCAGGCGGAGGTAAACGGTCTTAAAGATATTAAGATAGAGCTTTCCGACGCTGTTATCATGAACGTTATCTCCGCGTACACGCGCGAGAGCGGCGTCAGAAATCTCGAACGCGAGATTGCTACAATCATGCGCAAAATAGCGCTTAAAGCGGTAGAAGGGCAGGAAGTTCCTTCGTCGTTCAGAGTAACCAAAAAGGACCTTCTCGAATTCCTCGGTCCGCCCAAGTACAAGGAAAGCTCGGCAGTCGACACCGACGAGGTGGGTATTGCTAACGGTCTTGCCTGGACGAGCGTAGGCGGTACCACGCTTAGTATAGAGGTTGCGGTTATTCCCGACGGAAAGGGCGAAATCAAGTTAACGGGCAGCCTCGGCGACGTAATGAAAGAGTCGTGCATTACCGCGCTTACGCTTGTTCGCTGCCGCGCCGAAAAGTTCGGCGTTTCCGCCGACGTGTTCGGTAAGTACGACGTGCATCTGCATTTCCCCGAGGGTGCAATCCCTAAGGACGGGCCGAGCGCAGGTATAACCATCGCGACGGCGTTGATGTCGGCGTTCTCCGGCAAAAAGGTGGCGCACGACGTCGCAATGACGGGCGAGGTAACGCTTCGCGGCAAGGTTCTGCCTATCGGCGGATTAAAGGAAAAATCGCTCGCGGCGTTCCGCGCCGGGTATAAGCGCCTTATCATTCCTAAGGAAAACGAAAAAGACCTCGTAGACGTTCCTGCCGAAGTCAAGGATAAAATGAACGTTATACTCGTCGACAATATCGACCAGGTATTTGCCGTGGCTCTTGTTTAATCGCAGGTAAAAACTCTCAATGAAGGTTAAATCGGCTAATTTCATAAAAAGCTGCGCCGACCCGATCGAAGCGTCGGGCGGCGCTTTTACTCCGCAGATTTGCGTCGCCGGACGGTCCAACTGCGGAAAATCGAGCCTGCTCAATATGCTTATGGGCGCCAAGCTCTGTAAAACCTCGTCAACGCCCGGTCGCACTCGGCTTATAAACGTTTTCGAGGTCAGGGTAAGCGCGGAAGAAAATACATCGGTCCCCGAAAAGTTTTACTTTGTCGATCTTCCCGGCTACGGCTTTGCCGCCGCGGCACGGCAAGACGCCGAGGAATGGAACGCTCGCACCGAAAGCTATTTTTCCGCCGCAGCCGCAGACATAGCGCAGGCGCTTTGCTTAATGGATATAAGAAGAGACCCGTCCGATCTCGACAAAACGCTTATAAACTATTTCCGCGATATGGGCGTTCCGTTTACCGTGCTGCTTACCAAAGCGGACAAGCTGTCCCGTTCGCAGGCAGGAAATGCCAAAATAAAAATCGCATCTTCGTTAGGGCTTGCGCGCGACAATCTGATTGTTACAAGCTCGCTCGATAAAATAGGAAGAGAGCAGGTGCTCGAAAGACTCGAAGCGGTTATCTCGTCCTTTTGCGAGTAAGATTAATTTTTGTGATATTGTTTGCATTGCAAACAGAGATGTTTTCAGCCTAACGGCTAAAAGTGATATTTTTTACTTCGTAAGCAGTGATATTTTTTTGCCTAACACATCGCGAAGCGATATATCACTCGCGAAGACAAATATAAAAAGGTGTTTGTGAAAATCACAAACACCCAAAGAGACGGTTTTGAGTTTTTAAAATATTGACTTTCGGTTTTACTTAAATACCGAACGGGTCTATTTTGTATTCTTTTTTGCGCGCAACGCCGTTTACGAAATCCCCTATTAAACCGTCCGTCCAGTATTTGCAGTCCGCAAAAAATACCGATGTGGAATTTTGAGGGTCTGCGATAATGGGCAAAAGCGCGTCGCTCAAACAATACAGCGGCAGGTGTTTGCGGTAAACCATTACGGTCGTTGCGTAAACGGTTCTTCCTTGTCTGTCCGTCAGCTTCTTCGCCGTGAAGAATTGACTTTCGTCGCGCAAAAAGTTTTGGTTTCTGTTTTCGAATAAGCTGTCGGCAATTTCCTTTAAAGCCAACGGGTCGCTTTCAAAGTACGGGTCGATTCCGTAAATTACTACCGCAGGAAGCGTCATTCGGTCTATTCTGCGATTAAAGAAAAGACTTTCGTTAGCTTCAACCACGTACGAGTAGTAGATTTTTCCTGTTTTAATTACGTCGAAGTCGTAAAAGGGGGTCGAGCCGGCAAACGGAAATACTCCGATTTTGTTCTTGTCCGGGTCGGTATCTTTTTTTAAGTTTTCGCGCACGAATTCGAGCTCGCCGCGGTAGTCCGTAATATTTTTTGCAGGGTACGCGGAATAGCGTTCGAAAAGCTGCGCCGTTTCTTTATCAATGAGGAAGGAAAATCGGTAGCCTATTATGAGAAGTACTATGGATACAACGAAGGATATTATTGCGGCGACGAGAAGTGGGGTAAGCTTTACCTCTTCCGACGTTAACAAACCGACGTAAGCAATAAATCCCACTGCCGCGAAAATCAAAAAAGCCGCGCCGGTAAAATAAAACACCAATCCCTTTTTGCGATTTTTCATAATCGGAACCTCGTATTTTTAAATCAGTTTAGCACAGTTACTCTTTAAAAGCAAATATATAGCGAAATTTTTTATAAGACGAACGGACGACGCAATCGTTTATACTATATAAGCCGCTCTTTTTTGTAACAAAACCGCGCAAAAACGAATAGATAAATTACAGCATTTTGTTTGGAGGAGTTATGGCTAAAAAGGCGGGGTGCGGCGGCAGCTTCGACGGCTTGTGCTGTCGTATGGTTATAGAGGCTAAACGAGTTTTCGACGGGTGCGCGTCCACCGATAATAACGTTACGCTTAACCTTGTTACGGAAGAGGCGATACCTGTCGGCGCGGACTTTGTGTCGGCGCGCGTGTCGTCGAGCGAGTTTTCCTCGTACTCGATAGGAGAAAGCGACAACGGCTGCGATACGGTCATGGGCGAAATCGTAACGACTTTTGCGGTAACGTATAACGACGCAGGAGTGCTTAGGACGGTCGCCGCGGTTTTAAGAGAACAGGTTACGGTTAGATTAAAAATTCCGAGCGGCGGATTTATTCCGTATTCAATCGAGGTGCAAACGGCGATGAATATAGGCGGCGGCGCAATACTCGGGACAAACGCCGTTTCGGTTTCGGGCTGTAAGGTTAGGATAATAAAGGTTACTGCGCCCGTCGATATTCTCATTCCTACCTACGGCTACTGTAAATATCCGCCGTGCACGGGCGGCGTATGCCCGGGCGTAGTGGGCGACATCTTCCCTCAGCTCGACTCGGACGACGCTTAATACGAAGCCGTTTACGCGCCGAGTAAGCCGGCTGTAAAATCCGCGCGAATATAAACAATTGACTTTTTTGTTTATTTTTACTATAATGAGCGTATGAAAGTGTACGCGATATCCGATCTTCATCTTTCCATAAACAATCCCAAGCCGATGAACATATTCGGCCGGGTATGGAATAACTATCTCGGCGATATAGAAGAATCTCTTGCGTGCGTGGAAAAAGACGATCTCGTCCTTCTCGCAGGCGACCTAAGCTGGGCGATGAAGCTGGAGGCCGCGGTACCCGACCTCGAATACATAGGTAAGTTCCCTGGAATAAAAATCATTACGCGCGGCAACCACGATTTTTGGTGGAACGGAATATCCGCGGTGCGCGGCATTCTTCCCGTAAACGTTTACGCCATACAAAACGACTGCGTAAAACTTGGTAACGTAATAGTATGCGGCAGCCGCGGTTGGAGTATCGACGACAAAACCGAGGAAGGCAAAAAACTCTACGCGCGCGAGCTTATCCGTATAGACATGTCGCTTAAAGCAATGGAAAAGGTAAGAGATAGCGCCGATCGCGTAGTGTTTATGATTCACTATCCGCCGTTTAACGTCCGCTTCGAGGACAGTCCCGTTACCGAGCTGTTCGAAAAATACGGCGTCGACGCCGTCGTGTACGGACACCTTCACGGCAAGGATTGCCGAAGTATGCCGTTTGTGGAAAAGAACGGAATAGGGTACTACTTAACATCGTGCGACCAAATAAAAAACAAAGCCGTGGAAATCGTCCTTCCCGATAAATCCGATACGTAACAGCTCCCGACAAACCGTAACGAACGAACGTTGCGGTTTTTTTGTTTGGATTTTTTATTTTGGCTTTCTCGAAAGAAATTTACCGCAAAAATCGACGGGTTTATCCGTGGCGGTTGACATTTAACAATATGTAGTGTATCATTTATACGTTAAGGACAATATCGCGCCTTTTGCGTTTTTCGAGCAACGGTTTAATATATATTACCGTGTGGTCGTTACGGTGCCGTGTGGGGTCGCGAAATATTATATTTGCAAAATTTTTGGATAAAAGTGGTCGAAAAGGGTTGACAGTGGTTAACCTATCGTTTATAATGGTTGTATGACTAAACATTAGGGCGTAAAATATTCGCCCGGAGAGGAAGATGTTTTTCGGACAGTACAGCCACCAATTAGACGACAAGGGTCGGTTCAGGATACCGACCAAGTTTCGCGAGCTGTTGGGGGACAAGCCGATGATGTTGCTCGGCTTTGACGGCTGTCTGGAATTATACAGGGCGGAGGACTATGAAAAGATAGACGCCCGTTTTTCTTCCGCAGACATTCTCGACAGAAGGACGGCCAAGCTTAGGCGTTATCTTCTTTCCAACTCTCAGCAAGTGGAAGTCGACAAGCAGGGCAGAGCGCCCATGATTCCGGCGCTTAAAGAAAAGGCCGGGATTAAAAAGGATATCGTGTCTATCGGTGTGGGCGACCACGTCGAGATATGGGCGAAGGAAATCCTCGAAAAGGAAGAGGCAGAGCTTGACTTACAGGAACTTCTCTTGCCGTACAGCAAGGTTTGATGTATCACGTTCCCGTTCTTTTCGACGAGGTTATGTCCGCGCTGAACGTGGAGAAGGGTAAGCTTTACCTCGATTGCACTCTCGGCGGCGGCGGCCACACTCGCGGAATATTAGAGCGCGGCGGAAACGTCGTCGGCATAGACAGAGACGACGACGCAATCGCGCACTGCAAGGCTACGCTGCCTCGCGAAATTACGTACATTAAAGGTAAATACGAGGACGCAAAAAGACTGCTCGAATCGGTCGGTATTACCAAGGTCGACGGGGCGGTCATGGATCTCGGAGTTTCGTCGCACCAGCTTGACGACGCGTCGCGCGGCTTTTCGTACATGCACGACGGCGCGCTCGACATGCGCATGGATAAGGGACAGGAGTTTTCCGCAAGGGACGTTGTTAACGGATATTCCCAAGCGGAAATAGAGGATATACTCCGCCGCTACGGCGAGGAAAGCTTTTCCCGGCGCATTGCCGAAAACATCGTTAAAGCGCGAAAGGCAAAGCCGATAGAGACGACTCACGAACTGAGCGATATTATCGTTTCGTCGGTGCCGCACCGCAAAGGCGCGCACCCTGCAAAAAAGACTTTTCAGGCGATAAGAATCGAGGTTAACGGCGAGCTTAAAAATCTTTACGACGCGATAGTAAACGTATTTTCGCTCGTAGAGCGCGGCGGCAGGCTTTGTGTTATAAGCTTCCACTCGCTCGAGGATCGGATTGTTAAAGCGGCGTACAAGGAATTTACAACCGATTGCGTGTGTCCCAAGTATATTCCCGTATGCGTGTGCAATCACCGCGCAATAGGGAAATCGGTTTCCCGAATCAAACCGGGACAGGAAGAATTAAACAATAACCCCAGAAGCGCAAGCGCGACGTTGAGGGTAATCGAAAAACTTATTTAGAAGAAGGTGTACAATGGTCAAAACTAAACGTCAGATGAATACCGAAAGCGACCGCTACGGCGGATTCGACATTGTATCGGCCCCTGCCGATTCTTTGACCGAGCCTTCCATCTTAGACGAAGAATCGAGCGAAAATATTTTATTGTCCAATCGCACCGCCGAGGGTCAGTCGACAGTGAGAACTCAAAGCACAGCCAATCCCCAAACGGAACAGGCCGCGACGACTTCCGTCGCGCCCGATAAACCGCGCGCAGAGCTTCCCAAACGTCCCGAAAAAGAAAGAAAGCCGCGCAGTCTCGAGGACTTGATGCCCTCCATCAAGACGCGCGCATACATGACCGAAAACGTCGAGCAGGACCAAGAGGAAGAGGTAATCGAGGTTGAAGAGCGCGAAGTCGCACCGCGCGTCCGCGAACGCTTTTCGGTAAGCAAGCGCACTAAGGTTGCGGCGGTTTTATACCTTGCAATAGCTATCGTGCTTGCCGTCGCGGTTATTTCCGTCGGCGTATCCATATCCCAGACCAATGCGACAATCGACGCGCTTACCGCGTCAATCGCGCAAAAGCAGGCGATGCTTGCGGAAGGCGAGGCGGAGTTATCCTCCAAGCTTGACGAGGACGCCATTAGACAGGCTGCCGCCGATCTCGGCATGGTCCCTGCCGGAGACCCCTCGATTGAAGTCCCTTCAGTGGAAAAAACGGAATACCCCACGCCCGAAGCCCACACTAACGCATTTGATAAGTTTTGCGATTGGCTGTCCGGCATACTTTCATAAATCAGTCCTTTTCATTTCCCCCTATTTTTCTCCGATGCTTAGTGCGTCGGGGAATTTTTTTTGTGTTTTTGTTTATTCGGTACCGAGAGCTAATTTTTACCGCTTAATCATATACATACATATTATAACGTTTGTAGCGGAGGGAATAATGAAGGCTTCGGCGTCCACTGTTAAAAAAAGGGTGTTTGCCGCGTTTACGGCGCTCGTTTGCTTGTTTGCCGCGCTTGTAGGCAGACTGTTTTACATACAGATAATAGACGGCGGCGAGCTAAAAGCCAAAGCGGCCGAACAGTGGTACCGCGATCTTCCGCTTAAAGCGCCTCGCGGAAAGCTTCTCGGAAACGACGGCACGATAATCGCGGACAACCGCGACGTGTTTACTCTTTACGCAAGACCAAACGCCGTAACCGATAAAGCGGCTGTGGCGAAAGAGCTTTCCAATTCGCTTTCGCTTAATTACGATTCGGTTTTGGAAAAGCTTTCGTCGCACATGGGCGAGGTTACGATTAAGCGCAAGATAGAGGCGGAAAAAGCGTACGAGCTTCGCGAAAAGAACATCGCAGGGCTTTACTATACTCTCGACACGACAAGAAATTATCCGTTCGGGAACAGCCTTTCCCAAATAATAGGTTTTACCAATATAGACAACGTGGGTCAGTCGGGGATAGAAAGCTATTACGACAAATACCTTTCGGGCACCGACGGCTTTGCGTACACCTCTACCGATATCGCCGGGCGCGAGATAGACGGTACGGCGACGAGATACCTGCCGAGCGTTCCCGGCTGCAACATAACGCTTTCGATAGACGTTAATATTCAGCGGTTTGCGGACGAGGCCGTTTTGGCGGCTTCGACCGAGTTCAATTCAAAGTCGGCGTCGATGGTCGTTATGGACGTCAACACCGGCGGAATACTCGCTATGGCGAAAAGTCCGGCATTCGACTTAAACGAGCCGCCGCGAGACGACCTCGATTTACTTAACGAGCTGTCGCGCAACACGATGATAGTCGATATGTACGAACCGGGTTCGACGTTTAAGATTTTTACGACGGCGGCGGCGCTCGAAGCGAAGGTGGTAAGCGATAACGATTCGTTTTACTGCGCCGGGTCGCGCACGGTGGACGGACAGCGCATACGGTGCTGGCGGTCGATAGGGCACGGCAGTCAGCATCTTGCCGAGGGCGTAAAAAATTCGTGCAACTGCGTGTTTATGGACCTTGCGCTTAGACTGGGCACGGACAGGTTTTATTCCGCGCTCGACTCTTTCGGGCTTGGGAAAAAGACGGGCGTCGATTTTTCGGGCGAGTCGAGCGGTATGCTTATGAATAAAAACAACGTTAAAACGGTCGACCTTGCGCGTATCGGCTTCGGCCAGGCGGTGGCGGTAACGCCGTTGCAGCTTATTACGGGCGTGTGCTCGGTTGTAAACGGCGGAAAGCTGTATAAGCCGTACCTCGTTTCATCGGTCGATACCTACGACGGAAGAAATATAGTAACTCGCACCCCCGAGGTCGTAAGGCGGACTGTAAGCGAACAAACCTCACAAAAAATGCGCGAGTATCTTCTCGGCGTGGTAAGTAGCGGCGGCGGAAGCAAGGCCGGCGTAAGCGGATATCTCGTCGGTGGAAAAACGGGCACGGCGCAAAAATACGAAAACGGACAGATAGCGCAGGGCAAATACATCTCGTCGTTTATCGGCTTTGCGCCGGCAAACGACCCAAAGTACGCCGTGCTTATGATAGTGGACGAACCGCAGGGCTATATGTATTACGGAAGCCTCGTTGCGGCGCCGTACGCAGGCAGGGTGTTTTCGAGCATTTTCGACTATAAAGGACTCGAACCGACCGAAAATCCGTCCGTCGAGTACCTGTTTATGCCCGACGTAATGGGGCTTTCCGCAGAGGAAGCTGTAAAGACGCTCGAAAGTAAAGGGCTTCACGTCGAGTGCGTGGGTGAAGGTTCTTTCGTGTCGTCGCAGGTCCCCGTTCCAAACACTCGGATTGCTTCTACCGACTCTGTGCTTATAAGATTGTAAAAAAGCATACCGTTATACCGCGTACGTAGGCGCGAAAAATATCCGTGCGTATTATTTGGCGTCGAATTATGTGTTTGTTTGCAAATTAGGTCAATCGCGGCTATTTAGGGTCTACAATAGACATATAATAAAAGCGGCGCGGAGGTGAATATGCGGCCCTACGAACTCGGGTTTGACGACGACAGCGATATAGATATAAAAGGACTTGCTTGCGACAGCTCGAAGGTGGAAGAAGGATTTATGTTTTTCTGCCTTGTCGGGCTTGAAAACGATGGGCATACGTTTGCGGCGGACGCCGTGTCGCGCGGCGCGGTCGCGCTTGTTGTCGAGCGCCGTCTTGCGATAGACTGCGTTCAGATAGAGGTTGACGATACGCGAAAGGCGCTGTCTGTCGCCGCGGCGGCGTTTTACGGCAATCCGTCCAGGCGGCTTAAATTGATAGGAATAACTGGCACCAACGGCAAAACGACTACGACGTATATAGTAAAGAGTATCGTCGAGGCGGCAGGGCATACCTGTGGGCTTATAGGCACCAATGCGATAGAATTCGGCGCGGACAAGCATGACGCCACGCTTACCACGCCCGACCCGATAGAGCTGCAAAAAACGCTCGCGGATATGGCCGCGTCGGGCGCCGAGTACGTTGTTATGGAAGTATCGGCGCACGCGCTTGCGCTTTCCAAAATAGAGGGAATGGTTTTCGACGTAGCCGCATTTACCAACTTTTCTCGCGACCACCTCGACTTTTTCGGTGATATGGCTTCCTATGCCGCGGCAAAAAAGAGCTTTTTTACGTCCGAACATGCGCGCCGCGCGGTAATTAACGCCGACGACTTGCTCGGCGCGGAATTATTACACGGCGTAAGCATACCCGTTGTTTCGTACGGCATAGAAGCGCCTGCCGACGTTTTCGGTATAGACTTAAAGATGTCGGCGTACGGACTCAGCTACGTTATAAACATGAACGATAGGGTGGATACCGTTAAGTTTAATCTGACCGGAAGATTCAATATGTACAACACTCTTTGCGCCGCGGCGATAGCGGAGGCGCTCGATCTGCCGTTTTCCGCGGTTATCGCCGGTATTCGCAACGTAAAAAAGGTGGACGGAAGATTTAATATTATAAACACGACGAAATGCAGCGTTATTATCGACTTTGCGCACACGGACGACGGAATAGCCAATATATTGCGCGCAATCCGCGAGTTTGCGCCTGCGCGCATTATTACGGTGTTCGGCTGCGGCGGAAACCGCGATAAGTCCAAGCGCGCGGTCATGGGTAAAATCGTCGCTACCATGAGCGATTTTTGCTTCGTTACGAGCGACAATCCGCGCTTCGAGCCGCCCGTCGATATAATAAAGCAGATAACCGAAGGGATCGACAGTATAGGCATGACCAATTACAAGCCGATTGTGGACAGAAAGGAAGCTATACGCGCCGCGCTCGATATGGCAAACCCGGACGATATCGTCCTAATCGCAGGAAAGGGCGCCGAAAAGTACAACGACGTTATGGGCAGAAAACAGCCGTATAACGACGAGCAGTACGTCTTAGAGCTTGCAGGAGAGAACGGATTTTGATTTCCGTACTGTGTGCATTTTTGGCGGCGTTCGCTATTTGTATGCTTGCGCTTCCGCTTAATATCAAGCTCGTAAAAAAGCTTAAAGCCGGACAGCCGATACTTTCGTACGTCGATAATCACAAGGCTAAAGCCGGCACCCCCACAATGGGCGGCGTGTCCATTGTGCTCGGCCTCGTCGCGTCGCTCTTTTTTACGCGAAGGGGGGATAAGATTGCGTATATTACCGCAATCGTAACGGTGGGGTACGCTCTAATCGGCTTTATCGACGATTTTATAAAGGTAAAATACAAAAATAACAAAGGACTGTCGGCGGCGCAAAAAATTATATTCCAGGTTTTGCTTGCCGTGGTCGTTTCGGTGTATGCGTACTACGAGCCGACGGTAGGATCTTCCATATACGCGCCGTTTGCGCCCGTTGCAATCGAGCTTGGCGCGTTTGCGCCGGTGTACTTTATTTTTATCTTCCTCGCTTTTACCAATTCCGTTAACCTTACCGACGGGCTGGACGGGCTTGCGTCCTCGGTTACCGCCACGGTTTCGCTTTTTTGCTGCGTAATTGTGGGTATAGCCGCGGCGGCGGATAAGCTAACCGGCGACGGCGCGGTTGACATAATAATAATGTGCGCGGCGCTATGCGGAAGCTGCTGCGCCTTTCTTACGCACAACACGCACCCAGCAAAAATATTTATGGGCGATACCGGTTCGCTCGCGCTCGGCGGATTTTTGGCGTGCGTGGCGGTGCTCGGCAGAATGTCGCTTTCCATGCTGCTTATAGGCGTGATGTATATTATAACGAGCTTGTCCGTAATAATACAGGTCGTATCGTTTAAGCTTCGGAAAAAACGTGTGTTCCTTATGGCGCCTATTCACCACCATTTCGAGCGGAAAGGGGTGTTCGAGGGAAAAATAGCGGTCGTGTATACGATTGTTACTTTCGTCTGCGGTATCGTAACCGCAGTGCTTATGCTTGCGCTTTACTAAAATAAACGGGTTTTTACCGCAATAGCTTTCGCATAAAATTCTAAACGGAAAAAATTGCTCATACACTACTGTGTATGGGTATTTTCAGCGGAAAAAGATTTTTTGTGTACGGCAACGGGTTATCGGGGAAAGCGGCGAAGCGCGCCATAAAAAAGCGCGGCGGCGCGGTAAGCGTGTACAGCGATAAAGGCGGCGAGTTCACGAAGCCGCCCGAGCGCGATTACTACGCCGCGATTATAAGTCCGGGCATAAAAAAGACTCACCCCGTTTATAGGTATTGCGCGGCGCGTAATATCGACGCGATGGGGGAAGCGGAGTTCGGCTTTACGCTTACCGATAAGCCTATCGTGGGCGTTACCGGCACGAACGGGAAAACCACCGTAACGCGCCTCGTTTCGAGAATGCTTAATTGCACGCCGTGCGGAAACATAGGTTATCCGCTCTGTTTGGCAATTGACGGAAAAGATAAGGCGCTGTGCTGCGAGCTTAGCAGCTTTCAGCTCGAAGGCGCGACGAGGATAATTCCGCACGTTGCGGTTATAACGAACGTGGCGCCCGACCATATCGACTATCACGGCTCGTTCGAGGCATATTGCCGCGCCAAGACAAACGTCGCGGCAGGCATGAGCGAAAACGATTATCTTGTTATCGGCGACGACGTTACCGTAGGCGCGCTAAGCTCTCTTAATACTAAGGCGAAGCTTATAAGGTGTTCTGCGGACAAGGTGGTTGACGGATCGTACGTTTACCGCGACAACTTTTGGTTTATGGGCGAGAGAATTTGTTCGCTCGATTATTTAAGGCTTACGGGCAAGCACAATGTTAAAAACGCGCTGTGCGCTATTGCCGCCGCAAAGCTCATGAACGCGGACAACCGAGATATTGCGCTCGCGCTTTCGGGCGTGAACGCCGAGCCGCACCGAATAGAATTTGTCGGAACAGCATGCGGCAAAAGATGGATAGACGACAGCAAAAGCACCAATATCGGTTCGACGGTAGCGGCGGTCGAATGTATGTCGGGTCCGATATGTCTTATTGTCGGCGGACGCAATAAAGGACTCGACTTCGACGAGCTGTTTTCGGCGCTCGCAAAGGGCAGGCTGCGCGAGAAAATAGAATGCGTGATTTCGATGGGCGAGAGCGCCGGCGAATTAAAGGCGAGCGGTAAAAAATTCGGTATGGACGTTGTTGCGGTCGGTAAACTGTCCGACGCGGTGGACGTTGCGGCGCTTTCTCGCGCCGACACGGTGCTGTTGTCGCCGGCGTGCGCGTCGTTCGACGAGTTTAACGGCTACGAAAAGCGCGGCGAGGCGTTCCGTGCGGATGTAGAGGCAAAAAATGAAAAGGCGCGCGGTTGAAAAAAAGAAAACCGGCTGCGGCAAGAGCGACATTCCGCTTATCGCAGTTACGGGGCTTATCGTGGCGTTCGGCGTGCTTATGGTGTACTCCGCAAGCTCGTACACGGCAAAACGGCTTTACGGATCGGAGTTTCATTTTGTGTACAAACAGCTTGTCGGTATTGCGCTCGGCGCGGTGGCGCTGTTTTTAATGTCGCGGCTCGACTACCATATTCTCCACAAGCTGAGATACGTTATACTCGGCTTGTCGATAGTTCTTCTTGCGATAGTGTTTATTCCGGGCGTGGGAATAACCAATTACGGCGCGAGGCGGTGGATAAACACGCCGTTCTTTACCATTCAGGCGAGCGAGGTAAGTAAATTCGGGTTTATTATTTTCGCCGCGGCGTATATCGGCGCGCGCGAGGACAAAATAACCACGTTTAAAGGCATTCTGCCGGTGGTGGGAGTAGGCGGCGCCATTTGCGCGCTGATAATCCTCGAGCCCAACATGTCTGTAACCATTTGCATGGCGCTTTTAATGATAGTTATGCTTTTTCTCGGCGGCGCGAAAATAAAGCATCTTTTATTGATAATCTTGCCGCTTATTGCGGCGGCGGTCGTGCTTATAATAATCGAGCCGTACAGATTTGCGCGGCTTATGGCGTTTATCGATCCGTGGGAAAGTCCGCTCGAGGAAGGGTACCAGCTTATTCAGTCGTATTACGGTTTGGGCGCAGGCGGATTTTTCGGCGTGGGGCTATTTAACTCGCGGCAAAAATACTCGTTCCTGCCGTTTGCCGAAAGCGATTTTATATTCAGCGTGATAGGGGAAGAATTGGGACTATTAGGCTGTCTTGTCGTGATTGCGGCGTATATCTTTCTTATCCGCCGCGCGCTTAAAGCGGCGCTTACCGCGCCCGACAGATTCGGCTCACTTTTGTGCTCGGGCGTCGCCGCGATTATCGCGATACAAGTGCTTGTAAATATAGCGGTCGTAACAGGAAGTATTCCGCCGACGGGGCTTCCTCTGCCGCTTATTTCGAGCGGCAGCTCGGGAATAATAGTTTTTATGAGCGGTATAGGTATAGTAAACAGCGTAAAGCGCAGGTCTAAGGAAAGCGCCGAACTGATGTTTTCCCGAAGAGTGCGAATAAAAAAGCCAAAGATAAAACCCGAAAAAGCGCGAAACTCAAAAAAAGCTCGCGGTAGAGCGGAAAGCCGCGCCGGCGTTAACGGTTAAATCCCTCGCTAACCGAAAATTCACGGTAAGTATAAACGACGAAGTCTTTAAAACGGGTTGCAAAAGAATGTAAAATGCGCTATAATAAACGCGTGAAATATTTTTCCCAAACATTTTCATATATAAAGAAGAATTTCTTTCCGATTTTTCTTGTTATGATAATACCGTCGGTGGCGGCTTGCCTTTTGTCTACACCGTACTGGGAAGTTTCGTTTGCTGCCGCGTACCAATACGAGCATACTTTGCCGTTCGGCGAAATAATGAGTACCGTTTTCGACGACTACTGGAAATACGTTTGGCCGGTGGTGTTTACGAGCGCGCTTCAAATCGCGGCGTCGTCGCTTATAATGTCGGCGATAGACCGCCATTTCCGCACCGCAAAAATGTCTCTCCGTTCGCCGTTTAAGCTTATGAACATATCGATCGTTCCCGTTCTGTTCGGCGTTCTCATTATGTCGGCGGTGAGCGTTGTTTTCAGGTTTGTGCTGTACGGACTTGTTACGCTTGTTCAGTGGATTTCTGACGCGGCGAGTTTTGCGCCCGTTGCGCCCCAAATTATAGTGGCGGTAATCGCGGTCGGATTGTTCGTTTTGCACATTCTGACCATTGTGCCTATGCTATACTGGGCGCCGATGATGTTTGTATACGGCTACGGTCTGCGCGACGCCGCCGCATATTCGTTTAAAATGATAGGCGGAAAAAAGGTAGGGCGCGGAATTTTGCTTCCGCTGCTTATTTGCGCCGCCGTTCAGCTGCTTGTGGGCTACCTTGATACGCCCGAAGCGGTGTGTAAGCTTATCGGCTTTTTTATATACCTATTTACCAATATGTACGTTACGGTGTACGTCATCGTATCGTTCTATCATTTCAGCGAGCTTGACAGAAGAGACGTCGTTGTCTATATGCCCATAGTTACCGAGCCTGTTAAACCGGCGGACAAGCCTAAGGAAACCGGCGTTAATGACGAGATCTCGGAAGATGGCGGCGCATCCGACCCTAAGCCCGACGAAAAGGGCGAGGGGAAGAGCAAAAAATCCAAGCCGCAAAATAAGAAAAACAGTCCGCCCGAAACAAAAAAGAGCGGTGCGAAAAAGTCGGCGGAAAAACCCAAAACGGGCAAGAGTAAAACCGAAAACAATAAAAGCGGCGGCAAGGCCAAGTCTTCCGGCGGCAAAAAGCCGAAAGCGGACGCCAATGCCGAAGTAAAGGAGGGCGGAGATGTCGTTTAAGAATGCGCTTAAAAATCTTGTCGCTCACTTCGGCGTCGTGTGGTCGCTACTCATGTTTATACTTTTGTTCGTTGCGGTCATAACGGGACTCAGCCTGCCGTTTTTACTGCCTATAAGGCGCGCGCTTGCGGACGCCGGCGTTTTTAAGAGCGTTGGGGACGCGTTCGAGATTTTTTTTACCGACGGTAATTTCCAAGCGCTGGTCGACGGCTTGACAAACGCCTACAACCTTGTGGAAGAGCTGTTAATAAACAATAAAACGATTATGTCGCTGTCTATCTGGTTTTTTGTGGCGATAATGCTTTTCGTTTTCCGCTTCTTCCTCGGGCTTTACGAAATTCCGCTCGCAACCGTTTTGGACGGACAGATGTCGTGCAACAGCCGATACGGCTTTGCCGGCAAGTTCTTTTCGACGCTTATGATGTCGGTAAGGTATTCGTTCTTTAAGATGTTGATTACCATTGCGTTCGACGCGGCGGTGTTCTGGATTTTGTACGGTATACGAAGTGTGATTCCGTTCGGGATAGTTCAGATTTTTTCGATTTTGCTTGTGCTGTTCGTTTTGCTTTCGTTCAGATTTTCGCTTGTGGCGTGTTGGGCGCCGGCGGCCGTTAACGACGGCGGCGTATTAAAGGGTTTTGTCGTCTCGGCAAGAATCTGTTTTAAGCGTTTCGGTTCGATTTTTTCGTCGTTCCTTGTGTCGATGCTGTTGATATTTGCTATCAGCGCGTTTATTACAGTATTTACGCTGGGCGTGGGGCTTGTTATAGCTCTTCCCATGTCGGTGAGTTACGTAAGCTACCTCAATATTACCGTTTATTATAACAAAACGGGCAGACGCTACTATATAGACGGCGCGGTTTTCACTCCGCCGATAGAAAACGTGCTGTAACGCTCGCGATCTAAGCCCGACAGACCGGCTAAACCCCGAATTTTTTCGGTTCGGGCGAAAAAACGTATAAATTGCCGTTTGTTACGATAAAGGCGCCGATTTCCGAAAATTTGCGGAAATGGGCGTTTTTTATCAATAAGGCAGTCAAAAATGTGAATAAATTGTGAATAATTTTAAAAATTAAACCGTTTTTTTGAGCGGTAAATATTGACAAGTGTAAATTTTAGTATTATAATAAATAGGTGCTTAATGTCGAATAGTGTATATTCGGCATTTATACGCACCTAAAAATTCGGAAAAATTCACTGCAAAAAGAAGGTTCGTTTGATGAAATCAAAGAAAAACATACATAGTAGGGCCGGGACGCGGCTGGTATCGATAGTCTCGATTTTGGCTATCGCGATTACGGCGTTGTCATTTGGATTTTTTAACATCGGCGCAACCGGGACGGCAGTGCCGAATGCGGACGGAACGCCCAACGAACTCGGCGTTCGGTTCGTTCAGCTTGCGGCAGGCGAGGACTTCGTTATAGGTCTTACGTACGACGGCGACTTGTACGGTTGGAGTACCAAGACTTCCCAAACTCCCACCAGCACTCTCGGTTCGTATTACAGATCGTATCCGACCAAGATAAACGTAAGGTTTATAACCGGACCTTCGGGAAGGTCGACGCAAAGATACGGCTGGGGTAACACTGCGTACCATGGGACGCCCGGTAACATTCGTGCGGAAGAACACATTATTCAGATAGCCGCCACAAGGACGACCGCGGCGTTTGTAACCTCTCTCGGTTACATATATACTTGGGGCTACGACACACCCGACGTCGTTCACAACAACCAGACCGAACACATGCTGCTTTTAAGAGATTGCAGCACGGCGGATTCTCAAAGGGCGAACAACAACAACGAGCCGTACATGATTAACTACGGATATTATTCCGATGCCGCAAACGGCGCTACGGCTAATTTAATTCCCAATACGAGTAAAGGTCTCGAACAGATAATCCCCGAGCTTACCGGCGCCAGCACCGATATGACCGATATTTCGATTGCCGGCGGCGAGTATAACTATTCTATATTATTTAAGAGAACTGCGGGTTCCACTTATATATATACCTGGGGCTCGATGCTGTACGACAATGCGATAACGACCAGACAGGAAGCCTTCAGACGTTACGACGACTCCGAAAGCCGCGAAAACTTCCTTAACGACAACGGTAGCGTAGACCGCAATATTTACACCATTCCTTACAGCAACCCGGGAAAGGTTGTAGCAGGCGGATACACCACCGGCATAAACATGCCCGGCAACGGCGGAACGAGGACTGCGCACACCACCTCGCTTATGCTTCGCGGCAGAAACTTCCTTACGTCTAAGGACGCAACGGCGGCAGGCGGCGAAGGAAATCACTTTACCGTTACCAACACCGTAAGAACTCCCAGTCCCGGCGAAGGCTACTACTATATAAGCAGTACCACCAGCGCGGATAGGGGCGCTAACAATATTAGATATTCGAGCAACGTTTATACCTACGACTTGGCGCTTATAGGCGCGCGCTACGTGCAGATTTCGGGCAACTATACCGTCGCTTCCCCGAACGGTCAGACCGAAGTAAAGAATAACGACCTTGCATACGGCCGTCAGGTAGTAGGTAACTCGGGTGGCTTAGATACCGGCGACGGCTTCGACTACGCCGTAGAGTCCGACGTTTTCGAAAAATTCGTATACGACAGCTACGGCAACAAGCTTAACGAAAACGTAACCGACCAAATTCAGATAGTACCCGACGCGGTATCGCTCGGTAACGATATAGGCTACGGAATTTACGGCGGCTCGCTGTATTCCTGGGGCGACAACGCTTACGGTCAAAACGGCGGCGGCGCAAGCGACGGGCTAAGCAACAGAGATATTCCCACAAAGGTGCTCACCGCGGTGTCCAATACCAATATATTCGACGTTGCGGCAGGCAAGCAGCTGAGCGGAAGATTCAGAGCATTCTACGACAACACCACGTTTGACAACAGCGAAGAGGGTTTACACTTCTCCGAAAACGTTAAAAACGACAAAAACTACATAACCGGTATTTTAAGGTCGACCAATCCCACTCAAAAGAACGAGTCCGAGCTTTGGGTATGGAATAACTATAAGCAGGACCCCGTAAGACTTTATTACGGCGGCGTAACCGCGGCTTCCGACGTTAACTACTACAATCAGTTTGTCAAGCTCTATTCGGGCTACGGCAGCAAGCTGTTTGCGCTTACAAGGCTCGGCCAGGTTGTAATGATTGAGTTTGTTCCGGGACCCGAAGGTCAGGAAGGCGAGCAGGGCCGCTACGTCCAGACGATTTACGACTCCTTCTCCAATACGCCTAACGGCGCCGCAGTCAATAACTGGTCGGTTGCCGCAGAGTCGGAAAATAAAGCGGCAAATAACGTCAGCTTTACGGCAGGCACCGAAAAGGATTTCGAGGGCAGTGATTTACCCGACCTCGGTATTTACACGATAACTGTTAACGACGCCGGCGTAAAGGAAATAGATGACGGGCGGTACATTGTTCTTAACGATAATTCGGGCGTTTACAAAGGCACTCGTCAATCCCTTGTTACCGAAAACACGATAGGTAACGTTTACCGTATCATAAATCCCACCGCGGACGCTTCGATTATCACCGTTCCCACAACGAGCAACGGCCTCGAAAATACCACGACGGGTGTTCCCGTAGACGGACTTGCCGTCGGCGGAATAACGATAAGCTCGTTCGAGCCTAAGTTCTATTGGACTGCGGACGGCGCTACGTTCAACCGCGCGAACGACCTTCTTACCGACGATTTGGTAGGAATAGCCCCCAGCCCGGACGGAGATGGTTGGACCAGAGTGGGCAACATGTTCGAATATAAATTCGTTAATGTTACACAGAGCGGCACGGAGGCCGGCGACCCCAACGTTACCGGTATTTCCATTAAACCGCTTCAGTCCACAAAGGGCGGCAGGATTAAGATTGAGTTCTACATCGGCAGATACGCCACCACCGGCGGATCGGGAACTACCGGCCATGCAAGCGAGACGCAGATATTCTACGATTACAAGCTTTGCACGTTCGATTTTGACGTTTTAAATACCCCCGCGTATAAGCACTTTGAAGCGTTCGGCGCAACGGGCAACACGGCTAATATTCCGCTTCTCGACCCTAACAACCCGTTTAATAGGGCTTTCTCGGTAGCCGTTCAGGACGTTTCGGGCGGTATATCGAAGCTTATCGAGCAGTTCTTCTCTGAGGGTCCGCTTCTCGACCCCACGCTCGAAAGCGCAATTTACCAGAGCATTGCCGAGTCGGACAGCTTGGGCTATCCGGCTGCGTCGAGAATTACCGACGGCAAGCTCGGGTATTATCTTAACGAAACCGACCGCGCAAAGTATAACGGCAAGTATCAATACTTGTTCAGCGACCGCGACGCCGACCGTATCACCATTCGTACTACCGGCGGCAATAACATTGCGTCTGACGGCGGCGGAAACGCGGTTACCTGCGCTAAGGACACCGTTTCGGTTTCCGTGCATATGCAAACCGTAACCGAGCAAGAAGTCGCCGACAAGCTTTTGAGGGATATTACGTACAAGTTCAACAACGTTTACGGACTGTACGATATAAGCATTACAAAGTCGGGCGATAAGTACATGCTCAACTTTAAGTTCGATATCGTTCGTTACACGGCGACCGGCTCTACCGGCACTCTCGCTTACAGGGCAGAGAACAAGGTTAACGATTACATTACTAACGAGGACGCCGCTTCCAACGAGTGGTACACCTTCTCGTACGACTTTAACGAGTACTTTATGTACGGCAGCAACTTTAAGGTAGATACCGGCAAGGACTACGATATGTACAACAGCGCCGGTTCGAGCATTGCGGCCGTATTCTCTCAGCCCTCGCTTATAGCTACCTACGACGGCACAACGTACTACGGCGAAAACGACGGCACCAACAAGTTTACCGTGTCGTACGCCAACCTTGCGCCTACGATGGTAATAGGCAAGGTTTCCGAGCCGCTTCAAATACCGCTCTCGAGGTTTGTTTCGACGACGGGCAGCTATATTATGTTCTCGTACGCCGACGCCAACAACAAGTACAGCCAGTTTAACAACCAGTTCCCCGACGAGACGGGCACAATAGACAGCGTCGTTACTCTTACCAGAAACATGATAACCGTTACGCCTATGTCTACGCACTCGCTTGTATTTACGGTGGCGATTCAGCGTTTCCATACGGACGATACTACTCAGACTACGTTTGAGGATACCGAAAACATTTTCGCGGACGGCAACGAAAAGATTTACATAAGGTTCGAGTTCCCCGAGTTTAAGCCTTTTACTTTCTCTTGGAACCCCAACGCCACCGCGCCTACGCTCACGTCGAACGGAACGATTGACCTGCTCGGCGAGGACGTTAATGCGGTTAATGCCGGAACGCGCTTCCTTACGCTGGAACCCGGCGAGGATTACAGAAGCAGGATTTACATTTCACAGCTTCAGAGCAGTAATACGTCGGTGCTTACCGTTCAGAATATCGCGACGCCGAGAAATACGACCAAGTTTAACTTCTACACGCAAGGCTCTGGTACGACGGTAGTAACGTTTGTTCTTACTCTGTACGGAGAGAGCAAAACGTGCAGAATAAATCTGAACGTTTCGGCTATTACGCCCATTACGGACGAGATAGAGCTTGTTGACGTTTCCATTATCTACGTCAATACGCTTCTTACCGAGTTAAAGCGTGCAAACGCCGCATTTAACGAAATCGAAAACTTTACGATTTTGTACACCGATCCGGCAAACGCAGTCTACTTTGTCAATTCCGAAGGCGAAGTCGAAAAGCCGAAGTGGATCGGCGGCGTTTCCTTCCTCGATACCGACCCTGCGCTTAACAATCCGCGCATGAGGATTGAGATTAACGAAAACGAAAACGACACGCGCGGAAACTACACGATGTACGTTCGCTACGTCAATAAGACGGCGGCTTACACCACGTACGCTCAAGCCGAAGAAGACGGTGCGCCTATCCTCGAAACGGCGCAGCCGATTAAGTCGTCGCGCCGCGTCGTTCCCGGCGAGGATGGCGATTCTATCCTCACTATAAGAATAGACACCGACAATCTCGACGACCGCCGCAGCACGACCGGTTCCGAAAAGGGTATGTGGTACGCAGTCGGCGACGGCGACGATATCGAGATTCGCGTACCCAGCGCGTACCTCTTGAAGTTGCTCGAAGACGTCAGCAACGTAGAAGAATTCGAGATATTCCTCGTGTCCGCGCCTATGGAAGCTTCCGAGTATTTTAGCTACGGCTATTCGGTAGCTCGCGACTACGTAACCATAAGACCTATCAGAAACACGCCGCTTGACGAGTTCGGCGTGCAGCAGGCCATTACCATAAACGTTTCGGTCAGTTCCACTCTCGGCACAACCGACACGCGCTTCATCATGTCTCTGCGCGTAACCGTTACCGGTATTTCGGAAACTCTCAGTAAAGAGCGTTACACCACGATATGGATTGTCGCGTTCTTCTCGTCGTTCGCATTACTTTTTATCATATATCTTATCCGTATGATTGTATACTGGAGAGCTCGTGCAAAGCAGCGCCAGATTATCAAGCGCAACCAAGAGCTTATCAAGCTGCGCGACCGCATGCACAACAAATCCACTTCCGCAACACGCGAGCAGATTGTCAAATCAAAGCTTAAAATGCAAGATCCCAAGTATGCCAAGATGGTCCACGAAATGCGACAGGAACGTCAAGGCGCCGAAAACGGCGGCGTAGTTGTAGAAGGCGGAATGGGTATGGGCGCCATGGGCTTTGGTATGACCGAGCCCGCGCCCGGAATGCCCGGTGCGGCCCCTGCCGGAAAGGGCAAAAAGGATAAAAAGGGTAAGGGAGGAAAGAAAAAATCCATCGCCGAGCTTAAAGCAGAGCTTGAAGCGAAGAAGATGGCGTTTGCCCAGGCGCAACAAAATCCTCAGGCGGCGCCTCCGCCGTTTGGCGCTGACGTCGGCGCTATGCCCGTCGACGCGCAGCCTATGGACGCACAGCCCATAGACGCGCAACCGTTCGGTGCGCCCGGTGGCTTCGGTGCCGATCCTTTTGGCGCGCCCGGCGGCTTCGGTGCCGATCCTTTCGGTGCGCCGCAGGATATTGACGCAACCGGCATCATCTTCGACGCACCCGACAACGGGCAGATGTGAGGTGATAATTATGCAGAAACTGTTTACTAAAAGAAATATAATACTTGCGGTGATAATCGCTTTGATAACCGCCGTGTTTGCGTTAGCGCTGTTGCTTCCTCATTCTGCGGCGACCGTAGCTCATGCGGAAGGTAACGAGGGCGGCAATCTTAACAATAACTTTGACGTCAGTCTCGTCATGGACCTTAACGGCAAGGACGCTACCGTATCGAGCACCCTTACGGACAGTGATATGAGCGCGATTGAAACCAATAACAGCAGAAAGTTCAGAGCGCGCAGAATAAACAATTCCGCCGTAATTAACCTTTACAACAGCAAGCACCCCCAGGCAACAATACCTGCCGGCTACTACTTCCTGCCGACATCCCATATAGTCGACAGTAACGCAATTTCCGTCGTGCCCAACCTAAACGGCAGAACTATCGACGTTATTGCACTCAGCAAAACCGAGCAGGCTCGCTTTACTATCGCTTTGGGTAATAACATCAACAACCCCACGACAACTTATACTGTTTCGTTCGAGGTGAAGATTTCCGACACGTTCGTTCAGTACAGCAGCGACGCCGGTTGGGAATTCCAGATGTCGGACGTTAAAAACCTCCTTATAGGCAGTGCTCTTAACGCCGACTATTCCGAAAAGACCCCTCATTCCGGTTCTACACACGCCGAGCTTCAAAGTATTAAAAACAACGAAGCTTTCGAGCTTAATCTCGGAGAGATACTTAAAAACCACTCGCTGTACGCGAGAAAGAGTACCGACTCCGAGTACCAGTATTCCGACGCACTTATTATGGACCCCGAAAACACTTCGGTTATGTGGGGACTTAATTCCGTTAAAAACCTTTACGTGGAAAGTGTTCAGCTTCGCTATATAACGGCTTTCCAAAACGTTACGCGCACCAACCCGACGGAAGGCGATACGGTCGACGGTCTTAATATCGCCGCCAATATCGAGCCTCTTGTCAGAGCTACGCTTAAGCTTACCACCGGCAACGTCAGGTCGTACGCTTCGAGTAAGTACGACGGGGAAGGTCTTACCCCCGAAGAGCAAGTTCAAAGGTTCTGGAGCGACACGCACTTTATCGAAATAAGAGTGCGTCAGTTGCAGGATACCTCCGCGCTCAACGTGTTCACATTGCTGTATCCGGTAAAGTTTTTGCCTAACGAACCGCAGTACACCGGCATTTCGTCCGAGCATTTGCGTCTTAACGTAAAGTCTCCGTACGCATACGATATCAGTACCGGGACTTATTACGACAACACTACTGACGAACCGGTTCCGCTCGAAGAGCTTGACAGATCGAAAGGCAAGGCGTCGATAATCATTCGTCCGTCCGACTTGTTCGATTACTCCGCGCCGTCCGATTGGGCTACCAACTCCGACCATGCGATAATGCGTTTCGTTACCGAAGAGTCGGATAAATCGGTTGCAAACAGGCTGTCCATTACCTCTTTTTCCGGCACAGACTCTGAGCACCCGACTGCATTAAAGATTTCCGTACTGGATAACAGAAACTTCGTTATCAATCTCAGTATTCAATATTATATTCGTACCAACGAGTATTCGGGCACTAACCAAAAAGTGTCGCTATCCGTTTCCGGCTTCGGTAATTACAGCATTAGGCTTAGCGGTCTGCGCGGTAAGAGCGAAAAGTCGATTAACGTTATTACAAGCAGCGTATTTGCCGAGCTAATCGCAAACGGATACCAAATGACCAAAGCGGCGGCGGCAACCGAGGATGACCTCAAAATAGTAGAGGTCGAGTTTGCCGACAACATGCTTATGCTTCGTCCGCGCGCAAACGGACAGGCTAAGCTCGAGTTCGAGTTTACCAACACGAGCAGCGATGTTATTAAAATTGTTTCCGAGCCGTTCTCGGTCGATATCAATGCAAACGACTTTTTTGCAAGCTTCGACTCCGACTGGCAGGCTATACTCGTTATAGTTGCGGCGGCGCTCGGCGGAATACTTATTATATTCCTTATCGTGTGGCTGTTCCTGCGCTCTATCCACAAGCACAAGCAGGAAGAAGCGGCGACCCAAGCGCCCGTTTCCTCGTATATCGTCAAGCTCAATTCGACGATTGCGGCGACCCAGGCACAGCAGCGCTTTGCGGCGCAAGGTCCGCTTGCCACTAACGGAAACCAGATGCTTCTCGGGTCGAGTAGCTCTTCCGGCGCACCGGCTGCCGATCCCAACACGTTGCAGCTTGCTTCCGGTTCGTCCTCGTCCTCCGAGACGCCCGACACCGGCGCTCCGTCCACACCTGCGTCCACCTCGTCGGAGTCCACTACTTCGACCGAGCCTTCGGGCGACAGCCGCGAGGAACTCGAAAAGCTTATCGCCAAGTACATTTCCGACGAAGAGCTTCTCGAGCGTATATTTACCGAAAAATACGAGCCTAAGGGAATGGTTCGCCGCACATTCTTCAAGTCGAAGGATTTGCAGACGCGCGAGCTTGAAAAGGAAAAGACTCGTATCATAGAACGCTACAAATCGCCCATGCCTATGGACGAGGCTATTCGTAGCGAAAACGAGCTTAAAAACGCGGACGCTACCGCGGCCCCTGCGGCAGGTGCAGAGCCTGCGGTCGAGGAAGAGCCGGATTTGGGCGTTATCAATCTCGATTTCGACGTCGACGCACCGCTCTACGAAGAGCCTGAGCAGGTTAAGGACGAGTTCTCCGAAGAGAAAATCGAGGTCGAAGTATCGCCCGAAGAGGCAAGACTCAACGAGCTTGAAAAACAGAATGAAAGATTGAAGAAAGAGCTTGCCGAGCTTAAAGTTCGTATCGACAAGGTTACGGGCGAGACCGACAAGAACGATTCGATTATTCATGAGCTTGAAGAGAAGATTGCAAAAGCAGAGGAAGAAAACGAGAAATACGCCAAAGAGCTTAGCGATCTCGAGTTTAAGCTTGCTTCCGCCAAGAACAAGGATAAGGAAAAGATTAACCGCGATATTTCCATTAACGAAGAGCGTACCGCTCGCAACAAGCGCGACATCGATAAATGGAAGGAACAGCTCGAAAAGGTGCGCGGCAAGGGTTCCACTTTGTCCGAAATTATGGCAAAGCTCAACGACACCAAGACTCAAAAGGATTCCGATCAGGAAAAACTCATCAGCGATATCGAAAAAGCAAGGTCCGACTTCGAGGCTTATCAGGATCGTTTGGCAAAGGTCAAGGCGCGCCAAGAGTTACTTGCCAAGCTCGAGAGCCTCAACCCGATGCTCGTTACCGTCAACACGGCAAACTACGAAATTCACCAGATAGACGAAATGACCGCCAAGCTCACCAAAGAGCGCGACGACCTCAAAACGGATATCGCAGGCGCAAAGGCGCAGATACTTCATGCGTCCGACCTTGACGTTATCAGCGATCTCAACGCCACGATAAGCAACGCGCAGGCGCGACTCGCCGAGATAGAAAAGGATATGACTAAGGCGACCAAGCGCAAGTCCGAGCTTAATATCGAGCTTAAAACTTCGCGTAACACCGCCAACGATTTCTGCCAGAAAAACGAGATTCCGCTCGAAGAGGTTGTTTCCGCGGAAGACGCAGTTATCGGCAATATCGAGTTTGAGCATAACAGAGTCGACGCCGAAAATGCTCGTTCCGAGGCGGAAAAGGCGGTTGCCTCCGCTCAGGCCGTTTATGACGACTTGTCCGCGTCCGGCGACGACATTACCTTTATCGCAATGGAAATCGCCGCCTCCGTCAAGGACCTCGAAGACGAGCTTGCGCTTGCCCAGGCCGATCTCGACGACATCAATCTCAGAATGGAAGAGGCGAGCGAGGACGACAAGCTTATGCTTATCGTCGAACAGGGCGAAAAAGCCGACAAGGTCGAAGAGCTTAAGCAAAAGGTCAGCGACGCCACTGCGGACGGCGCCAAGCGCAAGATGCAGGCTCAGACCGAGTACGACGAAAAACTCGAGGCAGCGCGTACTGCTCTCGACGAGGCCAACGCCGAATTCCAAAAGGCTTGCGACAACTACGACAACCTCGTCAACAACATTTCGCCGCTCGACCTTGTGGAATCCGGTAGCGGTATTATAAGCCAAGACCAGAGAAAGATCGAGGCCGAAAACTACAAGAAGCATCTCGAAAAAGCCAAAGCGGAAGCGGAACAGGCACGACTTGCAGCCGATATGGCCCAAAAGGACGCCGAAAAGGTGAAAGAGGACGCCGCTCGCGCCGCAGAAGAAGCCAAAGAAGCCGCACGCTTAGAGGCGGAGGCTGCCGAAAAGGCAAGACTCGAAGCGGAGGAAAAAGCGCGTCAAGAAGCCGAGGCAGCAGAACAGGCTCGCCGCGAAGCGGAGGAAGCTATACTTGCCGCCCAGCGCGAAGCGGAGGAAAAGGCCGAGCAAGCGCGTAAGGAAGCGGAAGAAGCCGCAGAAAAAGCGAGACTCGAGGCAGAAGAGGCCGCCGAAAAAGCGCGCAAGGAAGCCG
>JAFLVD010000002.1:0-92400 GCA_022508485.1 Clostridiales bacterium | reverse complement strand
TACGGCGACGAGGAATACGACGACGAAGACTACGGCGACGAGGAATACGACGACGGTTACAACGACGACTATTACGATGACCGTCTGACAAAGGTCCTTGACGAGATTGCCGAAATCAAGCGTAATATGACTCCTTCGACGGCAGTACAACAGCAGCCTATGCCGCCGCAGTACGTCTATCAACCTTCGGCGCCGCCGGCAGGTAGCGAGGTCGTTATGTATAACGAGATCTCGCGTTTGCGCGACGAGCTTGCTCGCAACCAGAGTGCTCTTGAAATGCAAAAAGAGCTTACTCACCTTAAGGAGGACATGGCACGCGATCAGCGCTTTGCGGAATCGCAGTACCAGGCCGAGATTAAGCGGTTGCAAGAAAAGGTGGAGGAATTACAAAAAAACGCGTTAAGCCCTTTAAATGAGCTTCCTGCAGGTCAGGAACAAGCTCGTTTAGAGGGCGGTAACGGTTCTTCCCAATCAATAGACTTTACCAAACTCCTCTCCATAAACGAGGCGATTTTGCGTGCGACTCAAGACAGTGATGCGAGAGTGCAGAGCGAGATTGCGGCAATCAAGAAGGATTTGGAATCTTTCCCGTCTGCGGAAGATTTAAATAAAGTTCTTTCCGCCATTAAAAAGGCGGCTCGTAACGGTGCGGCAGGGCTGAGCGACGAAGCAATGAGCGGTATTGCCGCCGAGATTGCTTCGCTTCGCGACGCGCTAGCTTCGTCTTCTACTCCTGCGCCCGGGGCGCCCCAGGCACAGAAGGATATAGACGCCAGCGAGCTGTTGCGTCAGCTTTACGAGATTAAGGCCATTATCGGTTCCACGTCGGAGGCTTCGCTTAACCGCACTCAGACCATTCTCGACCTTGTCGCCGACTTTAAAAAGCTTAATTTCGACGTACATTCTCCCGACGTTTCGTTTAAAGAGAAGCTGTCGACGCTTTTTGCGTTTACCAAAAAGCTTTCCGAGTGCACCGAGCCGGACGCAATAGATCTTATCGAAGCTACCAATTCGCTTTTGGAAAAGGTGGCGGGCAAGAGCCTGGACAAAAAATCGTTTGCGGACGTCGTTGCGTATTTCCAGGAAAAGGGCCCGGCAATTTCGCCTGCGGTTAAAGAGAGCGCGGATAAGTTCTTCGACCTTGCGGAAAAGGTCGGTAAAGCCGAGCTTACCGAGGTTTCGGATTATTTGCCCGATCTTATCGCCGAGCGAAATAAGATGGAGGAAAACCGCCGCAAGGACGAAAACGAAGCTAACCTTAAAAAGCTTACCGACGCGCTTGTCAATAATCCGGGCGAAGAGGATACGATAAGAGTGCTTCTAAACGAGCTTACCGAGGTATCGCTCGGCGACGTCGTCGTTCTTCATTACGTTAACACTCCCAAATCTTACAAGGCTTCGCGCCCCGTAAGTTCGGATACTATATTCAGCAAGATTTCGGATATCAAGACCGCTATCGAGAACTTGCAGGCTATTCAGCCCGAGGAAAAACCGGAAGAGACGCTTGCACCCGAGAATGCGGCCGAGCCCGAACCCGAGCAGCCTCCGGCATACGTCGATTCCATTGTCGCCGAAGTTCTCGCGGCCGTCGACGAGCTTAAAGCTATGCTCGAGGCACAAAAGCGCGAACCCTCGACCGTCGTCGTTTCCGAGAACTCGGAATCGGATATTTCCGCGGTATTCGAGGACGTACGCACCCAGTACCTTGATATTTCCGATAAGATAGTCGCCATTTCCGAAAAGCTCGCAGAGCCGCCTCAAGAGGACGCGCCTATAATGACGCCCGAGGAAAAGGAAAAGGCGCTCGGCGACCTTGAGTATATCCATACCAAGCTCGACGACTACGAGGTTTTTCTCAATCAAATAGCCGATATCCGTGCCGATATAGCCGGAATGTCGGGTGGCGGCGACGCTTCCGAGCAGTATAGCTCGCTCGTTCAGGAAATTTCCACGCAGTTTGATAAACTGTACGAGGACATCAGCAACGCGCTTATCGATTCCGAGGCGAATATCGTAAACCGCCTTTCCGAGTCGGGCGACGTTTCGGTTGCGGTCGAAGCGGCAAAGGCAGATATCATAAATGACACGCAGGCGATACTTGTCGAAACTCAGTCTATTCGCGATTCGCTCGCCGTAATTAACGACGCGGTTGTCGCGTCGCCACTCGGCGAATCTATCGAACAGCTTCGCGCGGACCTCTCGTCGTTTGCCGACCTTACCGCCGCAAACGTCGACGTTTCCACCGCCGACAGGCAAAAGCTTCTCGACGACGTCGCGTTCCTGCGCGAGCAGGCCGAGATAGCGTTATCTTCGGACGGTGGGGAAGCTCAACCGGTTTCCGACAACATTCAGGCGACGCTCGACGACATTTCGGCGCGCATTACCGCGCTTGTTACCGTCGACGACCTTTCCGCAGTTCTTTCCGAAAGCCTGGCTAACGTGCCGGCGGACGTGGCGGCTGCGGTAAACGAGAGTCTCGCAAATCTTCCTGCCGACGTAGCCGCGTCGGTTAACGAAAATCTGTCCGTCATTTCCGCGGACGTAGCGGACACGCTCGCCGCGCTTAAACCGATAGAGGATCAGCTTAACGTAATTCTCGACAAGCTCGATTCGGGTATCAGCGTTGTAAGCGAGACCGGGACGACAACTACGGTTGTGGACGACGGAAGCCCCGTTTCCGGTCAGCTCGCGGACATTCGCGAAAACCTTGCGACCATACTCGACACGGTATCCGCGCTGCCTCAGCTTAACGACGTTATTACAGTTCGCGACAACACGTACTCGATACTCGATACTCTGGCGCTTATACCGCAGAGCGAGGACGTTGTAACCACGCGCGACAACGTTGCCGCGCTTCTCGACGCGGTTAACGCGCTGTCCGAGAACGTTAGGGTTGTCGCAGAGTCGCTCAATCCCGACGATACCGCGACCATTATTCAGAACACCGCGGCGATACTCGAGTCGATACCCGAAGGCCTTGCCGAAGATATCGCAACCGTTCGCGAAAACACCAACGCCGCTATTGACGCCCTTGTCAAAACGCAAGAGGACGTCGGTTATATTCGTCAAAAGCTTGACGAGGAAGGCGCCGGCGAAAACGATTCGCTCGCCGCAGTCATTCAAGACATCAGTCTTATACTCGAAAAGCTCGATATCTACGAGCAGACCGCCGTTAACAACAAGCAAGAGATTGTCGATAACGTTAACAGCATAAAAGAAGAAATTCACATCAGAGAGCTTGACGAGAACATTTCCGCCGAAGGCTTCGATTCCGAAACGCGCGAAACGCTCGTTTCCGAAATTGCGGACGTCCGCGAACGCCTCAGCGTTATCGAAGGCTCGACTCAAACCATCAACGAGACGAACGCCGCTTCGTTTGACGGCATTACCGTCCAGCTTGCGGACATTCAGGCAAGGCTCGACGCACCTGCTACAAGCGACGACGTGCTTGCTATGCTTGCCGATATTAACGACCGGCTCAACGCTCTTGCGGAAAACGGCGTTCGCGTCGCGGAAGATGAAAATGCCGCGAGTGGCGTTGGACTACAAACCGTACTCGACGAGATTTCTCTGCTTAAAGAGAAAATCGACGCAGACGACGAATACGACACGATAGGCGAAATTCTGTCGCTTAGAGAGGACGTAAAAGCCGCGCGTATTGTCGACCAGAGCGAAGTTTCGGGCGAGCTTGAAGCTATAAAGAACGAGCTTGCCGCTATTTCGTCCGAGGCGATACTCGACGAGGTTCGTTCCATCCACGACGAAATTTCCGCTATTACCGGCGGCGGAAGCGGATCGTCCGCAACCGACGGCGAGCTTAATCTCGTACTCAACGAGATTGTATCTCTCCGCGACGAAGTGTTTGCGTTTAAGGACGAGGTTATGGGCGGCGGCGCTTCCTCGGGCGAAAGACCCGAAGGCGAGCAGGGCGGCGCGGTTGTCGGCGAAGAGGTTGTTACCATACTCGACGAGTTGTCCGCACTCCGTGCCGATCAAAACGCTATCACCGAAAATCTCGAAGAGCTTAAAGAGCTTGTAAGCCGCAGGGCTACGCTCGGTGCCGAGACGGAAACCGATTCGGACGCCGTACAAGCCGCGTCCGGCGAGCTTAACGTCGTTCTCGGCGAGATTATCAATCTTAAGAGTGATATAGAAAGAGTCGAGCAGTCTATTCCTGCCGCGCATCTCGAGAGTATCGCACAACAGGTCGAGGACCTCCGCGCGCTCGTGGAAGGGTTGCAGATACCTTCCGACGCGCAGGGCGAGTCCGAGGTAGATATAACCGCACAGCTCGACAACATCTACGAGGCCATTAACGAGCTTAGACCGAACGCTCAGACGGAAGCAGTCGATAACGGCGTATCCGATCAGATTGCCGAGCTTCGCGCAGAAATTGCCGAGCTTCGCGCAGAAAACGAACAACTCCGCGCCGAGAATGCCGCAACCATAAATAACGGCATCGTCGAGCTTCGCGAAGCCATTCGCGACATCGCGCTTTCCGTTACTCCGGCACAGACCGAAACGGGCGACGCCACGTATGCGGCGCTTATCGACGAAATCCGTTCGCTCAAAGAGCAGATTGCGTCCACAGAGCCTAAGGCCACGCTCGACGAGTCCACGCTCAAGGCCGCCATTAGCGAAGTTCTCTCGGCACAGTCCGAGACGGAAGTACCGATCTCTGCCGAGCTTTCCGAAATCCGCGACGAGATTGCACAGCTTCGCAGCCTTACTACGATTACTGCGGAATCGGGCAGTGCGGCGGAAGTCGAGGCTATCAGGAACGAGCTTTACGAGATTCGCCAGGCGCTTTCGTCGCCCGAGAGCATGTCCGGCATTGCCGAGGACATCGGCACTATCAAGTCCGACGTTCAAATCCTCAAAGAGGAACCCGACCTCGGCGTACTCAACGAGATTCTCGCACTTCGTGAGGAATTCCAAGCGCTGCGCGAGGAAATCGAGGACGTTAAGACCATTGCGAGCAAAAACGACCGCGAAAACGACGAGACCATTCTTAACGAGGTCCAGTCGCTTAGGGACCAGCTGTTTGCTATCAGCATGGCTAACGTCAACGACTCGATGTCCGGCGAATCCAATTACGAAAGCTATAACAATATCATTCTCGACGAGATTGCTTCCCTGCGCGAGCAGATAGAAACCGCCGGCAGCGCCGACGATATCCGCGCAATTTCCGACGAGCTTGCCAAAATGAAGAAGGCGCTCGACAGCCGCGAAGAGCTGTACGAAGAGCTTTCCGCAAAGGTTGATAAGCTCGCTACAAGCGCCGCCGACAATAAGATACTCGGCGAGCTTGTCGCGCTTCGTGCGGAACTGTCCGACCAGCGCGACGCCGACCTCACTACGCTCAACTTCATGGCGGAAATGGCCAAGATTTTAGAGCGCAAGAGCGAAGCAACGGCGACCGTCGATACGCAGAGAGCGGATAACGACGCGATCGCGGAGGAAGTTGCAAAGCTTCGCGAGGAAATAGCGGCGCTCACCGAGCGCGAAAAGAGCCGCAGCGAGGCAGTACCGACCGACGAATCCGCACAGGAGCTTGAAGAATCGCTTTCCGACCTTAAAGCCCAGTTAGGCGAAATCGCCGGTATTGTCGAGCCGGCAAAGAAGCCTGCCAAAAAGACGACCAAGTCTGCCGGCCGTAAAAAGCCCACTGCAAAAAAGTCTACCGGCACGCGCAAAAAGTCTCCGGCAAAACGCACCGTTAAGGCGAACGACGCCGAAGAGGTAGTGGTGGCCGAAGAGCCTGCCGCACCCGAAGAGGACTTTGAAGTTAAGCTTGCCGAAGAACTTGCAAAGCTCGGCGGCGGCGACGAAATGTCGCTCGATCCCAACGCGCCCGTATCGTCCGACGTAATGGACATTGCGGATAAGCTCGCCAAGCAGGTTGCAAACAAGCTCATAATGGAACAGCTTGTGGAACAGCTCGGCGACGGTGGGGTAAGCGACGAGCGCGTCGACGAAATCCTTAGAGATATCCTTCCGCAGGAGTTCACTACGGTAGCGCTCACTTCGCAGTCCGACAAGGTAAGACAGCTTGCCAACCAGCTCGTTATCAACAAGCTTAAAGCCCGTTTAAGAGGCATTCGCGACGACGAGGAATAATTAATTCAAACAGTAAAAAACCGCGACATTCTGTCGCGGTTTTTTGTATTGAGTTAAATAAAGATTAATCGCTCATACCCAGCAAATAATCTGTCGATTCTCCGAAAAAATTCGCAATCATAACAATTGCAGAAGCTGTCGGCTCTGTTTTGCCAAGTTCCCATTTTGCTATTGCAGACTGACTGATGCCTGTTTTTATGGATAAGTCCATTTGGCTTAAATGTTTTGCCTTACGCAATTCTTTTAGTCTTTCTCCGAATACCATAATATAATTATATCGCATTAAAGTCTAAAAAGACTTGACAAGTCTTATTAGACTTGATATAATATTTAAGTATTTTAAGACTTGGAGGGACGTATGGCTAAAGATAAGGAAAATCGAAATGACAGGGGAGTAGTATTTGCCTCCTTAACGATTTTTATTATTTCTTTAATAGCGTTATTATTAGTAATAATAGATACAAGTGGGGAAGTTAATGGTTTTTTTGGTAACCAATGGGTTTTGGCGATTGCTAATCTTTTTAACATTGGTGTCATACTACTGAATTTAATTCACTATGTTATCTGGTATTTTTCTAATTATAAAAGATATATAGGTGGTGTTGACATTCCTAAATATGTGCTAAATGGTGGTATGATTTTTTCAGCTTTGAATTTTATGTTTACAGAAACAATTACTTTATCAAGTTGGTTATTTTTAATTGCTTTAGTGTTTAATTTTATGCTTGCTATTGTCTATCGCTTTAACAACGAGTATGACGGAAAAATCTTAATGTCTCTGAAAGAGAAGCTGTTACAGGTATTTGTACAATTAGCTTTAATTCCGGTTTCTGCGCTTGTTATGGGGATGACGTATTCCTTATTTCTTATTTGGGTACCGTATTTATTGATAAAAAAGGTTTGGATTAAGAAAATAAAAAAACCACTCGTAGAAGGTTACAGGTGGAATACGGGTTATGAAGGAAAATATACATATACCGAAACCGTTTCCCATGATGTTAGGGATGCGAGTGGAAATAAAATAGGTTCGTTTGATACTCATGAAAAACGTGAAGGATATGATGACGGTGAGAGGAAGTGGGGAATTTTCGAGAATGACTTAGGTTTGATATGGAAAATGGCGTTTTTCGCTTTACCCCTCCGTATTTTTTCATTTGTCATGTCGATATTCGCTTGTTTTATAAAGAATATTTATATCTCGGTAAAGTGTCCGCAAATCGATCTCTCTGAAGAAAAAAACAGATATAATCCCGATACGTTTTTCCTTACAGACATGATATATTTTTAGTAATTGTTAGTGAATGGTTTTACACGATTTTCGTAGGGTAGGATTGGGTCAGTCGGCGATAACAATGACAGTCTTTTACGTGGTCGTTTATAATTCCGCTCGCTTGTAGGTGTGCGTAAACGGTTATCGAGCCGAGGTATTTCATTCCGCGCGTTTTTAAATCCTTTGCGATTTTGTCGGATAACTCGTTTGTCGCCGGAATGTTGCCGTTGGCGTGGTCTGTGTACGCCAGAGTTTTTCCGTTCGACCACCCCCACATATACTCGGAAAAAGACCCGAATTCAATCCGCATTTTTTGAAAGATACGGGCGTTATGTATAACTGCTTCGATTTTTCTTCGAGAGCGAATTACGCCGTCGGCATTCATAATGCGCTCTATATCTTTTTCGGTATAGTCCGCGATTTTATCATAGTCAAAGCCGTCGAAGCACGAACGAAAGGCTTCGCGCTTTTTTAATACGGTATCCCAGCTTAAACCGCATTGCATTACCTCAAGCATAAGATATTCAAACTGCTTAACGTCGTCGTGAACGGGTACGCCCCATTCCTCGTCGTGATATTTTGTTTCAAGCTCGTTAATCAAGCACCACGGGCATCTTTCCATACCGTATTACCTCTTTACTTTTTATCGGTGTATTGTTTTATGGTAAATAAAATGCGCTATTCTTTTTTGCGGCAAAGCAATTTTTAAGCGCTTCTTTTACCGTAGATAAATCGCTTAATGATATATTTTCTTTTCGGACATACCGAGGAATTAAACGAAACGCGTCCCCGAAAGGCTCTTTTACGGAGTAGTAGAATTCCAAATACCGTTTCTTTATGGCAAGCATACATTGACATTCGTCGTTCGTGCCGAAAACAACTATCCTGCCGCCGAAAAGGGTAGCGAAAGGGCAATAATCGACGTTATTATCCGAAAATACTTGCTTAACCGTTTCTTCGATTCGGCTGTACTCCGAATACTTCATTTTTCTTCCGAGAGGTATTTTTCTCAAAACATAAACGGTCGTTACAGTGTAATTATAGTTTTCCTCGATAGAATTAAGCGTAATGACTTTGCCGTCCGCTTGCCAAATAAATCCGTAGTAAGCGTCGACGTAATCGGGAGATCCGAACTGTGCGCACATTCTGTTAAAAAGTTCCGAAAACAGCTCGGGCTCGTCTTTTTTGAGCTTGATTATTTTATCTTTTGTGTTAAAAAACAGTAGTTTCCGATTTCCGATTTCGTACTCGTACCCTTTGAGGATATCCTGTAATTTTTCCGTAAGTTCCATTTTGTACTTCCCGATAAGGTTTTAAAGCTTTAATGTGATGCGAGATAATTTATAATAGCTTTGTCAACTCCGCAACCTTTAATTGTGCGTCGTTGTCGCCGCGCTCTGCCGCAAGAAGAAAAAGCCCAAACGCTTCCGTTTCGTCGTAATTATCCGCGCCGTCGTAAAATAATCCAAGCTCGTATTGCGCGTCCGCGTCGCCTTGTCGCGCGCGGTTTTTTAATTCTGTTAATTCGCGGTCGTTCATCCTTACGCTTTAAAGGTTGAGAGATAATTTATTGTACCACAAAGCGGATGGAAAAGCAATATAAATTATTTTTGCTGCGGCGACGGTTTTTTGTCGGGTTTTTTTCGTTTCGGTTTTTTGTAAAAGGCGAGAGGACAGTAACCTATCGAGTGGGTTGCTTCATATACTAAGGTATAGCTACGTAGCTACATAAAAGTGAAAAGTGCGCCCGATAGGATTTTTTACCGGGCGCGGCAGGTTTGCGGTCGGGTGCGCTAAAAGCGTTAGGCCGGTACATACTTTAGAGGTTTCGTATGCAAAAACTCATTATTGACGGCGGAAAACCGTTAAAAGGAGATATTGATATTCAAACGGCAAAGAACGCGGTCTTGCCGATTATCGCCGCGTGTATTCTCACCGAAGACACCGTAGTTATAAAAAACTGTCCCCATCTTAACGATATTTCCGCCATGACGGACATTATTCACCACCTCGGCTGTAAAGGGGAATTTAACGGAGCCGATCTCGAGATCTGCTGTAAGGATGTCGCGCTAAACGCCATAAATTCCGATTTAACGGGCAAATTGCGTTCGTCTATATTTATTCTCGGTCCGCTGCTTTCGCGGCTCAGACGCGCGTATATAAGCCATCCCGGGGGCTGCGAGATAGGACTGAGACCAATCGATTTACATATTTCGGGACTTAAAGGATTGGGAGTTAAAATCGACGATAATCGCGGCGTGATTTGCTGCGACGGGTCCGAAATGAGCTCGGCGACGGTAAGTCTCGACTTTGCGTCGGTCGGCGCTACCGAAAACATAATGATGGCGGCAGCGACGCTTGAAGGCGAGACGGTTATTGTAAACGCCGCGCGCGAGCCGGAGATTGTAGACCTTGCTAATTTTATAAACGCAATGGGCGGAGACATAAAAGGCGCCGGCGGATCGGTAATTAAAATTACCGGGGTAAAAAAGCTTCACGGCTGCGAGTATAAGCCCATGCCGGACAGAATTTGCGCCGGAACCGTGCTTACCGCGCTTATCTCTTCGGGTGGAGAGGTGCGGCTTAATAACGTCGTGCCAGAGCATATTTTCGGAATTACCGAAAAGCTTAAAAAGATGGGAATGGATTTAGCCTTTACCGACCGCGCGCTTACCGCAAGGTTCGAGGGAAGGCCGCGCGCTATCCATAAGCTGGAGACTAACGTTTATCCGGCGTTCCCTACGGATATGCAGCCGCAGTTTTGTGCGGCGCTGTCCGTTGCGACTGGAAGCTCGGTAGTTGTCGAAAACCTTTTCGAAAACAGATTCGGATTTACCGCGGAACTGCAAAAAATGGGCGCGGCGATAACAGTAAAGGACAGAGTGGCGGTTATCCGCGGCGTTAGGAGTCTTTCGGGTGCGACCGTTCGCGCTCTCGACCTTAGGGGCGGTGCGGCGCTTGTCGTGGCGGCGCTCGGCGCAAAAGGGCGGTCGGTTATCTACGGCGTAAACCATATCGACAGAGGTTACGAAAAAATAGAAAGTATGCTGTCTGCGCTCGGCGCGGCGGTAAGACGCGAGAGCGAATAGAAGATTGGTTAAAGTTATATCAAATTATTGACATTCGTTGTTGCGTTTGGTATAATTTTTATCATGAGGAACAAAAAGCTTATAGCGCTATTATCCGTTGTGGGGGCTATTGTCGTTTTGATAATAGTCAGCTGCGCAGTGTTCCTTGTCAGGGATATCGACGCGTATACCTACTACATAATGAGCGACGAGCTGGAAGCTCAGTACAAAAACAAGGTAATAGCGGCGTCGGGAATAAACTACCTCGACCATATGTTTTTTATCGACGAGGTGGGCGTTAAGCAAAATATAGAAAGCGCGTACTACGACGTTGAAGTAATCAATATCGAGCGCAAATTCCCCGATAGCGTTTCCATTAACTTTGTTATTCACGATAATCTTTTCCAGATAGAAAAGGACAATTCTTTTTATCAGTGTTATTCCTCGGGCAGGATAGGAAGCGTATCTACCGCGCCGCTCGGCGGCTACTTTACCGTTAAGCTTTCCTCCGGCATTTCGACAAAGCCCGGACAGATTTTCCAAAACAAAAACGGCTACGAGTATAAGACTCTTATGAGCTTTATCTCTTATCTGCGCTCTACCGGAATAAATGATAAGCAGATTGCCGAGCGTATCGATTTTATCGAGCTCCGCAAGGAAAACAATATTATGATTCGTACGCGCGCGGGAAGCTACATCGAGCTTGAAGACGTTCGCGACAGCTTTATTCCCATGCTCGATAGGGGGTGGAGTGCGTTTGTCGCCGCGCCGCAGCTTGCCGGAAGCGATTACACAAGCCCGTCGAGAGGCGTTTTCCACGTTATTCCGAGGGCGAGCGGCGATTCGTTTGTTACTTCGTATATCGACTGCGACGGCGAGCTTCGTTACCACGAAAACTATTTAGACAAAATACAAGCATAAGAAAAAACGCGGACCGTCCGCGGTTTTTTGTTTTACGCGCTTATAAATTATATTTTCGGTAATTTACATAGTATACTTGACAAAATTGCCTCTTGATTGTATAATTTATTCGGTAGACTTTATCCTTATTTATCAAGAGGTTCAGCTTGAAAGATTGCGTAGCGATATTGGATTTCGGCACGAGCAGAATTACCGTTCTTATCGGCGCTCGCGGAATAAATAACTCGATAGCTATGGAAGGTATCGGGATTTGTGAGTACGGCGGTTTTACCGGCGAAACGTGGCTTGAGCCGGAAAGGCTCGGCGAGGCCGTAAACCAAGTTATTTCGCGTGCCGAAAGCAGCGCCAGGCTTAAAATAAATAAGCTTTATATCGGCGTTCCGAGCCAGTTTTGCATAACGGAAGTAAATTCGGTAACCATTTCGCTCGGGAAAAAGCGCCGAGTGCTCGATTCCGACGTGGAAGCACTCCACGCGCAGGGCAATTACTACGCCGGCGATCCGAGCTGCACGGTCATTAACATTCAGCCCATATACTACACTCTCGACGACGACAGAAAGCTTATTCTACCCGTCGGAATGTCGTCTACGCGCCTTTCGGGAAGCATTTCGTACACGCTGTGCGATAACAGGTTTATAAGCGTTGTCGACGCCGCCGTACGCGGCGCCGGCGTTACGGAAACGGAATATATTTTTGCGCCGCTTGCCGAGATGTTATTTCTGTTCGACGATTATAAGCGCGACAGCTGCGTTATGCTCGCCGACGCCGGCGCTTACGATACGACGCTCGTAATAGGCAGGGGCGACGGTATTTGCGCCCAGTACGATTTTCCGTGGGGCGGAGAGCGAATAACGCTCGCGCTTATGAACGCTCTTTCCGTCGATAAGGAAACGGCAAAGCTTATCAAACAAAAGCTTAACCTTTCACTCGACCCGGAATATATTCCGCCGCAGGTTGAACGCGACCCTAACGAGCCGCCTTCCGACGAAAGGTATATAATCTGCAACGAATACAGTATCGAGGTCAATAACGAAACGTTAACTTTTCCGGTCGACAAAGTAAACGACGTCGTGAGAGACGAGATAGCTCTCTTTGCCATGTTCGTTGAAAAGGCGTTAAAGTCGTGCGATTACGATTATCCCGAATTTACCGCGCTGTCGATAACGGGCGGCGGACTTAACATCCGCGGCGCCGCGGAATACATTTCGGACATAATAGGCCGCGACGTCGAGTTTGTAAAGCCGTCGCTGCCCATATTCGAGAACCCTCAGATGTCGGCGGCGCTCGGACTTATGGACATGGTGCTTATAGGCGAGATGCCGTACACCGGGCTAATAGGAAAATTCAGGCGCTGGATTAACAAACGCCGCACTACCAAATAAGGAGATTCGCCATGAGAATGGAAGATACGCGCGCTCAGTACAGGGCGCAAGACAAATTAGATGAAACTTCGCCCGTAAAGATTGCAATTATAGGCGTTGGCGGCGGCGGAAGCAATGCCGTAGATAATATGATTGACGCCGGCGTTAAGGTTGACGTGTTTATGGCGGTCAATACAGACCGTCAGGCTCTTCGCGTATCAAAGGCGCATAAGCGCGTTCAGATTGGCAAGGGCATTACCAAAGGCTTCGGCGCAGGTGCGGACGCGGAGGTCGGCAGGAAGGCCGCCGAGGAAAGCAAGGATACCCTCTCGTCGCTTATCCAGGACATGGACCTTGTGTTTATAACCGCCGGTATGGGCGGCGGCACCGGCACCGGCGCGGCGCCCGTTATCGCCGAGATTGCCAACAACCTCGGAAAGCTTACCATTGCGTTTGTTACCACTCCGTTCTCGTTCGAGGGCGAAACCCGTATGCAGCAAGCGGTTATGGGTATTAAAAACCTGCGCAAGTTTGTTGATTCGATAATAATTATCCCCAACGAGCGGCTTGCGAACGTCGCCAAAGACATGACGACCGAAAAGGCGTTTGCTTATGCGGACGACGTGCTTCGTCAGGGCGTTCAAGCAACGACGGATATTATAGCCAACCCCGGCAGAGTAAACATCGATTTCGCCGATATTCGCACCATTCTTAAAGGCGGCGGAGATACGATTATGGGCATCGGCTGCTCAAACGGCACTGACCGTGCCATAAAAGCGGTACAAAAGGCGGTTAATAACGCCGTACTCGGCACGTCGGTCGTTGGTGCTTCCAAGGTTATTATAAACGTCGAGGGCAAGGACGTTAAGATGGAAGAGGTCAAGCGCGCGGTAGGCGCGGTGCGCGACGTATGTACGCCCGGCGCCAACATTATATTCGGAACGGCGGTCGTTCCGTCGCTCGGCGATTCCATTCAGATTACAATTATCGCAACCGGATTCAGGCGCGGTCCTGCGCCCGAGCAGCCTCCCATGCGCGAGGAACCTATCGACGCGGAAGAGCCGCAGATCCCGGTGTTCGGCTCGTATCAGCCGAGTGCGGCGGTCAGGTCCCAGCAGGTACCCAGGCCCCAACCCTCGCAGCAACCGCTCAGACCGCTTGTTCAGCCGGTCGAGCGCAGAGCCGAACAACCCCCCGTAGCCCATGTTCAGCCCGAAAGTCCTAAGCCGGCAGGCGAGCCGAGCGGCGGAAGGCACGTTTCGCTCGAAAACTACGAGGATAACTGGCTGCAAAAGCTTAAAAACAACAAGGGCAACAGATAAAAACCAAAAATCGACAGCAATCCGTATTTAATAGGGTTGCTGTTTTTTTGTGCGCGAAAATAAACGAACCGAGTCGAAAAAAGATTTCGACGGCGCGGTACACTTACCGACAAAATCAATTGATTTATTTCAAAACATGCGGTCCGTTTCGACATAATCGGAGTGGCGTTTTGGCGACCCAGGTTGTATAATTACGGCATGTATATCGAGTTTGTTATTGCCGATAATTTTCTGTTGACGTTTCTCGCCGGCGCGGCGGCGGCACGGCTATGCCACAAGCACGTTAATATTTTCCGCCTGCTTACCGCCTCCGCGATAGGGACGGTCGTCGCGGTGTTTTATCCGTTTTTTACAGTGCATGTCGTTTTGCAGATTGTTATAAAGGTCGCGCTCGGAATAACACTTTGCGTGATTATGTACGTTAAAACCCCGCGGTTTATTACGTCGAGCCTGCTGTTTTTCGGCTGTACGTTTACATTCGCCGGTGCGTGCTACGCGCTTTGGTACGCTGTCGGCGGAACGGGCGCAGCGGCTAAGTATTTGGGCGAGTGTCCGTTGTTTTTAACGCTCGGAGTGGGTGCCGTCGTGTTTTTGGGCGTAGAGTACGTCGTAAAGCGGCTTCGGCTTGCCCGTGCCGCCGCGCCCTACGTTTACCGTACCGAGGTGGAAATATTCAAGCAGGTTTTGTCGTTCGATGCTTTTTTGGATACGGGAAACTGCGTGTTCGACGACAGAACGGGCCTGCCGGTGGTTATCACCGACTTGGGGCTGTTTACATACAAGCTCGACGCGATGTCGTCGGCGGAATTTATTAAGCGCGTCGACAGGTTCAGAAAGCGCAGGATTGTAACGGCGGCAGGGGAAGCGGATATTTTTATTCTTCGACCCGACCGAATAACGGTCTATTCGGACAAGCGAAAACATAAAATAAATGCAGTGCTCGGACTGGCTGTCAAAGGCTTCGCCTCGCGCGGACACGAAATGCTTCTTAACGGTTCGGCTCTTACGGAGGGAGTATGAAACTTATAAAAATGCTTCAAAAAATCATGAAAATGATAGCGCGGTCCGATTGCTCGGAAAGCACGCTCGACTATATCACGTCGGGCGAGGGGCTTCCGCACCCACTCGAACCGAGCGAGGAAGCGGCGGCGCTTTGCAGAATAAAAACCGACCCCACCGTAAGATCTATGCTTATAGAACACAACCTCAGGCTTGTGGTGTACATAGCGCGGAAGTTCGACAATACCGGCGTCGACATAGAGGATTTAATCTCGATCGGCACGGTCGGGCTTATAAAGGCGGTCAATTCCTTCGACCCCGACAAGAATATAAAGCTTGCGACGTACGCGTCGAGGTGTATAGAAAACGAAATCCTTATGCACCTGAGACGAGTGGTGCGCCTTCATGCCGAGGTGTCGCTCGACGAGCCGCTCAATGTGGATAACGAAGGCAACGAGCTTGTAATGGCGGACATACTCGGCACCGATCCCGACGAGGTGGGTAAAGAGCTCGAAGCGCAGGCGGAAACAAGACTTCTTAACGAGGCGCTCGACAGGCTCAGTAAACGTGAGCGCGCGATTATGCAAATGCGCTTCGGACTTGCCGGCGTTACAGAAAAAACGCAAAAGGAAGTTGCGGATATACTCGGAATTTCCCAGTCGTACATTTCAAGACTCGAAAAAAAGATAATTTTCCGCCTAAAAAAGGACATAACAAAGGCACTGGGCGTGTAGAAAATAGGGCGGTAACAAGGCTTTGCAAACCGTAATAATATGGCGGCAAAAGGTAAAAATGTACCATAAAGACACGACGGAAAGCGCACATATTTTGCCGTTTGGGCTTTAATCCCTTGCAATTGCGTACATAATATATTATAATTAAAAAGGCAAAGGTTCGCCTATTTGTTATAGGCGAATATTCTGCTATGTGATTAACCCTTTAAGAAACCGAAAGCTAATGCTCGTAGGACCGTTCTCGGCAGCGGCTTCGGCGGACAAACCAAAGATAATTCGAACCTATCGGTTCGAATCGGCGAAGCACACAAAAATATACATAAAACAGAATAACACCATGTTTACCAACGACAAGAAATTTACTCCGTTTAACAATAAAGTTTGGCTTGCGACTCCCACCATGCACGGCGAGGAGTTAAAATGGATGACCGACGCGTTCAATAAAAATTGGATGTCTACCGTCGGCGAAAATATAAACGAGGTCGAGCGTATCGCCGCACAAAAGATAGGCGTTAATTACGCGGTTGGCCTCTCTTGCGGCACGGCGGCGCTTCACCTTGCCGTAAAAATAGCAGGAATAAAGCGCGGCGACAAAGTGTTCTGCTCGGATATGACCTTTGCCGCAACGCTTAACCCGGTCGTGTACGAGGGCGGCGAACCGATATTTATCGACACCGAACGCGATACCTGGAACATGGACCCCGTCGCGCTCGAAAAGGCGTTCGAGCTGTATCCTTCCGTCAAGCATATAGTACTTGTCAATCTGTACGGCACGCCGGCAAAAATCGACGAGCTTCGCGCAGTAGCGGAAAAGCACGGCGCGGTTATAATTGAGGACGCCGCGGAATCGTTCGGCGCGACGTATAAAGGCAGACAAACGGGTTCCTTAGGCGATATCGGCGTTATAAGCTTTAACGGCAATAAGATTATTACCGGCTCGTCGGGCGGAATGCTTCTTACAAACGACAAGGAAAGCGCCGACCGCGTCCGTAAATGGTCCACGCAGTCGCGCGAGAGCGCGCCCTGGTACCAGCACGAAGAACTCGGCTACAATTACCGCATGAGTAACGTAGTCGCAGGCGTCATAAGAGGACAGCTTCCTTATTTGGAAGAGCATATCGCTCTGAAACGCGCTATTTACGAACGGTACAAAGCCGGTTTAAAGGGGCTCCCGGTTGCTATGAATCCTTTCGACGGCGTAAACTCGGTTCCCAATTACTGGCTGTCGTGCATGATTATCGACAAAAACGCAATGTGCAAGCAGACTCGCGGCGATTTAAAAGCGAGCTATATTCCCGAGCACGGAAAATCGTGTCCGACCGAAATACTCGAAACGCTTGCGGAAAATAACGCAGAGGGCAGGCCGATTTGGAAGCCTATGCACATGCAGCCTATTTACCGTAACAACGGTTTCGTAACGGCAGACGGCGTCGATAAAGACAACGTCGGCGAGGATATATTCAATCGCGGCTTGTGCTTGCCGAGCGACGTTAAGATGACGGAAAAGGATCAGGACAAGGTAATAGAAATTATTAGAGCGTGTCTCGATTGATGAAAGAGCTTTTGGACAAGTTAACCGCCGAATGGTGGGGAATACTTATAATATGCGCGGTATGCGTTATAGTGTGGCTTATTCTCTCTGTCGCGCTGTACCGTGTGTTTTTTAAGCGGTTTTACGACCTGGTATTAAGCGGATTAGCAATTATCGTGCTTTTGCCTCTACTGTTGATTCTCGTAATACTCGGCGCGATTAACATGAAGGGCAATCCGTTTTTTACGCAGGACCGGCCCGGAAAGATAAACAAAAAGACAGGCAAGGAAAAGATATTTAAGCTTATTAAATTCCGCACCATGACGTGCGAAAAGGACGGCAGCGGCAATCCTCTTCCCGACGAGAAGCGGCTTACGAGATACGGAAAGCTTCTTCGCGCAACATCGCTCGACGAGCTTCCCGAGCTTCTTAATATATTTGCCGGACAAATGTCGATAGTGGGACCGCGCCCGTTATTGGTGCAGTACTTGCCTTTATATAACGAGGAACAACGCCGCCGTCATACCGTTCGGCCCGGTCTTACCGGCCTTGCGCAGGTAAACGGCAGAAACGCCATTTCGTGGGATGATAAGTTCGGATACGACTGCGAATACGTTAAAAAGATATCGTTCTTCGGCGATATAAAGATTATTTTAATGACGGTGGGCAAGGTGTTTAAGCGAAGCGGAATTTCGCAGGAAGGTCAAGCGACAATGGAATTTTTTACCGGGAACAAACGCTACAATGTGTTGATACTAAGCGCGGGGCGGCGAGTCGAGCTTGTTAACGCCTTCAAGGCGGCGCGCGACAGACTGGGAATAAAAGGCGACGTGTGCGCCGCTGATATGTCCGATCTTGCGCCGGCGCTCAAGTTTGCCGACAAGAGGTTTATCGTCCCGAAAATCGCGGACGACGGATACATTCCGAAAATAATAGACATTTGCAAGGAGAACGAAGTTTCGCTCGTCGTGCCCACGATAGATACCGAGCTTGTCGTGCTTGCCGAAAACAAAACCGAAATAGAGGAAAAAAGCGGCGCAAAAGTGCTTATTTCCGCACCGGACGCCGTTAAAGTGTGCTGCGACAAAACGCTTACCGCTAAATTTTTCGCCGAGCACGGGTTTGATTGCCCTCTAACTTACGACGGCGTAAACCTCGACCGTGATTATAGCTATCCGCTGTTTATCAAACCGCTTGACGGAAGCTCGAGTATCGGCGCGTACAAGGTGGAAAACAAAAAGCAGCTCGAGTTTTTCGCCGAGTATGTGAATAGTCCTATTTTGCAAGAGTGCGTCGTCGGCAAGGAATACACCGTCGACTGCTTTTTGGATTTTGACGGAAAGATTATAACGGTTGTGCCGAGAGAACGTATCGCTACGCGCGGCGGCGAAATTTTAAAAGGCAGGGTCGAAAAGAACAAATACATAACGGACGACGTAAAACGGCTCTTAACCGAGTTCGGATTTATCGGACAAATAACCGTGCAGTGCTTTTTGACGGAAGACAACAAAGTCAAGTATATCGAGATTAACCCGAGGTTCGGCGGCGGCGCGCCCATGAGCATAGACGCCGGCGCGGACAGCTGCGAAAACCTTTACAGACTGCTTCGCGGCGAAACGCTCGAATACAACGAGGATTACGATGACGGCGCGGTATATTCGCGCTTCGACGAGAGCGTGAGGGTGTTATGATTAAGGTCGTCGTTTTCGATTTGGACGATACGCTTTTTCCCGAGTACGATTACGTTAAATCGGGCTACCGTGCCGTAGCAAATGAAATCGAAAAAAAATACGGAATTAAGAATGCCGCGGACGAGCTTTTAGAGCTGTACAATTCGGACGGCGCAAAGGTGATCGACCGCTACATGATTGCGCACGGATTAGACGCATCCGAAAGTGCGGTAGGCGAGCTTTTGGATATTTACCGCGCGCATAAGCCCGAAATTTCGCTCTCTGAGGAAGCTAAGCGCACGCTTGAGGTTTTACGCGAAAAAGGCTTTAAGCTCGGAATAATCACCGACGGACGCCCCGAGGGACAGCAAAACAAAATAGATTCGCTTAACGTTAGCGGCTTGGTAGATAAGATTATTTTAACCGACACGCTCGGCGGAAAAGAATACAGAAAACCCAATGTAAAAGCGTTCGAGCTTATGGCGGAATACTTCGGCGCGTCCCTTGACGAAATGCTGTACGTCGGCGACAATCCCCGAAAGGATTTTGTGGTGGGTAAGTACGGCATTACTACCGTTAGACTTTTTTCTGGCGGCGTTTACCGCAACTGCGACTATGCGGAAGGGATCAAAGAGAATAAACAGATTTCGTCGCTCGGCGAGCTTATCGAGGTTATAGACAGCTTGGGCGAGGCGGAAAGCGACGCAGAACTACTCGACTTTGTAAAAGGCAAGCTTCTTTGCATAATGGATTTTATCCACGAGGTGTGCGTTAAGGAAAAAATCAAGTACTCGCTCAGCGGCGGAACGCTTATCGGCGCGGTCAGGCATAAAGGCTTTATTCCCTGGGACGACGATATAGATATTGTAATGCTTCGGGAAGAGTACGACAGGTTTTCGTCCGTTATCAAGTCGTACTGCGACAGTAGCGGCGAGTTCGAGTTCTTTTTGTACAGAAGAACGCCGCGCGTGAGGTTTGTAAAAGACCCGGTGCTTAACGGCAATAAAATCGGCGGAATTAAGGTCGATATATTCTTAATAGACAACCTGCCCGACAAAAAGTCGGAAAGAAATCGCTTTTTGCTTAAACTAAAAGTTTTGCAGGGTATGATGCACAAGGGAAAAATCGACTGGTCGAGGTTCAGCTTTAAAAGAAGAGTTCAGCTTTTTTGCACGAAGCTGCTCGGCGCCGGCCGCTCGGTGGAAAGTATAGTTAAGTCGTATTTTAAAACCTCGGTTCGCTATAACAAACAAGAGACTAAGGACAAGTTTATATCCAACGACCTTTTTGCCGTTTGTCATATAGCGTATAAAAGGGATTGGGTTGACGAAGTGATGTTGTCGAAGTTCGAGGACAGAGAGTTTTGTATATTTAAAAACTACGACAGCGTTTTGTCTGTGCGGTACGGCGATTATATGCGGTTGCCGCCGATAGAGCAGCAAAAGCATCACCACAGTTTTACGGTTACTCCGGTTAACGGCAACGAGGCAAGTGTATAATGGATTACGACGTAGAGTTAATGAAAAAAGTGCAGGACGTTCAGCTTGAGATAGCCGGCGTCATAAAAAACGTGTGCGAAAAGAACGGGATTAGGTATTTTTTGGCATACGGTACGCTTATAGGCGCAATCCGACACGACGGCTTTATTCCGTGGGACGACGATATCGATATCATGATGCCGTATCCCGACTTATTAAAGTTCGAAGAGGCGTGCAAAACCGATTTGCCGCAAGGTTATTTTTACCAGTCGCCCGAAACCGATCCCGAGTACAGACTGTCTATTATGCGAGTATGCAAAGACAATACGCTGTTGATAGAAAAAGAAACCGCGGACAAAAAAATTCACCACGGTATCTTTGTGGATATATATCCGATGTACGGTGCCGCGCCTAAAAACAAAAGAAAAATCCAGATATTCAGAGCAATGAAAAGGGCGCTGTATCTATTGGACGAGCCGGTAAAAAATCACGGCGCCCTAATGCGCGCAGGTTCGTCGTTTCTATTAAAGTTAAAGACGAAAAAAGGTAAAGCTCGCGCACAAAAAAAGCTTTTCGAAAAAATAACTCGGTTTCCATACGACGAATGCGACGAGGTTGTTTGCTGGTCGGGTTCGATGAAAAGCTTTAAGCTTTCTTACAAAAGAGAGTGGTTCGGAAACGGAGTCATGCACAAATTCGAGAATACCGAGTTTATGATACCCGAAAACTACGACGCGGTTTTAAGACAAGTATTCGGCGACTATATGCTTCTGCCGCCGGAAGAAGAGCGCAAGCCGCACCATAGTTACACCGATATCAGTTTTAATACCGAGGAAACGTAACGCGTTTGCGGATCTGTAACAAACGACGGTTAAACGGTTTAGGAGGAGAGTATGCAAGCGGTTATACTTGCCGCGGGAATGGGCAAAAGATTAAAGGAACTGACTAAAAACAATACTAAATGTATGGTTGAAGTTAACGGAGTTCCGCTTATATACAGATTGCTGTACCAGCTTGAAAAATACAAGCTCGAGCGCGTTGTTATGGTAGTCGGATACGAGGCGGAAAAGCTTATCGACTACGTTAAAGGCCTTTCTCTTTCGACCCCGTTGGTTTTTATAAACAATCCCGTCTACGACAAGACGAACAATATTTATTCGCTGTCCCTTGCCAAAGATTATTTGTGCAAGGACGATACGCTTCTGTTCGAATCCGATTTGATTGTGGAGGACGGCGTAATCGATTTACTGTTAAACGACGAGCGTGATACTTTGGCGCTTGTCGATAAGTACGAGAGCTGGATGGACGGTACGTGCGTCAAGCTGTCCGATAACGACGATATTATAGAGTTCGTGCCCGGGAAAAAATTCAAGTTCGAGGATATAAAGTCTTACTACAAGACGGTTAATATTTATAAATTCGGCAAGCATTTCTCCAAAACGCATTACGTTCCGTTTTTGGAAGCGTACTGCAACGCGGTCGGCAACAACGAGTATTACGAGCAGGTGTTAAAGATAATAACCATGCTCGACGACCCCGAAATCAAGGCTAAGCGTTTAAACGGTCAGCTTTGGTACGAAATAGACGATATTCAGGATTTGGATATTGCTTCGTCGATGTTTGCGGATGACGGAAAAAAACTCAAAGCAATACAAGGCAGGTACGGCGGATATTGGCGTTATCCAAAGCTTTTGGACTTTTGCTACCTTGTAAACCCGTATTTTCCGCCGCAAAAGCTACTTGACGAAATCAAGGCGAATTTTGATATTTTGGCGACACAGTACCCATCGGGTATGCGAGTTAACAGCTTGCTGGCGGCAAAAAATTTCGGTGTAAGAGTCGAGAACATCGCCGTAGGTAACGGCGCCGCTGAACTGATTAAATCGTTAATGTCGCGCATGAACGGAAGAGTGGGTGTAATTCGTCCGACGTTTGAGGAATATCCCAACCGTTACGACGCGGACAAACAGGTGGTTTATTATCCTGACAACAAAGATTTTTCCTATACCGCCGACGACTTGATTCGTTACTATTCCGGTAAAAATATCGACTGCTTGATTTTAATAAACCCCGACAACCCGACCGGTAATTTTATTAAAAAGGACGGGCTAAGTAAAATTCTTTCGTGGACTACCGACAACAAAGTCTCTTTGATTTTGGACGAATCGTTCGTCGACTTTGCGGATGGGGAAGACAACTCGCTTATAGAGCAAGGCTTAATCGAAAAGTACACCAATCTTTGTATCGTTAAAAGCATATCCAAAAGCTACGGCGTGCCCGGTTTAAGGCTTGGTATAGCTGTTTCGGGCGATACGGAATTGATAGATTACCTAAAAAAGGACGTAGGCATTTGGAACATAAACTCGTTTGCCGAGTTTTACTTGCAAATCGAAGAAAAATATCGAAAGGATTACGTTTCCGCGCTGGTAAAATTCAAGGAAGTACGAAAGGAGTTTATCCGCGGACTTAAATCTTTTAAAAAGTATTTGCGCGTTATTCCCACGCAGGCTAACTACGTAACGGTAGAGCTAATCGGTGGGTTAAACGCGACGGTGTTTACCCAAGAGTTATATTTAAAACACAATATTCTCATAAAAGACCTATCGTCAAAAACGCAAGGAAAAGCGCAGTACGTGCGTATAGCCGTCAGAAACACCGAAGATAACGATAAACTGATAAAGGCTTTGTCGACGCTTTTAAGGAAAGAAACATGAACGTAACCGTAATCGGCGGCGGAAATATCGGCACGCAGTTTGCGGTTCGCTGTTCCGCGCACGGACACAAAGTAACCGTATTCACATCAAAGGTCGGTACGTTTTTATCCGAAGTAAAAGAGGTCGACGCAGAGGGGACCGTTGTTTCGGGCGGCACTGTCGATTGCATTACCTTTAATCCGAGCGTTGCAGTAAAGAACAGCGACGTTGTTTTTATCACGACGCCCGCATTTCTTGCAAAAGAGCTTGCCGAAAAACTGTTGCCTTATATCGAAAACGGCACGAAAATATTTTTTATCCCCGGAAGCGGAGGAATGGAATGGGCGTTTAAAGCTGCTTTGGGTAAAGGGTGTTCGCTGTACGGGTTGCAACGCGTGCCGTCGGTTACAAGACTTAAAGGCAACGGCTTGGTGTATTGCGAAGGGTACAGAGACAGGCTTTATATAGCTTCTTTGCCTAAATCCGAAGCACAATTCGGAAAGGAAATGCTTGAATGTCTGTTCGATATCCCTTGCGACGTTATGGATAATTATTTAAACGTTACTATGGTTCCGTCCAATCCAATTCTTCATACCTGCCGATTGTACTCGCTGTTTAACGACTATTCGGCAGGCAAAGTGTATGACAGAATACCGCTGTTTTATCAAGAGTGGACGGACGAGACTTCCGATTTATTATTGAAGTGCGACGACGAAGTTCAGAGTATTTGCGGTAAGATACGCGAACTGAGCGGCTTTGATATGTCGGGCGTTAAGTCGCTTAAAGAACATTACGAAAGCTACACCGTAAAAGAAATGACGGATAAAATCAAGAGTATAAAAGGTTTTCAAGGCTTGCAAACGCCGTCCATACCGAAGGGCAACGGCTACGTGCCCGATTTCGATTCGCGTTACTTTACAGCGGATTTTCCGTACGGGCTTAAACTGTTATGCGAAATCGCCCGTTTGAGCCGAGTCGATACGCCTTACATGAATACGGTTTTGGCATGGTATAACAAGCTGTCGCCCAATCGTCCGTGCTTTGATTTCGGTGATTACGGTATAGAAACGTACAACCGATTCAGCGAGTTTTACGCAAAGTAAACCGCAGTTATATAAAGAACGTTTTGCTCGTTTTATTTACGGTGGGGTATTTATGGAAAAGCTTTCTCCACAACAGATTAAACAACAATTACTTCAAATCCTTGTATGGTTTCGGGATTATTGTAACCAAAAGGGTTACAGGTACTTTATAACCGGCGGAACGCTGCTCGGGGCGGTGCGGCACGGCGGATTTATTCCGTGGGACGACGATATAGACGTGCTTATGCCGGCGGACGATTACTATAAATTCATTCACGACGACTTTACCGTTTTAAAGTACAAGCTGATTTCTTTCGATCTCGACGGAAAGTCCACAACCGCAATTACCAAGCTTTACGACCCTGGCACAATTCTTCACGCGTCGCGGCATACTAAATATCCTATCGGGCTTCATATAGACGTGTTTCCGCTGTATCCGCTCGGCGCAACGAAAAAAGAGGCGTACGCGCTGCAAAAAAAAGTGCGCCTTCCCATTAAGTACCGAAGCTGGTTGATTGCGGAAAAATTCAATCCGCCCAAAAACAAACTGCTTTATATTCCCAAATGGATAGGCAGCCGCTTTGCAAAGCTGTACGGACTTAAAAGAGCGCTTAAAAAAATAGACGACGCAAGGCGCAAGTACGGTATAGAGCAAAGCAATTACGTGGGATACATTAACGGCGCATACCGCGAATGCGTGGAAAAGTGGCAGTACGAAAAACCTACCGAGGTGTCGTTTGAGGGCGAAAGCTTTGCGTGTTGCGCAGACCCACATAAATTTTTGACCGAGTTTTACGGCGATTATATGACGCTTCCGCCCGAAAGCGAGCGCGTAAATCACGGCTTTACGGTATACCGTAAGGACGAGGCCGACGAGATTGTTCAATAACAGTAAAACGACAAATACGAAATAACTTATTATAGCGCGAAGGAGTAAACTATCATGAACGTAGCTTTAATAGTCGCCGGCGGTTCCGGCAAAAGAATGGGGCAGGAAATACCCAAGCAGTTTTTAACCGTTAACGATAAGCCTATTATTATCTATACGCTTGAAAACTTTCAGAGAAATCCTTTGGTAGACGATATCCTCGTCGTTTGTATCGACGGCTGGCATAACGTACTTTCGTCGTTTGCAAAGCAGTTTAACATCACCAAGCTTAAGTATATTGTAAGCGGCGGCGAGAGCGTGCAAGAGTCCATAAGGAATGGTGTAAATAAAATCCACGAGGTCTATCCCGATGACACTTGCGTTATTATCCACGACAGTATTCGTCCGCTTGTCGACGAAAGCGTATTAAACGATGTCATAGAAAAATGTCATCAGCGCGGAAATGCCGTAACCTCGCTGCCGTACAACGAGCAAATCTTTATTGTCAAGGACGAGTACAGCACCGATAAATACATTCCGAGAGAAACGCTTCGGCGCGTTTCCACACCGCAGGCGTACATGCTCGGAAAGCTGTTTTCGTGCTACGAGCGCGCCTTTAAAGAAAATATCGGGATTACCGGCTCGTCGTACACAAACACGATGATGGTAGAGCTTGGCGAAACACTGTACTTTGCAAAAGGCTCGGATAAGAATATCAAGCTCACCACAAAGGACGATTTCAATATATTCAGAGCGTACATTTCCGCAAAGGGCGACGACTGGTTAAAGTAAAATCATGACCGATTTAGAGTTACAGGATATAGAAATAATCGCTTCGCTCGGTTACGAGTGGAATAGGCTCGACGCCAAAACGCTTGTTATAAGCGGCGGCACCGGCTTTATCGGGCAGTTTTTAATTAACGTCATAAAGTGTCGTAACGAGAAGTTCGGCAATAAGATAAGCGTTGTAAGTCTGTCGCGGCGCGGCGGAAAAAGCGAGAAAAACGTTACGTATCTGTCCGCCGACGTTACAAAGCCGATTAAAATAGACGGAAAGGTCGATTACGTGCTTCACCTCGCGTCCAACACTCACCCCAAGCAGTATTCGGAAGACCCAGTCGGCACGGTTACCACCAATATTTTCGGAACGTACAATCTTTTAAACCTTGCCGTCGAAAAAAAGGTAACGCGCTTCCTTCTCGCTTCCAGCGTCGAAATTTACGGCGACGGAAGCGATAAACCCATGGCGGAGGATTACTGCGGTTATATCGACTGCAATACGGCGAGGGCGGGCTACAACGAGGCGAAGCGACTGTCCGAAAGCTTGTGTCAGTCATTTACCGCACAGTACGGTGTGGACTGCGTTATTGCGCGGCTTGCGCGCTGCTTCGGCGCGGACAGAAAAGCGGACAGTAAGGCGGTTGCGCAGTTTTTGGACCGCGCGCTTTGCGGCGAGGATATAGTGCTTAAAAGCAAGGGCGATCAATTCTTTTCGTACTGCTATGTGGCGGACGCGGTCAGCGGAATAATAAAGGTGCTGCTCGACGGAAAAAGCGGCGACGCCTACAACGTTTCCGATGACGACGAGGGCGTTACGCTCGGCGGATATGCGGAGTACATCGCAGGACTTGCCGGTAAAAAGGTCGTGTTCGATTTGAGCGGAAACAACAATAAAGGCGTTTCCAAGTCGGTGCGTGCGCTTATCGATACGAGTAAGCTTGTAGCAATCGGCTGGAAGCCTTTTTACGGCGTAAAATCGGCGTTAAAAAGAACGTACGATATTTTAAAAGAGGTTCGCGCAGGCGAGATTAACGGTTAAGGAATGGATATAGCAATCGTAATACCCGTATATAACTGCGAAAAGTACCTGCGTAAATGCTTGGACAGCGTTTGTGCGCAGAACGACTGCGTTAAGGAAATTATCCTCGTTAACGACGGCAGTACCGATAGCAGCCTCGATATTTGCGGCGAATACGCGCAAAAAGACTCGCGAATAAAAATAATCGATAAGGTTAATGAAGGCACCGAGCAGGCTATTGTCGACGGCGTTAACGCTTCGAAATGCGAGTATATAGGCTTTACGGACAGCGACGATAATATAGAGCCGGATATGTTTTCCTCTCTCGCGCAAGCGATAGAAGAGCACAATGCCGACATAGCGTTTTGCGATTACGACGACGAGGATGAATCCGGCAGCCGCTCTCACCGGCGCAACTTCGGCGTCGGTGCGCCCGGACTTTATACTAAGACAAACGGAAAGTTCGATTTTTCGATTTTACCCACGCTCGCCGACAGTAAGTACGTTGCGGCAATGCGCTGGAACAAGCTTTATCGGCGCGAAAAGCTCGTCGGCTTGCCGTCGTTTAAGAATAACGGTATCCGAATGGGCGAGGACATGGCGCTTATCGTTCCGGCTATTATGGCGTCGGAAAGAATAGTGTATGTAGATAAGTGCTTGTACCATTACGTTCAGCGCGGCGATTCCATCGTCCATACGTATACGAGGCAAAACTTGGACGACTGGAAAAATAATATTAAAATTTTTGCGCACGCCGCGGAAAAGTATGATTACCGAGGCGTAAACATAGAGGAAAGCGCGGTAGGCTTACTTATCCAGAACTGCCTTAAAAGTATACGCCGTTCGGGATTTTCGTTTACCGAACGCAAAAAGGAATACGCATTTATCGGTAACGATTCCGACGTGCGCGCTTTACTTAAAAAAGTTAATTTAGCTAACGCCCCCGGAAAAAAGCGACTGCTTTTAAAGCTACTTAAAAACAAAATGTTCGGGCTGTTGGCTATGGTGTATAAATAAATGAAACAGGCAATGGCACTTACCATACAGAATAGAGCGGTAAAACCCACGCGTGCAGTAAAAAGGCACAGCGCGTCTTTTGTCGCGTCCGTTGCTTGGCTTTTCTATGCCGTTATTATAGCGTACGTTAAAGCGTACGTTTTCGACGACGACAATTCGGACTATTATTTCCGCGTCGTGCCTGTGGCGGTTATTTTGGCATATCAGTTTTATCATTTGCTAAAAGATTTGTACTTCGGTAAATATAAAATGAACCTTATAACGGCGTACTTTCTGTTTGTCGTACTTCAATATATATTTTTGCGTTCCGGTCTCGAGAGGGTAATTACGCTGTCCGCACTGTTGACCGGAATAATGATATTTAAAAAATATCCGCTTAAAAAAAGCGAATTGATTACGCTTTATTATGTGTTTGCCGCTATGGTTTTGATTAAGATAGCAAACGGTACGACTGCGGAAAACTCAAACGATACGACTAAATTCAATTCCAACCAGTGCGCGATTAGCTTAATGATGCTGTTTTGCGCAAGTCTTGTTATTCTTGCGCACAGAAAAAGAGTTTTGTATCTTATTATTGCGGCGCTCTGTATCGCCTTGCAGTTCTATTTTACTTCGCGTAACGCACTCGGCGGATGTATACTGTTTGCGCTTTCTTTCTGTATTTTTAAGGCATGGAAAAGGAAGTATAAAGCAAGTTCCGCGTTTGTGCTTGTCTTTGCGCTGAGTATGCTCGGAATTTTGGTGGCGTATATTTATTCTACCGTTTTGTACGAGGCGATAGGCAAGGGACAAATAACGATACTCGGCAAGGATTTGTTTACCGGCAGACAAAAAATATGGGCGATGACCTTCGATTTGATTAAGGAAAACCTTTGGTTCGGCGTCGGCAGCCACGTAAACGAGGACGCGATTTTGGCGACGGGCAACGACCTTTACAGAAACGCTCACAATATGCCGCTTGCCGTTTTGGCTTCGTTCGGGATTATTCATTTTATTTTGTTCTATCTGTTGTTTTCGCGCTTGGTAACTAAAAGCAGCGAGGTTACTTCCAAAAAACACAAATACGTAGACTTGGCGCCGATTTTATATATAAGCGTTATTACCGTAATGAATTATTTGGAAACGCTGTTTTTCTACCAACAGACTGTGTCCATGATTATTGTATCGTTCGGGTTTATAAGTTGCTGTCATATTTTACGAAAGCGCGGAAAGAGCCTGCCTCTCGGCACCGAAAACGGGGTGAATGTTGGATAAAAAACGCGGTGTAAAAAACGTAGCTGTTTCGATTGCGTTTAAAATACTGATTTTGATTGCCGACGTGCTTGTGCGTCGGTTCCTTATCCAATATATCGGCAACGGCGTTAACGGAATTAACTCGCTGTTTAAGTCCATTCTCAACTTTTTGGCGGTCGCAGAGCTGGGTGTGGGTAGCGCTATAACCTTCTGCATGTATAAGCCGATTGTGGAAGGGGATAACGATAAGGTTTCGGCGCTGTACGGCTTATTTACCAAGCTGTACCTTATTATCGGCGGAATAATAGCCGTAGTCGGTTGCGCGGTTATCCCGGCGCTTCCGTTCCTTGCAAAGGATTACGAGAGCGTGGACGTCAATCTGTACCTGACGTTTGCGCTTATGCTTTTATCCGTCGTTATGACGTACATGTTCAGCTCGAAAACGTCGCTTATCAACGCGTATAAAAACAACTACATTACGACTACTATTTCGTCGCTCGGTCAGCTTTTGCAATGCGGACTTCAAATAGTCGTTTTGATACTTACGAAATCGTTTGTTTGGTATCTCGTCTGCCGAATCGTCGCGGTTGCCGTTCAGTGGGGCGTAACAGAGCTTATTGCCCGTAAAAAGCACGGCGGAATTATTAAAAACAAACAGCGTATCGATGCCGACACTAAAAAGGACGTTACGCAAAAAGTCAAAGCGATGTTTATGCACAAGATAGGAGCCGTGCTTGTCAACACCGCGGACAGCATTATCATTTCGGCGTTTATCGGCATAGAGATACTCGGAAAGTATTCCAACTACACGACGATTATGGTAGCGATGACCGGCGTTCTCGCGCTTTGCTTTTCGCCGCTCACGTCGGTAATAGGGCACATGTTTGTGGAGGAAAACGCGGAAACCGCGCGAAAGTACCACTCGTTTTTCCACACGTTTAATTTCGTTTTGGGCGCGGTGTTCTTTTTGGGATATTACTCGATAATAGACTATCTTATCGTGTTTTTGTTCCAAAAAGCCGGTGGCGTCGATTTAAGAATGATTCGCGCCGTGTCGTTTATTATTACCCTTAACTACTTTATTCAGTTTATGCGGCACGCGTCGTTGCTGTTTAGAGACGCGACTGGTACCTTCTACCACGACAGATGGAAGCCGCTTATAGAAGGAGGGGTAAACATAGGCCTATCCATAGCGTTCGTATTCCTCTTCAATCGATTGTGGGGTGAGGAGTTTGCGGTCGTAGGGGTAATAGTCGCGACTATAATAACAAACATGACTATCTGCCATATCGTAGAACCGCACGTTCTGTTTAAATACGCCTTTAAGTCGAATGCGAAAAGCTACTACTTAAAAAATTACGTTTATATTTTGATTTTCGCCGCCGCGCTGACTGCGATGCATTTCTGTTCGGTGGATTTGAGTTCCAACGTTGCGAGTTTTTTCGCAAACGGATTTATATCGCTGGGATTGTCCATTCCCATTTGCGTAGCCGCTGCGTTTTTGAACAAGGATTTTCGCCACTACGCCGCCGTAACGTGGCGCAGACTGAAATCCAAGCTCGGTAAAAAACAAGCCGTAGCGGCGACAACGAGCGACGAGATAATTATCACGGTAGAAGAACCCGACACGATAAACGAAAAATCCGAATCCACAAAAGAGGATATTTCATCGCCTGACGTAACTTCAGTGGCGTTCAAGTCGCTCGACACAATGGAAGAAACGCAGTCTGCCGCAACTATAATTGAGACAGTACCGAAAATATGCATGACGGAAGAGGCGACCACAACGACTAAGCTACAACCGCAATCGCCAAGTTCCTCGACACGACGGAAAGTGCAAGTTTCAAAAAAGCTTAAATCGAAGCTGTCAAATCGTGCGTCACGAGGAAAGAAAAAGCATTGACACCGTCGCATAAAAAGTAGTGCGTTTAACAAAAAAGAGGTTCTTTACGAGCCTCTTTTTTTCTGCGACAATCAGGTTAACTCGATTTGACTGTCGGATTAAATAGGACATATATTTAACATTTTAAAACACACGCCGCGTAACGTTACATAACTCTGTTTTGAATGGCTTTGATAGCTGTTTTTTCGAGGCGGCTGACCTGCGCCTGCGATATGCCTATTTCGCGGCTGACTTCCATTTGGGTTTTGCCTTCGAAAAAGCGCATGGAAAGTATTTTCCTTTCGCGTTCGTCGAGCTTTTCCACGGCTTCGTCGATATCGATACGGGTTAGGGCGTTTTGATCGTCCGAGCCGGCGATTTGGTCCATTACGAGAACGGTATCGTCGCCGTCGTGATACACCGGGTCGAATATCGAGATAGGGTCGGATATCCCGTCGAGCGCGTACACTACGTCCGACACGGGAAGGTTAAGAGCCGCGGCAATATCGTCGACGGTTGCCACGTCGCCTCGTTCGCGTTCTATTTCCTGACGCGCGCGAAGAGCGTGGTACGCAGTGTCGCGCACCGAGCGTGATACCCTAAGTGCCGAGCAGTCGCGAAGATAGCGCCGTATCTCACCGATTATCATGGGCACGGCGTAGGTGGAAAAACGCAGGTTGTATGCGACGTTGAAGTTTTCCATAGCCTTGATAAGCCCGATACAACCGACCTGAAAGATGTCGTCCATACTTTGCTTTTTCTGCGCAAAGCGTTGAGAGACAGACAGCACGAGCCGAAGGTTAGCCATAATAAACTTGTCGCGAGCTTGTTCGTCGCCGTTTTGCGCCTTAACTATTAACTCCATCATTTCCTCGTGCTTTAACTTAGGCAGCGTCGAGGTGTCGAGTCCGCAGATTTCCACTCTTCCGTTCATAAATACCTCTTTTGCATAGAAGTTGGACGTGTTGCCCACGAATTTAAGTTTGGCTTAATCGCTCGGAAGGTATTCATTTAACGGAAGATGTAACTACACAAATAATACTAAGAATGTCGAATTTACCTTTTCGGCGGTAAAATGCGGTAACACTTTTTCGCTTGCCGGCATATATACCGATTATGGATACAGACATCACTTATACCGATTTAAGACGCCGCGAGGTTATTAACGGCAGCGACGGGCGCAGAATGGGACACATAGTCGACCTTGTGTTTTCGGTCAAGGACGGCAGGGTGCGCGGCATTATTCTTCCGTACGGAAAAAAGAGCTTTTTCGCTAAACCGCAGGACCTTTTTATTCCGTGGCAGTGCGTGCAAAAAATAGGCGAGGACGTTATAATAGTCGAGATTGCGGAATCGGGCGTGGTCTTTCCGCCGCCGCCAAAGGACAAAGACGAATGTTCGCCAGTACCCAAGAAAAAGAAGGACAGAGACTGCGACGGCAAGTGCGAAAAGTGCATGCTGTTCGACTGCTCGGGGCGGTGGGAAACGGCGTAAAAAATATCGGGAATTAAATCCGCGTCAAAGCTCGGCGCGGATTTATTGCGTTTTATATCCCTGCATAATATCGATAAATGTTGACAAAAATCAATTATTGAGGTATAATGATATAAGTAGAATAATGTTTATTGCTTCTACGAAACATTCTTTTATAAATTTATTTCAAATATACATATTTACATAGGAGAGAGCGTAATATGAAGTGCATCTATTGCGGTAACGCGGAAAGCAAGGTTGTCGACTCGCGTTCGACGGACGACGGCAACAGCATTAGGCGCAGGCGCGAGTGTCTGCAATGCGGCAAGCGCTTTACAACGTACGAAGTGATAGAATCCACGCCTATCCTTGTCGTCAAAAACGACGGTGCGCGTCAGCCTTTCGACCCACTCAAAATCAAATCGGGGATAATTAAGGCGTGCGAAAAGCGGCCGGTAGCCGTTCGCGATATCGATGCGCTCGTATCGTCGGTGGAAAAGCAGATTTACAACTCGCTCGAGCAAGAGGTTACCACCCAAAAAATAGGCGAGCTTGTAATGGAACGGCTTAAAGAATTGGACCAGGTTGCGTATATTCGCTTTGCTTCTGTGTACAGGCAGTTCCGCGACGTTACTACTTTTATCGAGTTCATTAACGAATTCAAGTAGAGGTTTATGACACTTTTCGACTGTTCCTCGGGACGAATACGACTTGTCGGCGGCGACGTCGATACGCACAGGCGGCTTGTCGACCTGGGGCTTATCGGCTCGAACGTAGTCGTTAAGGCAAGGGTAAGCTCGGCCGTTTTGGTTGACTTCGGGCAGTTCCGCGCGTCAGTCGGAAAGGATACCGCAAAGCAAATTATCATTTCGGACGGTGTAAATGAAAATCGCGCTCTGCGGAAATCCAAACGTCGGTAAAACGACGCTTTTTAACAGAATTACCAATTCTTCCGCGCCGGTCGGAAACTGGCACGGGGTTACGGTCGACATAAAAACAAAACGCTTAAACAGCGGCGACACGGTTAGCGATCTTCCCGGCGCGTACTCGCTTACGGCGCGCACGCCCGAAGAGTGCATAACGCGCGACGAGGCGCTGTTCGGCGATTACGATGTTTTGGTTTGCGCCTCCGAGGTTAACAATCTGCGGCGCAATCTTTATTTTCTCGTCCAGCTTATGGAAGCCGGAAAAAGAACAGTACTTGTCGTAAACATGATGGACGAGGCAAAAGGCAAGGTAAACCTTAAACTGCTTTCCGAGCGGCTTTCAATCCCAGTCGTAGGCTCGTCCGAAAGGTGGAAAAACCCGAAAGGCGAGATTCTTGCCGCGGCGAGACTTGCTTTAAGCGCGCCGCCGCCGAGCGTTCCTTACGCCGACAAAATAAATTTTTCGGTAGTTTCCGCCGCAAGGCGTGCCGGGATAAATCCCGTTTTCGGTGCGCTTAAAGTTGTGGAGAAGGACGAGTACGTTATCCAAAAAATGAGGCCGTGTTTAAACTGCGGCGACATTTGCGCCGGGTGTACGGACAGAGACAGTCCGGCGGCAATGCGTTATGCCTATATCGACAGAGTTCTGTACGGCGTGGTAGAGCAAAAAAACGTATACGAAAAAACGGATAAGATAGACAGAGCGGCGCTCGGCAGGTTCGCTTTGCCTATTTTTCTTCTTATAATGACGGCGGTTTTTGTCATAACCTTCGAGGCAGGAAAGCCTTTGTCCGATTTAATAGGGCGAGGTATTGCCGCGCTTTCGAGACTTGCAAGTAAAGCGAACCTTCCCGATTGGGCGCGTTCGCTTTTGTCGGACGGCGTTATATCGGGCGTAGGCGGAGTGCTCGGATTTTTGCCGCAGGTTACGATTCTTTTTATTTTGACTGCCGTGCTTCAAGACAGCGGATATATGAGCAGGGTGGCGTTTTTAACGGACGGATTTTTCAGGCGGTTTGGGCTTAACGGCCGCGCGGCGTTTTCGGTCGTGTTGGGGCTTGGCTGCTCGGTAACCGCGGTACTTTCCACGCGCGGAATAAAGGGCGAAGCGAGAAAACGCGCCGCGTTTGTCGCGCCGTTCTGTCCGTGTAGTGCGCGCCTTGCGGTGTTTACCGCGGTCGCGGCGTACTTTTCCATTCCGTCGGTTGCCGTTGCCGCGCTGTACATAATAGGACTTTTTGCCGCTTTACTCGTTCTGAAAATAATGACGGTAATCAAAAAAGAGAGCGGCGACGACTCGCTTATTATGGAAATACCGCCGTACAGAATTCCTTCCGTAAAGAGGGTGTTTAAGTCGACTCTTGTAAATATCGGCTCGTTTGTGGGGCGCGTCGGCTCGGTTATTCTCGGCGTAAGTGTAATAATGTGGGTACTTTGCAATTTTTCGGTCGCGTACGGCTTTACAGGCGGAATAGAATCGAGTATAATGAGTACTGTGGCCGGCTTTATCGCGCCCGTGTTTACTCCGCTCGGCTTCGGCAACTGGAAGGCGGTCGCGGCGCTTATTTCGGGCGTTGCCGCAAAAGAGACCGTAATTTCGGTTATTTCGGCGCTCGGCGGAATAGGCGAGGTAATAGGCGGCGGTGCGGAAGCGTTTTCGTTTTTGATTTTCGTCAGCTTGTACGTGCCGTGTGTTGCGACGGTCGCGGCGATATCCAAAGAGTGCGGAATAAAGCTTGCTACGCTTTCCGTCGTTATACAAACAGCGGCGGCTTATATCGCTTCGCTTGTCTTTTACGGCGCGTTTAAGCTGTTTATGTACGACGTGAAGCTGTTTATTGCGGTCGCGGCGGCGGTCGTAGCGCTACTTGTTGCCGCCATTATAATTACAAGCATTATGCGTGTAAAAAGAAGGGCTCGCGCATAATATACGGTAGGAGAAAAAAGTGGGTAAAAAATACGAGTTTGTAACAGAAAGAAAGGAAAGCGTCGCGGCATTCCTTTCTGTTGCCGTACCTACGCTCTCGCGGTCGAAGGCGCATTTACTCGTAAAAAGCGGCGAGGTGCGCGTTAACGGCGTTCGGATAAGAAAAAACGTTTCGCTCGAAGTTGGCGACGCCGTTTCCGTATTCGTGCCCGATTCAGTCGCCGCCGAAAGGAAAATTGATATTATCTACGAGGACGAAAATATCGTCGTGTTCGATAAACCCAAGCACACGCCGTTCGACGCCGTACCGCAGCTATCGGGAATGCCGCTTATTGCCGTACACCGTCTCGATACCAACACGACCGGCGTTATAGTTTTCGCTAAAAATGAAAGCGCCGCGGACATGCTTGCCGCCGCATTCAAAGAGCGCAAAACGAAAAAAGTGTACGAGGCGGTAGTCTCGCCCGTACCTAAGCCGGACAGCGCGGTTTTGTCCGCGTTCCTTACCGTCAACGACAAAACGGCTTTTATAACCGAAAAAAGCACGGCGGAAAGTAAAAGCGTCGTTACCGAGTACACGGTAAAAAACAGACTGGGTAATGTTGCGGTTCTTTCCGTTGTTCCGCACACAGGAAGAATGCACCAGATCCGCGCGCACCTTGCGTATGTCGGATGCCCGGTAGTCGGCGACGATAAGTACGGCGGCAGAAAGGCAAAGGGGATAGACAGTCAACTGCTTCGTGCAAATTCAATCGAGTTTAACGGACTCGGCGGACGACTGAGCTATCTTAACGGCAAGGTTTTTTCGGTAAAGCCGCAATTTGACGGCGATTTTTTAAATCGGCTTACCGTTATTTAACATTTACTCCAAAAAGCCGCAATCCAAATTATTTAAAATATTATTATAGTTATTGACAAAAATCGATTTTTGCTGTAAAATATACTGAATGACTGTAAAGGACATAAAATCGGAAGCGAGGCAAAAGCTTCCCATAAACTTACATCAAGCGATAGTCGTTTACCTTATCGAGTATGTAATTTTCGTAACGCTGGGCGTGCTTATACTTACGGCCGGTATTTTAGCTTCGGAATCGGGACATGTCGCTTCCGCCGTGCTTATCTTTTTATACGGCGTTATAATGCTTACGTTTGTAAGCGTGTTTGCCGGCGTTATAAGCTTTGCTATGGCCGACTTTTATCTTGCTTCGTACCGCTGTATGCCGTATAACGTCAGGCGGCTTGCCGACGTCGTGTCGCGTAACGGAATAGGCAAGATAATAAGGCTTAATCTCGTTCGAGCGGTACTCGGATTTTTGCTTTTGCTTTGTTTAATCGTGCCCGGCGTCTTTTATCTTACTCGCACGTCGATGGCAAACTATCTTCTTAACGCCAATCCCAATATGAAGCCGTCGACCGCGCTTAAAGCGTCCGGCAAGGTTATGACCGGGAAAATGGGTAAGTACATCGGAATGATGTTTTCCATGTTCGGCTGGATTCTTATAGGCGTTATAACGCTCGGTATCGGCTTTATATTCGTCGCGCCGTATATCAATATGGTTAAGGCCTCATACTATAAGCGCGTATTGGCAGGCGATAAAGCCGTTTATACCGTGCCCGTTCAGCCGGTCAGTCCCATTCCCGAGGCGGCGCAGCAGGTGCAGATGCAGCAAATGCAGCAGCAGGCGCGCCAGATGCAAGCCCAGCAGATGCAATATCAGCAGATGCAGGCACAGCAGCAGGCACAGCAGATGCAACAGGTTCCGCCGATAGAGGCGCTGCCCGTAGACGACGTAGAGGATATGAACCAGGCAATACGCGATTTCGGCGGCGAGCCGGTCGGGACGACCGCTTCGGATATACCCGAAGTTGCCATTACTCCGCCGGCAAGGACGCAGCAGAACGACGCGGCCCAAGCCGAGCCGGTGTCCGATTTGTTTGTGGAAACAGTAAAGCCGCTTTCCACCGAAGAGGTTGACGCTTCGCACGTTTACGACAGACAGGTCGACGCAATGTTCTCCGGCGAGCCTATTACTCCCGAACAGCCGCAGCAGGACTATATGTCTGCGCAGGGTCCGCAGGGCGCAAACGATTTCGTAACGCAAGAGGCGTACGCAGTAGAGGACAACGAGCCGGTCATAGAGGAAATTCCCGAGGACGACGGCGAACCTATTCCGTCCGTTATGAGCGACGCGGATTTTGCGGCGTTTATCAGCGGTTTCGACGTTCCCACTCCGCAAGCGAAGTTTACTCCGTTAAAGCAGCGTAAGACCGGCAATACGGTGGAAAACCCCGAAACGATTATCGACGATCCGCCCATTGCGGAAACGGAAAACGTCGAGTCTATAATATCGCAGCCTCCGCCCGAGCCCGCACCCGAACCCACACTCGAGCCTACGCCAGAACCTACGCCGATAGAGCGACCGAGCGTAAGACCCGGTGTAGAGCGACCGAGCGCAAGAGTGGGAGTCGAGCGCCCGAGCGTAAGGCCCGGAGTAGAACGGCCGAGTGCAAGGCCGGGCGCAGAACGCCCGAGCGTAAGACCGAGAGATACTTCTTCGGCTACGCCGATAGACAGGGAACAAGCAAGGCGCGAGAGAGAAGAGCGCCTCAGAAATCTTAGAAGAAAGTAGGACACCTTGAAAGAAAAACGCACATATTCGCTTACGGCAAAAGAGCGAAAAGCAAGACGCGCAAAGGCAATGAACGTTACAAGGGATGAGCCGACCGAAAAGTCCGTCGACTATACCGAGGTACGCGTTGCGCAAGAGAAGGCGATGATAGCCTCGCAAAAACGTTCACGAGGGACGACCGTAGTTATAGGGGCGGTTGTTGCCGTTGCGATTATTCTCGTTCTTTCCGCCATTTTGATTCCGGTTATATCATTTTTGGTCAATCCGTACCGCGGCTACAAAAACGTAATCGCTCGGTTTAATTTGAGCAACGGCATGAAGCTCGAGTTTGTTATCGACGAGGAAAAGTACGATATCGCGGCGACGAATTTTATATTCCTCGCAACCACCGGCTATTTTGACAATACGGTGTTTTTCGACGCGCAAAACGGTTATTTGCGCTTCGGCGGCTACGAGGAACAGCCTCGTCTTGCCACGTCCTCTACCGATTACGAAAACACTCGGCACCACGCGCAAAACAAAGAGTATTGTTCCGCGTTTTCCGCAATCCCGACAAACAGATTCCGTAACGGCGACGTAAGCTATAAATTCGGATACAAGCTTAATGCCGATAAGGGCGGCGAGGTTGACAGTCTTATTCACCGAATAGGCGCGCTGACCTTCCTTTATAACGACACGAGCACCGAGTTCCAGATGACGTACGACGATATGCCGGTCGACACTATGGACAGACGCGAAAGCGGCGGCGGCACAAGCACGTCCACTCTCGAGCCTACTATGGTCGGCTATGCGCTTGACGGTCCGGACGGCGAAACGGTTAAAAACCTTATCGCAATATCCAAAAAGGCGGCGGATAAATCCACCGTAACGTACGGATATATGTGGAAACCGCCCGAACCTACGATTTATATAAACAGCGTTAAAGTGTACAATCTCAACAAAGACAAGTGGCGTGATTTTAACTTTATCGACTATATGATGGGTAATACTCCGAGCGGTTCGAGACGCACGCAGTATTACACCGGTCTGCTTACCTGATATCGATTTAACAAAAACCGTTCGGTTAGGCGCCGCGAAATTTTACATAATTTATTTTCGGCTATGCGGTTTTACGGACGGAATAACGACGTTCCCACGATTTAACGCTTCGAGGGAAAGGAGTCTTATGAAAATTCTTGTTTTAACGGGAAGTCCGCACCCCAAAGGTTCGTCCAACCTGCTTGCGGAATATTTTATAAAAGGTGCAAGGGAAGCCGGCAACATGGTCGGCATAGTAGACTGCGCTCATCTTCCCATTCGTCCGTGCAGCGGTTGCTTAGCCTGCGGATATAACGGGCCGTGCGTGCAAAAGGACGAGATGGAAAAAGTCCGTCCGCACGTCCTTGCCGCGGATATGCTTGTATTTGTAACACCCGTTTATTACTATGGAATGACCGCCCAGTTAAAGCTTTTTATTGACAGACTGTGTTCGATAAATAAAACGCTTCAAGGCAAGCAATTAAAATCGGCGCTTATCTCGGTCGCGACAAAGACAGACGACTGGACGTTCGATTCGCTCGTATTCCACTACAAAACGCTTGCGCGTTATCTCAATATGACGGACGTCGGAATGGTACTCGGTAAAGGTTGCAGTACGCCCGATAAGACGGCGCATTCGGTATATCCGGCGGAAGCGTACGAGCTTGGAAAAAGAATTAAATAATATATACGTGTAAATAAGTTATTAAATAAGACGAGGTTTTAGCCTCGTTTTTTTGTTGACCGAAAAGTATATACGGCGACAGATACGGAAATAATCTTTGTATGCTTGTAGGACTTATTCTTTTGGGAATCGTTGCGGCACTTATGTTTTTCGGTATTTGCGGCAGAGTTTTTAAAAACTGCGGAATGCCTTTTCCGCTTGCGTTTACCGTTGTGGGACTGCTTCTCGGCGGCGCGTTTATCCCTGCCGTAAGGACGGAGGGCGCCACCGTAGGATCGGCAGGGTTTATCGTTCCGCTCGGAATATCCGCGGTGTTTATATATCTTGCGTCGAGGCGGCGCGAGCTTGTTCGTTCGCTTGTAACAGCCGTAACGTCCGCCGCCGTGTATACGTCCGTACAGCTTCTGCTTTTTATTATCGCAAGCGACGCAGTTATCGTTATCGTTCAGGGACTGTTATGCGGCTTCGTGGCGTACCTCGTCGGAAAAACCGAGCTTGCGGCGCTTGCCGGCACGTTTTTGGGCGTTCCGCTCGGCGAGATTGCCGTCGGCGTTACAAACCGTTTTGCGTACGGCGACAGGTTCGCCGTCGGCGGCGCTTCGGCGTTTAACGCGCTTATAATAGCGGCGGTGTTTGCCGTCGTTTTATACGAAATCGTGTATGCCGTAAAGCACGCCGTGTACGCCAAGAAAAGGCGAATAGTGGCGGAAACAGCGGAAGATATCGACCCAAACGAGTACAAAAAGTATTTCGACGAATAAAAAACACATTTCGAATTGTTAAGTAGTTTTAGACAATCGACCGAGATGTTTTATTATAAGAGATGAAAATGGGGTAAAAAATGCGCGAAGCGATAAAATTGTTTACATAATCGAAAAAAGATGTTATAATTACGGCATGATTCCCGTAGTGGCTATCGTCGGCAGACCGAACGTAGGTAAGTCGACTTTAATGAACAGAGTATCCGGCAGGCGCGTTTCCATAGTGGACGATATGCCGGGTGTTACGCGCGACAGACTTTACGCAGACTGCGAGTGGTGCGGAAAGTCTTTTACGCTTATCGATACGGGCGGAATAGACGACGGGCAGGACGACATAACGCTGTCCGTAAAGCGTCAGGCATACGACGCGGTAGAGCTTAGCGACGTCGTTGTGTTTTTGACCGATCTTAAACAGGGCGTCCTTTCCGGCGATACCGACATCGCCGAGGTGTTAAGGCGGTGCAAAAAGCCGGTTATCCTTGCGGTCAACAAGGCGGACGCCGCGCCTAAGGACAATGTTTACGATTTTTATTCGCTCGGGCTGGGCGACCCTTATCCCGTTTCGGCAGAGCACGGTTCGGGCGTGGGCGATCTTCTCGACGCGGTTACCGAAAGCTTTACTTTTACGGAAGGCGAGGAAAAGTCGGCGCTTAAAATCGCGCTTGTCGGAAAGCCGAACGTCGGCAAAAGCTCGCTTCTTAACAGATTTTGCGGCTACGAGCGCAGTATCGTTTCCGACGTTGCCGGCACTACGCGCGACGCGATAGATTCGGTCGTTACGGTCGGCGGCGAGGACTTCGTACTAATCGACACGGCAGGTATGCGCCGTAAGCGCGATATCGCTTCCGGCTCGATAGAAAGGTATTCGGTTTTACGCTCGATTGCCGCCATTAAGCGCGCGGACGCAGTGGCGGTAGTTATGGACGCGGAAGCCGGCATTACCGAGCAGGACGAAAAAATAGCCGGGCTTGTTCACGAATCGGGGAAACCGTCCGTAATAGTTTTAAATAAGTGGGACGCAGTAGAAAAAGACACGCACACGATAAACAAGTTCACCGACGAGTTAAAAGAACGATTGTCGTTCATGAGCTACTTTACGTCGGTTACGGTGTCGGCAAAGAGCGGACTTCGCGCGGACAGAATTCTCTTGGAAGCCAAAAAATCGTGGGAAAACGCCTCGCGTCGAATTTCCACGGGACTTCTTAACGAGCTTGTCGGGCAGGCGATATCCGCGACCGAGCCGACGGCGCACAAGGGTAAGCGTCCCAAGATTTTTTACGTATCGCAGCCGGGCACCAATCCGCCGCTGTTTGTGTTTAAAGTAAACGACCCTAAGCTCATACACTTTTCTTATGAGCGGTACCTCGAAAACTCGTTGCGCCGCGCGTTCGATTTTTCGGGTACACCTATACAAATGAAGTTTGTGGGAAGAAGCGAATAATGGAAATACCTTTTAATTATCAAATACTTACCGGCGTGCTTGTTGGTGTGCTGTCGTATTTACTCGGAAACGTCAATACCGCCATTATGATAAGTAAGCTTAAAGGCAAGGATATACGCACATGCGGAAGCGGCAATCCGGGCACGATGAACATGCTTAGAACATTCGGAAAGCCTATCGGCGCGCTTACGCTCGTTCTCGACGTGCTTAAAGGCGTAATCCCTTCGCTGCTCGGTTGGCTGTTTATGGGAAACGGTCAGTTTCTTACTCTCGGCTCGGACAGAATAGGAATACTTGTCGGCGGAATTTGCGTCGAGATAGGGCATATCTATCCGGTGTTTATGAAGTTTAAAGGCGGAAAGGGCATAGCCACCGTTTTCGGCGTGTGTATGGTGTGTAAGCCTATCGCAATGCTTATTTCGTTTGCGATAGGAGTGTTGCTGCTTATTTATGTAAAGATAGGCTCGCTTACGTCGTTTATACTCTTGTGCGCGCCGCTCACTTTGGAAGGGTACCTAAGCTTCGGATCGCCGTCGGCGCTTCCGAGCGCGATACTCGTTATGTGCATGTTCGCGTTAACGCTGTTTGCGCACCGAGGAAATCTTGTTAAACTGTTTTCGGGCTGCGAGGGAAGAGTCGTGCTCAAAAAGTCACATAAGCCTCAAAAATACGTCGACCGCTCTATGGCCTTTGAAAAAGTAATCGTCGCGGAATAGTAATAAATAATCGTAAAAAATAAATAGTCATATAATTTTAAAGAACGGTAAAACCCGTTCTTTTTATTTTGCATGCCGCATAGATTAAAGCGTAGCAAAGTTCGGCATAAAGAGCTGACGCGTAACATATATTGTGTGCAGTAATAGAAACCTTCGGGAGGTAGTATGGAAGAATTCGATGTTTACAGCGATATAGCGGAAAGGACTGGCGGCGATATATATATCGGCGTCGTAGGTCCGGTCCGTTCGGGAAAATCGACGTTTATAACAAACTTTATGAACACGTTTGTAATTCCGTCGGCAAGCGGTTACGAGCTTGAGCGTATGCGCGACGAACTGCCGCAGAGCGCGGAGGGCAAAACCGTTATGACGACTCAGCCTAAGTTTGTGCCGAGCGAAGCCGCCAGGGTAAAGCTTAACGACACGGCGGAGATAAACGTCAGACTCGTCGATTGCGTAGGGTACATGGTCGACGGCGCAACCGGCCACCTCGAGGACGGAGAACCGCGCCTTGTTCGCACGCCGTGGTCGGAAGACCCCATTCCGTTCGAGCGCGCCGCTGAAATCGGAACGCAAAAGGTTATTGCAGAGCACTCGACTATCGGCGTCGTAATGACGAGCGACGGCTCGATTAAAACCGACCTTCCGCGCGACGCGTACGTAGCCGCCGAGGAACGCACCGTAAACGAGCTGAAATCGCTCGGCAAGCCGTTTGTAATTGTTCTCAACTCGTCGGTGCCCAACTCTAAGGAAACGCAAAAGCTCGCCGCGGCGCTCGGCGAAAAGTACGGCTGCTCGGTGCTTACCCTTAATGCGGCTAAGCTCGACAAGGCGGACGTATTAAAGCTGTTCGAAACCGTGCTTTACGAATTTCCGCTCAGAGACGTTATAATTCAAACGTCGGAGTGGATAAAGGCGATGGACGGCGCCAATCCCATCGTTACCGAGCTTGTGGGAATATCGTCCGATCTTGCCGGTTCTATGAACAAGATGCGCGACTGTATCTCCGAATGCGCGTCGGAAAGCGAATACTTCGACGGGTTAACGCTCGTGTCCGTCGAGCTTGATAAAGGCAGGGCGATTTACAAAGCAAAGGAAAAAGACGGACTGTTCTACCGCGCGCTTAAAGAAGAGTGCGGAATAGAGATAAACGACGAGTACGAGCTTATGAGTATGCTCGGCGAGCTTGTAAAGGCAAAGCGCGCGTACGACAAGATGAGTAAAGCGCTTATGTCGGTCGCCGAAACGGGCTACGGCGTGGTTACGCCCTCTATCGACGAAATGACGCTCGAAGATCCGCAAATCTTTAAGCAGGGAAGCCGCTTCGGCGTTAAGTTGAAGGCCTCGGCGCCGTCGCTTCACATTATGCGTGTCGATATAGAAACGGAGGTCTGTCCCGTGGTGGGCACAGAGCAGCAGAGCGAGGACCTTGTAAGCTACTTATTAAGCGAGTTCGAGCAAAACCCGGGCGGAATCTGGCAGACGAACATTTTCGGAAAATCGCTCGACAGCCTTGTTAACGAGGGTATAAACAGCAAGCTAAGCTCAATGCCTTCGGACACGCAAAAGAAAATGCGCAGGACTCTCTCGCGCATAATCAACGAAGGTCGCGGCGGCGTAATCTGCATTCTGCTGTAAGCGCTTTATCCGATAAGTCATAAAAAAGCAAGGCGAAAACGCTTTGCTTTTTTTATGCAAGTGTAATAATTTATACGGTATTCGTTTGACAAAAAAGCGCGTGGGTGATACAATAATTGCGAAAGGATTATAGATGAATTTATGATTAAGAAACTTGCCAAAAGTATCCGAGAGTATAAGGTAGCGTCAATTCTGTCTCCGCTTTTCGTTTCGCTGGAAGTCGTTTTGGAGTGCCTTATTCCATGGATAATTTCTAAGCTTGTCGCATCTATCGACGTAAGCGTGGTAGAGGAAATTAACATTTACGACATTATCAAGTACGGTGGCATTCTTATAGGCATGGCTATTCTGTCGCTTGCGTGCGGCGCTCTTTCCGGCATGTTCTGCGCAAAGGCCTCCACCGGCTTTGCCAAAAATCTGCGTAAGGACATGTACTATAAGATACAAAATTTCTCGTTCGAAAATATCGACAAGTTTTCCACCGCCTCGCTCGTTACGCGTATGACGACGGACGTTAACAACGTTCAGTTTTCGTACATGATGATTATACGCATAGCGGTGCGCGGTCCGCTTATGATTGTTTTTTCGCTTGTAATGGCGTTTGTAATGGGCGGCTCGCTCGGCTGGATATTCGTTGCCGTAATTCCGCCGCTTACTCTGTTTTTGCTGCTGCTTGCCAAAAAGGCGATGCCGCTGTTTAAGCGCGTATTTAAAAAGTACGACAACCTAAACGAATCTATTCAGGAAAACATCCGTGGCATGCGCGTCGTTAAGTCGTTTAACCGCGAGGAATACGAAAAGAAAAAGTTCGATAAAGCTGCGACAGACGTTCAAATAGACTTTACAAAAGCGGAACGCATACTCGCAATGAACAACCCCATCATGCAGTTCTTCTTTTACGGTGTTTTGTGCGCGACTCTTTGGATAGGTTCTTACGTTATTCTGAAATACGCCGGTGCCACCGTAAACGTCGGCGAAGTGTCGCAGCTTATCGTTTACGGAATGCAAGTACTTATGTCGCTCATGATGGTATCGATGGTATTCGTCATGATTATCATGTCTGCGGAAAGCGCTCGCCGCGTTGTGGAAGTGCTCGACGAAAAGAGTACGCTCGCAAGCCCCGAAAACGCAATTACGGAAGTTAAAGACGGCTCGATAGAATTTAAGGGCGTTAAGTTTAAGTATTCGGCGGCGGCCGAGAGGTTCGTCCTCGACGACATAAATTTATCCATTAAATCGGGTGAAACGATAGGTATAATCGGCGGAACGGGTTCGAGCAAGACTTCGCTCGTAAATCTGATTTCGCGCCTCTACGACGTTACCGAAGGGTCCGTATCGGTCGGCGGTCGGGACGTTAGGGAATACGACCTCACCGCGCTTAGAAATCAAGTAGCGGTTGTCTTACAAAAGAACGAGCTGTTTTCCGGCTCGATAAAAGAAAATTTGCGGTGGGGTAATCCCAATGCTACCGACGAGGAAATGGAAACCGTTTGCAAGCTTGCCCAAGCAGATGAGTTTATTCGCTCTTTCCCCGACGGGTACGATACGCATATCGAGCAGGGCGGTACCAACGTGTCGGGCGGACAAAAGCAGCGCTTATGTATTGCGCGCGCGTTATTAAAGAATCCGAAAATTCTCATACTCGACGACTCGACGAGCGCCGTCGATACTCGCACGGATAAGCTTATTCGCGACGGGCTTAAATCGTACGCGCCCGAAACGACGAAAATCATTATAGCGCAGCGCACAAGCTCGGTGGAAGACGCCGACAGAATTATAGTAATCGACGGCGGAAAGATTGACGCCGTGGGATCGCACAAAGAGCTTCTCGGCAGTAACGCGATTTATACCGAGGTTTACACTACGCAAAATAAAGGGGGGAACGGCGATGGCAATGAGACAAAGAACCCCTAAGGGCGCCGGGCGCGGAATGCCCGTCCAAAAGGGCGTGCTCGGCCGCACGATTAAAATGCTCTTTAAATCGTACCCCAAAATGGTACCGATAACGCTTGTGCTGATTATCGTAAACGCGATTATAAGCTCTATTCCGTCCGTATTTATGGAACGCATTTTCACCGTTGTAGGCGACGCTCTCAAAGCCATAGCCGACGGAAAGATTGCGGTCAACGCTGGCTGGACCGCGTACGGTGCGGAAATAATTAAATACATGCTTATACTTATTTCGCTTTACGTCGTGTCGCTAATTTCGGGCGCTATAAATAAGCAGCTACTTGCCATTATCACGCAGGGCTTTCTTAAAAAGACGCGCGAACAGATGTTTAACGGTATGCAGGACTTGCCCATTAAGTATTTCGACACGCACAACAACGGCGATATAATGAGCTATTACACCAACGATATCGACGCGCTTAGGCAGATGGTGGGCGAATCAATTCCGCAGCTTATTACTTCATCCATAATGGTAATTACGCTGTTCTTTATAATGCTATGGTACAGCGTTTGGCTTATGCTCGTCGTGCTTATAGGTATTGTTTTTATTCTTCTCGTAACCAAGAAGGTCGGTGGCGGTGCAGGCAAATACTTCCTCGCTCAACAGCGCGCTACCGGTAAAATGGAAGGCTTCATCGAGGAAATGATGAACGGACAGAAGGTCGTTAAGGTTTTCTGCCACGAGGAAGAAGCAAAAGCTGACTTCGATAAGGTTAACGACTTTTTATGCGACCAGTCCAACCGCGCGCACCGATACGCCAATATGCTTATGCCGATACTCGGCAACATCGGGCACGTTATGTATGTTATCGTGGCTATTCTCGGTGGGGTGTTTATCCTTAACGGAGTAGGAAACGTTTCGCTTGGCGTTGCGGTCGGTTCGGTAGTAAGTATAATCGGTATTCCGCTCGTAGTGTCGTTCTTGCAAATGACGCGCCAGTTCTTTAACAATATCAACCAGGTGTCCAACCAGGTTAACTCCGTCGTAATGGGTATCGCAGGCGCCAAAAGATTGTTCGACCTTATAGACGAAAAGCCGGAAGTGGATAACGGTTATGTTACGCTCGTAAACGCCAAAGAAGTAGACGACGAAATAGTCGAGTGCGAGGAATTTACCAAAATGTGGGCGTGGAAGCATCCGCACGGCGACGGCACGACTACGTACACCAAGCTTTGCGGCGACGTCGTTTTAAGCGAGGTCGACTTCGAGTACGAGGAGGGCAAGCCCGTTCTTCACGACGTTACAATATTCGCAAAGCCCGGGCAAAAGGTTGCTTTCGTCGGTGCGACGGGCGCGGGAAAAACAACTATCACAAACCTTATTAACAGGTTCTACGATATTGCCGACGGCAAAATTCGCTACGACGGAATTAATATCAACAAGATTAAAAAGGCGGATTTAAGGCGTTCGCTCGGCATAGTTTTGCAGGAGACCAATCTGTTTACCGGCACCGTTATGGATAACATTCGCTACGGCAAGCTGAACGCAACGGACGACGAGTGTATCGCCGCGGCAAAACTTGCGGGCGCGGACGACTTTATTACGCGACTGCCCGACGGATACAATACGCTTCTTACGGGCAACGGCGCAAATCTCTCGCAGGGGCAAAGACAGCTTGTTGCAATAGCGCGCGCCGCTGTTGCCGATCCGCCGGTCATGATACTCGACGAGGCGACAAGTTCAATCGATACGCGCACCGAGGCGATAGTCTCGCGCGGCATGGACGCGCTGATGCAGGGCAGAACGGTTTTTGTAATCGCCCACAGACTGTCCACCGTCCGAAACTCAGACGTAATAATAGTCCTCGACCACGGCAGAATTATAGAGCGCGGCAGCCACGAAAAACTTATAGAAGAGCGCGGACAGTACTACCAGCTCTACACCGGCGCCTTCGAGCTTGAATAAAAACACTAAGAGCAACGAGATTCCTCGCTGCTCTTGTTTTTGGCTTTTTTTGTGATAAAAGGAGTGGCGGATTAGAATTAACGAATGTCAAAAACTTAAAAAGGAATGGTAATGAATAAATATTCGGACGTAGATGTATCTTTAAGTCAAGGACAATTATACGGTACTAAGCATTTTGTTGTGTTGTGGCTTGGAAATATAAGCTCTTCCTTGCTTATTGTCGTGGGAATTATTTTAATGGTGCTATCTTGCACGGAATGGAATAGTCAGATGTTTATTGTTGCTCTTCTGGGTATATTAGTGGGAATGGGTTTTTTTAGCGTGTTGATTTACTGTTTTGTTAAGGATAAAAAGACTAAAAGGCAAGTTGTCATGTGGTTATCGGATGCAATAAAAACAACGGCATTTTCAAAAAAAGTTGATGAGTACAGAGCAGGATTTCAACCTTCCGCCGTTAAGATACGTGTAGAGTTTAGTTTGAATGGAATAAAATATGTGCGTGAGAGTAGTGCGACATGCTTTGGGGGAAGACCCGGATATCTTGGAACTTTCAAGCCTTATGCGAATAAAAGAATAGATATCTTATATTCACCTAAATACGACGAGGTGTTGATATTAAAAGAGGCTAAGTTTGATAGCGCTGAAAGTTAAAATCCCGAAATAAGTATCGGGATTATTTGTCGAATTATAAAAGCGGCTTGATTTTTGCTTAGATAAATGGTAAGATATAATCGCTATAAAGGAGTTTTATATGACAAAAATATTATTGGTCGACGACGACGTAAGTCTAAACGACAGTATCAACAAGTATCTTACCGGGTGCGACTACGAGGTGGTGAGCGCATACAATGCTGACAGCGCGTTTATAGAACTTGCAGGTCAGGACTTTGACGTTATCATTTCGGATATTATGATGCCCGAGGTCGACGGCTTCGAGTTTGCCGAGAGGGTGAGAACCACCAATAAGCGCATACCCATTCTGTTTTTAACCGCGCGCGACGACATGTCCGCAAAAGAACGCGGATTCGGAATAGGCATCGACGATTACCTTGTTAAGCCGTTCGACTTGTCCGAGCTGAACATGCGCATCGGCGCGATACTCAGGCGCGTTCAGATAGAAACAAGCTCGCAGGTCAAAATTGGCAACCTCGTTATGGACAGAACAGAGCACGCCGCATATATCGACGGCGAGCCGTTATCTCTTTCGGCGCGAGAGTTTGCGCTGCTTTTTAAGCTTTTGTCGTTCCCTAAACGAACTTTTTCGCGCTCGCAGCTCATGGAAGAGTTTTGGGGTTACGATTCGTCCGGCTCGTCGCGCGCAATCGACGTGTTTATGGCCGAACTCAGGAAAAAAATATCGGGCTGTAACGGATTCGACGTTGTTACCGTACACGGTCTCGGTTATAAGGTGGTACCGAAATGAAATCACAGACAAGGTATAAGCAGCGGCTTTCACAAAAAATAAGCACAATAATTATATTTACGCTGGGCGTGTTTCTTCTCGTGCTCGGCTCGGTCTTTTTGTACATTACGATTGCGGAAACGTGGCGTGTAAACGAGGTCGCGGTTGCGGTCATCATGATTCTTGCAAGCGTTATCGTTTCGGTCTTAATCGTTTTCGCTTACACCGTGCGGAGAAAACTGACCGTCGACAGGCAGGTTAACAAAATTCTCGACGCCACCGAAAAAATAATGGCCGGCGATTTTAAGGTGGATCTTATTCCGGCGCACGTCAAGGGTAAGTACGACGAGTATGATATGATAATGGTTAACGTCAAGCGAATGCTCGACGAGCTGTCCAAAAACGAGGTGCTTAAAATCGACTTTATCGCAAACGTTTCACACGAGATAAAAACGCCGCTTTCCATTATTCAAAACTACGCTACGCTTATGCAGGACAAAAATCTCACCGAAAAAGATCGCGTCGAGTACGCAGGCTCGCTTATCGACGCATCCAAGCGCATAAGCAACCTCGTGTCCAATATTCTTAAACTAAGTAAGCTCGAAAACCGCACTATCACAACGCCCAAAAAGCTCGTCAGGCTGGACAGTCTGCTCGGCGACAACATTTTGCAGTTCGAGACCGCGCTGGACAAAAAGAATATCGAGCTTGTCTGCGACATTGAAGAATTCGATGCGTACGCGGAAACGGCGGTGCTCGATATTCTGTTCAGCAACCTTATTTCCAACGCGATTAAATACTCGCACGACGGCGGCAAAATCAATATAAGCTTAAAACGCGACGGCGACAGGGCGGTGCTCACAGTCGAGGACTTCGGTATCGGCATGACCAAGGAATCGGGACGACATATTTTCGATAAGTTTTATCAGGCGGACAGCTCGCACTCGAAAGAGGGTAACGGGCTGGGCATGGCGCTTGTCAAGCGCGTAATAGACGTTATCGGCGGTGAAATCACCGTCGAGAGCGAGCTGGGCGTCGGAAGTATATTTACGGTGCGCTTCGACACCGGAATGGGGGACAGCGGCAATGGAAGAGCAGAATAAAAGATTTTCTATAACGTATTCCGCGGCTACCGAAAAAGAGCGAACCGAGATAGAGCAGATTCGTTCCAGGTATATCGAGGACGAGCCTATCGAGTACGGCTTGCCGCGGCTTAGGCAGATGGACGTGCGCGCACGCAGGACGCCTGCCGCGCTCGGCATTACGTCCGTCGTCGTGGGTATGCTCTGCTTCACGTTCGGACTGCTGATGATTTTGGTGTGGGAACTTGTCCCCGGCGGAATTTCGCTTTGCCTTATCGGCGGTATGCTCGTTCTTGCGTCGGTGCCTATTGTATACTACCTCTCTAAGGTTATAGGACGGAAGTACTCTGAAAAAATACTCTCACTTTCCGACGAGCTGTTAAACGGCAAACAAAAACAACCCGTCGAACCGAAACAGGATAAATCGGACAAATAAAAAGTGCGGCAAACTGCCGCACTTTTGTTTTATGTCTTTTACCAAATAAATTCCGCTTTTGAAGCTTCGCCGTTATCTATAAGGATATCCTGTGCCGTCATCGATTTATTCACGACCGTAACAAAGTAAGCCCACTCGGCTATCTCTTCGGGAGTAGCCCACTTTTTAAGCGGAGTGAGCGACATTATTTTTTTCCACTTGGTTTTATCTGTCATGACCGGCTTATTCAGTTCGGTAATAACTCCGCCGGGGGAGAGGCTGTTGGCGGTCGCGTTTAGCGGTGCGAGCCTTAGCGCAACGTTTTTCATGTACGAAACAATTCCGCCCTTACTCGCGGCGTATTCGGGAAATTCGGAACCCGTCGATGCGCTCGAGGAGGCGATAAACAGCACACTCTTAATGCCTTTCCGCACTCCGTACTTTTCTGTAACAGCGATTGTGCCTTTAAGGTTGACGTCGATATCGCGTCCGCTGTCCTGAACTCCGGCGTTGTTTATAAGTATTTCCACGCCGTCTATTTCGGGAAGAGAGGCCGTGATATCGGCCGTTACATGCGTGTACGCGGCGTTAACTATCGAGGACGGTAAAATATCAAGCCCTACGACTTCGTGGCCGCAGGATGCGAATTTAAGGGCCGTAGCTTTGCCTATTCCGCTTGAAGATCCCGTTACGAGTATTTTCATGACGATTTTCCTTCCGTTATTTCTTGATTTTCGGTTGCAGCAATTCCGCTTTGGTTTTTGCTTTCGGTAAAGTCGAAGTATTCCTTTCCGACGCCTCGCGCCTTCCAGCGCTTTGTTATCTTGTATCCGAAAAAGGTGAAGATCGCCTCGCAAAGCAGTTCCGCGACCATGCCGGTAGCGGCACACGTAACGCATTGGAGTATCGTCCATCCGAAGAAGAAATGACTGACTATAAGCGCAAAAATAAGGTTGTCGGCAAACTGTCCGATTGCTGTCGATACATATGTTCTAAGTATGTACGCAGGGGCGCCGTCCGGATTCTTTTTGAATAGTTTTCCAATTGCATAGTTGGAAAAGTTGTTTATTATCGCCGACGCGATAAAAGCGACAGAGCTTCCAACAAGCACGTACCACGTTCCGCCGAAAGTTTTATCGAGCGCGCTGTTAACATTCCCGTCGATTCCGACCTCGGTAAACGCCTCGCCCCACGAGCCGGGGATTATGCTTCCTATAAACATAAAAAGGCAAAACGTCAGGTTGACGATCAGTGCGAATATCGAAAGCTGCGTAGCGGCTTTTGGCCCGAAGTGCTTTGTAACGACATCCATTGCAAAAAACGCGAACCACGATACCGCGATTCCGCAGTCGAGCGCCAAAAAGTCGAGCGGAATATCTATGCTCTTGTTCGCAAGAAGGTTCATTGCAATAAGCGTCATCACGAACAGAACGGTGATTGCCGCCGGCACCGATTTCAGCAAAATTACGAATTCTTTAATTTCGGTCTTGATTTTTCCCATTTTTTTGTTTCCCGAAAGAGAGACGAAAAATTCGCAACCGAAAAGGCGCATAGTGCGCCCATCCTTCCGTAGTTTTGTTTATAGACAGGATGGTTACGAACTGTCTTTGTATTTTTACTTTGTAAGTATATCACTCCGCGCACTAATTGTCAAGCGAGAAGGGCGGTATCGAAACGAGATAAAAGCTAATTCGCTTTGGCAATCGATGTGTATTTTTGTACGAATTCTGTTTTTGCGCGAGTGTAGCCGTCGCGGTCGTGCTCGTACTTTTTGCTAAGCGATTTTTTAAGCGCCTCGTACTCTTTTGCAACTTCGGAGTGCGCAATCAGATAATCCCTGAAATATATCTCGTCGTTATCGCCGAAAAGTCGGAGGTGGAGGTGGTAAACCTTTTCCGCAAAGCCGTTCTCGGTATAGCCTTTGTTAAAAGAAATACGTGAGTCATCCTCGCTCATTTTTATATAGCCGGCGTTTTCTATTATTTCGGAAACGGTGCGCAAATCGCCGCCAACCTCGACCAGTATGTCCACAATCGGCTTAGCTAAAATGCCATTAATCGCCGTGCTTCCGATATGAGATATTACGGCGTCGCTCGGCAGGACGGCTTTAAGCGCCGCCTCCTCCTCCGAGAAGTATTTTCCCCAGCAGTCGCGGTGTTCGGTAAGGACGATTGGGAACAGCGCCCAAAGCTCTTCGAGTGTCATTTCGGATAGTTTTTTGCTCATGGTTTAAAACCCACGTTCGGCCAGATCGCGGCAAAGGGTAAGGTAAAATGCGTACACCTTGCGCCGCTTTTTCTTTTTTAGGCTCAATCCCACCATTTCGCTGTGGGAAAGCGATTCTTCGATACAGTCGCCGCGATACTCGGCGTACTTTGCCGACTCGACGGATACCAGCCCGTCCGTAGCGTCCTCGCCCCAGCGCCGCGAAAAGAATAGGGGAATGAACATCAAAAAATCGTCGCGGCTTCGCTTCATGGTTGAGGAATAGCTTTGGCAGTATATCCCGTCGATAGGTTTAAAGCTTTCGGGATTGTCGCTTGGGACTTGCTGTAGCTGTTTGCATACCGTAAGTGCGTCCGGATGCTTGTCGCCGAGTATTTTGTACCATAGGTTAATCCAAAACGCTATAAACCGCGTGAGCCAGCGCGGCAGCGAATATATCTTTGACGCCATGCTCGACCCACGGTGCGGCGTGGAAAGGGTGGTGAGCGACGCGACGCAGCCAAACATGTCGAGATTGTTAATCATGTGGATGGAGTCGAGTCCGCCCTTCGAATGAGCGATTATGTTAACCTTGTCGGCATGCTCTGCATCAAGAATTTCTTTTATCTGGGCTTTAAGCTGCGCGGCGTTGTTTTCTATTGAACCGAAGCCGTCCGTCCGCGCCGAATAGACCGTGTAGCCGGCCTCGCGCAGAATTTTTTCGATGCGCCCGAACGACTTAAAAAACCGCCACTCTTTAAGCGCGACCCCGTGAACGAGTATTATAGGATATTTCGTCTTGCACACTTCCATTCCGTCGTATTATACCACGCCTCACCTCAACTTGCAATACTTACTAATAAAATCATTCCCCAAACACCCGTAAATTGTTTTCAATACTGAAGTTATCAATCCCAACTGACGAAGTCAAAGGAGTAGTGGAAACACAAATTGCATTGTTAGGCACATCAATATGTTGTAAATTTCGACGATTTTCAGCCTTTTGCTCCCAAATTCAAAGTATAGCAAGTTTGTGTCGGGATAATCAATGGCACACATTTAATTTGACTATCTTAAAACTTAGAATTAAATGGAACAGGTTTTTGTGTTAGACAGTCAACCTCCTTGCTTTTGTTGCATGAGAATGATATAATATTGTTAGAGCATGATGCGAAAAATTCTTTGGAAATTTTTTATAAAGTGTTAACTCCCGATTAAATGGGCTCTATATATGAGTATCAAATAAAAAGGAGCAACAACAATGAAGAATTTTTACGAAGTACAAGCAAAGTGCGGACACGTTGGCAGGGGCAGATTCTTTAGGGGAACGTTTTATGTTCGCGCATATACGGGCAGCGAGGCTGCTGCCATTGTAAGACAGATGCCGCGTGTCAAGCACGATCACAAGGACGCCATATTGTCGGTTAGGCAGATTGACAAAGAGGAATATGATGCAGGCCGGATAGAGCGCCGCCAAAATATGTATTACTCGTGCGTCAACATTCAACAGCAACGGGAATGTCTCGATCAAATTGAGGAGTACATAGAGGACGAGATCAGGCCGGAAAAGAACCGCGGCGAAATGGACAAAAAGAGGCAGGCACGCATCCGCCTTAACAACATCAAAAACAAGTTGTTGCAAAAATATGCCGCTGCGGAAATGGCGTTTGCCGGATAACAGCATAGTGAGGTGAAAACATGAAAAAGATAGTTTTTAGCGATTTGCCAATGAAAAAGCAATTGTTCGATCTTAGGTACCGTGTCGACGGTAACAAGGCTTTGGAATACGATGGAGTTGTCGCTTTTCCTATAAATGCCGTGCTGGCTCGCACACTGAAGAAAGAAGATGACATTAAAATCGTACTGCTTAGCAAAACCGATGTGGATGGCAACAGTGCGGTCAATGCCGGACTGTTCCAAAAAGAGCTGAATGCGATCAACGAAAAGATCGGCGCCCACATTGAGTATGTTACGATAACCACTCCGTTTATCGAAACGCGCGAAGTCCACGAAAAGTTGTTCCGCGATATGGCTGCAAAGCTTGAGGATGGCGCACAGATAATAGCCGATATCACATATGGGCCTAAGCCTCTGCCAATTATAATGTTTTCGGTTTTGAACTTTGCGGAAAAGTTTTTCGGTTCGGAAATCAAGTATATCGTGTACGGCAAGGTCGATTTTGTATGCGGAGAAAAGGTGCCGCAAAACCCTATAATTTTTGACTTATCGCCGCTGTATTATCTTAATAATCTTACTAATACCATGGAGTTTTCATCGAGTAAAGAAGCGCTTAAAGCTTTAGACGAGATTATAGATTTTTAGGCGGGAACCTGTGAAGCGTACAAAAGAACAATTGGAAAACGCAATAAATTCTTCGCCATTCCTTTTGATGCGAGAGGAGAGCGGAATGGAGGCGGAATACGCCGCCGCGTTTCGTCGGTTTACCGGAGATCTTTACGAGTACGCCGATGCGTTTGCTTTTGGCGACGGCATACTGTCCGAATTCGGTGTTGAATTTATGCAGACGGTCAAGCTCTGTCTTGCCGGTTACGACAGGGCGATGCCTTTTTTAAATTATTTTATAAGCAGTCTTTCCACCAACATAAAAAGAGTTCGTGCAAAACGCCAAATTGACGAAAGGCGAATTGGCGTAAACATCGGTAAAAAGCAGGACGCCATTGTTAGAGCAGTGTTCAGATACGCCGATAGCAAGGGCTTGGACGTGTACGACGAATTTGTGCAACAGCGAATATCCGAGCGGTTTAACATCGCTATCGACGTCGTCCGTAAGGCGTTAATCGCAAATTACGAGGCGGCACCAATAAGCAACATAACGACAACCGACGACGGTGAGATTGACTTGTTTGACAGTGTGGTGGTTAAAGGAGACTTGGGCGAGCGGATAATAGAAGAGGACAGTCTTGTTGAGCTCGTCATCGAAATCGAAAAGGCTTATGCCGCATGCCGAAAGGACACGCAGCGCACGGTACGCTACAAGCTTACGGCGCTACTTATATCGGTGCTTGACGGTGATGATGAGAGGATACATAAGATAAAGCGACGAACAGCATTCTTTACCGACGAAGTGTACGATTTTTATAAAAATGAAGGGGAAGTTCCGAAGGACAATCAGTTGGCGGCCATGTGCGGAGTGTTACCACCAAGCTTCAGCCGCGCATACGACACTTTCAAGACTAAGTTGGCGGAGCTAAGAAAATTTTAAAATAGTTTTTCGATGAGTAGGAATTAGGAGAAACAAAATATGGCGTATCTATATTTGAATTTTGTGGACAATTTGGAAGCTGGTAGTCGCAATCCCAACGACTTGTACAACACGTCGCTCACTGAGCAGTATGGGGTGTTGCGTCAAAGGTTCGACGGCAATTTTCCGGAAACGCTTGTCGATTTTATCGATATGTTTTGTCCGTACAGCGTTTCGGAATACTTTATATCACTGCCGAGTTTTGACAGAAAAATCAGCACCGTTGTCAACAGAAGCGGTAGAGAAAATAACTACATTAATAATATGGTTATTCGTCCTACCGGGGCCCCATATTCTCGCGGCGTGCTACCCGAAAACTACGAGCTTATACTAATCGGCGATGTCATGCTCGGTAGTGTTATTTCCGTTTCGGTTAAGGGTATTGACATCATCGACAAGTCGATGAAAAAGTTCGGGGAAAAGAGTGTAGAATGCAATGCGGCTTGTGCTTTTTCGCGGACAACACTGCGTACGGGTGCATCTGTTCCGGATTATGGCACAAGAGAGTTGCATGAATCTGTGCTTACAAACGACTTTGTGAACGAGCTTTTTCAGGATTTATCACCGGTGCCTAAAACTGAGTACAAGAAGGTTTTAAGCGTCTTCGATACCTGGCAAAAGTACATAGAATTCAGAAAATATTATCTCACTAAGCAATCGGAAAAGTGCGAGCGCATCTACACTGCGGAGGTGTGTGATGCTTATATGATTTCCAGAGAGGCGTATAGGCGGAGGGAGGACGATTATGCTCCGCTGCTTCTCGACGGCATTTCGGCGTTTGCTCGCAGTGAGCAGGTTATTTTGTCAAAGGACGTGAGCGGCGCGGAGAGCTTTCCGCTCATTCGCGTCGACATAGAAAAAAACCGCAAACAGGTGCTTAGCGAAACTATCGGAAAGTTCGGCAAAGGCAAGCCTAAGTACGAGGCGGATTTGCAACGCTACACAAAGAATGCGATGGGTCTATCGCCCACCGAGCCGAAATTTGATGACAACGGCAATTTGCCCAAGGGGTATAAGTTCGACCAATATCTTTTGGGCGAGCGATATTTGTTTACATTTACCGATATCGAACCGGACTGCGAGGCGATAGTAAGCAAGTATGAAAGAAGCCGCAAGGCGGCGGAAAAAGCGATTGACGACAAGTATGTCGCCGTTATTTTTGCGGAGCTTACAAAGTTTATGGCTGCGCAAGAGCCCACAATAACGGCAAAATATACTCGTCAGTTAAGCGATTACGAACGTGGGCTTAATGACGCGCTGGACGACGATGTGCGCGAAAACCATGATAGAGACGTTCAAAAAGAATTCGAAAGTGCCGTCACCGAGCTTACCAAGCCGCTTAAATCCGAATACGACAGAGAGCGGCAGGAAGTTGAGAAACAACTCGTCAAATATAAAAAAGATGGCGATAAAGTGAAAATTGCAAAGCAACAAGAAAGCCTTGCCGCATTAAAATATAAATACGAAGAAGACTGTGCTTATGCGGCGAAAGAACTGAATCTTCGGGATTTTTATATCGCACGAAATAATAAGTTGATTGCAAACAAGCGCAAGAGCCTTTATATTGCCAAGCAGGCCGAGTTGGAAAAAGTCAAACGCGAAAAAGAGCATCAATTACAAACCCAATACGAAGGTGCGATTAGCGCCGAAAAGGCGACGGCACAAAAGGATCTTGCCCAAAAGCGCGATCAAGAAATAGCCGTAAAAATCGAAAATGAAACTATACGCCGCTACAGTGTTTACTTCCGTCCGGATGACAGCAACAAAACTCTTTCCGGACTTAGAAAGGAAATAGCTACAGTAGATGCGCATTATCTTACATACGACAGTCGCGCTGAGCGGACTAAGATAGAAAGGCAGGAGCGTGCGCTCGTCGCATTTATGGGCGGTTATGTAAAGAATCCGTATTTGCCGGCATATCTATTTGATGCTAAATCGCTCGGCAGTACAAAGAGGACGGCGGACGATATAGATTGGTGCTTGGAAAGTCTTAACGACAGGCAAAAACTCGCCGTACAAAAGGCGCTCGCGAGCGAGAGTATCTTTCTCTTGCAGGGTCCGCCCGGCACCGGAAAGACGCAGGTTATAGCCGAGATAGCCGCACAGCTGTGTAAGCGCGGCAAAAAGGTGTTGGTTTCCTCCGAAACGCATAAGGCAATCGACAATGTGTTTGAAAGGCTACCTAAAATACCGGAAATACGACCGCTTAGGCTTATTCCGTCACAAAACGGCAAAGAAACAAATTACAGCCCTGAAAGATTGGTGGATAATTTCTATCTTAATATCAGCCGCAATCTGGAAAAACAGGTGGATAGGTTTGAACATTTTGAGGAAACAAAGGCAACCTTTGGCGAAATGATGAAAAAACTGCGCCTTGACTACGATAGGGTTTTGAGATTGGAAGGACAGGTCGCACAGGTGCAAAAGGAGATGCGCTCCGTTTCCGCAGATATAAATAAGCTTAATGAAATGCTAGATAACTTGCGTGGGGAATTATCCGTTGTGTGTGACGAGATAGAGCAGTTTAGGCGTACGATTAAATATATCGAAACATACCGCTTTGCCGGAGAAGACGTCAAAGAGCAGTACTTAACAGATTTTGCGGACGCAATCGATTTTTTACTCAAAAAATATTCTTGCTTTAACAAGCTGTCCAAGGAAAAGGTGGGTGAGCTAATCAAATTGGATGTGAACGCTGTAAAGCAAGAACTTGCCGCACTGTTGTCCGATGACAATGATAAAACGATTAGGCTTAAAAACAGACAACGAGAGCTAAAGGAAATTCTTTCCGAACTGCGCGACCCCGAAACGGACGAGCCGCCAACGGAAGGTGACGATTATTTTGAGCAATATAAAAAATATCAAAAAGAATTGATGTCTGTTGCAGGCGAATTGCGTCGGGCGCAGGAGACAAGCAAGTTCGACATTTCGGATACCGTCGTGTTTTCCGTTCTTCCGCAAATCGCCGGAGATAAAGATAAGCTTAAAAAGCTGCCCGACGAGTTAACGGCATTCAAAATAGAAGTGCAGCGCACTGTAAGCGAGATTAAGGACAGAATAGAAGAGGACATGAAATCTATCCTCGCGCAGCAAGACCGGCTGGATAGCGACATAAGAGAAAAACAGATAAACATCAACAAACTGAAACAAAAGCTTGAGGATCTTGGCGAGGATCAAACGCTTGTGGAATATTCTGAGCTTAATTCCGCATTAAAGCAGAGCGTTTCGCGGTTTATGCAAGACTTTGATATTGTGTGTGAGTACGATCCGAACGATATGGGAAAGGCGTTCTCCATTATTGCAGACGAGTGGAAAAAGTTGGAACGCGACTATAAATCCACGCAAGCAGAAAACGCAGTAAAAATTCCGATGTACCGTGGAATATGCAAATATCTTGCGCAGCAAGAAATCTTGGACGAGGACAGACAAGAGTACACTCGCGCTCTGTACGATAAGGCTAATGTGTTCGGTATTACCTGCACCAGTCGCGACAGATTTACGAGACAGCAGTTAGAAGAGCTCGGTCGGTACGGCATAGAGGATGTAAACATACGCACGCAAGGGATTGATGTGGTCATTATCGACGAGGTGTCCAAGTCCTCTTTCCTCGATTTGCTCATTCCCATTTTGTACGGGGAAACGGTCATCCTTGTGGGCGACCACAGACAGCTGCCGCCCATGTACGATTTGCGCCACATGAGAGAAGAAGACTTTGAGGGGTTGAACGACGACATTATCAATCAAAGTATCAACAAAAAGTACACCGAATTATACGAAGAGTGCTTCTTTAAGAAACTTTACGAGGAAGTACCCGATGACTTTAAGGTCATGCTCAACAAGCAATACCGTTGCCACAGCCACATAATGGAGGTTTTCAACCATTTTTACGGCGGTAGTCAAAAAGGCTTGCAAGTGGGATTTCCGCAACAAGACAACGAAAAGCAGCACAACCTTACAGTCCGCATCAACGGCAATACCGTTATCGATCCCGAGCATCACATTTACTTTGTCGATTGCGACGAAAGGGAATCCAGCGCCGACGATGGCAGCACATCCAAGTCCAACGAGCAGGAAGCACAGGTTGCAATCGAGCTTTTGCGGCAAATTGATGCGGCAAGCGGAGAGCTTATTAGGACAGGCAAAATCAAAGTAAACAAGGATCGGCGCATAGATGAGCGGCCGAGCGTGGGCGTAATTTGTACATACGGCGACCAGGCTTCTCTTATTAAGAAAAAACGCAAAAATAAGCAGTTCGGCAACTTTTCGGGCAAGCAAGACGAAAAACTGGTAATAAGCACAGTTGACGACTTTCAAGGCGACGAGCGAGATATCATAATTCTCTCCATGGTCAGAAACCCTGCACCCGGAAAGAAATTCGACCTGGAATTTCTTAAAAAGTTCGAGCGCATCAACGTGGCGCTGTCTCGGGCGCGCAAGCTGCTTATTGTAGTTGGAGCCAGAAAATTCTTGTCCGATTACGGCATAATCGATTTACCGGATATGGACGGGTGCGGTGCTGGCAAACTTAATTTCCACGTCTACAAAGAAATTATTTCAACGATAGATTTTAAGGGAAAAATAATTCCGGCACGAGATATCATTCCCATGCGCGACACCATAGGAGGAAAGTAGTATGGAAGAGAAGTTAATAAAGCAGATAAAAACGCAATGTCCTTTTCCGCTGTTGATTTACAAGACGCGCATCAAGTATAACGAGGTGCGCAAGGCCTCCGGTATAGCCTACATCTTGCTCGAGCTTATAGACAAGCAAAAGTCCGATATGCGTTTTTCCGAGGCGTTGAAAAAATTCGGCATACCCACCGAGCTCCACAGCCTTTTCGGCAGGGAGTTAGAGGGGCTTATCAATACCGAAATAGTAAAATCCAAGTATGCGGCGTCGCATTTTTCCAATCCAAAGTATTTTGCGGAAATCAAGCTGAACGAGGTCGCCATTACACCAAAAGGCAAAAAGCTGTTCAGCGAGGGGGCAATCCCCACAGGCGTGGAAAAGGAAAAGGCTAAGGATATTTTTTACAGCCCTGTAACTAATCGCTTTGATGTGTACTCCGACATGACATACTCTCCGATTGCAAACTGTTTTTTGGGCGAGGAGTTTTTGGACCATGTGGATATAGACATAAGCGGCTTAGGGGATTATCTCAACGTAAATCCTACTAAGGTGGGGTTAAAGGCGGAGGAACGCATGATTTCATTCGAGACAGATCCTCCGCAAAAAATGCACGTTCGTTCGGAAGAGAATATCACCCTAAATATATATCCTTCGCACATAGAGTTTACTTTTGCAACCACTGCGGAAAGGGCGTTTTTCGATAAGTACTATTCGTCCGCTATCATGGAAAGCGGAATGGTAATGAAAAACAAATTTAAATTTCCAGAGTCCGTAGGCCGCATTCCGACGGTGGGTATTGCGACCGTGTCCAATTTGACGGCGTTATATCTACCCGAAGATTTGTCTAAGCAAGCAAAGCGCCCATGTGTTGTGTTTTTACAGAGAGGGACGGCGGTGGATCGTAACGACGCTATTTGTGCTGATTTAGATCTCTCTTGCCGACTTTTGGATGAAATCGATGAACACGCGTATTGTGCGCTTTTGGATAAGTCGGGATGCAGAGCGTTTAGTGCGGTCAACATGGCTATGTCGTGCAAAAACTTTGGCGACACATTTACTTTGCCGCTTTTGATAGAAAGCAAGGCTGATGATGAAATTTTTAGAGGAATTGTCGAAAGCCTGTACGATCAATATTGCGAAAAGCCGTTTGACGACGAGGTAGGGCGTATAGTCACCTATGTCGCAGACTGTTTAGGCGCCGAATACTTCGGAAAATTTATAGACAAAAAGCTTAAGTCGGTTAAAACGGCGGACGAGCAAACAGAGCTGCTGTTAAAGATTAATTCGGCGTTCAAAAATCATCAGCCTTGGACTGAATATTTTGCAAAGGCTGCAACTGAGCTGTACAACAGAAGCGTAAGCGAGGTTAAGGTAGAAAACGTCATTTACAAAAACACGGTTTTGATGCCGCTTAAAACGGCTCTGAGAATCCCGAATATCGAATACGTGCGCAGATTTTCGGATAATATTTGCAAAACCGAAACGCGCGAGATCGCATACGAGGCGCTTAATTCGGCATTGCCCGATATGGAGATGGAAATTCTTTCGGTTGCCAATGTGATAGAAACGTTTATGAATGCCGTGCTGGAAAACACGTCGATCAATTCCGACACCGAGCTTGCAAGTAAGTATAAGACAGTTCGGGTTAATCTGTGGAAGCTGTGCGATATGCTCGGTGTCACAAACAGCGCCGAATATACGTTAAAGGACGACTACAACAACGACGCGTTTTTCAACGCCTACGGAACGCTCTTAAACACTTCGAAAACGATACAAAAATACAGGCAGTTTGCGGGTAATGAATACGAAAAGTACGATCGTTACCTTGCAATATTCAAGCCTATACACGAGCTTTTGTCTATCGAGCGGACGGCGGCGTTCCATCCCGAAAATATAACCGAAAAGTACATAAACGATTTTATTTCCAGGGGCAAATATAAGGACGCAGTTTGCGATTTGCTTATAAGATTGCAATACGATTTGTGCAAAAAATTGCAGTTAGACAAGTCGACGCCTGTCAACGACACCATAAACGACGCACTAAGCAAAAAGCTTATCACAAAACCGCAGGCCGACGACTTGCACATCCTTCGTAAGTGCAGAAACGGATTCCAACATCCGGGAGCCGCACAGATACCTTTCGATAAGGCCACGATAGAAAAATGGCGCGATTTAGTATTTATGGTAGGAGGATTGAAATGAGTCGGCAGGTTCAAGTAGATTATCAGCAAATAGCTATTCAATGCAATAGTGTTTGCGAAGTTGCAAGGGTAAGACTGCAAGAATTGGACGACATGATTGCAAGGATAGAGGCATCTTCGTCTCGTATTGCAACAGAGCAAGTTCAACAGCTTGCCGATGTAATTAGACAGGAACGTAGTTTGCTTGACAATCAAATTAACGATGTGAGCAAAAAAGCGGAAACCGACGCTAAAAAGGGCTCGGTGCGAATGGACGACATGGAAGCACGCTACGCGCACCGTAATGACACTATCAGGGCAGCGGAGCAATTACAGCAAAAAGTCGATACTCTCGCGTCGCAACGGTTGATGGAATTCGAAAGCTTGCTTGAAGCGCTGCTTAAAGATAGTATAGGGGATTATCAACGCAAATTGCGCGAGCAGAACAGCGGAGTGGTAACCGTCGATTCGCGCACACGAGCCGTGTTGGGTGGGATAAGCGACGAGGTTTTGCGGCAGTTTGCATTTCTTGCATACATTCGCGATAATACGCTTATCGGTGATGCTCTCATTAAGGCCGGCAAGCAGCTTATGGAGCAAACAGTAAATCAAACTTATGAGACCCGTTACGAAGAGGAACGCGCCAAAATTCGCGCCGAATTGGAAGCGTCTCGAGTGGCGCCGGAAACGCTTGGAAAAGTGACAGAGGGGGCTCAAGGCACGGCTCGCGAAAAGCTTGCGGCAATGCGCCGGAGCGCTACGGCCGAAATTGTCGGCGAAAAGGTTCGGCAAAAATCTCTTAAAATTATCATGGATGCGATTAAGCAGCGCGGATTTATTGTAGATAAGAAGAACATAAAAATCAAACGCGATACAAACGAAGTGATTTTAGTCGCTTTAAAGGCGAGCGGAGAGAAAGCAGAGTTTCGAATTTTCCTCGATGGCAGATTTATTTACGATTTTCACGGATATGAAGGTCAGGCTTGCCAAAAGGATATTGAGCCGTTTATGCACGATTTGGAAGAAGTGTACGGCATTCGCGTTACCAAACAGACAGAAATTTGGAGCAATCCCGATAAAATTGCTACGATGAAATATCAAGCAACAAACACCAACAAAAATAAGAAATAAGGAGACTGATAATGGCACTTATCACTACATTTAACAGATTAAGACGCGAAATAGGCATCAAAAGATGCGTAATAGTCGAGGGTAATGTTGGCGATGTTTATCTCAACGAAAAGAAGCAAATCGTCGATTTAAAGCAATATCTTATGGATATGCTGAAGTCCATGGATTTTGACGATGTGCTGTATTGGGATCGCATCGACGGCGTGGACGGTGATATATCTCGACTTTCCGTCATAGACGAGGTGGAGATAGAGGGCGACGCATATTCGTTTGACGACGACGAAGATACCAAAAAAGAAGAAAAAACGGGCAGCGGACTTTTTAAGGATACTGCCGAGATTTTCAATATTATATTTAAAAACTTAAAAAAGCCCAATCGCAAAACGGCGTTTGTGTTGAACTGGGCGGACTATTTGTTTTCGACGGGCGGCGTGTTGCCGCCGGACGAGCGCGAGCTATTGACTCTTCTCGGCAAAGCCATAAAAGATAAAAAAGTCGATTATCTTTCCTCGGAAGTAAACGAGAGTACAATTGTGCTTGTAACAAGCAAACTTGCTATGTTTCCGATTTCTTTCTATCAGAGCAATGCCGAAGTGTCTTGCCTGACGCTTTCCAAACCGGATAGAGAAGAACGCGAAAAAATGATGGAAAAGATCGAGAGCGGTTTTGAAGTAAAGCTAAAGCCGGGCGAAACGCTTATGACCTGCGATAAAAAGAACGAGTATATCGATATGCTCGACGATTTTACAAATCGTGAGATTATTCAGCTTGCCAGGCTTTCTCGCAAAGAAGGTAAAATGCCGTTTGAACAATTATATCTTCTGTTTAAGTACGGAGAGAAAGACAATCCTTGGGAAAAGCTTGACTATAAAGCAGTAAAGAACATTAAAAAGATTCTTTCCGAGCGCGTGGTCGGGCAAGACGAAGCTATCGAGAAGATAGAAAAAGTCGTAGTTAAGGCATATATGGGATTGACAGGAATTCACAAATCGTCCAGTCGTTCCGCGCCCAAAGGTGTGCTGTTCTTTGTCGGACCTACTGGCGTGGGTAAAACCGAGCTCAGCAAAGCCCTTGCAAAATTCCTGTTCGGAGACGAGCAGGCTTGTATTCGCTTTGATATGTCCGAGTATGCGCAGGAGAACAGCGACCAAAAGCTTATCGGCGCGCCTCCGGGATATGTAGGCTATGAAGAGGGCGGACAACTGACAAATGCCGTTAAGGAAAAACCGTTCAGTATTATACTGTTTGACGAGATTGAAAAGGCGGCAAAACCCAATCCGCGCATATTGGACATTTTTCTGCAAATCCTCGAAGACGGGCGTTTGACCGATAGCAAAGGCGAAACGGTTTATTTCAGCGAAAGCGTCATAATATTCACATCCAATCTCGGCGCTTCGGAAGTGTCGTCGAGCGGATCTAACGAAGAGATAGCCGAAGAGTTTATCAAGATTGTAAAGAACTATTTTGACAACGAAATCAAGCGTCCCGAAATTTTAGGGCGTATCGGATACAGCAATATCGTTCCATTCAACTTTATCAAAGATAAAGAGTTCAGCGTAAAGATTGCGCGCTCCAAGCTTCGTCCCGTACAACGCGCAATCGCCGAAAAATACCGTATAGATTTGGAATTCGCCGACGAGTTAAAATTCATCAATTATATTTTAGGAGGAACAGATAGCAGTAAGGGCGGTCGCGATATACTCAATGCAATCAATGATAAGCTTTTGGACGAGCTCGCTATGTTTATGTTTGAAAATAAGCAAGATTTGTTATCGTTCAGAGGTGCAAAAATAGTTGTAAGTGTAGTGAAAGATAAGCTGCATTTTGAATTTGACAATGATTAAGTTTAATATTGCAAGCATCAATCGGTGTACCGAAGTAGAAGGCCCGTACAAGAGGTTGTGCATTTGGTTTCAGGGCTGCAATATTCATTGCAAAGGATGTTGTAATCCAGACTATCAACCGCTTGTGCCGAAAAATCTTTTAACTCTTGATGAGCTTGTTAAAATCATCGCCGAAGCAAAAGACGAGTTCGGGATAGATGGTGTGACATATTCGGGTGGAGAGCCTACTCTACAGCAAAACTTACCTCATCTCACCGAAGCAATCCATAATCTCGGACTGGGCGTAATATCTTTTACAGGCAGGCTTTACGACGAAGTCAAAGATATTTTGCGCGGCTGCGACGTCGTGCTGGACGGCGCATATATTGCCGACAAAGCGGAGAGTAAAAGGCGCATTCTCGGTTCGGCAAATCAGCGTATAATTTGCTTAACCGACCGGTATAAAGATTGCATAGAAGATTGGTTTAACCAAAACGATAGTAAATCAGTAGAGGTGAATGTCGGAATGATTATGGTAGCAAACGGAGATAACATATAGCAATATTACTGACTATGGAAGCTTTTGTTAATGAAAACGGTTGCATATAATTTTGGTTTCAGGGTGAGTTGAGAGAAAATTGTGGAGTCTCTCCCAAATTTACTGCCAAATTTATTCCCCAAAAACTAAATACTATATGTTTTAGTAGAAAATTCTGATTCGCGGCAGATATAGTGTTAGCAGCAGGCGAAACTCTTCAACCTTTCGAAGTGACGGAGTCAGAGGAAGAGGGTAAAAGCGAAAAATACAAAATATTGTATATAGATGATATATTAGATACTATATCTTGCGCTTTTTGACAGACCCTCAAATCCCCACGCCCCACAATCTCCCCGATTACTTACTGATTGGGGAGTTTGTGTTTTAATGACGGACTTCCAGTCCTTTTACGCGTAAAAAACGATATATATTTATATTTAAAATACATATATCATTATAATTAAATATGGGCGAGTAAATTCTAACTCACTGCGACTAATCTCGAATCTGAATCGAGATTAGTCACTCAGCAGTTGAACATATTTTTGCAAATCGTAATTTAGCAAATCACGATTTACAAATCACGATTATGTAAATTAAGAATAGACAAATTTGTGTTTTAGAAGAGGAAAGGGTATTATTCAATTGTAGGAAAAGTTTATTGCAACTCTAAATAATTTTGCTTTTTTTATAATTTGCTATGTGATTTAATTATCAAAAATTTTTGTTTTCTATTTGCGTACTTCATCGTATATCATGTACTGCCTTTTTCTTCGCCGTTCCAATAAACTAGATTGAGATTTGATTTATCTACCATGTATTCGTTGCGTTTTTGCATACAGTATCGTGTGTAATGCTCAGATAGGAAAGTTACTTTGTCAGCTTTATCAATAATGGTTATATACCGGGACTTGTCGGATTCACTCCAACGTTCATCTTGTTTTTTGCAAGAAACTGCAATTTTAAGCTTGATATTTGTGCGTATTTTCTTTGCACGAAGTACAGTTTCCGCGAAGTCCTGATCTACGTCGAGCGCGCCACCTGATATGAAATATGTATGGCCGTATCTTATTAGTTCTTCAATCTGTCTTGCTAAATCTGCGAGGCATTTTTCATGTTCTTTTTCTTCGCCGTACTCCCATGGAAACTTGTGTGGACGATTACCTGACGCACAGCATATTTTCATTACTACTCTCTCTATGGTTGCAATTACAACCATATTATAGCAGTAATGAATGATAAATACAATCATTTATGGTTGTAATTATGTCCTTACAGTAAAAATTTTTTTTGATACAATGGAGTTGTAATTACAACCATAGAGGCAAGTATGAAATTAAGTACAGCAGTAGCGTTAAGAATAAGCAACATATTGGGTGAAAAGGGTATGTCGCAGTATCGACTTGAGCGAGATATAGCTATGCCGCATAACACAATGAAAACATTAATGGGCGAAAGGAACAAGAGTGTAAATCTTAAAACGGTTATGCAGATTGTCCGTGGACTTGGTATGACAGCTGCTCAATTCTTTGATGATCCAATTTTTGAGAATCCCGACTTGGAGATTGATTAACACTTATTTGTTTTTAAGGAGATTTTTGATGAGAATTTATAATATAGAAGAGCAACGGCAAGTTGTGAAATCATATTTGATAAAATGTCTTTCATCTAACAATATAAGTTTATTGTTGGGTGCTGGATTTAGTATGCCGTTTTTAAAAGTTTTAGATGATTTTGAAGAACGATTAACAAGAGCTATTGATAATGGTGATATAAGACAAAAGATTATATTGGAAAAAGAATTTTTTAATAATAGCATTTTACCGATTCTTTATCAAGAAAAGTTAGACGCTAATAAAAAATATCGAGATTATTTTTTAAATTCAATTAAAAATATATTAGACAAACGGCATAGTTCGGTTTTGCATAAAATGTTTAACATTTTTACCACTAATTATGATGTGCTTATAGAACAATCATTGGAGTGTAACAGAATAGAATATTCAGATGGGTTTTCTGGACGCCTTAATCCATTGTATTCTACGACTAATTTTGGAAGAGTTATAAAAAAGACAAGCGCTTTAGCGCATAAATCAACAGAAATAGTCACCGCAAATTTATTAAAATTACATGGATCTTTGAATTGGACGCAAACGGACGTAGGCATAACTTATGAAAATTGTTTAAAAAAGATTGAGAGAGTTAAAGAATGTTTGGAAAATGATGATGAGTTTATGCAAGTTTATGAAAAAGAGTTTTTGATTATTAATCCCAATAAAGAAAAATTTAACACAACAGTTTTAAATGCGAACTATTATGATCAATTAAGAATATTTGGGAATGAACTTGAGCAAAGGAATTCTTTATTACTCGTATATGGTTTTTCGTTTAACGATGAACATATAAGAACAATAGTAGAAAGAGCTTTACTTAATCCTACTTTAACTGTAGTTATATTTGCCTTTAGAAAATGGGATGAAGATTCATATAAAGAGAAATTTAATAGATATCACAATGTAGTTGTTTTGCGTAATAATAGCGAATGCAATATTGAAAAAGTATCGCAGTTTTTTAAGGAGATTGATAATGATATTGAATGAATTATTGAAAATTGGTGAAGTGCGAGAAGTATATGGACATAAGATCAAAGTTGGTATTTATAGCGAGAAAAATGTTGAATATTTAAATTATGATGGCATGCCTATTAAAAATGTAGGCATAGGTAGTTTTATCATTATTAGAAAAGGGTTTTTGAATATAATAGGGAAAGTAGATGGGGAGTTTATAACTGCTACGCCTTTAGAGAGTGGCTATGCGGAAAAAGGGCGTGGCATAGCAAGAACGTTGGATGTGTCGATTTTGGGACATTTAGAAAACGAACAATTTGTATTCGGTGTTATTGAACTTCCGTTAATTGGTAATTTTGTATACATTATTGATGAGGTATTACAAAAAAAAATATTGGATCATCATTCGAAGTTTACATTAAATTTAGGTACTTTAATTGAATATGATAATTATCCGTTTAAATTGGATTTACAAGAATTGATATGCAGTCATATCGGAATATTTGGGAATACCGGAAGTGGTAAGTCAAATACTTTGGCAAAGATATATACTGAACTATTTGAAGTATATTCGAATAATCAACAATTTAAAAATAATTCGTCGTTTGTTTTCTTTGACTTAAACGGAGAATATAGAAAAACATTTCCTAATGGACATTATTATGAATTAAACTCTGCCACAAATGAAAAATATCCATTAGATGAGAGATATTTAACAGATATTGAATTTTGGTCGGTAGTACTACAAGCTTCTGAAAAAACACAAAAACCGTTTATCAACGAATGTATTAAAAATTATAAAGAATGTAAACAGTCCAATGATTATTTTACGACTCAAAAATTAAGCGATTTAGTTTTGGAAAGCTCAAAAAATTATGGGGAAATTAGGGCATTCATAATTCATATTTTTACAAGTCTAGGATTTGAAGATGAGATTATATCCTTTGATGACAATATAAGTATTGAATATAAAAAACTTGTAAGCAATACTCGTGGGGAGTTGGATTATATTACGACGTATATCGAATTGTTTGATAACATGGAAAATAGCGTTGTTTCGTTAAGGCATCTGAATGATTTACAAATTTTTTCTTTAATTGTTTACTATACGTATTGTAAAGAGTTAATAAAAGGGAAGATTTCAGCTCAATATATTATTCAATTATTTAATCGTATGGATAAAATAATATGTGAGCTGGGAAAAATATTTGAATTTAGGAGTGATAATTGTCCGAATGAACATGTTGTTGTAATATCTTTGTTTAATTTAAATGCAGAAATGAAGAAGTTAGCGACTTATATAATTTGTAAGGACAAATACGAAAAACACAAAAAACATCGTGGAAATGATCGATTGCAATCGTCTCTCCATTTAATAATTGAGGAGGCACATAATATTTTATCTTATGGTTCTGCGCGCGAGAGTGAGGAGTGGAAGAGCACACGATTAGAAACTTTTGAAGAAATTATTAAAGAGGGAAGAAAATTTGGTGTATTTTTGACAATTGCTAGCCAAAGACCGTCTGATATTTCAGAAACAATAATATCACAGTTGCATAACTTTTTTGTTCACCGCCTAGTAAATACTGAAGATTTAAAGCGTATTTATAAATCGGTTGCTTTCTCTGATTCAGTTTCTAATAACATGATTCCAATTTTGCCTGCTGGAGGTTGTTTGTTTTCTGGTATTGCTGCTAATTTTCCTTTACTGGCAAAAATTGATTGTTTAGATAAAACAGTTGCACCGAATAGTGATAATGTGAATTTAATCGATATTTGGGGATTGAAATAGCTACTCAAATGGACTTTCAAGAAAAAGAATTTTTAAATCAACTTAATTCGCTTTGGGGCAGATTGTTTACTTATAATCATGCCCTTATGAAACGATCAGAGGATGAAGCGCAATTTGGTTCTGAGTCGTTTATCGATGTGATAGATTTCTATTTAACATCTCAGGCACAATGCTTTATCAAAGATATCCTTTTGTCGCATATAGGCAGTCCTGGTATGTTGCTTACTGCGCGTTGCTTTCTTGAGGGATTGGCCTTAAAACGCATGTATGAAAAAGGAAAAATAAGTGATATACAAGTTAAATTATTACATAAGCAGGTCTTTATAATTGAATATAATTATTACAAAGAATTTGACGATATTGCCGATAAAATATTGATTCCAGAAAAATTAGAAAAAGACAAAGATGATGCAGTAAAGTTTTTCCAAGAAGAATTATCAGAAACATATAGTGAAAAACAAATAGCCGCAATATTGAAAACGAATAAGCCTTTCCTTTGTGACCCTAGTGCAAATTATAGGAAATTAATTGGAGAAAACTTGGGAGAGGACTATGCACAATTATATGGTATTTATAGCCAAGCAATACATCCTTCTGTAAATGATTTTTATATGAATGAAGGCATATGGGGAACAATACCCAATATGTTACTTCTTATGATAGAAGAGTATAATTCACTACCTGTGGCTGAATTGACTTTTAATAGTTTTAGTGCAACTATATATTCATCAGAAATTGCTCGCGCATATGAAGATATAGTAAGACAAGAATGCAAAATTTTAATTGATATAAGCAAAGTTTTCGAGAAATATTTCAATAAGAACTATGTGTCAGATACTCTAATGTCTATAAATCTTCTTATGAGTGAAGTTTGTTCTGATAAACTCCTTGGATTATGCGAACAAGTTAAGTCAAAATGGAAAATAGTGTTAGATATGTTTTCATGTTTTTACAAATGTTATATCACTTATTTCCCACATGAAGAGCGTTTTAAATTGTTAGAAGAGCATGAGCGAATTCAATTAAGTCGCAACATAGGGGAAAAATACTCAATAGATAATGCTTACGGATTATATAAAGCGCTTTATCCGAATGGTATAGAACAAACAGCATTTGAACAAACATTTATATCGACATGTGGTTATACAATAGATGAGAAGGGGAAGGTAAATAATTTTACAAGCCTTGTGAGAGATTTTATAAAAAAGTTTGTCGATCCTAATGCTGAAGTTTCATGGGATAGAAATATGCTTTTGAATTACATGGAGAGTCAAATGCTCTCTCATGCAAATGGATATATGTGGTATGCCAATAGTGGTGCATGGGGCGAAACAAACGGAGTTATTTTTGGTGCAGATATATGTTTGATGTTTATATTGGAAGCTATTCTAAATATGTTTAAAGTTCACAGAACAGTTGAAGAATCCAATTACTATAAGTCTATAATCAATATTGTCAGGAATAGCCTTAAAAGAATTAGGTTATTACATGAGGAAAAAATAAAAATATTGGGAATACCCGGTGTGGTTATATAAAAACTTTAAGATGAAGCCATATAAGCGCAGTTTAAAACTCTTTATTTATATTTAAACAGCTTTGAAAAAATATAGAATTATGTTATAATTAATATAAATTATTCTATACTTTCTGATAATCGTAAAATACGATCGTAGACATCCGTAAAACTTCACGATGAGCAAGATTTTTGTTTAATTGTTTTAACAAACGAAAAGGAATTATAATATGTCACATAGACCCGGCGGTGAGGCCGAAAAAAACTCTAATTTTTATGAAGATAATGTTTTAATACACTATTACGGACAAATGTTAGATGGCAAATATTTGTCCGTGATGTCTGAATCCTTCAATCGCACACTAGAATCAGGTGGCGATATATATTTGCGTGACGATGATAATCAATTAACAGTTGTACAAGTTAAGTCTCGTCACGGTAATGACGATTCGTGGAGTGTAGACACACTAATTAGTATTGGTATTATAAAAAACGCTTGTTATCATATTTCGCAAGGAAGAAATTATGTTTTGGTATCGCCATTATCTTTTATTTTTCTAAGAGACTTGTGTCGTCACGCTCTTGCATTTAATAGTTATGTAGATTTTAGAAAGGAATTTATAACTAAAGACAATTCCCAAGATTTCATCAAGCTTGAGAATGAGATTACAAAATATTTTAATGGTGATGACATCATTCATTTTTATAAGAAATTCTTCTTGAAAATGATTGATGACGATTTGGAAAAGTTTATTATTGACTTTCAGAATAATATAAAAGCCGTTGATGGGGGATATAAGGCTTTTCAATTACTGAGACACTATGCAATAAGAAATAATAAATTATCACAAGAAATATATGCGGATGAATTATGGAAATATTTGTCCGATAACGGTGTAAAGAAATATGTTATTGATGAACCCAATGCAACAAGACAGATGCATGACTTATGTAGCGAGTATAAAATAAATATAAGTCGAAAATTAATCAATAAAAAAAGCTATAAACGTAACGAATTTACTGAGCTGATAAAGAAAATTGATAATGAGAATGTAGTCATAATACATGGCAAAGCCGGTGCAGGAAAGAGCGGGCTTGTATATCAATTATGTGAATATTTTGATGAGAAAAACGAATTGTATTTGCCTGTAAGTCTGGATGCTCGTATGCCTAATGGGAGTGCTCATGAATTTGGGAAACAACTTGGTTTAAGCGCTTCTCCTATATTAACGCTTTCAAAGATTGCTAATAAACGTATCGGGTATTTAATTATTGATCAGTTGGACGCAATTCGTTGGAGTGTTACTAATTCAACTTCTGCTTTTGCAGTGTGCTGCGAATTAGTTAAAGAAGCAATATACTATGGAAATGTCAAATTAATATTTGTATGTAGAACAATTGATGCTGAAAAGGTATTGCGTTTTTTTGAAGGTGGTATGCCTAAATTAAGCGATTGTTCCGTAGATGTAGGACCTTTAAAGGATTCAGATATACGCGAAATTATTGGCGGAAATGCTTATTCTTTGCTTAGCCCTAATTTAAAAAAAATGCTTTATAACATAAATAATCTTAGAATGTTTATGGAATTATCAGATGGTGCACATATAGAAAAAGCATCAGATATTATTAGAGAATACATAAATAAAAAATTGCGCGAAATTCAAGATGCAGATTGTTCCGAGGTGCAAGCTCGTAGACTTTTACAATTCATGGTAAACAAAATGCGCAATCGAAATACCCAAATGATCCCATATTATGAAATCGAGAAAGAGTTTGGGAATAATTTGCTGGAAAGGTTCTGTTCTTGTGGTATAAGTGAAGAGATTAATTCTAATATTAGATTTGCACATCAAAGCATATTAGACTATTTTTTTGCAATAGAGTTGGATCAAGAAATTAATAGGTGTGGAAATGTAGTAAAAATAATCAGTAAATACAATAATACTGCTATAAAAGATTATGAAGTATTAAAACAGTATTTCGAATTTGTAGAAAATAATAGCAATGATTATTCGGGACTAATGAGGGCAGTATTATTTAGTAAAAGAATTTGTTCTTTTATTCGCCATATTGCTCTTGAGTCTTTTAAAACCACTATGCATGATGATCCAGATACGATTTCATTGGCACTTAGAATTTTAATGTGCAAAAAATATGGAAAAAAGTATTTATACTATCTTACTATTAATAATCATGTTTTTTTACAAGCTTATATTAAAACAGATGCTTTTTCGGAATTAAAAAAATCATCTGCTCAAACCGATAAGATAACTGTAGTTAATCTTTTATTTTATGCAAGCGGTTTAAATGATGGGTACTTATCTCAAATTCAAGATTATTTAAATTATATACAATGGGATGAAAATGTACTAACTCATTTATATTATCAGATAGATGATATAAATTCGTCTGATAGAATGTTCGATCTGAAGATTGAATTATTATCCAAGATCCCTAGCAGAGCGAGTCATCTTTATTGGGAAAGCATATTGTCACTAAGCCCGTCTCGTGCTAGCAAGTACATAGAATATATCTTTAAAAATAATTTGGATTATGAAACTCATTACAGTTTGGATAATTCTTTATCGCAATTGATCGAAGTAGTGCAACAAGATCCTAATAGATTTTTAAACTGTGCAAAAGATTATTTAATTGCTAATTGTAGTGAATGGGATTTAGCAGGGTATAATGATTTTAGATATAGCTTTGCAAAAAATATGGCTCAAAAGTTATTAGAGATAGCCTTAAACTTTTCGCAACAAGATGAATATTATAATCTTCTTTATTCTCCACATGCCTTATTGAGAAATATAGCCCTTAAGCATTTGGCAAATAGTAGCTCAACTGAGTCATTAATCATATTTAAACATCTTATTGATGATGAGTATATAAAGACTTTAGATTTTAGGCGACACAAGGTGCAGCTTGGTTATCTACATGATATAATTAAGAATAAGTGTACAGAGTTAGACCAATTACATTTTGATTGTCTCATAAAGCAAATCAAATTATATAAATCACCAAGATTATTAGAGTTTGCAAAAGATAGATTTGAGCAACGTAAACGTGGGTATTTTTATCACTTTTTCGAAGAAGAACAAAAAGTATTATTATGCGCTATTCCAATTGATATGATGGATGAATCGACACGCGAGTATGTTAAATATCTTTACAGAAAATTCCCTGAAGCAGAATATTATTATAATTTTTCTGATAGCATGGTTAGCGTAGCGCGGAGTGTTGTCAGCGGTATTGCAAAGAAATGGCATAAATTCAGTATAAAAACGTGGGAACAAATTCTGATTAATCCTAAAACAGGTAACCGAAGTCGAGGGGATAATGAGATAGATGATGATGGGAATTATGTTGAATATGATAGGGGTAGTTTTTGTAGAGCTATTTCTATGGCAGCAGGTATCAAACAAACGTTGTTTGTTAAACTTGCATTGAGTTTGGATAATATACCGCGTGATTTTGTTGATGCGATATGCTCTGGATTAAGCGAGAACGAAAACAGTATTTTGCAACGATGGTCATCTGTAGAAAATATCGAAATCTGTGATACTAGTACGCGTCTGGATGTATATAAAAAGTATTTCGATATTAGTGATAAGCGCTTTTTACAATCATTTATTCACTTCATTGAAAACAACAAATTGCACGATTCTTGGATTGATGCTAAATTAGTGGAAATAGCACAGAATCCAGATAAATATGAAACAGAAGTAATGAATGTATGGCGACACAATTGGGATAAGAAGTTGGAATCACTTACTACGCATGATTTAGATATAGAAAAGATAAATCGTGTTCAGACCTGTGCCATAACAGCTCTTGCAAACACACTTTTGGACAAAAAGAGTTTAGATCCATCTATAAAAGATATTATTAATGATTGTTATGATTCATCTCATCCGGTATTATTGCTGTCAGCCGTCGATTTAATATATCCGATTTGGAATTTTGACAAACAATATACAATAGATATGTTCACGAAAATTGTAAATAAAGATCTTCGAGTTCTTTGTGGATTCATGTCGGTTCAACTATTAGATCATTTTGTTGTTAAGTATTCTGAGAATTTTCATGATATCCTCAGTCAAGCAATTGAAGCAGGTGGGAATTATTTAGAAACTATAGGGGCAAGGATTCCGTATTACTATTGCTACTATAATATTTTTGGGGACTTGACTAAAGAAGTTCTAAAAGCTAAGCCAGAACTGATTTTGTCATGCTGCACTGAAGTGATTAAGAAAGACAATGATATTGAAAAACAAAATAGGGCAAAAAAATTATTATTGTCTCTTAAACCTAAAACAACCAGATCTACCAGCCCTCATTCAATAATTGATATTATATTGAATGGTGAAAATAGCGAGAAATTTTCCATTTCTATTTTGAAGAAAATGATGCCATTAAAGCAGCATGAGTGGTATGGTTTTCTATCTGATTTGAACGAAGTTAATTGTTTATCTAAGCGAAGCAAATTGATATTCTCACTATGTAATATGGTTACATATCAATCAGCTCTATCGTCATATGAAGTAAAAATGTTGGTTGATGTAATAGTTAAACTATATGCAGAATTATATGATCAAGACGACCACATTAAATTGAAGCGTTGTCTTAATAAATTGAATAAAATTTACGATACTTTTGTAATGGATACTCTATATGTTGCGAATAAGATGTATTGATAATGTTTTTTGCTGATGTTAATTTTAAAAACCATCTCTAATTTTTAGAGATAATCTTGCAATTTTAAATAGTATATGCTATAATTTATATAACTTATATAGAGAGGATTTAATATGGCGGCGAGCTATAAAAAGTTGTGGAAACTTCTTATTGATAAAGATATGAAGAAGGAAGATTTGCGCAAAGCGGCAGGTATTACGACTACCGCCATGGCTAAGCTTGGTAGAAACGAAGATGTAAATACATCTGTGCTGCTGAAAATCTGCAATGTTTTGCAATGTGATATTTCCGATATTATGGAAGTTATTATTGATAAATAATCAGGAATGATACAAAAGGAGAGAGACATGACGGCTGACTTGAGAGAAAAGCAAACTACGATAAATGTACAAGAAAAAGCCAATCTTATTTGGGAAATTGCAACTCACTTGGTTGGGTTCTATAAGCCACACGAATATGGGAAAGTTATTCTTCCTATGACGGTCTTAAAGCGTTTTGATGATGCTTTGGCTGCTACTAAGGATAAAGTTTTGCAGGCTTATGCCATGCTCAATGAACGGGGTTATGAAGGTGAAGTAAGAGATGGGGCATTATGTCGTGCTTCGGGTTATTTATTTTACAATACAAGCAAGTATGATTTTGCTCGTCTTCTTGCCGATCCTGATGGTTTGGAAGCTAACTTTGATGACTATCTTAAAGGTTTTTCAGATAATGTAAAAGATATTCTTGAGAACTTTAAGTTTGCCGATGAAGTAAAAAATATGATTAAAGGCAATGTTCTCTACGTTGTTATTCAAGAGTTCAACTCTAAAAAAGCGGATATGTCGCCGGATAAGATAACATCAATGGATATGGGTTACATATTTGAAGAACTCATTCGTAAATTTTCTGAAAGTTACAATGAGGAGGCAGGAGCTCACTTTACAAGCCGAGATATTATTTATCTTATGACTGAGCTTCTTGTATCGCCCGAAAAGGAAGATATTAAGAAAAACGGGTGCTACAAAACCGCTTATGATATGACTATGGGAACAAGTCAGATGCTCGGATGTTTAACGGAACATGTAAAGGCTATCAATGCTGAAGCTGATATTACTTGCTTCGGCCAAGAGTTTAATCCTGAAACTTACGCTATAGCAAAAGCAGATATGCTTATTAAGGGCGGTAACGCAAGTGGTATGAAGTTTGGTGATACTCTTTCCGAAGATGCATATTCTGGGTTTGAATTTGATTATATAATTTCTAATCCTCCTTTTGGGATAGATTGGAAACGTGAAAAAGATTCTGTCGAAAAAGAGGCTAGATTAGGTTATGATGGAAGATTCGGCCCGGGCTTGCCTGCTATTTCCGATGGGCAGCTTCTGTTTATGCTTAACGGCGTAAAGAAACTTAAAGAAGGCTCCGGTCGTATGGCGATAATTCAAAATGGTTCGTCATTATTTACAGGCGATGCAGGTAGTGGCCCTTCCGAAATACGCCGTTATCTTATAGAGCAGGATTTAGTAGAGGCAATTATTCAACTGCCTACCGATCTCTTTTACAACACGGGGATATCAACTTATATTTGGGTGATTACAAAAGATAAGTCAGAGCGTCGTCTTGGTAAAGTCCAGCTAATTGATGCAAGTAAATGTTTTGTTAAACGTCGTAAAAATATTGGCAACAAGCGCGTAGACTTAGATGATGCTTGTATTGACCTTATTATGCAGGCATATGACGATTTCGAGAATCAAGAATATTCGGAGGGTAGTTTGTTTGTTGAAAGTAAAACTTATGACAATGAATGTTTTGCTTATACGAAAGTAACTGTCGAAACAGCCATTGCCGATGATAACGGCAGTCCTATACTTAAAAAGGGTAAGAGACAGCCGGTTAAAGGTAAAACAGATAGCGAAATTATTCCTTTGCAAGAGGATATAGACGAATATTTCAAAAAGAATGTCTTACCTTATAATCCGCTTGCCTATATGGATAGAAGCAAGGATAAAATCGGATACGAGATCCCGTTTACACGTCTTTTTTATAAATTTGTTCCGCCTCGCAAATCGGAAGAAATCTTTGCCCATCTTGTCGAAATGAACGCCGAGGAAGGAAAGCTTATGAAGGAGCTGTTTGGAGAATGATTACTATAAATCAAATAGAACAAATCGAAAGGTTTATTGCTGAAATTGACCATTTAAAAGAACATAATATGGGTGGCGAGCCTTATTATGAAGAGGCAATGAATTTAGATAAGAAGATAGAGGCGAGTGGCTTTGGATACAAGTCTTCTATAACCTGGCATAAGACAATAACACGATCATTATCTGGACAAGGTTTTTCATATTCTAGTGATAAAATAAATAGAAATTTGTGTATTTTGCATGAGGCATTACAAGGAATTTTGAATGCTCAGCCTTATTATGATAAATTGCTTGAAATCAGACAAGCAATTTACGATATAGGAAATGCTAGTGATCAATATAGACGTCATATAATAATGCAAGTAATAGAAGAATACAAAGATGTGATAGGTTGGGATAATGATGAACCGATTGATGATGTTTATCTTATGTCCTATGAGATAACATGTAAACTAAATAAATACATAAGAAGATTGCCATGTGAATTTGATAGAGAACAATTGGAAAATCGCCCATCGTCGGCGGTTAATGTTGTTCAAAATAATTCGCAGGTTAATAATCAGACGGTTCATTTTTCTATTGAACAAAGTATTCAAGAACTTGATGATTGCGAAAAAATTGACAGTGAAGAATTGCAATACATTAAAACGCAATTAAATGAATTACAAAAGTTATTGGAGAGTAAAAGACACGGAAATAAAGTCAGAGAAAAAGTGTCTGCAATATTAAAGTGGTTAGCTGATAAAACAACTGATGTTATGGTTGCTGTTTTGCCGGCGTTGATTACGGGTTTAAAGGGATGAGAATGAAAAATAGCGGGATTGAATGGATAGGTGAAATACCGAATGATTGGGAGCTTATAAAAATAGGTTCAATTTTCAGATGCCGTAACGAAAAAGTAAACGATACTGATTATCCGCCGCTTTCTGTGACTAGGAATGGCATTGTGCCGCAAATGGACAACGTCGCCAAAACAGATGCGAATGACAATCGAAAAATGGTTAAGGTAAACGATTTTGTAATTAATTCGCGATCTGATAGAAAACAATCTTGTGGTGTATCTGAATTTGAAGGATCGGTATCTTTAATCAATACGGTTTTATATACTGACAATCAAGATATGATTCTTCCTGAATATACAAATCTTATAATGAAGAACTACGGATTTGCGGAGGAGTTCTATAGATGGGGGCATGGTATTGTTGCTGATTTATGGACAACTCGCTGGCAAGAAATGAAAAGCATTGTTATTCCTTTACCAAACATCCAACAACAAAAAAGAATTGTAGAGTTCGTACAAAAGAAAGTATCGACGATTGATAGACTTATTGCGCATGTAGAGGCGACGATTGAGGAATTAAAAGTCTATAAGCAATCGGTCATTACCGAAGCGGTCACAAAAGGTCTCAATAAATCTGCGTCAATGAAAGATAGTGGAATAGAATGGGTAGGACAAATTCCTAGTGGGTGGGATGTTCGCAAGCTTAAAAATGTTTGTGAGGTTTTTGGGCGTATTGGATTTAGAGGATATAGGCAAGAAGATATGGTGGATGAAGGCGAAGGGGCTATTACTTTAAGCCCATCAAATATGAAAGATATGAAAATGAATTATGAAAAATGTTCATTCTTGACTTGGGATAAATATTTTGAAAGTCCAGAAATTCAAATAAAAAGAGGAGATATTCTATTTGTTAAAACAGGATCAACTTTTGGGAAAGTTGCATTCGTAGAAACTTTACCGATGGAGGCGACAATAAACCCTCAGATTATAGTAATTAGAAATTTTAAAATTTATAATAAATATTTATGTTATTTTTTATGTACCCCTTTAACTCGCGCACAAATTGATTGTTCAGTGGTTGGCGGAACAATTCCAACCATTTCACAAGAAAAAATACTTAATTATCGTATTTTTATTCCGCCGTTGGAAGAACAGCGGAAAATTGCAGATCATCTGGATATGATATGTACTGATATAGACAGTATTATTTCTATTAAGCAACAAAAAATCGATGAATTGAAAGAATATAAAAAATCATTGATTTATGAATATGTTACAGGCAAAAAGGAAATTGCGTAATGGTAGAAAGATTGGTAAATGAAATTTCAATAGATTTGCATAATTGCTGTTATATATCCGCTTTAACTACTGCACTAACTCTGCCGGATATTTGCGGTAAGGCGAAATATCCGAATGAAAAATCAACAGCCAAAAGATACAAACAATGGTTAAATGACTATGTTTGCTTAAAGCAACCGTTTGGTTTACAAGCAGATGCAGATATAATATACGACTTACGTTGTAAGTTATTGCACGATGGGAATCCAAGCATTGATAAGACGAAACTCAAGATTAAGCAGTTTGCTTTGATTGTTCGAGAGAATAGTGCCCATATTCCGCTTGAATCAAGTTGCATTGAGGAAAAGCCTGACGGCAGTAAAGAGTGTCATTGTTATAATATTAATCTTGTTTTCCTGTGTGAAAAGATTTGCGAAGCTGCTTTAACTTATTATCAAGCTGATAAAGATAAATTCAATTTTTTCGACTATCGCATTATAAATACTGATGATGAAACGGCGCGAACTTTAGGTTTGCCCGAAGACGTGATTAAAGTAAAATTATAAAAAGGAAATTCGACAATGGATAAAAGCGAAAGACGTTTTGAGCAGGATATTGAAGATTTTCTCATAAGCGAAGCTGGCGGTTATGAGCAGTTTTCCTATACCAATCCTGATGGGCATCGAATACATAAGTATCATTATGATAAAGAAAAAGGCATTTATCTTGAAGTGCTTATAAACTTTATCGCTGAAACTCAGCCGAAACAATGGGCTCGTTACATTAAGTATTATGGTGATGACGCTCCCGAAAAACTCTACCGTCGGTTAGAGGATAGTATCGCTGAACATGGTCTTATCTATGTCCTTAAGAACGGGATTAAGGATATGGGTATAGACATTAAGGTTTGCTACTTTAAGCCGGAATCCAAACTTAACGAAACACAGATTAAACTTTACGAGAGCAATATCCTAGGTGTTACTCGTCAGTTTTCATATTCTAAGCAAAATACAAATACCATTGATATGGTATTGACGGTCAATGGTATTCCAATCGTTGCATTGGAGCTGAAAAATCAATATAAAGGTCAAAACGTTCGTTGCGCTATCGAGCAATTTAAGAACGATAGAGATCCCAAAGAGTTTTGTTTTAGGTTTAATCATCGTTTCCTAGTTTACTTTGCGGTTGACCTTTATGAAGCGTATATGACAACTTGGCTACAAGGGCCGTCTACATACTTTATGCCGTTTAATCAAGGTTCCAATGGTGCCGGTAATACCGGTGGCAAAGGTAATCCGACCAATCCCGATGGTTATTCCACTTCATACCTTTGGGAAGAAGTGTTGCAGCGTGATAGCTTACTTAACCTTATTCATAGATTTATTTCGTATGTAAAAGAAAAGGAAGAAGTTGTTAAGAATGGAGCGACTCGTGTAATCGAGAAAGAAAAACTCATTTTCCCTCGCTATCATCAGTACGACGTTGTAAAGAAGGTGGTTTCTGACGTAAAGGAAAGAGGAGTAGGGCAAAGCTATCTTATCGAACACTCTGCCGGTAGCGGTAAATCTAATTCTATCGCGTGGATTGCGTACCGTTTGGCTTCTTTGCATAACGATGACGATGAAGCTATTTTCGATACCGTTATTGTAGTAACTAATCGTGTCGTTCTTGATAGTCAGCTGCAAGATACAATTAATAGTTTTGATCATACACCGGGATTAGTTGAGGCTATTGACGAGAAAAAGCGTTCTCGTGGATTAAAAGATGCAATAAATGATAAAAAGCGTATAATAATTTGTACCATTCAAAAGTTTCTTTTTGCCTACAAAGATTTTGATAATTTAACAGGTAGAAAGTTTGCTATCATTATTGACGAGGCTCATCAAGGACAATCGGGTGAAAGTGCTAAGACATTACGCAAATCCTTAATTGATTTGGATAAGGCTGTAAAGGCTTTTGCTGAAGAAGAGGGAATTGACGAGTCGGAAGTTGACTTGTCTTCCGATATTGTTTGTTCCATTCTTTCGCAAGGTAAGCACGCTAATCAGTCCTTCTTTGCTTTTACGGCGACACCAAAAAATAAAACGATTGAATTGTTTGGTACATACGATCCAATAAGAAAAAAGATGCGTCCGTTCCATATCTATTCGATGCGTCAAGCGATTGAAGAAGAATTTATTTTAGATGTGCTGCAAAGCTATACTACTATAGATGAGGCTTTTAAGCTCGTTAAAATTTCTGCAGACAATCCCGAACTTATTGAGGGCCCTGCAACCAGAGCCTTGATTAAATATTATAAAGAACATGGTTTTACCATTGCAGACAAAACAGAGATGATAATGTCCAACTTTCTTGAAAGTGGGCGATTTAAGATTAACGGTAAAGGCAAGGCTATTGTTATTGCCGATAGTCGAGCCAACGCAGTGAGATATTATTTTGCAATAAAGGAATATTTAAAAAGGCACCCCAAAGAGAGCGTAGGATGCGATGTTTTGGTTGCGTTCTCTGGAATGGTAAAACTCGATGACGTAGAATATACGGAAGCTGGGCTTAATGTTGACGAGAACGGTCAGCCAATTACAACGGACAAGAAGTTCAGAAAGGCATTTCGTGGCGAAAAATATAATATTCTTGTCGTTGCTAATAAATATCAAACTGGCTTTGACGAACCGTTGCTGCATTCTATGTACGTTGACAAAAAGCTTAAAGACGTCAATGCAGTTCAAACGCTTTCTCGTCTTAATAGGACTTGCAAGGATAAGTATGACACATTTGTTCTTGATTTCGAGAACACCGATAAGCAGATTAAAGATAGCTTTCAGCCGTATTATGAAGCTACGTTATTGGATGGTAGAACCGACTTTAATAAGGTTTACGACTTAAGGACAAAAATTAAGCCTTATTTGCTTTATAACTTTCATGATGTAGAAAAGTACTACAATTTTATGGTTAAGCATAATGGGTCAAAGCAAAGTGCTGTTGATTTAGGTAGGTTAAGTAGCATTATAAAGCCTATTATAGAACGCTATAACGATATTTCAACCGAAGAAGAACGGTTTAACTGCCGCCTTGCAATACGAAAATTCGTTAAATGCTATGCTTATATCACACAACTTGTAAGACTTCACGATGAAGAACTTTTCAAAGAATATGTTTTCTTGTCTAATCTTTTGCCGTTATTACCTGTAGATAGTTATTTCCAACCTGATATTCTTGATAAAATTAAGTTGGAATATACATCTTTGAAAGAGTCATTCAAAGGTGCTATTATACTTGATAAAAAGGATACGGATTTAGTTCCATCGTCGGATAAGAGTAAGGCAAAAGCGCCGAAGAAAGACACTCTGCAAAACATTATTGATAAGGTAAACGAGCGGTTTGATGGCGATTTTAACGAAGGGGATAGGGTTATCATTGAGAGCATTTATCAAATGTTTATGTCTGATAGTGAAGTAAAGAAATTTAAGCGTTATGCGCATGACACTACAGCAGAAATGTTTGTAACTTCGTTGTTCCCCGATAAGTTCAAGCAGATTGCTACCCAATGTTATCTTGAAAACGCTGATTCTTATAGAAAATTGTTTAGCGATACAGAGTTTTATCAAAGGGTTATGGAAGCGATGGCGAGAGAACTTTATAAGAGTTTGCGAAAAGATTAAATAGAAGTATTAAAGCCGAGAGTGGGATGTCTCTCGGCTGTTCAATATTAAGCGTAAGGAGTAATATAACGTATATGAATAATGACCATAAGGACAAAAAGGAAGTCAGTGGATTTAGAGCAAAATACATTTCAAACAGAGGTAGCTCTAAGGTGGCTATTCTAACACTAACGAATAATCAGCAGCCGTTTGTGCAACTAATTGATATGCTAATGCAAAGTAACGATTTTGAAAGACCTGATGGTTACTACTTTGATAAATCCACTTTGACTTTATACATTTTTGAGCATTTTGCATTTGATTGTTCGCCAATGAATAGAAATGGTTCTTCATTGAGAAGGAACACAAAGAAAGTTAATCAAGCGGTAGAAAGAGAGGTTGAAAGTTCCACAACAAACTATGAAAGTGAAAAAGTGATTGAGCAAGGTTATAGCGAGGAAAAAGGGAATACAATCACGTATCACATGGGAGCAGATGGGGATAAATATAGAAATAATTATATTGCAAGCTTTAAGAAATTTTATGAGGACCATAACGGCAAAGTTAAAGAGTATATAGAAAATTGTAAAAATGAATTGGGTGTTACTCCTCAAAAGGTTGTTATCTCATTTTTAGTTGAAGATGTTACTGTGTTTGGGACTCACTATAAAACCAATGATAATATTGGCGAGCCTGTAATATTACTTAGGACTAAGCAGTTTCTCGAAATCTTTCGCAATTCGAGTGTCGATTATGTATTTTTTGGAATATCGGATAATCGTTATTTAGCAATTTGCGACAGGTCAATTCTAAACGACGATCCGAGCAAATACGTAGATTTGCTGAATGAAGAATTTTATATTATACCTGCCGCATTATTATTTACTTTTGCCATAAAGCATTAAAAGAATATAAAGCCGAGAGTTGATAAACTCCCGGCTTTAATCTTGGTATAGGTTGATTATCGTTTTCTTTTTTTGTGTTGCGTAGGTATAGGCTATTGCTGTTCCGCTCTTAGGCTGGTGTTTTGGAAGGTATTTGTTTGACGGCTTTTGTTTGGGCGGTAAGTAATCTTTATTATAGTAGAAAACACATACATCGCTGTTGTCAATCATCTCTTGGTTTCGCATTATGTAGGCGTTCTTATTTGCCGTTGGCGACTTCTGAGAGCATATAGTTTCCTCGTAGTCCATATAATGAACTTCTTGTTTCATCATTTGAGAAAAGAATCGCTCACATTGTTCGCGTTCTTCTTTTGATGTGAAGGCAGTTTCGTGTGGTGCAGTATAGCTTACTCTTTTGATATGAGGATGCTACTCTTTTAACTCGGTTACAACTTCCCAACATAACGAGTCAAAATCACTTCTGCTACCAAATAGAAATATATCTGCACAGTCGGATATAAGTTTTGAGAGTAAGCTGAACAGTTTAACTTTAATCTGTTCGGCATTTTCAATCGTGCGGTGACCTATAAAACATACTGTCATAATGTTTTCGCCTACTGTCAATGGTATAAATTTAGTATTTATGGGCATTATAACATATAATCGTTGAATTACAATCAATTTTTACCATAAATAGTAGGCACAATTCAAAATACGCTAACTTACAATGGTGGTAACGGAGGGAATTATGAAGAAAAACGTTACACCGGCAAGGAAGTTTTTGATTGACAGGTTAGGAATGATGAGAGCAAGAGCTGGTTTATCGGCAAGAGAATTGTCAGGACAAATTGGAAAATCCAAGGCGTATATAGCAAAGTTTGACAACGGCGATTTAGCTATGCCGTCTGAGGTATTGCTTGATGCAATACAAGTTTGCAGATCAATTCCAGAAGAGTTTTTCTTTGAAGATATTGCTAACTACAAGGAAGCAAAGGAGCTATTTGAGCTGTATAAAACATTGAGCGGCGAGAATAAAGCAAGAGTTATAGATTTGATGAAAAATTTGAAGTAGGATTCTGTACAAATAAAAAGGAAATTGTTTTAGGAAGTTCAAAAGAGCTTCCTTTTTTCGTGGTCGAAAATTAGAATTAGATTAAATTCTCAATTTGACCGTGAACTTTTTCAAAAAAGTGTCCTAGGGGTAGTGAGGGGGATTAGTTTTTTGCTGCAAAATGGTTGTAAAAAGTAAAAAAGTGTCCTAGGAGTAATAGATGGATAAGAAAATTATTTTGAGAAATTTATCAATAAAACGTGTACTTTTCAAATCTCATGTCCTTGTTAATATAGATGGAGTTATTAGAAATTTATTAAAATTTCGGGATGCGTCTATTTTTTTGACTATAAGTGTCCTTGGATAAGTAGATGGATATTGCAATTGAAAAGATATTTTGTTATAGACCCCTTTTTCTCTAATAAGTGAGGTGTTATGTGAAATATTTTTTGAAAATTTGTATTTTGACCGCCACGTTTTGTAAATTCGTGTCTTGTTAATGTAGAGAGATTTATTAGAATTTGATTATATTTTCAATTTGACCGTGAACTTTTGGCTATAAGTGTCCTTGGTTAAGTAGAGGGATATGAAAGTTTTTTATAAAAAGTGGTTGTAAAATTCAATCTCGTGTCCTTGTTAATATAGATGGGTATAAAAAATTTTTCCGGAAATTTTGAATTAACCACGGACTTTTATCGTTTTCTACGGCTTTATAGTAGATGGCAAGTTTTTCGGAAAATATAGTTAGACCGTCAACTTTTTGCATTTCCTACGTCCTTATAGTGATGGATAAATAAAATTTTTCTACAAAGTGGTTGTAAAAACAAATTTAGTGTCCTTGGTTAAGTAGAGGGAAAAAAATTAGAATTAGATTAGATTTTTGTAAAAACCCGATTTTTTGTCGTTTCCTACGGCTTTATAGTGAGGGGGTTGTAAAGTTTTTTCTGCAAAATGGTTGCAAAATCAATTCTCGTGTCCTTGGTTAAGTAGATGGAGATATTAAAGGAGGTGGTGTCTTATGGACTAATAAGAGACTTGTAAGCGGTCTTTAAATGCTTGCAATAATGTAACAAACAAAATATACATGGAGGAATAATGGAACAAAAACAACTAAAACAATTCACATTTTATGATCTGTACGCCGAACTTATGGATGTGCTTAATGACGAAGAACGCGGAAAATTGCTGCGTCGAATGTGCGAGTATATTTTCTCAAGCAGTGAAACCGAACTGTCAGATAAGAAGATGATATTTCTTTGGGGCAACATAGTTGACTTTCTTGAAGCGGACAAGCAGGCACAGTTAAGCGACAAAACAATACGCGCAAGCAGGCAGATGAAACACTTTACATTCTATCGTAACTTCTACGAAGCGGTAGAACTAATGGACGATAAGCAAGCCGGAATATACATAAAAGCATTGTATAACTATGCGTTTAACAATGAAGAACCGAGTAAGTTATGTTCGCCTGTGGACTTGTATTACACGCTTGCAAAGCGTAAGTTAGCGTTATCTAAGGTTCGTAGTTATGTCGGAAAAAAGGGCGGTAAAGCAGAGAGAATACCTGTAACAAGCGAACAGGTTAGTGCAGCTCAACAACATATTGTGTCAATCGGAATGGACGGTTTTCTTAAAAATCATCCACAGATAAGGAACGATATTTATAAGTCGAGTATGCACTTAACGGACGGAGTAGATTGGACAATGCTTGACGAAATGCTTGATGGTTCGCGCTATTCAGATTGCAAAAGTTTGTACCAAATCTTAACGCATTACAACGAAATAGTGTCTGAAAGGCGGTAAGCAAATGACAAGCAAACAGCAAGCAAAGTGGTGCGTGGTGGGCGCCGGAAGGAAGCAGGTTAAGAAAAGTCCACCAAAGTGTACTTTTGAGACAAGCAAGTGGGAAACCCACTTCTATTTTAAAGGAGAAAACTATGAATAGGGAAGCAATTTTAAGTGGTAACACAAGGCAATATATTTCGGTGAACGAAGTAGATATGCTCCGAATAATCGAACAGCTGTTGCCGTACTACAAAAGCTTTAATCAGTTGGCAAACGACGCTCTGAGGTTGGGGCTGCCGCTACTGTTAGAGAGTAAGCTCGACACAACCATTCGGCTTGAGGAAAATCATCCCGATCCGCGTCCACAGAAAATAATGACGGTGCCGGACGAGCGCATAGAGTTGATGATACGCTTGATGCAAGAGATTGTGATGAACACGACAATAAGTAAGTCACTCATTTGCTCGCTATTTAACGCGAAGAATAAGGAACTGCAAGAACAAGTAGTATCTCCACGCAATTTCGAGTGCGGCTATATGCGCGACACGCCGAACTTTATGATGAAGTATGAGGTGGATATGTTGAACGCGATGGACGATGACGATTAAAAGTCGACAGCAAAAGAAAAGGAGGTGATCGCCAATGTGGAATAACTAATCGTATTAACATTCGTATAAACACTTGACAATCGCAAAAACCTTTGGTAAAATATATACAATCGTATTGATACGACGATGTATTTTTCGGAGGTGTTTATGGTGACAGACAGAGAACTGTTGGCAAAAGTCGAAGCGGACGAAGGCTTGACGGTGGAAGAGATTAAGCGGTATCAGCGGCTCGTTAAACCGTGCAGTCATGTTTACGGCAAGTACGGCACGCTCAAGCGCAAGTATCTGATAGACAAGGGAATTGATTGGACGATTGCAAATCTTCCCGAATACTTGCACGGCGTGGACAAGCAGGCAGAGGATATGTACAATGTCCTCTATGCAAAGCTCTCGAAGAGTCCGTTGTACAAGCGGACAGGGGAGTTTATGGAAGATTACCATAGGCTTACGGTGATGCAACACGCCATCGAGGAAGAAATACTGCACGAACTAATTTACACGGAGGAAGCTGTATGAGAACGCCAAAATCAGAAATCGACAAGAGGTACGAGGAAAAGCACAAGGCGGAACGCAAGGCGGCACACGCCGTCTGGGGTACGTCGATCAAGCGTGAGGACTTTGAGGAGCTGAACAAGTTTCTCAAAGACAATCGCTTTACCAAAGTGCAACTCATCTATGCCGGATGGGAAGCGCTTAAAGAAAAATATGGAGGTGATAAATGATAAAAGAAGAAGCGCTATTAAAGAGTCTCCAAGATGCATTATCCCCTATATGCGAAACGAGCTTGATATTCAAAAAAGATATTCAGCTTAAAGATCTCTTAGTACTAAAAAATGCCACGAGTGTAATTAATAACTTCATCACATATAAGCTTACCTTAGCTTTTTTAGAGCGGCTTAAACAGCTGGGGTTTATTGATAGAACACAATTTGAACGAATGGAAGTTGATTTAGAACACACTTCTGTAAATGCTAATGGATTTGATGTGTTATTTAATGATGGCATTCCCATTGTGGCTGAAGTTAAAGGCAATGTCCCATGTAAAGGTAATCGATTTGGGGCGAACCAAAGAAAAAAAATTATTAAAGATTTGTATGCATTAAAGAAAGGGAAAACAAAATCAAAAATTTGTTCAGAAAAATACTATAAGTTTATGGTCTTGTTGGATGACTCAAAAAACATAAAAGAAGCCCTAGTTGCTTTAGTTAAATCAAAGCACATGAGAGAATTGGCGGGAGAGGTATGTTTAGTAGAAGACGCTTCTTCAATTTCAAAAGAAAAAATCAATGTGATTTTAATAACAATTTAGCATTTAAAAATCTTGAGAACAAGGAGGAACACGCTATGAAAAGAGAACATAGTATTCACAGCTATAAGGACGCGAAGTAAATTCGCATTAAAGTCCGAATAAGGGAAATTGAAACAAACAGTCACACTACAAGCGGACGATTCCGTTATGCAGCTGCTCGAATCGATTAAGAGACAAAACGAGATATACGAGCAAGTGCTTACGGGATTGATCCCCAAAAAACAGAAAAGCAAGGTTGAGGGTCGTCGGAATGTGCTAAAATTCACTAAAAAGGAGATTTCACAAATGCCGACATCACTAAAAGTTTTTGCGACGAATGACTTGATTGTACACTATCGACTCCGAAAGGATGGGGTGTATGAAGCGAGGTTACGCCGAAAGGATCTTCACATAGAAGTTTCGTCCAAAGACTTAACAACACTTAAACAAAAGTTTATCGATAAGCTAAACCACAAAGACGAAGACGACAAACCCAAGCTGAATGGGAAGAAAGTCAAAACGTTTGCCGAATACGCCGAAGAATGGTTGAACATTAAAAAGGTTACGACCAAAGAGACGACCTATACCGAGTACGCGCGTATGCTCAATCACGACATACTACCGGTGTTCGGGAGAATGAAGGTAACCGAGATAGACAGAAGTGCGCTGCAAAGCTTTTTGCTCACGTATGTTGACAAGGGCGTTTTGCGTACCGCGCACAAACTGTTCTTGGTTTTAAGGTGTATCTTTGACGTAATAGCAGACGATTACGACATTACCACGCCCATGAAGAAGGTGGTTGTCCCTAACTACCAGAGCAAGCGAGGCTCAGCGTTCACTTACGAGGAAGAGAAGCAGTTAGTCAATTACTGCCTTGCAAACCTCAAAAAAGACACGTCGCACGCGCTACTTGTGCTGTTGTATACAGGACTTCGCCGAAGTGAGTTAGCAACTATCAACATAATCGACGGCACATGGCTCGAATGCGACACAAGCAAAGAGCGCATGGGAAAGAACGTCGTAAAGCGAAGAATACCGTTTACGCCGATGATGCGCCGCGTACTGCCATATATCGACTTTGACAGGGCGAAAAGGGTAAACGTCAGCACATTGCACGGAACGATGAAGCGTATATTCCCCGAACACCACCTACACGAATTGCGATATAGCTTTATTACGCGCTGTAAAGAGTGCGGCGTACACGGCGAAGTCGTAATGCTGTGGGACGGTCACGAGGATGACAACACGATACATTCTTCGAGGATAGACCGAGGTTATACCGACTTTTCAGACGAATTCCTGCTCAAAGAAGCCGAAAAGGTGGATTATCTTCAATGGGATTTCAGCGAGCAAACAGACGGAAATTAAGTAGTTTTTAGCCTCAAAAAAAGCCCTGCCTACTCCCCAAAAACTCGCCAAATGCCTATTTTTCGGGCAATAAGTCATTAAATTGGGAGTTTGAGTAAAATTTGCCCCAAAAACAAAACACTATATGTTGTAGTCGAAAAACTTGATACACAACATATAGTGTGGTGGCAGGGGTAGAAAGATTCGAACTTTCGAAATGACGGAGTCAGAGTCCGTTGCCTTACCGCTTGGCGATACCCCT
>JAFLVD010000019.1:34931-36405 GCA_022508485.1 Clostridiales bacterium | reverse complement strand
TTTTTTCGTCCACGGATAAATCCCTATGAAATACACCGCAACCGAGAGCTTTTTTATTTGGGAAGGCGAGTATTGACAAAACGGCGCGTCGATGTTAAAATACCTGTGTGAAAACGACGCGCGAGCAAGTAAATATCTACCTTTCGAGGTTAAAGAGCGGTGAGGACTGTTTGAAGGAATTCATCGACTATTCGCGCGGATATTTGCAGTACGTCGCGTACAAATACTTAGCCGACAAATCGCTCGTCGAGGACGTGATTTTTTCGGCGTACGACAAAATCCTTCGCGCGCTCTCTTCGTTCGACCGTAAGCAAAACGGGCTTGCCTGGATAGTAAAAATCACCCAAAACGAGGCGTACAAATTTAACCGCGACAACCGTACCGGCGACGTGCCGATAGAGTCCGTTCGCGACGACGCGGCCTACGAAAACGAAAGCGACGGCGTTATTAAGTACGACGTAGAGCGCGCGATGCTTGCGCTAAGCGACGACGAAAAGAAAATTGTGGAATGTAAAATCTATATGGGAATGACGGTGCGAGAAATAGCAAAGCAAGAAAATATCCCCAAAAGCACCGTCGCTTACATATTAAAGCAGGCGCTGAAAAAACTCGAAAAGCTTTTATCTTAAAAAAGTTTGGACAAAACAAAAAAAACGCGATATACCTAAGAAAGTACATGAAAGAACAAGACCTTCACAAACGCATTCGGCAGAACGCTTCGAATGACAATATGCGGCTCGTAAACGAGCTCAAAGAGCTTCACCCCGAAATAGGGTCCGTAAGCGAAAAACCGCGGCGGAATAGTTTGGCGCGCAAAGTCGCGATTTTCGCGCCGCTTGCCGCGGCGGCGGTTGTCGCCGTCGTGCTCGTCCCCACGCTTATGTTGCAGGGCGGTGAAAAGAGCGGAGGTTCGATAAGCGCGCCGGAATCGCCGGACCAATCGGGCGACGCTGCTCGCCCTTTGGAATACGAGTTAAATAAGCTTGATACCACAATTAAAGAATATAACGAAAATAACGGCACAAGCTTTTTGTATTTCGACTACGACGGGGATTTAGGCGTCGTTTACGAATACACGAGCATAAAAACAGGGGATCTTTGGGCTCTTACCGTTAACTACTCCGCCGAGGACGAAATCGAATACCGCGTCGTAGCGGAAAGCGCGCCGGAAATGTTTACCAAGCGTTATTACTCGTTGTGCGATACCGACACCGAGATATCGGGCGTTTCGGTTAAGTGGGGAAGTTCGTTTCATTGCGTGAGCGCGCTGTTCGACTACGAGAGCTACACCTACTGCTTAGATCTTAAAAACGACGGAAGGGCGCGCCTTTTCGAGCTAATCGAAATCCTTATCTCGTCGCGGAACGAAGCGTAAAAGCATAATATGAAAAGACAGTTTAAGATATTAGATAAAATAGAAGGAGAAATATTATGAAAAAAATACTTGTAACAATTCTATCTTTAATTCTCGTTT
>JAFLVD010000019.1:7090-34831 GCA_022508485.1 Clostridiales bacterium | reverse complement strand
GGAGAAATATTATGAAAAAAATACTTGTAACAATTCTATCTTTAATTCTCGTTTTATCTTGCTTTGCGTGCGCGGATAAACCCAAGGAAGACAAAAAAGAAGAGTCGTCCTCAAAACCGCCGCACGTTCGCATGGACACTTTTATCCGTGATGTCGAAGGCAACGAAAAGTGCTTTTGGGAAGACGGAAAAGTAAGATACACGGACTTTGTCGGTAGCGGCAGACAGCAAGAAAAGAGCGCGATATTATTCGTAGGTGTTAAATACAACATGTGCTTTCATTTGCAAACTCGCGAGGTGGATTTTATAAATATTTGTGATATATTTTTTACTTACGACGAAGAGATATTCGAAATAACCGAAAATTCGGAAGAGGAAAACCACTTTATATTAAAGGTGTTACAGCCTTGCTTGGGCGAAAAGTTTTATGTAAAAATTCTCGGAAAAAACAGCCTGGATGATTCCCCGGAAAGCAAGGGCTTTCCCGTTACAATAACCACCGAGGAAGAATAATATCTCATTACGTTTGAGGAGAAATAATATGAAAAAAATACTTGTAACAATCCTATCTTTAATTCTCGTTTTGTCTTGCTTTGCGTGTGCGGATAAACCCGAAGCTAATAAAGAAGAGAATCCCAAATGCCCTGAGCGCGTAGCGATTGACACGTTTATACGCGATTCAGAAGGTAACGAAAAATGCTTTTGGGAAGACGGACGAGTAGAATTTCATGACACACTCAATCAGGATATACAGCACGAAAAAAGTGCAAAACTTTCCGTAAACATTGACTATGATATGTGTTTTTACGAATTTGAGTGGTTTTTGGATTTTACAATATGGTTTGACGTAACATTTACTTACGACAAAGAAATATTCGAAATAACCGAAAACCCGGAAGTTGAAAGTCATTTTATATTAAAGGTGTTACAGCCTTGCTCGGGTGAAAAGTTTTATGTAAAAATTCTCGACAAAAACGGGCCGGACGTTCTCCCGGAAAGCAAGGGCTTTCCCGTTACAATAACCACCGAGGAAGAATAAACAACAAACCCGCCGCGAAAAACGACGGGTTTTATTTTGGACAAAAACGGAAATTGCGGATATACCTTATCGAATACACTTTCGAGAGGGATATATGAAAAAATTATTCGTTATAGTTTTGGCGGCCGTCGCCGCGCTGTCGTGCGGCGCGTGTACCGGCTTCCCCATATCCGGGCGGTACGAGACGCATCGTCCGTTCCGCGACGAGTACGACGCGGTTATTTTCGACGAGCGCGGCAACGAGATATGTTTTTGGAACGACGGTCTGTCGAGGTTTCACGACGTTTACGGTTATAAAATTCAGACCGAGAAGCATGCGGATTTGTACGAACAAATCGAGTACGATTTGTGCTTTTACTATTACGAGAGGCAGGTGGACTTTGCGACCGAATACGTATTTAAGTTTGTTTACGACGAAAGCAAAATCAAGATAGAGGAAAACCCCGATATCGAAAATCATTTTATAATTAAGCTTATTAAGCCGTGCGATAACGAAGAAATAAGGGTAAACATCATTGACAGGCAAGACTTAGGATATTACGGCGACGAAATTGTTCCGAGCAGGCAGTGTAACGGCGTTCCCCTTCTTATCGGCACAAAATTTTTCGTATCTTCAATATAACCGCAAAAATAAAAACCCTCGCGCGCGAGGGTTTTTTGTGTGAAAGTTATGTGCGGTTTAATTACTGCGGACGGGAAGAACGAGGTAAATGTATTCGTCGATGCCGCCGACGGGCGAGACTATGCACGCCGAGGTGGAATTGGTAAGGTTCAGCACTATGGTCTCGCAGTTCATATAGTGCAAAAACTCGGTGAAGTAGCGCGCGTTAAACGAAATGGTAATGTCGGTGCCGTCCGTCTTGACGGGAAGGTTTTCCTCGACGGTGCCTACGTCGCTTCTGGATCTTACCGTCATATTGGTTTCGGTAATGTCGAAGCGGACGAGGTAGTTGTTCTTTTCGCCGCGAGCCATGAGCACCGCGCGGTCGATTGCGTCCTCGAACAGAGATTTGGGTATGTAAACCTTTGTGTCGAAATGGGTGGGCACTATCTGGCGGTAGTTGACGAATTCGCCGTCTATAAGCCGCGTGGTAACGGTTGTCGCGTCCACGCCAACCATAAGGAAGTTTTTGTGCAGATTAAATTTAATCGCGTCGTCGTTGTCGTCTACGATACGCGAAATTTCCATAATCGCGCGCACCGGCACGACTATGCTTGTCGAAGCGGTTGTGGCGATAATGGGCTTAACGCATTTTGCAAGGCGGTAGCCGTCGAGCGCGACGGAGGTAACGCCGTCGTCCGAAATCTCGAGAAGTACGCCTTTAAGCGTGGGGTGCGAGTCGTCCGTGCACACCGAAAACGCGACCTTGTTTACAAGGTCTTTAAACTCCGAGTTTTTCATTTCGAAGTGCTGGGTGTCCTCTATCTTGTTGACGGTAGGGTACTGCTCTGTGGGGTAGCAGCTGAACTTGCCCTCGCTGCGCTCGTAGTTAATGGTGAGCTTGTCGCCCGAGGTCGAGAGCAAAATCGTTTGGCTCGTCAGTTTTTTGACAAAGTCGCCGAACAGCTTGCCGGGTACGACCGCTTCGCCCGTTTCGAATATCTTGGCGCGAATCATGTGCTCTATCGACAGCTCGTAGTCGGTGGCGGTAAGCGTGAGCGTGCCGTCCTCGGCGGTCAGCTTTATGCCTTCGAGTATAGGGTTGGTCGAGCGTGCGGGTACTGCCTTAATTACTCTCGCGACCGCGTCGGCGAGATCGTTTCCGTTACATTCAAGCTTCATTTGTTTTCTCCGTTTTGTTTTTTTATATTGTACCACGTTGCGGAAAAAATGTCAATATCATTTCGACCCAATTAAAGGGCGCTCGGCGGTTTTTTAGCCGAGTCGATTGACGAACGCGCACTTTTGTGTTACTATAAGAGCGGAGAAGCTATGAGCGAAAAAAAGTACAGCGCAAATAATATAGAAGCGGTGCTCGACGTAGGAAAAATATTCAGCGGCGTTTCCGCCGTTTTGCTCTACGTCGTACTGGGTCTTACCCTCGTCGCGCCTATTACCACCGCCGCGCTCGGCATTGCGCACGCGGCAAAAGCAATCGTCTGGAACGGCAATCTTACCGTCGGCGTGTCCGTTGTCGACGCGGCGTCGGTACTCGTTCTCGCGTACACGATTAACGTGATAATAGAAAATATCCGCAACAAGAAAAACGTGGAAGCCTGGCTTGTCGGCGCGGTCGCGGTGAACGCGCTCGTCCGCCGCATTCCGTCCGATAGCGACGAGTACGTGCGTAACAGAATATCCGTTACCTTCGAGCTTAACGGCGAAAACAAATATATAGCCTCGCTTCCCAAAGCGTGGGCTAAGGATATAAACAAAAGCTTTATCCGCCGCGACGGACAGAACGTTCCCGTAATGTACAACGAAGAGCAGAATAAAGTTATGCTCGTGCGAACGGCAGAGCGCAATAAATCGACTAAGTGAACAATGATTTGATATCGGATAAGAAAAAGAGTTAAGGACCGCGCGCTCTCTTTTTTATTCGGGCGAGGAAAATATTAAAACTATATTAAAACTTGATAAATCGACAATTAAAAAATATAAACCGGCTTGACATGTGTTTTTATTAAATATATAATAGTAAAAAAAGAGAGGTATTATTATGATGGAAAAATCCGAAAGGAAAGACAAATCGACGCACGTTATAAGAAGCGTGGTGTACGGCTTTGCGCTGTTTGTGGCGGCGACTGCCATTGTTACGCTTTTTATCAACTTTATTCATTTAACGTTGTTTTCCGTATATCGGCCGTACGGAGAATGGGAGGCGTATCATTTTACGACCGCCGGGCTGTTTATGGCGGCGACGGTAATAACCGTTATGGGCGTTGCCTTTGCGGTTGTGTCGCTAAAAATAGAAAAGCTTAGGTTTGCGTCTATTTTCGTGCTTGCCGGGCTTGCGCTTGTGCTTATAATATTTGCGATAGCACATGCCGGCGTTACGGTCGGATATATTGCGGAAGGTCAGGAAGAATTCGAGCTTCCGCTGTTTACCGGTTCAGTCGCGACCTCGTACACGGCAACGTTTGCGGCGGCGGTGCTTCAACCTGCGGTATGCTTTATAGCAATGGCGGTGTGCGCGCTGTTTAAACGCCTTTCGGACAAAAAGCGCGACGCTTTGGAGACTGCACAAAACGAGAGCGAGGCGCCCCAAGAAAGCAAGATAAAGGTCTGCAAGGAATGCGGCAAGGAAATCGACGATGATGATACTAAATTCTGCACGTATTGCGGTACGAAAATAGAATAACGATAAAAAAATCGGCAAGAGCGCTTGTCGATTTTTTTGTTGTTTGCCTTAACGCCGCGAAAGCGGCCACCTATTCACTATTCACTATTATCTATTCACTCGCCGCGAAGCGGCGTCGGGGCGACCTTAATGCTGTTATGCAGGCGTTTAAGTATTCGGGCGGAACGTAAGATTACTTATTCAGTCCGCACACGAAATTCGTCCTAAATTCGGTTGGTCAACTTTTTCCCACGTCGGCGGATTCGTCGTCGGGGTCGATCATTTTATAGCTCGGGTTGGTGGGGCGAGTATGACCGCCTTCGGTTTTAGCCGAGGTGTTGCATTCTTCGCCGCACTCGCAGTTTTTCGGACTGCACGCGCTGTCGGCAGGCTCGGACGGCGACGGGACGGAATAGCGGCAAGCGCATTCTTCGCCGCATTCGGCGTTTCTTAGGTGCGAGTTTAGTCCGGCGTTTTCGCCGCCGCGATTTTCTTCCTTTTTGTTTTTGTGCGTTCTTTTGGGATAAACCTCGGCATAAGCGACGTCAGCCGCGGAAATCTCGCAATCGGCACGAACAAAAGTGTTGTTTTCGTCATTATTTATATTTGACATAATTTTCTCCAAAAAATGCGTTTGTGTGTAGTATTCGCGCTATACGGCAATTTATGCGAACAGAGGCGCGCTTTTCGTTTTACATTTGTTTAAAGCTTGTGGTATAATATAACACAATTAAATTGGGGTATTGTAATTATTAGGAGATAGGAGTATGCTTGAACTGCATGACATTACAAAAGATTATAAGGTAGCGGACGAAAAGGTTCATGCGCTTAAAGGAATATCGCTCTCGTTCAGGGAGAGCGAGTTTGTGTCTATCCTCGGTCCGTCGGGCTGCGGAAAAACGACCATGCTCAATATAATAGGCGGACTCGACCATTACACGTCCGGCGACCTCGTTATTAACGGCGTCAGCACAAAAAACTATCACGACCGCGACTGGGACACATACCGCAACCACAAGATAGGTTTTGTTTTTCAAAGCTACAACCTCATTCCGCACCAGACCATTTCCGAAAACGTCGAGCTTGCGCTCAACATTTCGGGCGTGCCGAGACAGGAACGGATTCGGCGCGCGCACGAGGCGCTCGACAAGGTGGGGCTTAAAGGGCTGTACAACAAAAAGCCCAACCAGCTTTCGGGCGGACAGTGCCAGCGCGTAGCCATTGCGCGCGCGCTTGTAAACGACCCCGAAATTCTTCTTGCCGACGAGCCGACGGGCGCGCTCGACACCGTTACTTCCAAGCAGATAATGGACTTAATCAAAGAGATTTCGTCCGACTGCCTCGTAATAATGGTAACGCACAACCCCGAGCTTGCCGAGCAGTATTCCACACGAATAATCCGCCTTCTCGACGGGCTTGTAACGGACGATTCCAACCCGTTCACGCCGGGCGAACAGTCCGCCGAAACCGAAAAGCCCGTTTTGGACGCCGCGGAAGAAAAACCTTCGTCGGAAGAGTCTTTGTCCGAAACGCCCAAAACGGAGAAAACCAAAAAATCTAAGCTTTCGGTATGGAACGCGTTTAGGCTTTCCGCAAAAAATCTGCTCAGCAAAATAAAGCGCACAATACTCGTGTGCTTCGCCGGGTCTATCGGCATAGTCGGCGTTGCGACCGTTCTTGCGGTGTCCGCAGGCGTTACCGGTTACATAGAAAACATGCAAAACGACATGCTTTCGGGCAACCCCATAACGATAAGCGAGGAAACGCTCGATTTTACCGCGCTCATGGAAAGCATGATGGGCTCTGCCGCGGCAGGCCCGGCGATAAAGGATTCCGTCGAAAAAGGCAAGGTGAATATCGACAAGCTTATAGAAACGCTTGTTAAAAGCAGCGGTGCAATGGACACCCTTCGGGTAAAGAACAACATAACAAAGGACTACGTAAAGTACGTTCTCGAAATGCCCGAAGAATTCTATAAATCCATTTCGGTCAACTACGGACTCGACCTGTCCGGAAATCTCTATACTGACTTTACTTTTACCGAGGCGGACGAGAACGGGGGAGAGGGCGCGACGAAGCAGGTTGTAAAAAATATGTCGCTTCAATCCGCAACGCAAACGTACCTCGGCATGCTCGCTCACACCGAACAGGCGGCGTTTACCTCGTACTTCACAATGGTAAACAACTCTTTCCGCCAGTCGCCCGGCGGCGAGGACTTTATACTGTCGCAGTACGACATAATTTCCGACCCCGAAAACAGCAAGGTAGCGACCGAGGCGGACGAGATTATGATAGTCGTAAGCCGCGACACCGCGCTAACCGACCTTATGCTCGCGCAGTACGGCTTTTACTCGCAGGACGAGTTTTTAAACCACTGCTACGGCGCGATGGGACTCGACACTTACGACCCCGAGCTTGATAAAAGCAAGCTCGACTACTCCGAGCTGCTCGGCAAAACGTATACATGGTACCCCAACGACGTGATATATACAAAAAGAGACGACGCGTTCCTGCCCATAAATCAGTCGTTCGATTACAGCCCGTATTCGAGCGAGGAATGGCAGGGCGGCAAAACCCTTCACGTTTCGGCGATATTAAGGCCGAAGGAGGATTTGTCGTACGGCAGTCTTTCCACCGGCTTCTACTACACGAGCGCGCTTTCGGAAGAGATTCTCGCCGCAAACCTCGAATCGGAAATAGTTAAATATCTTCAAAGATGGGAAATGGATTCGTTTACGAGCGCCGTTTCCGTGCAGGGAATGACGATTGACAACATTCCGCGCTACGAAATTACGTACTACCTTAACGGCGACGAGTTTACCGAAACGTTTTATATCGGCACTCCGAGCGGTACGGGCGCGATGCTCTCGATGATGGGAATTGAAATCGACGACACATATATGCTGTCGATGCGCGAGCTGGGCGGCAAGGACATCCCGAGCAGCATTTCCATTTATCCCACCAACTTCACCTACAAGGACAACGTAACCGACTATATCGCAAGGTGGAACGACGCCGGGGATCTTACCGTCGGCGGCGTGATCGTAGCCAAAGACGACCGGCCGGAAATAACGTACGCCGACAACCTCGGGCTTGCGATTAGCCTTATTAACGACATGATAGAAATGGTAACCGCGGCGCTCGTCGCGTTCACCTCGCTGTCCCTTGTCGTTTCCACCGTCATGATAGCCATTATTACCTACGTTTCCGTCATAGAGCGCGTAAAGGAAATAGGCGTTATCCGCTCGCTCGGCGGAAGAAAACGCGACGTTTCCGCGCTGTTCATTGCCGAAACGTTTATGATAGGCGGCATTTCGGGCATATTCGGTATAGGTATTACGTACGTAATTCAGCTTATTCTCAATATTATTATAGGAACGCTGTTCGGCGTGCCCAATATCGCGGCGCTGCCTATCTGGCAGGCGTTTGTAATGATAGGCGTAAGCATTGTGTTAACGCTTATTTCCGGTCTGATACCGGCAAGACTCGCGGCGCAAAAAGACCCCGTCGACGCGCTTCGTACGGAATAAAAAATCACCCAACAATTTTACTCGGTTAAAAGGAAAACGAACATGGCAAAAAAATCAACCGAAAAAAAGCCGTTTTACATTACGACTCCTATATACTATTCGAGCGGTGCGCTTCATATAGGGCACTGCTATACCACCGTGTGCTGCGACGCGATAGCGCGTTTTAAGCGCATGGACGGCTACGACGTGTACTACCTTACCGGCACCGACGAGCACGGTCAAAAGGTGCAGAAGGCGGCGGAGGAAAAGGGAATGTCGCCCAAAGCGTTTGTAGACTCGCTCGCAGAGCGCATAAAGCTACTGTGGGAACGCATGGATATAAGTAACGACGGGTTTATCCGCACGACCGACCCCGAGCACGAGGAAGCGGTCAAAAAGATATTCACCGCGCTGTACGAAAAGGGCGATATTTATAAATCCGAGTACAGCGGAAAATACTGTGAGCCGTGCGAGTCGTTCTGGACTGAAACGCAGTTAGCGGACGGCAAGTGCCCCGACTGCGGCAGGGAAGTAAAGGACGCCAAAGAGGAATGCTACTTCCTGCGGCTTAGCAAGTACGCCGACAGAGTGAAAAAGCTTCTTACCGAAACGAGCTTTCTTCAACCCGACTCGCGCGTTAAGGAAATGGTAAACAACTTTATCGACAAGGGATTAGAGGACCTTGCGGTAACGCGCACCTCGTTCGACTGGGGCATAAAGGTTCCGTTCGACCCCAAGCACGTAATTTACGTTTGGATAGACGCGCTTCCCAATTATATAACGGCGCTCGGCTACGGCGGAAAGGACGACGGCAAGTTCAAAAAATACTGGCCGTGCGACCTTCACGTTATGGCAAAAGAGATTGTGCGCTTCCACGCAATCGTGTGGCCGGCTATTCTTATGGCGCTCGACATTCCCGTGCCCAAGCGCGAGTACGGCCACGGCTGGATAATGATGAGCGGCGACAAAATGAGTAAGAGCAAGGGCAACGTAGTAGATCCCTTTATCCTTACCGACCGCTACGGCGTGGACGCGTTAAGATACTACCTTTTGCGCTCGATGCCGTTCGGCGACGACAGCAATTACACAAACGAGCTGCTTCTTTCGACCATAAACAACGATATCGTCAACGACCTCGGCAACCTCGTCCGCCGCACGCTTGCCATGAGCGAGCAGTATTTCGGCGGCAAGGTTACTAAGGGCGCGCTAAGTGGCGACGACGAGGCGTTTACCCAAAAAATCGACGCGCTCGTAAAAGCCGTCCGCGCCGACATGGACAAGCCGGTCATATCGCGCGCGCTCGAAAAGATTTTCGACGTTATCGATTCCGCCAACAAGTATATAGATCTTAACAAGCCGTGGGAGTTAAACAAGACGGGCGACAAAGCGCGGCTTAACACGGTGATGTACGTTCTTCTCGAAGCGATACGCGTTACAGCCAACCTTTTGCTTCCGTTTATAACCAAGTATCCGCGCCGTATATTCGACGGGCTGGGGCTTCCCGTTCCCGAAGATTTTTCGGCGTGCAAGTTCGGCAAGGTTAAAGAGTACAGCACAAAGACGATCGAACCGATTTTAAACAGACTGGATATTAAAAAAGAGCTTGCCGAGCTTGAAAAAATCGCAGAGCAAGAGAATAAAAAAGCGGAAGACGCTAAGCCCAAAAAGGACGAAAAAACTTCCGACAAGGAAAACGATATGCCTACCGAAATTACAATCGACGAATTTTTTAAAACCGATCTTCGCGTAGTTTTAATCGAAGAGTGCGTAAAGGTGGAAAAGTCCAATAAACTGTTAAAGCTTACCGTGTTCGACGGCACGCGCCGCCGCACCGTGGTGTCGGGTATAGCGCACGCATACTCGCCTGATGAGCTTGTCGGCAAAAAGGCGGTGCTCGTCGCAAACCTAAAACCTGCCAAGCTGTGCGGAATAGTGTCCGAGGGCATGCTGCTTTGCTCGACCGAAAACGGGCTTCCTCGTCTTATCGCACCTTTGGGCGAGCCGGGTGAAAAGGTATGCTAATCGACACGCACGCTCACATCACCGACGAAAAGTACGGCGACGGCGGAAAGAGCATAATCGAGTCGATGAAGGCCGATAATCTCGAGGCGATAATCTGTATCGGCTGCGATAGGGGAAGCTCGCTTGCGGCAGTAGAGGCCGCAAAAAACCCCGGTATATACGCGGCGGTTGGCGTCCACCCGTACTATCCCGAAACGGTTACGGACGAGCTTATGGACGAGTTCCGTAATTTATCGAAAAACGAAAAGGTCGTCGCCGTAGGCGAGTTCGGGCTTGACTACCACCACGACGACTACGACCGCGACGCGCAAATAAAGGCGATGAGAGTGCAGTACGACCTGGCGCGAGAGTTAAAGCTTCCCATTGTTTTTCACGTTCGCGCGGCGACGGGCGACTTTATAGAGTTTATCCGCGAAAGGTCGTTCCCCGAGGGCGGAGTTATGCACTGCTTTGCAGGGTCGGCGGAAACAACCGATATCTGTATTAAAAAGGGCTTGTACATCGCGTTCGGAGGAAAGCTTACCTACCGCAATTCCAAAACCGCGCAGGACGTGGCGAGAAAAATTCCGCTCGACATGACGCTGCTCGAAACAGACGCGCCGTATCTTACCCCAGCCGAAATGAACGGGCAGGTTAACCGTCCGGCGTACGTTTCCTTTGTGCGCGATAAAATTGCCGAGCTGAGAGGCATTTCCGCCGCCGAAGTGGAAGAGGCGACAACCCGTAACGCAAAAACGCTGTTTACGCGCATTAAATAATATGAATAAAATTCTTGCCGAAAATTACGTATATTTACTTGACGGACATGCGTATGTTAATCTTACCAACAGGTGCCATAACGCGTGCGAGTTTTGCATACGAAATACAGGTAGCGGCGTTGCCGGAACGCCGCTGTGGCTTAAAAAAGAGCCGACCGCCGACGAGGTAATGGCCGCATTCGAAGCGGTTCGAGGCAAAATAGGCGATGAGGTTGTGTTCTGCGGCTACGGCGAGCCGACCGAACGGCTTGACGTTTTGACCGAATGCGCCCAAAGGATTAAAGCCTTAGGATATAAAATCAGGCTTAACACCAACGGTCTGGGCGACCTTATAAACAACAAGAACGTCGCGCCCGATCTTAATTGCTTCGATACCGTGTCGGTATCGCTTAACGAGTGCACCGCCGAAAAGTATCTCGCGGTTACAAAATCGGCTTTCGGGCTTAAAGCTTTCGACGCGGTAACCGCATTTGCGAAAGAGTGCAAAAACGAGGGGATTAACGTCGTACTTACAGTGGTTGACACAATAGGCGGCGCGGACGTAGAAGAGTGTAAAAAAATAGCGAAGAGCATAAACGTGCCGCTTCGCGTCAGAGAGTATATTTCGGATAATTACGGAGAGGTGGAGTAATATGCCCGACTTTGTTGTTTATATTCTGTACGCTCTTACCGTAGGCGTCGTCGTGTTCCTATCGATGAAGCTCGGCAAGTACGTCGACATAATAGACGAAAAGAGCAATATTTCGGGCGCGTTTATAGGCGCGGTTATGCTTGCGGCGGTTACCAGCCTCCCCGAGCTTTTCACATCGCTGTCCGCGGTGTGGATAGTGGGCGAAAGCTCGTTCGTAATAGGTAATATTCTCGGATCCAACCTTATTAACCTCGCGTTTATGGGCGCGGTTATGCTCGCGTTTACCAAAAAGTTTAAGTTTGCGAAGTTCTCTAATTCGTACTATGCGTCGCTCTTTGTGGGAATGGGCATGTACGCCCTGGCGGCGGTGGGTCTGTTCCTCGGTCAGTACCTTCGTATCGGCTGGTTTACCGCGGTGTCGCCGCTCATACTCGTGTTGTACGTTCTGTTTTTAAAGCGATTGCCTAAGTCCGCCGAGAGCGAGGGCGAGAAAAAAGAGGAAAACATGACCTTGCGTACCGCAGTCATTCGCTTTATAATTTGCGCGGTTCTGCTTATAGGAACGTCGATTGCAATGACGTATCTGACTGATATCGTCGCCGAACTGTTGCAGCTCGGCAAAACGTTTGCCGGCGCGCTCTTCCTCGGAATAGCGACCAGCCTTCCCGAGCTTATCTCGTCCATTACCCTTTGCTCGCGCGGTAACTTTAACGCGTCGGCAGGCAACTTTATCGGGTCCAACGTATTTAACTTTACCATTCTATTCATTGCGGACGTGTTCTCGTTCGGCAACGCCGCCAACGTGTATATACTCAATCCAGAGTCGGTTTACCTTCTTATTTTCGGCGAAATCGCCATGATAGCAACATTCTTAATGCTGTACCAAAAGAACGGCAAAAAGAGCGATAGGATAGGCACGCTTATCGGCGCGCAGGTTTGCAACGCCGTGCCGCCTATACTGTATATACTGTTCTTACTCATTTCGACTGGCGCGGTGGCAGGCTTTTTAATGTAACCGCGAAGGAAACATAACAAATGGAAGAAAAAATCGAATTTCAATATATAACGGACACCAGGGTTTACCGCGCGAAAATGATTTTTACGCGCGTTATAATATCGGTAATCGTCGCGGGCGGACTTTCGGCGTTTGTCGTAATGAGCCTTATTATAGGCATACTTCTTCCTGCCGTCGCACTCTTTATAGGCGCTATATGGGTTATTTCGGGACTTCAATACGAAATGACTTACACCGTATTCAATACGCGGTTCGTTGTAAAAAACAAGGACAAGCGTATAAGCGTTCCGCTCGAAAACGTCGTCTCGGTTAAGTACGGTTCGGGACCGTTCGATAAAAAATATCTTACCGGCACGATAACCGTAAAAGCGCGAGCGGAGGGCACGCTCAGAATAAAAACGTACAAAATGAAGCACGTCCATGACGGCAAAGCAGGCGCGGAGTATATAGCCGCGGCAATCGAAAAACACAAGGAGAACGGCGGTGCCGATTAAAAAGACTGACGAAAGATATAACGAGGTTCGCGCGTTTTACGGCGCGGACGGAATGGAAGTAAAGGGTTGCGCGTTCGACGGCGAGTATGCGCTTAACGACATTGCCGCCGTTTCGGCAAGCGATACTACCTTTTCCGCGAGCTGTCCGCTTTGGTACGATAAATCCGTTTTACTTGAAAACTGCACGGTGTCCGAGGCGGCGCGCGGCGCTTTGTGGTACTCTAAAAACGTCGTCGTTAACGGCGGAAAAATATCGGGCGCTCGGGCGGTCAGGGAATGCGAAAAGGTAACGGTGCGCGACTGCGAGATTTCTTCCGCCGAGTTCGGCTGGTCGACCGACGGCGTTATGCTTATAAGAAGCAACGTTAAAAGCGAATACTTTTTGCGCGGTGCAAAAAACATCTACGCGCAGGAGTGCGAGATTAAGGGAAAGTATGCGCTTCAATACGTTTCGGGCGCGCATATAGTAAACTGCAAAATCGACTCCGTAGACGCGCTGTGGCACGCCGAAAACGTTCTTCTCGAAAGCTGCGTTATAGTGGGGGAAAGGCTGGGTGCGCACAGCAAAAATCTTACGTTTAAGCGTTGCACTGTTGTCGGAACAATGCCTTTATGCTACTGCAAGGGCTTAAAGCTTATCGACTGCGTTCTCGCGGAAGCGGACGGCGCTTTTGAAAAAAGCGAGGTAAAGTGCAATCTTCTGGACGACGTAAAAAGCATTCGCAATCCGTATAAAGGCGTTATCGTCGTTCCCGGCGTGGGCGATATTATCCGCGACGACAGTAAGTCCAAAGCCGCGATAATGATAGACCCCGACATGAAGCGCAAGCCCGAAATAGGCGGTTAGCGCGTAAAGCAAACACGCTTGACAAAAAATAATACGCCGTGATATAATCTTATCATTCAATAATAGGAGAAATTAAGTCCAAATGGACGACCCAACTAATATAGGTCTACTTGTAGCTTTAATAGTGCTGGTGTTTCTGTCGGCATTCTTTTCGTCTGCGGAAACGGCGTTCACGTCGCTTAGCCGCGTCAGGCTTCACACGCTCGAAGCAAACGGAGTCAAGTGGGCTAAGCGCGCCGGTAAAATGGTCGATTCGTACGACAAGCTGATTACGACCATACTTATAGGCAATAACATAGTAAACATTGTCGCGTCGTCGATTGCCACCGTATTTTTCGGGCGAATGCTTCTCGACAAATCGCAGGATATTATCGTAACCGTATCGACGGCGGTAATGACGGTTGCCGTGCTTATATTCGGCGAGATAACGCCCAAAACGCTTGCAAAAGAGCACCCCGAGGGCATGGCGCGCGCGTTTTGCGGAATACTGTGGCTGCTCGAAATTATATTCTTTCCGCTCACCTTTATTTTTTCGCTTTGGAAAAAGCTGATACTTAAAATCTTTAAATTCAAAAAGTCTCCAGCTATCACCGAGGACGAGCTGTTAACGTACGTCGAGACGGCGGAAAACGAGGGCGAGATAGACGAACACGAGTCCGAGCTTATCCGATCCGCAATCGAGTTCGAGGACCTCGACGTCGGGGATATAATGATTCACCGCGTGGGCGTCGTCGCCGTGCCCGAGGACGCTTCTCTCGAGTCGGTAGTAAAAACGTTTGCGGAAAACGGGTACTCGCGGCTTCCGGTGTACAACGGCAGTATCGACACGGTTGTGGGCATTATCCACGAAAAGGACGTTTTCGGCGCGTACATAGAGGGCGCAACCGACTTTAAAAAGTTCATTCAGGAAGCGGTGTGCTTGTCCGCCAATATGAAGATTTCCGCCGCGCTCAGAATGATGCAAAAAAACAAAATCCACATGGCGATCGTCGTCGACGAGTACGGCGGCACGAGCGGTATTGTTACAATGGAAGACATTCTCGAAGAGCTTGTCGGCGAGATTTACGACGAGCACGACGAGGTGGAGGAGTTTATCAAAAAGACGGGCGAGGGCGTGTTCACGGTTAACGGCAATGCGCCGCTTCTCGACGTTTTCGATTATATCGGCTTTGACGCGCGCGAGGAATTCGAGTCGTCGTCAATAGGCGGCTGGGTAACCGAGCAGATGGAAAAGATTCCGCTCTCCGGCGAGTCGTTCGATTATAAAAACCTGCACATCGACGTTACGAGAAGCACACCTAAGCGCGTCGCCGAGGTTCGCATAACAGTGGGCGAGACAAAGGACGACGATTAACCGCCGCACTGCATATACTATAAAGCACGACAAACGAGGAATACGATATGGATAATATGCTTAGGGTGTGGGTGCCCGCAATACTGATACTTGTAATGACGTTGTACTTTTACGGCACAGCGCGAAGGATATACGACGTTATTCTGTCGTTTATCCTCTTGATTGTTACAAGCCCGGTGTTTGCCTTGCTCGCGATTATAAGCACGATAAAAACCGGCCATGCGTTCGACTACGCCGATAACGATTTGACGTTTGCCTATCCCAATAACAGAATAAACACTCTTCCGCGGCTTGTGCTTGTTTTAATCGGTAAGCGCCGCATAATGCCCAAAAGATTAAGAGATTTTAAACTGCCCGACTGAAATAAAACCCGAAACGAGCGTTTCGGGTTTTATAATGAAATTCGCTTTGCGGCGAGTGAAATAACTGCGTTATGAAATATTCCTTGCGGAATATGAAATTCGCTTCGCGCATGAAAATCATAAGACCGCAATGCGGCTACTTCTTCACTATTCACTATTACTTTCTACTTATTAAAAAAGACCGCGTAGCGGTCCTTAATTCTTATTTTTTAGGAAAGTATTTAGTCGGGTGAAATGTCGAACACACTTTTCGGTCCACACACGACATTCGTCAAACCTTCGGTTTGTTATCTCTTATCTATTCAATCTTATCTATTATATTAGTCGCTTGCGCCGCTTTTATAAGGTTATTTCTTTCGGGGTGCATAAGTGCGGCATGGATACGGTCGAACGCAATGGGCGTTACGCCGTTCATGTATTCTATAACCTCTTTCATTTTTTCGCGGTAGGTAAAGCCGTTAGCCGGGCAGGGATTGTGCACGACGGGCAGGTCGTTTTCCTTTACGAACGCCGCCGTTTCCTTTTCCCTGACGTACAGCAGCGGACGGATAAGCGTAATGCCCGACTTGTCGAGGTACGACGAGGGCGAGAGGGTGGTAAGCCGACCCTCGAACATCATTCCCAGCAAAAACGTTTCCACTGCGTCGTCGGCGTTGTGTCCGAGCGCGAGCGTGTCGAACCCTATCTCGTTCAGCTTGTTGTCGAGCGCGCCGCGCCGCATTTTTGCGCAAAGACTGCACGGATTTTTTTCCTTGCGGATATCGAACACGACGGGCGCGATGTCCGTTTTTTCTATATACAGCGGAACGTTAAAAGAATCGCACACGCCCTGCATGGGCGAAAAGTCGGCGCCCGAACCGGGGTCTATTATTACTGCGCACAGCTCGAACGGGTTGGGGCAAAACCGCCTATACGAAGCGAGCGCGGCGAGAAGAGACAGCGAGTCCTTTCCTCCCGACAGTCCCACCGCGACGCGCGCGCCGCTTTTAATAAGGTTAAAGTCCGAATCGCATTTTCGGACGAGAGACAGCAGTTTTTGTAGCTTCATGTTTTTTCCTTGTCTGCGCGCGAACAGGTAAAAACCCATTCACTTTTACTTATTCATTCGGTGGTTTCGCCGCGCAAAATTGCTTCGAGGTTGCTCGAATCGGACACGGTAAACTCGGTAACGCCGATACGGTTAAGAAGCGCAATTATCATAATCGCGCCGTAAGCTACGGTGTCCGCGCGCTTTGCGCATACCGGCCGAAGGGTGGCGAGGTTTTTGGACGTGAGGATTGGCAAAAACCCGTCGAGGTCCTTTAAAGTGATTTTATAGCCGTTTACCTTTTGCGCGTCGTAGTGGGGAAGGTTCATCAGCCCTGCGGCGATATTGCACGCGCTTCCGCCCATAAAAACGACAGGATATTTTTTTATCTCGCCGTAAGGGCTTACGAGCGACGGCGCCTCGTCTATAAGCTTAGAGTAGTTATTTCCGTACTTGTTTTTAAGAATTACCACGCCGAGCGGCAGGCTTTTAATATATTCGGGATTAACGCCGTCCGCCGCCGAGATAACCTCGAGACTTCCGCCGCCGAGATCGCATACCGTTACCGCGCCGTCGTCTTTTTTGGCGCCGATAAGCGCAAGCCGCGCTTCGTCCTCGGGCGAGAGCAAAAGTATATCGACGCCGACCTCTTTTTTAACGCGCGCAACAAACTCTTTTCCGTCCTTTGCGCGGCGCACCGCCTCGGTTGCAAAAGCGGTAAGCTTTGCGCCGCCGACAAGCGAAACGTATTCGCGCAGTACGGCGATAGTCGTTTCCGCACCGAGCGGAGAGAGAACGCCGGTGCTTTCCATTCCGTCGGCAAGCTTTGTAATCGTCGAGCGTTTTAAGCCGTCCGTCGTAAGAAGCCGCACCGAGTTAGAGCCTATGTCTATTGCAGCACGCATAGCACCTCCGAAGGGTAGTGAATAGTGAATAGTGAATAGTGAATAGTTAAGAACCGCTTCGCGGTGAGAATTTAGAGTTTAGCGATAACGCAGCATTAAGTTTTTTTGACAACCTCTTTTCTTAATACCTATCTCTTCACTCTTCACTATTACTTATTACTTAAAAATCGGGGCGCCGAATGGCACCCCGTAAACTAACAGTTATTTAACGTCGAGTATAATTTCGTCGCGGTATACCATGTCGAGGTACTCGCGAGCGTACAGCTCGTAGAACTCGTCCGTACTGCAAAACTCGATCATCTTGCCGTTTTTGTCTATTCGCCTGTCAAGCTCGGCGGAGACGGCGGCGAGAGACTGCGCGCGGTTATTTACCGCCGACCAGCGCACGATGTTTATAATGAGCGCCACGATAAGCAGTACCAAAAACACGGCGCACGCGCCGACGACTATTTTTTTAATTGTCTTACGATTGGAAACGGTTTTGTTCATGCTTGTATTGTATAAAAATACGAGAGATTTGTCAAGGGGTTTAGTTAAGCTTTGCGATAAATTCGGCTTCCACCTTAACGCCCTTAGGCAGAGCTACCACCTGAACGCACGAGCGCGCCGGGTACGGCTCACTGAAATACTCGGCGTAAACGGCGTTGACCGCGGCAAAATCCTTCATGTCGGTAATGAACACCGTCGTTTTTACCACGTCCGAATAGCTTAGTCCGGCTTCCTTTAATACCGCGCCGGCGTTTTTGAGTACGACGTGTGCCTGCGCCGTTACGTCGTCGCTGTCCACGTTACCGGTTTTGGGGTTGACGGGGATTTGGCCGGACGCGAACAAAAATCCGCCGGCGACTATCGCCTGCGAGTACGGCCCGATTGCCGCAGGTGCGTCCGCACTGTTGATTCGAGTTAACTTTGACATAATAATTATCTCCTTAATGATTTATTGTTTTACAGGCACGCTTTTACTTTTTCGAGACGGGCGAGCGCTTCGTTAAGCCCGAACAGCTTAACCATTTCCGCGCCGCCGCCCGGCGTGGCTTCCGCGCCGGTAAGCGCGATTCTGTGTATCCATAGCACCTGACCCTTTTTAAGTCCGTGCTTTACCGCGACGGCTTCCAGTCTTTCGTTAAGCGTATCGGCGTCTCCTTTTGTCGCCTCTATGCACTCGTCGATGAGCGTTTTTGCCATCGCCTCGTCCGTCTTCCATTTTTTGTTTATAAACTTGTCAAAGTCGAACGGCCTATCTGCCTTGTGGTCGAACGAGTTTAAAAACGCCGCCTTTTCGTTAATGTCGGAGAGTATTTCGACGCGCGTTTTTAAAAGCTCGGACAAGTATTTGTAGTCGATTTTTTTGCCCGGGTAGTACTTGTCGTAGAACGGCTTAGCCGCGGCGTGGAACTCGTCCAAAGGCATTTCCTTAACGTACTGCGAGTTTAGCCAGCGCATTTTCGTTTCGTCGAATATGGACGACGACTTTTGCAAGCCCTCTATACTAAACGCTGCGATAAGCTCGTCCATAGACAGCTTTTCGCGGTTGTCCTTAGGATTCCAGCCGAGAAGCGCGATATAATTGACTATCGCGTGGGGCAGGAAGCCCTTAGCCAAAAAATCCTCGAAGCCGGCGTCGCCGTCGCGCTTGCTTAGCTTGTGGCTCGCGTCGCGCATAATGGGTTGAAGGTGAATATAAACGGGCCGCTGCCAGCCGAGCGCGTCGTACAAAAGATTGTACTTGGGCGTCGACATAAGATACTCGACGCCGCGTATGCAGTGCGTTATGCCCATAAGGTGGTCGTCGATAACGTTTGCGAAGTTGTAAGTAGGCATTCCGTCCGACTTGATGAGGATATTGTCCTCGAGGTCCTTGTAGTCTACGGTAACGTCGCCGAAAACCTCGTCGTGGTATGTATGCGTACCTGTAAGAGGGATATTTTGGCGGATAACGTACGGTTCGCCCGAGGCAATGCGCTTTTCCACCTCCGCCTTAGTTAAGTGCAGGCAGTGTTTGTCGTACTTAGTCGCGCCCGAAGAGTGAAGCTCTTCCAGCCGTTCCTTAGTGCAGAAGCAGCAGTACGCGTCGCCGCTTTCGAGAAGCTGTTTTGCGTATTTAAGGTAAATTTCTTTTCGTTCCGACTGAACGTACGGACCGTAATCGCCGCCCACGATAGGGCCTTCGTCGTAGTGAATGCCTGCCTTGTCGAGCGCCGAAATAATAACGTCGACCGCGCCCTTAACCTCGCGGTTTTGGTCGGTGTCCTCTATGCGCAGAATAAACTTGCCGCCGTTCTTTTTGGCGAAAAGGTAGGCGTAAAGCGCGGTGCGAAGTCCGCCTATATGAAGGTATCCCGTGGGGGAAGGTGCAAATCTGGTACGAACCATATCTCCTCCGTAGTCAAATATCTATCCGATATATTATTGACAAAAAAGTCAGATGTTTGATATAATCATTATAAAGAATTCGCGCTTGAAATGCAAGCGATAGAGAGAGTTAAAAATGGAAAAATATCCCACTCGCCTTATACTCGACGACCTCGCGGAGATCGTGGCCATTCCCAGTGTGTACGGCAATCCCGAGCCGAACGCGCCCTACGGCAAGGAGTGCCGCCGCGCGATAGAATGGTTTGTAAATAAAGCAAAGTCGTACGGTCTTACCGCAGTCAACGTCGATAACTACGCCGCATACGCCGAGATAGGCGAGGGCAAGGAATGCGTGGGCGTGCTCGCGCACCTCGACGTAGTTCCCACCGGCGGCGGCTGGGCGACCGATCCGTTCAAGATGGTCGAGGAAAACGGCAAGGTGTACGGCAGAGGCGTGGGCGACGATAAAGGTTCGGTCGTGGTGTGCCTGCACGCGCTTAAAGCGATTAAGGACAGCGGCGTAAAGTTAAAGCGCCGGATAAGGCTTATAGTGGGCGCGGACGAGGAACGGGGCAGCTCGTGCATAAGATACTATCTTAATAACGGCGGCGAGGTTCCCGTCATGTCGTTCGTTCCCGATTCCGAATTTCCCGTTATAAACAGCGAAAAGGGGATATCGCACATTAAGTTTTTGTTCGAGGACAAGGCGCTGTGCGACAACGTGTTTTACATCGACGGCGCGGAGTGCTTAAACGCCGTGCCCGACTCTTCGTCGGTTAAAATAGTGAAGGGCAGTCCGCTCGAAAACGCGCTAAAAGAGCTTTGCGGCGGCAAGGTTACGGGCGACATATTTAAAAAAGCGCCTGCGGTCAACGTCATAATCACGTCGGGAAGCGAGGTAAAGGACTATTCGGTTACGGTGGGCGAATATATTACAGTGTCCGCAATAGGCACCGCCGAGCACGCGTCCACACCCGAAAAGGGGGACAGCGCGCTTTGGAAAACGCTCGCCTTTTTGTCGGCGTTTAACGACAAGATAGGTTCTCCGTACCTTAATAAAATCGTCGATTATATGTGCACGCCGCTGTCGAGCAGTAAGCTTGGTATTTACGTTGACGACGAAAAGAGCGGCGATCTTACGATGTGCATGTCGGAATGTGGGATAGAAAACGGAAAGCTGTTTCTTGCGGTAGACTTCCGGCTTCCGCTCGGCGTAAAGCCCGAAGCCGTGGCAGAAAAGGTTTGCGCCAAGCTCGGCTGCAAGGCGGAAGTACTCGACTACCACGAAAACCTCTATATCGATCCCGACGCGCCGCTTATAAAAACGCTTCTTTCGGTGTACCGCGAGGTTACCGGCGACATGACCGCGCCGCTTAAAACGGGCGGCGGAACGTATGCGAGAGAGCTTCCTAACGCCGTCGCGTTCGGCTGCACTCCCGTCGACCTCGATATAAACATGCACCGCGCCGACGAAAACTTCCCGGTCGCACAGCTGTTTAAAAACTACGATATTTATCTTGCGGCAATGGTAAAGCTCGCAAACCTTTAATAGGGCTATTCGCTCGTATACAATATATTAAATAGGTTAATACTTCTCACGGAGATATGAATATGATAGTTAACAATCCCACCCCCGAACAGTTTGAAGAGATAATAAAGGACGGCAAGGTAATCGTCGATTTTTGGGCGAGGTGGTGCGGCCCGTGCCGCGCTCAGGCGCCTTTGGTCGAAGAGCTTGCCGCCACTACCGACGTAAAGGTCGTTAAAGTGGACGTCGACGAAGAAGAGCTTCTCTCCATTCAGTTTAACGTTACGAGCATTCCCACGCTCGTTTTGTTCGACGGCGGCGAGATGATAGGGCAGTTCGTGGGGCTTACCTCGCTCGACGACCTTAAAGCGGCGTTCGGACTGTAATCGTTTTTTTACCCCTCGGCAGGGGTGAGAAAAGCCTAAAAACAGCAAAAAAAAGAGTGAGAATACAAAATAACCGTATTCTCATAATTTTTTTATAAAATTCTCGACAAATAGGTATTGACTTTATAAAAAACTTCTTGTATACTACTCATATCAAATACCTGAAATCTATTTTTTTGAGGGTGCTATGAAAAAATGTAACAATTGCGGCCGCGAATTCCCGGACAGTGCAAACATCTGTTCGCAGTGCGGCACGGTGCTGACCGTTCCCGACGAGGGATTACGCTGTCCGACTTGCGGCGAGGTTAATCCGGCAGGCAGCGTATTTTGCATGAAGTGCGGAACAAAGCTTACCGCCGCGCAAACTCCGCCTTCCGGCGAGCACGCGGAAGCTAACGCCGCTCAATCCCCGACCGACGTACCGCCGACGTCGAGCCGTTTTACGGCACAGACAGAGACGAGCGAGCCGCCGGCGCCTGCGGAGAGCGAGGAGGACGAAAATCCGCCTCCCCCTTATCTCGACAATCCCGTTGGCATAAAGCAAAAGATTGTCGCGTTCGAGTACAAAAAGAACATTATCGGCAACGTCGTATTGCTGATTATGGCGCTTACCATTGCGCTTATGTCTCTTCTCACGCCGTTAAACTTAAAGCTGAGAACGGGCAACGTCATTCCTTCGGAAAGCGTGGGCGACACGAAGATTTTCGAGAGCGATACGTACGTCGAGGTTCATCAGAACGTATTTAAAGCGATCGGCGCAATCTTCTTCATGGCGGCAGGGCATTACGAAACCAAAGAGGGTAAGATTATCAACCCGTACGAGGAAGAGTTTGCCGAGAGAATGAAGGACGCTCAAGCCGAATTGACGGAATGGCAAAATGCTCACCCCCCTCGCAGCGAGGACGAGTTGGAAAAATATTCCGAGGAATACCAAGCGGCGGCGAAAAAGATATTATCGAAGCATCTTTCCAAAATGAACTATATCGCGTACGTCCTTACCGCCGCGACGACGGACGAGGAGTACGAAGTCGCTTCGTCGTTCGAAACGTTCTTCAACGTGATATTCTCGTTTGCGATAGCGCTTTTGGCGGTTACGCTTGCGGTGGTTGCCATTGTTAACCTTGTAATCGGTATTTTGGGCGTTGTAAAAAGAACGCGTTCCACTCATTTGTTCTCGTTCCTGGGTACGGCGTCCGTCCTGTCGGCGGTACAGCTTATATTGACGCTTGCCGCGCCTAACCTGATTGCGGTGGGCGGCGCGTTTGCAACGACGCTTGTAACAATGCTTGTCTACCTTATAGCCGGTACGTTAAGAGCGGTCGCCCTCGAAAAGGTTTCCCTCGGAGTGGCTATTAAAAATGCGGCGCTTGCCGGAATGATGATTGCCGCGTTCTTCCTGCTCTGCGGCAACACCGTTGCGGTAACTCACGTCCTAAGAGGAAAGGTTGCCGATCCGAGCGACCCGAGCAAATTCTCTTATCCGATTATTTCGACGGTTAAAATCCTCGGCGATTCGAGTATGCTCTCTCACCAGATGTTCAGCTTCTCCGATTACGTAGTAGAGGGTTCGACGCTGTCGCCTTCCACGGTCGTCGGCGGAATTATGACCGCGCTCAGTCTTATTATATCGGCGATAATAATGGGCATAGGAGCCACAAAGCAGCTTAGGTTTAACGCGCTCGATCACGAAAAGAACGCCAAGCTTTCCGGCACGACCTCCGCGCTTACCACAGCCATTGTCCTTGCCACAATTATCATCTTCCAGTTTGCGTTCTTCGCAGGCGCCGAATCGAATGCGGAACTTACCGGCGCAGATTTAAGCGGAATAAGCGCGTCGTATGCTATGCGCGCCGTTACGTATATCGCCGTTGTGCTTATGATAGGCTTGTTCATATTCGACAAAGCGTTTAAGCCCGATAAAAAGAAAAAGCAAGCCGCGGAAGCCGCCGCATAAAATCCATAGAATCAAACACAAAAAACGCTCTTGAATTTCAAGAGCGTTTTTTCGTGAGTAAATATACCGAGTTAAAAGGCTTCGGTCAGTACAACGCAATCGACTCGATATTCATTTTGGAGAACGAGCGGATAATAACCGTGTGCTTACCGGCTTTCAGCTCGGGCGAGATATAGTGCGGTCCGAAGCCGTTTTCGCTTTTCTTTACTTTTATCGAATTTGTTTTCACTCCGTCGATATATACCTCGTAGTCGTTGCCGAGCTTATACGACGTGTTTATCATAAAGCGCGTGCCTTCGAATTTAAAGTCGATCGTAGCGTCCTTGCCGCCTACGTTGACGTGGCCGAAGGTGGAAGGCGTAGGCTGCCAACTCCAGCTTCCCCTGTAATTAAACATGGGGTCGTCGGGGGATTTATGATTGTTGTTTTCGCCGGTCAGCGTAATGTCGTAGCTTCTTGTAAGGAAGCGTATGCAGTTAATACCGACGCGGCCGGCTTCACCGTCGGAGGTGCGCGTAACGACTATCTTGTAGTACTCTAACGTTTTTAATCCGCCGAACGGATAAATTTTGTTAGTGCCCGTAAATTCCTTCTCGTCGGCGGTGTACAGTAAATCCCATTCCTCGCCGTCGGCGCTTCCGTAAAACTCGAAGGCGAGCGGCATGTGCCAGTTGGGACCTTTGTTTTCGTGCGGTCCGACAATGTTAAAGTAGTTGGCGGTAACGGGCGCGTCGAGCTTTGCGACTATCGAGAGCGGTTTTTCCGCCGACACGTCGTACCACTGCGATATATAGCTTGTTTTCGCATTCCCGTCGAACATTTTGGTTATGCCGTAAGTACCGTTCATATTGCCGCCGCCCCAGCCGGAAGGGCAGGACGCGGAAACGTAGGTCTGGTTTTCGCCGAAGTATTCTGCGTCGTCGTCGTGATAGGAAAGGTTATATTCCTTTTTGTAGAAATAATCGCTCTCGAACGATTTGTCCGGGTCGTAGCTGTTTCTGTATGCGGTAAGATAGGTAACTCTGTTGGGATCGGTCGGCTCTTTGGGCGCGGTGTTATTCGCCTCTTCGGCGGTAACCTCGTTGCCTTGTCCGTCGAAGTAGTGCGTTACCGTATTTCCGTCCTCGTCCGTTTCGGTCGTTGTCGTGTACATGGGAACTTCCCACCTCGCATAACCGAGTCCCATATAGCTCGAGGGTGCGGTAATAAGCACCGACTTAAAGTACAGCCACCCGTCGGGGTCTTTTATGTCTTTCGTTTCGAGGTCGTAATAGAAGCCGTCCTTGTAATAGAATTTGGCGTCGCGCTCGTTGGTCGGCTTTATTACGTGCGCCGCTTGGATAAACGTCTTGCCGCTGTCAAACGATATAAACAGCGCCGCGTTCCATCTTGCGCGCAGGGTGAGTCTGTACTTGCCGGCCTCGGGGAACGAGATTTTTCCCTTTACCTCTATTACCGAGTTGTTTTCTCTCAAAACGCTTTCGGGCTGTCCTGCCGGAAGGTTGTTTTCCTCGTACAGCCAAACGTCGGTGTTGCTGTTTTGGGTGTGGTTGTAATTATCGAGCTCTTTTTTGCCGGTAGATCCAGCGTACTTGCTCGTGAACGCTTCCGCCGCGCTTTCGGGCTGAGCGCCGTCCGCATAGCTGTAAACCGTTCTTTGAAGGGTGAACTTGCTCGACTCGTGCGAAGCGCGGAATTGAAGCACGAGGTCCACGTCGTCCGCGACCCTTCCGCCGAGTACTCCGTCGGAGTCGATTATTTCGAGTGTAACAATAATCTTGCCCGAGGTTACGGCTTTGTTAAGCTTGTACGTGTAAACGTCGGGTTCGGAGGTGCTTGTAAGCTTGCCGCCGAGTGCGCTCGTGTCAATCTTTTTAATTTTGTACGACAACCCTTTGCCGATTACTATGCTTCCTCTTTCGTACTGACCGGAAGCGTTGGTTGTATACGGTCTGAGGTCGATTGTAAACTCGGCGTCGACGGGCACGGTGTACGGCTGCATCGTCTCTATATACCGCTTTTCGCCGTCGTACATATAGCTTCTTCCCACCTGATACACGCTCGAAACGGGTACGAACGCGTGGTAGTCGGTTTCGGCGAGCGCCGACGGCGCAACGTTAGAGTACGATTGGACAAGTCCTGCGTAGTAGCTGAAATCGAGATGGGTGTTTTCCGCCCATTTATTCAGATAGTTGGCGCCCGAAGCCTTCGATTTAATGAACATGTCCTGACCGAGGTTGTGAAGCAGCGTGCCGTAAACCGCAAGTCCGTTGGTATCGCCTATCTGGTTGTTGTTAACTCTGTTAAGCGTCCACGACCCGATAGTGTAGGTGTTCCAGCCGGAAAGTCCGGCGGATCCGTAGCTGCCGATACCGCGCTTTGAGGAAATATTGGTAAACAGGCTGTACGATACGAGATTAAGCGCGTTGTTGGTAACCTCGCCGGTGTAGCCGAAGCCCCAGCCGCTCTGGAAGTTGTGGTGATACTCGTGCATATTGCCCCAAGCGCCCGAATTAACAAGCTCTTCGTAATTGAGCGAGCTTGACATCCAGCCGGACGGGCAGTTTACCGAGCGCCTTCCGGGGAATGCGACCGCGGCGCCGGCGGCGACAAACGGGTCGTACAAAAACACGATTCCCTGGTTGGTCATTTTGGTCGACACTATGGAAATCTTTTCCCAAAGCACCGCCGCTTTGGAAAGCTGCTCGTAGCTGAAAGGCTTTGCGTACGATCTCGGCCCGGAATGCAGTACGCCGCTTTCCCATACTTCGAGGTCGAAGTAGGGCGCCGAGGATTTTCTGTAAGACTCGAAATCCTTTTCGGTGGTTACGCCGAGAATAAAATGCTCGTAGTTTACCGCGCCCGAAATAACGACCGAAAAGGTAACCGACTCGTCGCGGATATATATGGGACCGCCGAGGAACGATCCGACGTAGCAGGTGTAAACGCCGTTTTCGAGCGTAGAAGTTTGCTTCGTCATATTCATGGTGTTGAGTATGATGGGCATACGGTTAAATTCGCGCGCCGCCCAGATATTGTTGGCCTGGCCGTTGTAAAGCGCCTGACCGATATGTATTACAAGTCCGCCGGTCGCTTCCATTTGCGCTTCGGATATCTGAATGGCTATGACCTCGCCGGCAGGGGCGTAAAGACCCGTAACGTTGTAGTAGCTCGAGTAACTGCGCGGAGAAAACGTCATGCTTTTAACCACACCCGGCTCGTCGTCCGAAACGTCGCCGCCGTACAGTCCGACGGACGCCGTGTGTTTGTATAATCGTCTGTGTTCGCCGGTTGCGGTGAGGACGGGATCGCCGGAAACGTCGTACAGGTATCCGTTCTTATCCATCATATCGTACGAGCCGTCGGTGCTCGTGGTGGGGCGAGCGCACAGCAAATCGTTTTCCGCCAGTACGAGAGCTTTTTCTTCGTCGGTAAGTTTTTTGTTTTTGCCGTAGGTAGGGTATGCAGAGCTTCCGTCGCTCAGCGTAAGCCCCTCGTCGCGTACGTCGCCGTACGTTTTTACGCGCGGCGCCGACCCAAGATATTCGTAGGACGCGCCTGCGCGAGTCGTGCTGCTGTTTTGGTTTACGGTTACCGTTCCGCGCTTTATAAGATCGATTGCGCTCGGCGCGGCACAGCTCTTAATGCCGAGCACAATGCCGATAATGCCGCCCGTTATAATAAGAAGCGACACGGCGATTACAAGTATGAGAATAGTCTTTTTGGATAGCTTTCCAGTTGCCGTCGCCGTTCCGTCCCCGTTTACCGCATTACTGTTCGCAGTGGGCGCCGATTTAGTCTCGGATTTTGCCGTAGCCTTCTTGTCTTCGGTCGTCCGGCTTGCCGCAACACGTGTATTCGCGGAAGCGGCGTCCGCCTTTTCGCGCGCCGCGTTTGCCGAAGAAACCGTGCGCGGTTGCGTGGTTGTGCTCGTCCGCGGCGGCGTGGTCGTGCTCGTGCGCGGCGGCGTGGTTGTACTCGTCCGCGGCGGCGTGGTTGTGCTCGTGCGCGGCGGCGTGGTTGTGCTCGTCCGCGGTTGCGTGGTTGTGCTCGTGCGCGGCGGCGTAGTTGTGTTCGTGCGCGGTTGCGTGGTTGTACTCGTCCGCGGCGGCGTGGTCGTAGTCGTCCGCGGCGGCGTAGTTGTACTCGTGCGCGGCGGCGTGGTTGTACTCGTCCGCGGCGGCGTGGTTGTAGTCGTCCGCGGCGGCGTGCTTGTGCTCGTCCGCGGCGGCGTGGTTGTGCTCGTGCGCGGCGGCGTGGTTGTGCTCGTGCGCGGCG
>JAFLVD010000019.1:1553-6990 GCA_022508485.1 Clostridiales bacterium | reverse complement strand
GCGGCGTGGTTGTGCTCGTGCGCGGCGGCGTGGTTGTGCTCGTGCGCGGCGGCGTAGTTGTGCTCGTGCGCGGCGGCGTGGTTGTGCTCGTGCGCGGCGGCGTGCTTGTGCTCGTGCGCGGCGGCGTGCTTGTGCTCGTGCGCGGCGGCGTGGTCGTGCGCTTTTCGGGAGTCTTATTATTGTTGTCGTTAGCCATAAGCTCTCCTTTTTGGGATACGGATATTTACTGTATAAATACTAAGTAATATATTATATTAACGAGCATGAAAAGTCAATCGATAATTCGGAAAATCGGGCTGTGCGGCATGATTTGTGGGTATATACGAGCAAAATGGCGTCAAAAGGCCGTTTTTCGGGGCAGTTGCTTGACAACGCTGTCGTACGGGTGTATACTGACCGAAAACCGCCGCGCGTTAACGCGGCGATAGGATATAAGTTAAAGATGAATTTGATCCCGATGCTTTCAGGAGTTACGCCGCCGGCGGCCGTAACGAAAATGAACGAAATCTTGTCGTTTATAAACGATCAGGTTCTTCTTTCCATAATCGGCGCGGCGTTTTTCGTACAGCTTCTGTACATTATCTTGTTTTTCGTCAAGGCAAAAAAATACCCCAAAGCCGAAAAAAAGCATAAATTCGGAATAGTCATACCGGCGCGAAACGAGTCGTCGGTTATCGCCGATACCGTTAAGTGTTTGCTCGCGTCCGATTATCCGCGCGAACTGTTCGATATTTTCGTCGTTGCGGATAACTGTACGGATAACACCGCGGAGTTAGCGCGCGAGGCCGGCGCGATTGTGTACGAGAGGTTCGACCCCGACCCCAAGCACCACAAGGCAGGGTATGCGCTTAAATATCTTTTCGAAAAGATAATGGAAGAGCATAAGGATAAGGGATACGAGGCGTTTATAAAGTTCGACGCCGACAACCTTATGGAACGCGACTACATATCGCGCATGAACGACGCGTTCGACGCAGGCGTAAAGTGCGCGCGAGGCTACTCTAACAGCAAAAACATCGACCAAAACATTATAACCGGCATTTCAGGGCTTTGGTATATCCGCGACTGCCGCTTTGCCTCCAACTTCCGCTCGGCGATAGGTCAGGGCACCATGCTCGGCGGCGCCGGCATGATGTTTGCGGCGGAAATAATCGAAAAGCACGGCTGGGACTGCCTCTCCGCTTCCGACGATACCGAGTTTACCATGCGCAGGCTTAACCAGGACAAGATAAAAACGATGTACGTTCAGGACGCGGTGGTGTACGAAGATCAGCCGTCCACGCTTAAAGACACCGTTCGAAAATATATGCGCATGTCGCGCGCGATTTGCGGTTTGTTCTTTACGCAGGGCATTAAATCCTTCTTCCTGTTTTTCGCGCGGTGGAAGTGGACTTATATCGATATGTTCATAACGCTGCTTTTTATTCCCGTGTGCGTGCTTATGTGTATATGGCTTCCCATTTACTATATATACGTTTTGCTGTTCAACGGAATATACGGGTATTTGTACGAACTGCCGGGCGCGGTCGACCAGTTTTGGACGTACCTTAAAACAATACTCATAGCGCTGTCGTGCGCGTTTGTGCTGTCGTTTATACTTCAAGCTCTTCTTGCGGTCGCGCTCGAACACAAAAAGATAAACTCGCCGGTCAGCCACCTTATAAAGGTGTCGTTTGCTTTCCCGGTGTTTATGATAATCTACGCCGCGGCAATCACTTTGGGCGTGCTCAAAAAACCCAAGTGGCACCAGGCCAAGCGTAACGTTACCGGCCTTTCCGCCGACGCCGTTACGGGAAAGAGCGCCGAAGCCGTTCCGCCCGATACGCCGCCGACCGACGAAGAAAAAATCGAATAGAATTTTACGCGGCGGCACTTTGTCGCCGTTAATATTATACGGAAAATTTTTTATAAGGAAAATGCAATGAAATACGATTATCTTGTTGTGGGCGCCGGACTGTTCGGCGCGACGTTTGCAAGGGTTATGAGCGAGCGCGGAAAAAAGTGTCTCGTAATAGAAAAGCGCGACTGCGTGGGCGGAAACATCGCCACCGAGAATATCGAGGGGATTGAGGTGCACAAATACGGCGCGCACATTTTCCACACGAGCGATAAGACGGTGTGGGATTTTATAAACCGCTTCGCCGAGTTCAACAATTTCATAAACAGTCCGCTCGCAAACTATAAAGGCAAATTGTACAACCTGCCGTTTAACATGCACACCTTCTATCAGCTTTGGGGCGCAAAAACGCCCGACGAGGCAAAGTCGATTATCGAGGCGCAGCGCAAGGCGGCAGGCGTTACCGAACCCAAAAACTTAGAGGAAAAGGCGCTGTATTCTGTGGGCGAGGACGTTTACCGTACGCTCGTTAAGGGTTATACCGAAAAGCAGTGGGGCAGAGAGTGTAAGCTTCTTCCGGCGTTTATCATCGGCAGGCTGCCACTTCGCTTCGTGTACGACAACAACTACTTTAACGACAGGTACCAGGGCATTCCTATCGGCGGCTACACAAAGCTTGTAAAAAACATGCTGGACGGAATAGAAGTAAAAACGGGCGTCGACTTTTTCGAGGATCGGGAAAAGCTCACCGCTATGGCAAAAACGGTCGTGTATACCGGCGCGATAGACAAGTTTTTCGATTGCAGGTTCGGCGCGCTCGAATACCGTTCGCTTTTTTTCGAAACGGAAGTAATGGATACCGCCGACTATCAGGGCAACGCCGTAATCAACTATACCGAGTACGAAATCCCGTACACGCGCGTAATCGAGCACAAGCACTTTGACAGAACGCAGGTTTCGGACAAGACGGTAATAACTCGCGAATATCCTAAAAAGCACGTCGAGGGCTGCGAGCCTTACTACCCCATGAACGACGAAAAGAACAACGCGCTGTACGCAAAATACGAGGACCTTGCCAAAAAGAGTAAAAACGTGCTTTTCGGCGGTCGGCTTGCGCAGTACAAGTATTACGACATGGACGACACAATCGCCGCGGCTCTGGCACTTGCGGCGAGCGAAATAAGATAAAAGATAAGATTGAATAGATAAAAGATAAAAATTAAGGGCCGCCGTAGGCGGCTACTTATTCACTATTCACTATTATCTATTCACTCGCCACAAAGTGGCGTCGGGGCGACCTTAATGCCGCGAAGCGGCTACCTCTTCGCTCTTCACTATTACTTATTACTTAAACTCATGTTCTCGGAAAAAATATAAGAAGCGAGCCGTGCTTGACGGATATTTCCGCAGGCGCGGTTTTTTGCGTAACCGTCGCGTTGGATACGCCGAGCGGAAAGTCGGGCGTAAGGGTGGCGTCGGTCAGGATATAATCGAGGTTTTTGTACGATACGCCCTCCGCGTCGCCGCCGAACGCAAACGCCGATACCGTGCCGCTCGCCTTTTTGGGCAGGGTGATTTTCCCTTCGGTAATAACTGTGGACACCGAGTCGCGGTCTATAAGGAAGCCGCGCGCGTCGAAGTTGTTCAAATATCTAAGCGTGGCGAAATTGGCTACGGTGTGGTCGAGCCGACCGCCCACGCCGCCGTATAATACAAACAGCTTATATCCGCGCCTTAGCCCGAGCTTTACCGCGGCGAGCATGTCGGTGTCGTCCTTGTCGCGGTTAAGCTTTATCACGTGCGCGGCGACGTTTTCGGGCATGGGCGAAGAGTCGAAGTCGCCTATTACGGCGCGCGGTTCGTACCCTTCCTTTACCGCTTTATCGTATCCGCCGTCCGCGGCGATAACTATGTCGTTAGGCGTTACCTTTGCTTTGGGCGAAAACACGTCGCCCGCGCCGAATATGTAACAGACAGGTTCCATGTAGGCAGTATACCACACCGATAAAAAAATTACAACCGCGTTCTATGGCGTAATCGATTTTTGTTCGACTATCGACCGCAGTCAAAATAATTGTAAACTCGCCGCGTTTGTGCTATACTAAAACTATGAATAATCTCGATTCAGAGGGGAATTATGAAAAAGATTTACGCTATGATTGCCGAAGGAACGGAGGAGTGCGAGCTTCTCAACGTCGTGGATATCGCTCGCCGCGCCGCACTTGACGTCGAGATTGTGTCCGTTTCCGGTAAAACGGTTACCACTTCTCACGGCGTTGTTATTACCGCGGACAAAACGATTGACGAGGTAAACTTAACCGAATGCGACCTTTTGTTTATTCCGGGCGGAATGCCGGGATCGAAAAACCTTGCGGCGTGCGGTAAGCTTGTATCGGCGGTCGGAGATATGCTGAAAAAGGGCAAACGCGTTGCGGCGATATGCGCGGCGCCCGCGCTCGTTCTTGCGGAACACGGCTTTTTGGAAGGAAAAAAAGCGACGTGCTTTCCCTCCTTCGAGGACAGAATGTGCGGCGCCGTCGTTACAAAAGGCCGCGTCGAGACGGACGGACTTATAACCACGGCGCGCGGACTGGGCTGCTCGATCGAGCTGGGATTGGAGATAGTGTCGCTGCTTTGCGGCGAGGCGCTCTCGGCGGAAGTAAGGCAAAAGATTGTATTTTAGGCTAAGTCGAATTTTTAAAAACCTATTGACTTTTATATATAAATAATGTAAAATATTATACACGATTATATTGGTGTACTCTCACCAAATGCACCCGAGGCAATAAATGGGAAACGAAAAAGACGATAACGGGCTTGGCTTTCAGGTAATAGAAAACACCGAGCCGCCCATCATTTTCGAGGCCGAAGCGGTAGTGGCGGAACCTTCTCCGTCGTACGCCGCCGAAACTCCGACGGCCGAGGCAGAGACGGTATTTGCGCCTCCGCCCCCGTCCGACGCGCAAGGGCCCGTTTACGACGGTCCTATAATAGTGCCGCCGCCGGTAGAAAACGACGGCCCGATTATTACGCCCGTACCGCCGTCCGAAAACGCGGAAGCAACGCCCTCCGAAACGAGCGTCATACTCGACGAGGCGCTTTCCGCCATGCTCGGAAACATGAACGCGACGGAAGAAGCCGAAACGCGGACTAACGACGCGCTCGATGACGCGCTCGACGTTATGCTCGGCGATATGAACGCGATGGATGCGCAGGAAGCACAAACGGGTGAAACGCTCGACTCCGCTCTCGACGCCATGCTCGGACAGATGCGCGAGGACGACGCTAAGGAAACACAAACGGGCGAAACGCTCGATACGGCGCTTGACGCCATGCTCGGCAAAATGGACGCCGAGGACGATAAAATTGCCGCGGAACACGCGGCGCAGGCGCAGACCGGCGACGCTCTCGATGCGGCTCTCGACGCCATGCTCGGAAATATGAACGAGGCGGACGCTTTCGTAGCGGAAGCGCAAGCGCAAGCGGACGCACAGGTAGCGGAAGCCCATGCCCAAGCCGAACAGTTCGCCGCGGAAGCGCAGGCTCAAGCGGAAGCAATGGCGGCGCAGGCTCAGGCACAAGCGGAACAGTTTGCCGCCG
>JAFLVD010000019.1:0-1453 GCA_022508485.1 Clostridiales bacterium | reverse complement strand
AGCCCAGGCCCAGGCCGAACAATTCGCCGCGGAAGCGCAAGCGCAAGCGGAAGCACAGGTAGCGGAAGCCCAAGCTAGGGCGCAAGAGCAAGCCGAGCAATACGCGGCGCAAGCGGAAGCTATGGTCGCGGAAGCGCATGCGCAGGCGGAAGCTATGGCGGCGCAGGCAAGGGCGGAAGCCGCGGCTAAGGCCGCGGAAGCTCAAGCCGCTCAAGCGCAGGCGGAGCAGAGACACGGCGAAGCGGAGGATTTAATGGCGCAGGTCCGCGCCATTATGGAACAGGCGCAGCGCACGCAGGCGCAGGCCGAGCAGACTTTATCTGCCGTTAACAATCCGCCGCCGCAGCCCCAGCCCGTTCAGCCCCAGCCTGTTCAGCCCCAACCGCCTAAGCCCGACGAAAACGCCGCCGCTATGGAAATGATGCGCCAGGCCCAGCTCATGCTCGAGCAGGCTAAGGAAGCGCAGGCGCAGGCGCAACGTGCCAAAGAGGAAGCGGATTTGCGCGCGCAACGGGAAAGGGAAGAAGCGGCTTTACGTGCGCAAAAGGAAAAAGAAGAGGCGGAAGCTCGTGCGGCCGCCGCAAAGGCCGAGGCCGAAAATAACGAAATTAAGGAAATGCTGCGTCAGGCGCAGCTCATGATGGAACAGGCGGCGGCGCAAAAAGCCGTTCAGCCGCAGACTCCGCCGCCGAGCGAAAAGAACGCGGAAAGCGCGGAAATGGAAAGATTAAAGCGCGAGCTTGACGGAATGCGCGATCTCGTAAGTAGGCTCACCTCGCAGCCGCAGCAACAACAGCCGCAGCAGCCGCAAATGGCGTACCAGCAGCCCGTAGGCGTCGTTCCGCCGATGTCGATGATGTATGGCTCGGGTCGGGACGATTACCATAGGCTAAGCGACGAAGTGGACCGTATGCGCCGCGAGCTTACCGAAAAGGATTTAAGAGAGCGCGAAAAGGAAATTGAGCGCAAGACCAAAGAGCAGGTCGAAAATGCGGTCAAGGATATTAAGCCCGAGCTTGTTCAAATGTCCGAGTCGCGCGACCTTTCGCTGCCTTCCGGCGCGGAGTCGTTCAGTGCGGATTACGTTCCGCTTGCCGACGGCGTGTTCTATTCGCTTAGGGACAAGCAGGTTTACGTTATGACCCCTGCGAGTAAGGCGAGCGGCGGCGCGGCCAAAAAGCCTGCCAAAAAAGCAAAAGCGCCGGCGCGCCGCGCTTCTTCGAGACGCGGACCGCGCGGCAGAGCCGGAAGACGGCCTCGCGGCAGACGCCCCGGCGGAAGACCGAGATACTGATAGTTATAAAAACCCCGAAACGCGTGTTTCGGGTTTTTTATATTAAATTCGCCTTTCGGCGAGTGAAATAGCGCTAAGCGTTTGTTTATTGATTAGTGAATAGATAATAGTGAATAGTGAATAAGTAGCCGCTTCGCGGCATTAAGGTCGCCCCTCATC
>JAFLVD010000018.1 GCA_022508485.1 Clostridiales bacterium | reverse complement strand
ATTAAGCCGTAACACCACAAATTCGCCAAGCCTTTGGCTTGCCCACGGGGAAGGTCTTATACTAATTAGGCTTTACCGCTTTGCGGCGGTTCGCCTAGACCCCTCGACGTTGCTCGGGGTGATGCACGGCGTGTAAAGGCGTTATCGCCTAATTAGAGCATAGGCGCAACTTCTACCGCACCCACATCATTTCGACCGAAGCGAGCTGAAAGCGAGCGAAGCGGAGAAATCTAGGCGTCAGCCGCACAACTTGTTAATAGTTACAACTATGCGGCGGTTCGCCTAGACCCCTCGACTTCGCTCGGGGTGATGCGCGGCGCGTTAATAGGGGCCCCTTGCGTAAGTAGGCTGTTAAATAAGTAACAGTGAATAGCAAAAAAGTAAGATTAAGAGGCATATTTTTTGACATTTTATGGTTAAAATGCAAAAATCTTTGAAAAACTATTGAAATAAATATAATCATATTATATAATGTATTTATAACGCAACTATTTGTACCGATTATATTTGCACAGCGTATAACAAGGAGGTAAAAATGAAAAGAAAGTTATTGGTTTTTTTACTGATTGCAACACTTACATTTGCTAACTTATTTACACTTGTTGCATGCGACGGCGAAACCGGCGGAGGATTCGGTGGAGGTGGCGATTTTATAACCATCACCGTCGAAACGCACGGCGGAAGCGAAAATGTTAAGTTAAATTACCCGGACGGTAAATCCGAATATCCCAAGGGCGCACAGATTGAGCTTGTGGTATACTTTAATCCCGGCTACAATCACGAGGGCTTGTCCGTTACGGTAAACGGTCAGCCCGTAGAGGGCACGGTAGTCGATTACGACGACTTTCCCGACTTTATAAATTTGGCAACGAATAGGGAATGGAGGGCAAGCGTAATCGCCGACAAGGATATCAAAGTCGTGATGGATGCGACTGCCTGCAAGCTCATAGACGTAAGCTATGTCATAGACGGAATGGACGACTTAGAGTACGTTGTTGCGGTAGAGGACGAGAAAGTTCACACGACGCTTTCCACATGCTTTAACGGCGAGGTTAAGCCGGTTGAGAACAATAAAATCACCGTTCCGTTCGGCGCCAATTTCTTTATTTTCAGCAGCACCGACGCGGCATATCTTAGAGCGGAATACGAGGTTGTCGGTCCCGACGGCTTTACTTACAGCGCGGGCAGCGTGTTTAACGTGAAGCTGGACGGAAGGACTGTCAAGTATAACGATAAATTTGCGTACTATTTCGAAACCTACCCGGCTTTTACGGACGACGTAGTGATTCATCCCAATTACGACACATTCCTTGCCGAGGACAGGGATATATTCCACGTGCTTTGGGATAAGCAGGTTCACAACGATACAGGTATATTTATGATCGGTTACCCCGAAGGGGAAGAATATACCCTTAACGGACAAAGGATTTATTTGGGTGGCATGTCTTATAACGGCAACGGCAGTCAGTATGCTTACGTTGGTGTTTCGCTTGTGGATAATCCGGAAAACGTCGGCAATACGAGTATAAGCGATAAGCTTTACTATTTGTTCGACGAGGACGCATTCGGCACCGCGGTTGAAAACATGGAGTTTTATCTTACGGCTTTTGACGGCAGCGGCAGAGTGAGCGTTAATCCTGTGCCGATAACAAGGGTTCGCGAGGACGAAGCGGACGAGCAACTGTACTGCATAGTAATCGACCGTACGACCGTGGCGGATTTGGCGAAGGACAAGACTGACGGCGGCGAATCGTTCCGTACGGGCATGGCGGTGTTCGACGTAAAGGTAAAGCAATCGGCTTTGAACACCGACTTTATCAAATTCAAAATCAACGAAACGACGTCTGGCACAAAAGCGCTTTGTTACAGTCCGTCGGTATATAGCGGCGCAGTCTATTCGATAACCTGGATGGACGATAATTACAACCGTTACTACTCGCATCCTCAGGTAAACGAGGAAACGGGTAATTACGAATACTATCTCGCAAAAGACAAGCTGTTCGACGAAAACGGCAATATTTACGCTGTCGAGCTTTGGTTCTGGCCGAGCGCCGTCAACCGCGAGGACGCGATATATTTGTGGGTAAGCAGTCAAATCCTCCGCAAGAACGGCGATAATTTCCCCGTTTTTGCCGGCAGTCAAGATTCAATCGAGATAGACGAAAATCACAGGACCGAGATACCGCTGGTTGTAACGGGCGGGTCTTTCCCCATAACGCGTGCGGCTATGGAAGAGCAGCAGGACGGCTTTACGCTTAACGTTTCGCTGTCTCGAAAGGCCGTTAACGGCTTGGGCGCGGTAGACCTTAGCAGGCTTAATTTACAACCGGGCGAAAGGCTGTACATGAGCAAGAACCGCACCGCGCCTATTGACAGCTGGCTCGAAATTACCGCAAATAACGCCGGCAGCGTGAACCTTTCCATCGCTCACGGCGAGACCTGGTATTTTGTTATCAAGACTGAGCACTTTATAAGAAACGTTTACGTTAAAGGTATTCAAGAGGTAGATTACGGCGACGGACCGGTAGAATATGCAACGTATATCGCAAGCGGCGACTCTTGGACGGATTTAATGCGTAAATATATGAAGGTCAAGATAGACGAAGAGGAGTATGTGGTCAACGAGCTTAAAATACCTTACGGCTACTTTGAGGACTACGACGTTTATTTAATGACCAACGATATCGACGCAAATTAACGTTATAAAAACAATAATCAACAAAAAGGAACCCCGACGTAACAATCGGGGCTCTTTATTAGTGAAAAAGTAATAGTGAATAGTGAAGAGGTCAGCGCTTAATAAGCGGAGTGTAGGGGGTGCGCTTGGAGACGCATTTATAATTGGGACGAATAATCTTTCCTTTATTGACAAGCTCTTCTATGCGGTGCGCCGACCAGCCGACAATGCGCGCGGTGGCGAACATGGGCGTAAACATTTCGGGCGGAATTCCGAGCATTGTGTATACAAGCCCCGAGTAAAAGTCGATATTGGCGCAAACGCCTTTATATATCTTGCGCTTGTCGGCGATAATCTCGGGCGCGAGCCGCTCTACCGTTTCGTACAGCGCAAACTCGTCTTCCATGTTCTTTTCGGCGGCGAGCCGTTTTACGTACGACCTTACGACTTTGGCGCGCGGATCGGACACGGTGTACACGGCGTGCCCCATTCCGTAGATAAGTCCCTGCTTGTCGAAGTTCTTTCTGTCGACAAGTCCTTCGAGATATTTGCGGACGGACCCTTCCGACCGATCCTTTATATTCAGTTTTAGGTCCTCCATCATGTGCGTAACCTTTGCGTTGGCGCCGCCGTGCCGAGGTCCTTTCAGCGAGCCGAGCGACGCCGCGACCACCGAGTACGTGTCGGTACCCGACGACGACAGAACGTGCGTCGAAAAAGTCGAGTTGTTGCCGCCGCCGTGCTCTGCGTGAAGTACGAGCATAAGGTCGAGGACGCGAGCTTCGAGTTCGGTGTACTTTCCGTCCTCTCTCAGCATCATAAGAATGTTTTGAGCGGTGGATAGAGCGCGGTCGGGTTTATGTATTATAAGCCCGGTCATGCCGTGGTAGTATTTGTGGACCTGGTACGAGTACACGCTGAGCATAGGGAACTGCGCAATAAGTTGCAGGCACTGGCGAAGTACGTTGGGTATTGATATGTCGTCGGCGTTGTCGTCGTATGAGTAAAGATACAGTACGCTTCTTGCAAGGCCGTTCATCAAGTCCTTGCTCGCCGCTTTCATAATAACGTCGCGGACAAACGACACGGGCAGTATTCTGAACCCGTTAAGAATTTCGGTAAAGTTGGTTAGTTCTTTTTGAGAGGGCAAAGACCCGAAAAGCAGCAGGTACGCCACTTCCTCAAAGCCGAAGCGGTTGTCCGATACAAACCCCTTTACGATATCCTCTATCTCTATTCCGCGGTACCGTAAATGCCCGGGCGCAGGAATGCGCTTTCCGTTTTCGTCGTGCTTAAACGTGCCGTCCGGGTTTTCCTCGAACGCGACTATATCGGATATGTCGGTAAGTCCGGCGAGAACGCCTGTTCCGTTTATATCCCTCAGTCCGCGCTTAACGTCGTAAATTGTGTAAAACGTGTCGTCGACGAGCGCGGAATCTTCGGCAAGCACGCTCAGTTTTTTTATCTTCGGCATTACGTCGGTCAGGAAATTTTCTAATTGCGCCATGACAATTCCTTTACGTTAAAAATTTATACCGTAATTATACCATATTTTTATTACGTAGGCAATTGTTTTATAAAGGGCGTAGATATGCGCCGCTCGGTATTTGCTTGACAATTCCGCTTTCGTGCGCTATAATAAGCGCGTACTGAACCGAAAGGGAATCCTAACGGCAAAGAGCTTAACATAAGACATTATAATACCGAGTACGTTTTTCGTTGTCGGGTTTAGCGTGTCGCTGTGTCCTTTGGCGTTATCCTCCTTCGGTAAGGAGGTTTTTTTATGGAACAAAACGAAACGGGGCGCATAGCGCTCATAGGAATAATCGTGTCGGACGTCGGCGCGGTGGAAAGCGTAAACGCAGTGCTTCACGACTACGGCGCGTTTATTCTCGGCAGAATGGGACTGCCCATTCGCGAGCGCGGCATTAACGCCATAAGTATAGTTATAGACGCGCCGCTCGACAAGATTAACTCGCTGTCGGGAAAGCTGGGGGCTATACGAGGTGTTACAGCTAAAACGCTTTTCCCGAGTAAGGCGAATTAAATACGGTTACAATGCGGTAAATTTTCCGCAAAAAAAGCAAAATAAATTTAGGCATAAAGGAGAATTGCTATTATGAAAAAACTTATCTCGATTATTTCCGCCGCCGTGATTGCGGCAATCGGCTTTGCCGGCTGCACGTCGGAAAAGAGTTCGGAAACATATCACGTTTACATGCCGGACGGCGCGCCGGCGATTGCGCTCGCCAAGTTTATGAGCGAGGGGTACGAGGGCGCGGACTTTACGGTTGTTCCGAACGCCGCAAAGGTTACGATTGCCCAGCACGTCGCAAGGGGGGACGCCGACATGGCGATACTTCCCATTAACGCCGCGGCGACCCTTTATAACAGCGGCGTGGATATCGTAATGGCGTCGGTAAACACGCACGGCAATCTGTACGTTATAGGAAACGGCGACGAGATTACTTTGTCCGATCTCGTCGGCAAAAAGCTTGGCGTGATAGGTCAGTCGAACGTTCCCGAGCATGCGCTAAAAATGCTGCTTAACAAAACGCAGGTATCTTACGTCGAACACGAAACTCCGACGGCGGAAGAGGGTAAGGTGTCCATCACTTACGTTGCGGACGGCGCTCAAATCGGTCCGCAGCTTTCCGGCGGTCTTATAGACTACGGTTTTTTGGCAGAGCCGGCAGCCACCACGCTCTGCAACAAGCTTAATAAAAACATAGTACTCGACGTTCAGGCGGCGTGGCGCGAGGCGTTCGGCGGCGAGTTTCCGCAGGCGTGCCTCGTAGTTAAAAAATCGCTTACCGAGTCGAATGCGAAATACGTAGACCGCTTTATTGCCGCACTGTATGCGGCGGACGGCTGGGCGGAGGAACACCCCTCGGAAGTAGTCGAGGCGGTATCGACTCACATGGAAGAGGGCACCGCGACGACGCTTGCGACTCTTACTGCCGACATGATTAAAAGATGCAATATAAAAACCGTTCCTGCGATTAACGCGAAGCAGTCTTGCGAAACGTACTTTAACATGCTTATCGAAATGAGCACCGCGCTCGGCTCGCCGATAGCTAAGGTGCCGAACGACGGCTTCTATTACGATCCGGTAGCCGGTCTTGATTAAAAAGGCGGTTATAAATGCGGTTTATATAATTGCCGTTATCGGGATAGTGTTTGCGGTATGGGGTATTTCCGCCGCGGTTATCGGCACCGAGTTTATTCTTCCCGATATTTCGGTTACCTTTTCGGCGCTCGGAAAGCTTTTGCGCGGCGCCGAGTTTTATCGCGCGCTGTCGGGCACGCTCGTTCGCTCTTTAATAGGCTACGGCATTTCGGTTGCGCTGTTCTTTTTGCTGTTTTTTTTGTCGACGTCGTTTAAGGCGGTTAACGGAATTGTTTCACCGCTCATGTCGGCGCTCAGAACGCTTCCCACAATGGCGATAGCGCTTGTAATATCCATTTGGGCAGGCGCAAGGCTGACTCCGATTATACTCGGCGTTACCGTGCTTCTTCCTCAGCTTTTTTCGTCGAGCGTGGCGCGAAACGCGACGGTCCCGAACGAGCTTATAGAGGTCGCTAAAATATGCGGCGCGTCGAGAGCGCAAAGATTCGGTTCGGTGTACCTCCCGAACGCCGCGGCCGGACTTCCCGAAAGTCTGTCGTCGTCGCTGTCGTTTGGGATAAAGATAACGATTGCGGCGGAAATCCTCATGCAGACGGCAAACAGCCTCGGCATGCTGATGAACCTATCGCAAAGCTACCTAATGACCGCAAACCTAATCGCACTCACCTTTGCCGCCGTGATAATTTCGGTACTGCTCGAATGGGCGGCGCGGCTTACTTTATCGTTTGCTCTCCGCCGCTTCCGCGACTAAATTAAGAATATTCTTGACAAACAAAGTTTTTGTGATATAATAGTAAGACGACACGGATAGGAAACGGTTCTTTAACACGTATAGGTGAAATCAAAGAATCAATCTGTGATTGTGATATAATAGTAAAACGACACGGAAAGAAAGCGCAAGCAATATGAAAAGCACCGACAAACCTACAACCAAAAAAACGACGGTAAAAACGACGACGCTCGAACAGCAAAAAGCTACGGGCGATACGGTTGTGCTTTCCGACGCGTCAGTAAAGCGGCCCAAAACCAAGCCGGCGCAGCCCAAGACGGCGAGAAACAGCGAGGCGGACGCCGCGCCGCACAGCTCGTCGATAGAATCGGTAATCGACAGCTCGGTATTCGACGACGACGATAGGGAATACTCGCAGTCGGACGAGCTTGTTTACGGCTACTATCACAAGTCGATGACAATCGACGAGCACATGTTAAGCCGCGAGCAGGCGCATACGGGCGGAAAGAGCAAAAAACGCAAAACCAAGTCGAAGTCGGCTTCTTTCGATATTTCCGCCGCCGAGCGCTACGACACCGATCCCAAAGTGGGTTTAAGCAAAGAGATTGTCGAAAAGCGCGTCGAGCAGGGCTACGATAACTTTGTAAAAAAGAAGGGCGGCAAAAGCTACCTTTATATCTTTGCGAGCAATATATTTACGTTCTTTAATATTATGTGCTTTGTCGTCGCCGTGGCGCTAATCGTCGTCGGCGCGAGATTTTCGCAGCTCTTTTTTATGGTCATTATCTCGGCGAATATCATAATAGGTATCATTCAAGAGATAAGATCCAAAATTATGATAGACAAGCTGTCGCTTGTGTCCGCGCCGTCCGCAATAGTAATACGGGACGGCGAGAGAGTCGTTATCCATACGTCGGACGTTGTCCTCGACGACATTATAATGTACGAAATGGGCAAGCAGATTTGCGCCGACTCCGTTGTCGTAGAGGGCGAGTGCGAGGTTAACGAATCGATGCTAACCGGCGAAAGCGAGCCGGTAAGAAAGCGCAAGGGCGACATGCTGTACAGCGGCTCGTTTGTTGTAAGCGGCTCGGTTACGGCGCGCGTAGACAAGGTGGGATCCGCCAACTACGTGGAAACGCTGTCCTCGTACGCAAAAAAGTACCGTAAGCCCAAGAGCGAGCTTATGAATTCCATAAAGCTCGTCATAAAAATTCTTGCGCCGTTTATTATCGCAATAGGCGCCGTTTCCATTTGGAAAAACTACAACAGCCTCGTCCCTAAGGGCGGAGTCGCGTCGTTCGAGGACTGGCGCGTAATAGTTACTCAGGTGGCAGGCTCTGTTATTGGCATGATACCTGCCGGAATGTTCCTATTAACCTCCGTCGCGCTTGCCGCGTCGGTTATAAGGCTTGCCAAAAAGCAAACGCTTGTTCAAGACCTTTACTGTATAGAAATGCTCGCAAGGGTGGACGTGCTGTGCCTCGATAAAACGGGCACCATTACCGACGGCTCGATGGAAGTCAAAAACGTAATAGAAATTAAAGGCTTCGAAACGCCGAGCAGTCTGCCCGATATTATAGGCTCGATTCTTACCGCCACCGGCGACAATAACCAGACCGCGCTCGCGCTTGCCAATAAGTTCGGGTACAGCAAGGCGTTAAAGCCGCTTGCCGTTTTGCCGTTCTCCTCACAGCGCAAGCTGTCGGCGGTAACCTTCGAGGGCGAGGGCACGTACATGCTCGGCGCGCCCGAATACGTTTTAAGGGACGTCGGCGCGCGTATAGAAAAGATTATCAACGAGAACGCCGCGCAGGGCTACCGCGTGCTCGTTCTCGCGCACTCGCCGGCAAACCTCGTCGACGACAAGCTGCCTGCCGTGCGCCGTCCGCTTTGCCTTATCGTTATAGAGGACCATATCCGCGACGACGCGATTAAAACGATACAGTGGTTTAAGGAAAATAACGTTGCGGTCAAGGTTATTTCGGGCGACAACCCGATTACCGTGTCCGAGGTCGCTAAAAGGGTGGGCGTGGAAAACGCCGAAAAGTACATCTCGCTCGAGGGTTTGAGCAATCAGGACGTTATCGAGGCGGCGGATAAGTACACTGTTTTCGGAAGGGTTACGCCCGACCAAAAACGTCTGCTCGTCGGCGCCATTAAAGCGAAAAAGCATACCGTTGCCATGACGGGCGACGGCGTAAACGATATCCTCGCCATGCGCGAGGCGGACTGCTCGGTGTCTATCGCGTCGGGCGCGGAGGCGGCAAAAAACGTAAGCCACCTTGTGCTACTCGACAACGACTTTACGTCCATGCCCGACGTCGTTATGGAAGGAAGGCGAGTCGTCAACAACATTCAGTCTTCGAGTACGCTCTTCCTTATGAAGACGCTCATGTCGATAATCCTTTCCATTATCTTTTTGGCGTGGCCGGGCGCGATATATCCGCTTGCGACAAACAACCTCTTGACGCTCGAATGCTGCTCGATTGCCGCGCCGTCCTTCTTCCTCGCAATGCAGGGGAATAAGAACATTATAAAAGGTAAATTCCTGGCAAACGTTATAATACGCGCGATTCCCGGCGGTATAGCGTTGGTGCTGAGCGTAATGGCGGTATACCTGTTCGGGCTTAACGTTCCTATCGACGATACGGCGCTGACTTCTATGTATGTGTGCGCGCTGTCCTGTGCCGGAATAATGGTGCTGATAAAACAGTGCGAGCCGTTTAACGTGTACAGAACGGTGCTTGTGATTGGCGCCATGCTATTAACCTCGGTGTTCTTTTTCGCATTGGGCGAGGCGATGGGCGTTGCGCCGCTCGACCTTACGCAGGTGCTGTTTGTCTCTACGACCGTTTTGGCAAGCTACTTTATCGTAACCATTCTTACGAGAATACTGAGCACGATACGAATAGAGTAAAAAGCCTGCGGCTAAAAAATCAAAAATTTCGGCTTAATTTATTGACACAAAGGCGAGTGTTTGTTATAATTAGTCGATGTCAGCCAAAGATAGAAATACGAATCGACCTACCAGGCGCGCTTAATACCGCGCTCGGTAGGTTTTTTCTTATTAAGTCCTAAGCCGAAATCAAAAGAAAAACAAGGAGAAATGGAAATGGAATTAGCATACGGTGTAAAAGACAGACCTAAGTTCGGCAAGCTTTTGGTCTTTGCACTCCAACAGCTGCTTGCTATCATGTCTGCGACAATACTCGTCCCGATGATAGTGGGTAACGGAATGTCGACGGCGGCGGCACTCTTCGGCGCAGGCGTGGGTACTATTGTGTACCTTGCGCTTACCAAGTTTAAAAGCCCGGTCTTTTTGGGCAGCTCTTTCGCCTTTATAGGTTCGATGTCGGCGTCGTTCGCCGGCGCGGCGTCCATGTCGCTCGGCTACCTCGGCCTTTTAATCGGCGCGGTATTCGCTGGAATCGTGTACGTTATTTTGGCGGTCATAGTCAAGTACGCCGGCACGAGATGGATCGATAAAATTATGCCTGCGGTCGTTATAGGCCCCACGGTCGCCATTATAGGACTTTCGCTTTCCGGCAGCGCAATCGACAACCTCACAAGCGGCGCGGTAACGATAAGCTCGACGTCGCCGTACGTTGCGCTTATATGCGGACTTGCAACTCTTATCGTAACAATCGTTTGCTCGGTATACGGTAAAAAGACGCTTAAAATGATTCCGTTCGTTATAGGTATTGCGGCCGGCTATGTTCTTGCGGCGATATTCACCGCGTTTAGCTACATTCCCGTATCGGAGGGTTCGGAATTAGCCCCGCTCGTCGAATCGTTAAGGGTAATCGATTTCAGCCTGTTCACCAAAATGCAGTGGTACCCCGACTTTACATTTATCACTGCGTTCAGCGGAAACTACAATGTCGGCACAGGCGCCGAAGCGGCTCAGACAATAGGCGCGTTTATCGGCACGATCGCCGTAGCGTACATACCGGTCGCGTTCGTCGTGTTCGCAGAGCACATTGCCGACCATAAAAACATCAGCTCTATAATCGGTCAGGACCTTCTTAAAGAACCCGGACTTCACCGCACGCTTCTCGGCGACGGCGTGGGATCGATCGCCGGCGCGTTCTTCGGCGGCTGCCCCAACACCACCTACGGTGAGTCGGTCGGCTGCGTGGCAATATCGGGCAACGCTTCGGTCGTAACCATATTCGCAACCGCGTGCATGGCGATAGTAATATCGTTTATCGCGCCGTTTATAACCCTTCTTTCCACAATTCCGCGGTGCGTAATGGGCGGCGTATGTATCGCGCTTTACGGCTTTATAGCGGTGTCCGGTCTTAAAATGATTCAAAAGGTAGACCTCGGCGACAACCGCAATCTGTTTGTCGTAGCGAGCATACTCATTCCTGGCGTAGGCGGCTTGGCGGTTTCCTTCGGCGAGGTTAAGTTAACCGAGGTCGCTTGCGCGCTTATACTCGGCATAATCGTCAACCTTATCGTCGGCATTAACCGCGATAAGAAAACGGAAGAAAAGCCGGACGAAAACGCAGGTGCGACCGTATCCGCAGACTCGACCGCAGAAGGCGGATCGGCGGCGGAAGCGGCGGCGACGGAAGACGGCGCGCTTGTAACCGAAGAGAGTAAAACGAATAACGCGGAGGCTTAACATGAGCGCGAAAAAGAACAAGTATTCCGATAACAAAAACGTTACGATACTCGACCATCCACTCATAAGCCACAAAATAGCGCTGCTGCGCGACGTAAACACTCACACCAACGATTTCCGAGAGCTTGTTGAAGAGATTACCGTGCTTCTTACGTACGAGGCGTTTAAGGACGCGCCCACAACCGAAGCGGTCGTTCAGACCCCTCTCGAAAAAACCAAGCAACAGGTTGTGGTGGAAAACTCCATAGCGGTCGTTCCCGTACTCCGCGCAGGGCTGGGAATGGTGGCAGGCGTTCATACCCTTTTCCCGACGGCTAAGGTAGGGCATATCGGTATGTACCGCGACGAGGAAACGCTCGAGCCTAAGGAATACTACTGCAAGCTTCCCGAAGGCATAGAGAAAAAGCGCGTTATCGTCCTCGACCCCATGCTCGCAACGGGCGGAAGCGCTTGCGCGGCAATCAAGCTTCTTAAAGACAAAGGCTGCAAGGATATTAGGCAAATGTCGATTATCGCCGCGCCCGAGGGAATAGATAAAATCGTCGAAAACCACCCCGACGTAAAAATTTTCGTCGCCGTGCTCGACCGCGGACTTAACGAAAACGGTTATATCGTCCCCGGTCTCGGCGACGCCGGCGACAGGCTTTTCGGAACAAAATAAAATTCAAATCCAAAACAAAGCTAAAAGCGATCTCGGTTACGCCGTGATCGCTTTCTTGCATTGCATATTATTTTTACGCTGAATGTAGTATGAGCGGAAAAAGTAAATATATTCTTTATGCCGACCGATCGCCGACATCACCCCGAGCTTATTTACAGCCCCTCAGTCTGCTTCGCAGACAGCCCCCCTTGCACAGGGGGGCCTTTATATCCCGACACGCCGCAAATTCGCCAAGCCTTCGGCTTGTCAGTCGAAGTACGTTAAATCCTTTGCGCACTCGGTGCCGTTCAGCTTGTCGGCGCAGCGCTCGCAAAAACAGCAGCCGCACGAGCGGCAGTGAAGCACCTTTTCGGCAGGGAAAACCTTTCCGCAGACTATACAAGTTTTACCGTTCATACCGATATGTTGCTTCTCTTTGCTTAAAGATATTCGTTTACCGCAGCCGCGGCCGTGTAAAAATCGGCTTTTTTTACCCAACTATAAAAAACCGACAAGATAAAGCAAACAAAAGTCCTTGATTTTGCCGCCGAACTATGTTAAAATATAAAGCGGTGTACGATTTTAGTTTAACAGCGTTTCTCGGCGACGAGAACTCATACAGCCACGCCGCGGCGCAAATGCTTACAGGCGGCAAGCTGAAAGGCTACGACACGTTGTCCAAAGTCATAGCCGCCGTTATCGGCGGGGAAACCGCCGCAGCCGTCGTTCCTACCGAAAACAGCGTCGAGGGCGCGGTCAACGAGGTGTACGACATGCTTTCGGGCAGCGGACTGTATATCGCGCACCAAATCATTCTGCCTATTTCCCACAGCCTTATAGCGGCGGAGGGCGCGACGCTCGACTCGATTAAGCGTATTCGCTCTCATCCGCAGGCGATAGGACAGTGTAGAAGCTTTTTGAGCAAGCTAAGCGTTACCGTCGAGGCGGTAAGCTCTACGTCTGCGGCAATCTCGCTTGTTGACGGCGAGTGCGCGGCGATTGGGTTTAAGCCCAAAAAGGGGCAGATTGTTCTTGCGACGGGTATTCAGGACAGCATGCTAAACTCCACGCGCTTTTCGCTTCTCACCAAAGAGCGGTCAAAGGCCGGCGGAACGGTCTCGGTGGCGTTCGACCTTAAAAACAGCCCCGGCTCGCTTTTAAACGCGCTTAGCGTTATGAGCGAGGCGGACGTAAACATGACGCGCATTATATCGCGGCCGCACCGTTCGGGCGACGGAAGATACAGGTTTTTCGTCGACTTCGACTACGCCGCCGGCACGGACGAGCTTGAAAGGTTTTTGGCGCGAGTAGCGTGTGCGTGCGACGGGCTGTGGTTCCTCGGCAGGTACGACGTTACCGTCGCGGATAAAATATAGCACGATTTAAAAAAGAAAAAACACGAGCGGAAATAATTTCGCAAAGAGGTTATAATGGGACTTATATCATTCATAACAGGAAGCGACAACCGTCGCAACATCAGAAGGCTGTCGTCTAAGGCCGAGCAGGTGCTTTCTCTCGAGGATAGGTTTGCCAAAATGTCGGACGACGAGCTTCGCGGCATGACGGCGGAGTTTAAGCGCCGCTATAACGACAATTTCGAGTCGCTCGACGACCTTCTTCCCGAGGCGTTCGCGGTGGTGCGCGAGGCAGGTAAGCGCGTGCTTAATATGCAGCACTTTAAGGTTCAGCTTATGGGCGGCATTTGCCTTCACCAGGGCCGAATCGCCGAGATGCGCACGGGTGAAGGTAAAACGCTTGTCGCAACCCTTCCCGCATACCTTAACGCACTTGCCGGAAAAGGCGTTCACGTCGTAACCGTCAACGATTACCTTGCGCGCCGCGACGCGGAGTGGATGGGTAAAATCCACAGGTTTTTGGGACTGAGCGTAGGCGTTGCGGTATCGGGCATGAAGCCGGAAGCGAAACGCGCCGCGTACAACTGCGACATTACCTACGGCACCAACAACGAGCTTGGCTTCGATTACCTCAGGGACAACATGGTTATCCGCCGCGAGGACATGGTTCAGCGCGATTTGTCGTATGCGATAATCGACGAGGTGGACTCCATTCTTATCGACGAGGCGAGAACGCCGCTTATTATTTCGGGCAGAGGCGGACGGTCGAGCGAGATGTACAGCCGCGCCAACCGTTTCGCGCGCAAGCTCGTTAAGGACGACGACTACGAGATAGACGAAAAAAAGCGCACCATAAACCTCACCGAGCAGGGTATCGAGCGCGCCGAAACGTATTTCGAGGTGGAAAACCTTGCCGACGCCGAAAATACCGATTTGTACCACTATATCAACAACGCGCTTAAAGCCAACTTTATCATGCACCGCGACCAGGACTATATCGTAAACGACGGCGAGGTCGTTATCGTCGACGAGTTTACCGGCCGTCTTATGATAGGCAGAAGGTACAGCGACGGACTTCACCAGGCGATAGAGGCTAAGGAAAACGTGCGCATTCAGTCCGAAAACAAGACTCTTGCGACAATCACCTTCCAAAACTACTTCCGTCTTTACGACAAGCTGGCAGGCATGACGGGTACGGCAAAGACCGAGGAAAACGAGTTCAGGTCCATTTACAGACTGGACGTCGTTACAATCCCCACCAACGTGCCCAGCCAGAGAGTGGACGAAAACGACTTGCTTTACACCACCGCCGCAGGCAAAATGCGCGCCGTCGTCGCGGACATTAAGGAATGCTACGACCGCGGTCAGCCGGTGCTTGTAGGTACTACCAACGTCGAAAAGAGCGAGGAATTAAGCAAAATGCTTCGCCACGCCAAGATTCCGCACAACGTTCTCAACGCAAAGAACCACGCAAAGGAGGCGGCAATCGTCGCGCAGGCCGGAAAGCTTCACCAGGTAACGATAGCCACCAACATGGCCGGCCGCGGTACCGATATTATGCTCGGCGGCAATGCCGAGTTTATGGCTAAGGAAAAGCTCAAAAAGGAAGGGTACGAGGAAAGCGTAATCGACATCGCCTCGTCCGTTTTCCCCTCCGAGGATCCCGAGGTATTAAAGGCGCGCGAGCTGTACAACGAGTACATGCAAGGCTTTAAGTCCGAGGTCGCCGAGGAAAAGGAAAAGGTAGTGGCGTTCGGCGGACTTAGAATTATAGGTACGGAGCGGCACGAGTCGCGCCGTATAGACAACCAGCTTCGCGGTCGTTCCGGCCGTCAGGGCGATATGGGTTCGTCCATATTCTATCTGTCGGCGGAGGACGACGTACTCAGACTTTGGGGCGACAGACTTCAAAAGGTAATGGGCTTTTTCAAGGTCGACGAGGACACGCCCCTTCAAGCGAAAATGCTTTCCAAGCAGATAGAAAACGCACAGCGCAACATCGAGGGCAGAAACTTCTCCATTCGTAAAGCCGTTCTCGAATACGATAACGTTATGAATAAGCAGCGCGAGATAATCTACGCCGAGCGCAGCAAGGTGCTTAAAGGTATGCCCATGCGCGAAGAGGTGCTTAAAATTATCGAGGCGCGCTGCCACGCCATTGTCGAGGCGTACACCGACCCCAAAGTCGATTACGACGAGTGGGATTCGGAAGAGCTTAACAAAGAGGTCGAACGCAAGCTTCTTCCCGGCGAGCACGAGTTCTTTACCGAGGACAAGCTTAAAAACTACATGCCCGACGAGCTTAAAGAAATGCTGTTCGAGGAAGTTAAGTCGCGTTACCAGGCTAAGGTGGACGAGGCTACCGAGCACGGCGTAGACTTTGAAAATATCGAGCGGTACATCATGCTTCGCGTCGTCGACCAAAAGTGGACAGACCATATCGACAACATGGACGCATTAAGAAGCGGTATCGGCTTAAAGGCATACGGTCATCAGGACCCCGTTATAGCGTATCAGCAGGAAGGCTTCGAGATGTTCGACGAGATGACAGAGCGCATTCAAGAGGACGTCGCGTCCATGCTTATGCACGTTAACGTCGAGTATCCGCCCGAGCCGCCCAAGCAAAACACCGAGCTTATCGAAAGCCACGGCGACTCGCAAGAGCGTTCGGTAAGAGAGCCGGAGGTTAAGCCTAAGTCCGAGCGCGTCGGCAGAAACGACCCGTGCCCGTGCGGAAGCGGCAAAAAGTACAAAAACTGCTGCGGCAAAAATCAATAACCGACTTTTTTGAGAAACATATTCTATGGATCTTGAAGAATGTAAAAACAGAATAGACAGCGCGGAAACTATGGTAAAGGACGCCTACGCCGCAATTTCGCCCGACAAGCTTAGGCAGCGCCGGGCGTATCTTGCCGAGCGCCAAAACGACCCTACGCTGTACTCCGACCCCAAAGCCGCCCAGTCGGTAAACAGCGAAGCCAAGTATATCGACAACACTTTCGCTCGGTTCGAAAAGCTTTTCGCTACCGCAAACGATCTCCGCGCTATGGCAGAGCTTCTCGAGGTCGAGCCGGACGCGGAATTATCCCAAGAGCTTTTTACCGAAACGGACGCGTTTTGCGCCGAGGCGGAAAAGGCGCAGATTTCGGCGCTTCTTAAAGGCGAATACGACAAGTCGGACGCGATACTTTCCCTGCACGCCGGCGCAGGCGGCACAGAGGCGCAGGACTGGGTCAGTATGCTTTTCCGCATGTACAGAATGTACTGCGAAAAGGTTGGCTACTCGGTAGAGGTGCTCGATAGGTTAGACGGCGACGAGGCCGGTATAAAAAGCATAACGTTCGTTGCGCGCGGTATAAACGCCTACGGTTTTTTAAAAGCGGAAATGGGCGTTCACAGACTGGTAAGAATTTCGCCGTTCGACGCGAACGCGCGGCGGCACACCTCTTTTGCAAGCCTTGAAGTTATGCCCGAGATAAAGGACGACACCACCGTTACAATCAACCCCGACGATATCCGCGTAGACACATTCCGCTCGAGCGGCGCCGGCGGTCAGCACATAAACAAAACCGACTCGGCGATACGCATTACGCACTTCCCGACGGGCATTGTGGTAACCTGCCAGCAAGAGCGCAGTCAAACCCAAAACCGCGAAATGGCGTTTACCATGCTTAAAAGTAAGCTCGTGGAACTAAAAGAACGCGAGGCGCTCGAAAAGGCGTCCAGCCTTAAAGGCGAGGTTAAAAAGATAGAGTGGGGCAGTCAAATCCGCTCGTACGTGTTCCAGCCTTACACGCTTGTAAAGGACCACAGAACGGGCTACGAAAACTCGGATATACAATCGGTCATGGACGGCGACCTCGAAGATTTTATTATCGACTACCTTAAAAAGACGGCGGGTTAACATTAGGTTTATATCGATTTTAATAAGCCGAAACGCCCGGATAAAAAAAGCAAAAAGAAATGGAAAAAGAAAAGATTATTTTGGGAATAGAAACGTCATGCGACGAAACGTCGGCGGCGGTACTCCGCGGCGACGCTCTTCTTTCCAATATTATATCTTCGCAGATAGAAATTCACAGAAGGTTCGGAGGCGTAGTGCCCGAAATAGCGTCAAGGAACCATCTTACGGCGGTACTGCCGGTAATAGACGAGGCGGTAAGCGCGGCAGGCATACGCCTATCCGATATCGACGCAATCGCCGTTACCTACGGCGCCGGGCTTGTGGGCGCGCTTCTCGTCGGGCTTTCGGCGGCAAAGGCGCTTAGCTATTCGCTCGGAGTTCCGCTGTACGCGGTTAACCATATCGAAGCGCATATCGCCGCAAACTACATCTCGTCGCCCAATCTTAAACCGCCGTTTTTGGCGGTTGTCGCAAGCGGCGGCCATACGGGCGTCGTCAAAGTGTCTGGGTATAACAAGTTCGCTCTTCTCGGCACGACGAGCGACGACGCGATAGGCGAAGCGTTCGATAAGGTGGCGCGCGCAATCGGACTTCCGTATCCCGGCGGACCGGAAATAGACAGGCGCGCCAAGCAGGGTAATCCCGATATAGAATTCGTGTCGCGCAAAAACAAAAACAGCTATGTGCTCAGCTATTCGGGATTGAAAACGGCGGTCGTAAGCTACCTGCACAATCTTAGTCAGCGCGGTATAGAGCCGCAGATAAACGACGTGTGCGCTTCGTTTCAAAAGACGGCGGTCGATATGCTCGTGGATACGGCGGCGCTCGCCGTAAAAAAGACGGGCATAAAAACGGTCGTTCTTGCCGGCGGAGTCGCCGCCAACTCGTACCTTCGCGAGCGGATTTCGGGGTTTAAGCAAATGGGCTGTGAGGTGCATTTTCCGCCGATGTCGCTCTGTACCGACAACGCCGCAATGATTTGCGCCCGTGCGCGCGATATGATTCGCGAGGGACTTCCTTCCGCCGCGCTCGACCTTAACGCGGTCAGCTATCTCAAAATCGAGACGGAGAACAGCTTATGAAAAACATTAAAAACGGCTTGCACGATATAGACAGACTTATTGTAACGCTGGCTCTGTGGCTTGCGCTTATTCCGCTTTTTGTAACCTCGCTCACTCTTCCCATGCTTCCCAAAAGTATCCAGTACGCCGTCGTCTCTTGGGACCCTCAGGTGTACAGCAAGTACGGCAACCTTCTTATCGTGTTTTCGTCGCTGGTGCCTGTCGCCGTCGTTTTAATCGCGGCGATACTCAAAAAGCGCAACCGCATACAGCGCCGGTTTGTATCGGTAATTATTTTCTGCGTTATGCTTTCCGCGTGCATGAGCGGTCTTGCGATATTCGGCATTAACAGGCAGTTCGTTTCGGCGCCTAAGGAAAAACAGCTCGACATATACACCGTGCTCGCGGTGGGGCTGACCCTCATCCTGTCGATTGCGTGCGCGTTTATACCGAAGCTGTTCCATACCGAAAAATTTAAAGCGAACGAGCATAACCGCTCGCCGCTTGCAAACGCGCTTATCTACGTTCTCGACAGGTTTTGGAATTTCGGTGCGTACGGATATATGTTAGTGGGGGCGGTAACGTCGTTTTTTCCGTCGCCGCTCGCGTTTATTCCGCCTGCGGCGGCTGTGGTGATCCACGTCGTGCTTTTACTCGTCTCCGCCAAAATCAAGCTTAGCCGCGACGACTAAAAAGACAGTGCCGCGCAACCTGCCACCGTATTAAAATCAAACAATAAAAAACATGCCGCAATTAAACGGCATGTTTTTTTGTTTCGTATAATTTAAAGATCAGCTTTCGAGGAACTTGGCGCCGCTGTTAGACACCTTTTCGCCGATAAGCGCGATTTCCTCGGGCGTTTCCTTCATGCCGGTGTTAAGCCAGTATGTCATAAGCCCGAGAAATCCGTGAGACACGAATAGATAATAGTATTTAATCTTGGAAACAGGGCAGGAAGGCAACAGGTTTTTAATTACGTTCATAGCCTTGTTGCATCCGGCTTCCATAGCGCGCGCCATAAACGAATCGTCCGTTTTGTGCGGCGAGTTTAATATCATCTTGCAAATATTGGCGTTGCGCGCGATAAACTCGAAAAAAGTGGTGTAAAAATTTTTGTCGGGAACGCCGTCGTCGTTAAGCGCCGTCTGGTTCAAAAACTCGTTGAACTCTTCCTCGGTCAGTCGTTCGACCTCGTGGAAAACGTCGCGCACCGAGTCGTAGTGGTAATAAAACGTAGCGCGGTTTATGCCGGCGCTGGTGCATAAATCGGTTACGGTAACCTTGTCTATGTCCTTGTTGCCGAGCATATTCACAAGCGTGGCTCTTATTTTGGCGGTTGTTCTTTTCTTAGGTTCTGTCATAACAGTCCTCGCACATTGATTGGATTAACATGTTCATGCGCACAAATCAAATTATACGCATGTATAAATTATATAATATTTTTAACAGTGTGTCAATTTTTTTAGTATATAAACAAGAAAATATTTAGCGGTTTCACAGCCGTAAAACGCTTGACATATACCCCACTGGGGTATATAATTAGCGCATGGAAAACGAAAAAGAAAACGAGTGCCGTTGCGGCAAGCACACCGATCGAAGCGACGAGGACCGCAAGAGGCTTATTAACAGGCTGAATCGAATCGAGGGGCAAATCCGCGGTATACGCGCTATGGTAGAGCGCGACGCATACTGTCCGGATATACTTACCCAGTCGGCTGCGGTAAACGCCGCTGTCAACGCTTTTAACAAGGACTTAATCGCGGGACACATTCACCACTGCGTGGTGCGCGACGTCCGAGACGGGAACGAGGAAGTCATAGACGAGCTTGTGGAGACCCTTCAAAAGCTGATGAAATGAAAAATACAGGGGTATAATACATTTATATGGAACAGTATTCTGTAACGGGAATGAGCTGCGCCGCGTGCAGTGCGCGAGTGGAAAGGGCTGTTTCCAAAGTGGAAGGCGTTACCTCCTGCTCGGTTAGTTTGCTTACCAATTCGATGGGCGTCGAGGGAACGGCCTCGCCAGAACAAATAATCGCGGCGGTCGTAAGCGCCGGGTACGGCGCGGAGAAAAAGGGCGCTAAGACCGAGAGTAAGGCGAATTCCGCCGACGAGCTGAGGGACAGAGAGACTCCAAAGCTTTTGGCGCGGTTTATCGCTTCGCTCGTTTTTTTGCTGCCGCTTATGTATATAACGATGGGGCACATGATGTGGTCATGGCCGCTTCCTCCTTTTTTTGACGGGAACCACGTCGCAATGGGCATTGTGCAGCTTGTTTTGTGCGTTATAGTCATGGTGATAAACCAAAGGTTTTTCGTAAACGGGTTTAAGAGCTTGTGGAAGCGCTCGCCAAATATGGACGCGCTTGTTGCGCTTGGGGCTACCGCCGCGTTTATGTATAGCCTCGTCGCGCTTGTGTTAATGACGGACGCGCAGGTAAAGGGCGGCGCCGCCGCGGCTATGAAATACATGGACGAGTTCTACTTCGAATCGGCGGCGACAATCCTGACGCTGATTACGCTCGGCAAGACGTTGGAGGCGCGTTCTAAGGGTAAAACGACGGACGCGCTTAAAGGGCTGATGAAGCTTGCGCCAAAGACGGCGGTGGTCGTGCGCGGCGGCGAGGAAATAACAGTTCCCGTCGAACAGGTGAAAATAGGCGATATATACGTCGTGCGGCCGGGCGAAAACATTCCCGTCGACGGCGTGATAAAGGAAGGCGGAAGCGCAATCGACGAGTCCACTCTGACCGGCGAAAGTATCCCCGTCGACAAGGCGGTGGGCGATAGCGTTTCGGCAGGTACGCTCAACCGTTCGGGCTTTATTCGTTGCGAGGCGACGCGCGTCGGGGAAGATACGACGCTCTCCCAAATCATTCAAATGGTGAGCGACGCGGCGGCGACGAAGGCGCCGATTGCGAAGGTTGCCGACAAGGTTTCTGGCGTGTTTGTTCCGGCGGTTATGGGAATAGCGCTCGTAACGTTTATAGTTTGGCTGTTCGTGGGGCGGTTTGCGGTAGGCTTCGCGCTTGCGCGCGCAATATCGGTGCTTGTTATAAGCTGTCCGTGCGCGCTCGGACTTGCGACTCCGGTCGCCGTTATGGTCGGGAACGGAAAGGGCGCGAGGAACGGCATTCTGTTTAAAACCGCCGCTTCGCTCGAAACGACGGGAAAGGCGCAGTACGTAGTGCTGGACAAAACGGGCACTATTACGCAGGGCACGCCGCAGGTAACGGATATTTTACCCGTCGACGGAACGACGGAAAAAGACTTATTGCGCCTTGCCTGCGCGCTCGAATATAAGAGCGAGCACCCACTTGCAAAAGCGGTTATTTTAAGGGCGGAGGAACAGAATATCCCCGTCGAAGAGGTTAGCGATTTCGAGGCGCTTCCCGGCAACGGGCTTCGCGCCGTGCTCGACGGAAAACCGCTGTGCGGCGGAAATATGGCGTATATCGCGGCGCAGGCTGCCGTATCGGACGAGATTAAGGAAAAGTCCGAGCTGCTTTCCGGCGAAGGAAAGACGCCGCTGTTTTTTGCTTACGACGGCAAGCTGATCGGGATAATCGCCGTTGCGGACGTAATTAAGCCGGACAGTCCGCAGGCGGTTAGAGAGCTGCAAAACATGGGCATACGCGTAATCATGCTGACCGGCGACAACGAGCGCACCGCAAAGGCAATCGCAAGCAAGGTCGGCGTGGACGAGGTTATTGCCGGAGTGCTTCCCGACGGCAAGGAAAGCGTTGTAAAAGAGCTTAAAAATAAAGGCAGGGTAATTATGGTCGGCGACGGCATAAACGACGCGCCTGCTCTTACGAGCGCCGATATAGGCATAGCGATAGGCGCCGGCACCGACGTCGCAATCGACGCGGCGGACGTCGTGCTCATGAAAAACGCGCTGTCGGACGTTCCGGCGGCGATACGCCTAAGCCGTGCGACGCTTGTAAACATCTACGAAAACCTGTTCTGGGCGTTTATATACAACACGCTTCTTATCCCGTTTGCGGCAGGCGTATTTATTCCGCTTGCCGTGTTTACCCCGGGATTTTCTTGGCAGCTCGACCCGATGTTCGGCGCGGCGGCAATGAGTCTGTCGAGCTTTTGCGTCGTCATGAACGCGCTTAGGCTTAACCTTATAAACCCTCACAACCCAAAAAGAGACCGAAAGGTTAAAAATAAAAATCTAATCAAAAAGGAGATTACTATGAAAAAGACACTCAAAATCGAAGGAATGATGTGCGCGCACTGCGAGGCGCATACCAAAAAGGCGTTAGAATCCGTCGACGGCGTAACCGCCGCGGAAGCGAGTAGCGCAAACGGAACGGCGGTCGTAACGCTCGGTAAGGACGTTCCCGATTCTTCGCTTATTAAAGCGGTGGAGGACGCCGGCTATACCGTAAAGGAAATAAAGTAGCCGCAGCGCCGCAAAAAGCGAACGAATAAGTAATAGCGAAGATTGAAGAAGCATAAAAAGGACCGCTATGCGGTTCTTTTTTTATTTTTCATTCTTCATTTTTCATTTTTCATTTTATTCGGTGGGGCGGCGAAAGGGGTTCGGTTTTGTATAATCTTTACTATATTAAAATACGATTAAAAACGGATTATAAATTACGCAAAGTGTTGACAAATTCGGCATTGTCGCGTAAACTGTTAGCGTAGTAAATCGGGCATTATGCGCGAAAAGCAGAGTTCAATTTGCTTTTCGACAGACTTTGGCTCGAAACAAGCTGACAAGGAGAAAAAGCGGCGAGCATGGCAAAAAAGATCGTTGTCGAAGAAGACGAGAACGGAGAGGTCCGTCCCAAAAAGAAGCGCAGTAAGTGCTGTACTTGTTGTATCGTTTTTTTAATCGTCGTACTTATCATACTCGGCGCCGCTTTCGGCGTGGGCTGGTATTTCGGCGACAAGTACACGCAGGAATATCTCGACATGCCTCTTTCCGACGTGATGAGCATTTTCGGCGAGCTGTACTGGACGAGCGACAAGGACGTCGTTAAAAATCCGTATTCCAAAAAAGACCTCGACAAATTCTACGGCGAGATTAAAACGAACATTCTTCTTAAAGAGGACGCCGATATCGATTTCGACGCCGCGTTGAAGGACGCGATAAAAAGCTATCTTGCGGAAACAAAGTCCGCTCAAAACGCCGCTGTTCGTAACGCTGGCGAAGGCGACTCTTCCGACGAGTCGTCGTTCCTTAACATATTTATCGACATGGCGGCTTCGGCGTTCACTCGCGAAAACATAGATATCGACAAGCTTAACGCTTACAGCGAGGAAAACGACAATTACATCTTCAATCTTAACGACAAACAGCTCGCCGCGTTTGTTAACTCGGTGCTTCATGTAATGCTCGATGAAGCGGACAGCATGGAAGGACTGGAAGAGATAACCAAAGTAGTCAAGCTTTCCAGCGCGGTTGCTTTAAAGCAGATTCGCTTCGGCTCGGTTACGTCGAAGGACGAAATGGGCATCGACAGGGAAGCGACTACCGCGGATATTACTATATGGATAGGATTGCAGGACGCCGCCGGCGCGTACGTCGAGAGCATGGTTAAAAACAGCAGCGCGTCCTGGGCGAGCGGACTTGCCAAATTTATGACCGACCTTCTTCTTCCCAAAAACCTTTACATAACGCTGTCATTCCCGTTGTACGGCGAGGCGGACACGCACGTCGTTATTAACGACATGACGAAGGCAAAGCGCGACCTTACGTATAAGCTTATCAATAACGTAATGAAGCTGTCGAGCGAAGGAGAGGAAGAGCCGCAGACCGTTCAGTCTATGCTTAACGGCGTTACCGACCAGATTAAGCCGTTTATAGAGGCGGCGTCATCCTCGATGGACAGGACCTCCGCTTCGTCGGGCACCATTAAGCTCGACCTTCTCGGCTCGCTCGCGGCAATGACGGGCGAGGACCCGGAAAGCGCGCTCACAAAAGCCGAGTTTATGTACATGCTTCAAGCGCTTCTCGGCTCGGACCCCGACGTCAGGCTCGAACAGCTTGAACCTCACCTTTACGAAGGCTGGTACACCGACGGGCATAACGCGGTGCATAACCCTTCGTCGACGGACGGTCTTACCAAAATCGATTATTCGACCGAGCTTATCTCGGAAATGGAAAACAAATACGCGCTCGACTTCCCCGAGGACGAGACCACCGGCGAAAAGTCGTTCGGCGGAATACTTAAATTACTCGGCTTCTCGCTCGACGAGGAATCGAGCGGCGGCGGAACCGACGATATAATCGGCTATCTCGATTCGGCTAAATTCCGCGCTCTTCTCGACGTAGAAGATATCAACTCGATTAAGCTTAACATAACCGACAGAATGCTCGGCGCGGTGCTGTCCTCGCAAATGGACAGCCTGCTCGGCGACATGGATTTTACGTTCAAGCTGGACGCTTTCACCTTTGTGGAAAAGAACAATCACAGCTATGCGCTTATCGCGGTCGAGCTTGACATTGCGTCCATGCTCGGCGACCTCGGCAGCGACAATATGCTCGGCGCGCTTGCCGCCAACATCATGCCCGAGCGCATGGTGCTGTCGGTAATGGTCGACTACACGCGCGGCGTAGAACGCAACCCCGCGGAATTCCTGTTTAACGACTACACCAATACCGGCAAGGTTATATCCACGCTCGCTCGGCTTATGCCGTCGTTCAATGTGGAGGAAATGTCCGAAAAGATAAGCGATACCGTTACCCAAATGCTCGATATGCTTCACGACACGCTTAACGCCGAACCGGTAACGTATAACGCGTCGACGGCGCGCTCGGCAGGAATACAGCTTTCCGACATATTCACGGTTATTACCGACCTTGTTCTTAAAGAGGACGACGGCACGACGACGGTAACGCCCCAAGAGCTTAGAAACATTCTTCACGGCTTCTACAATCCCGGCGAGGCGGCGGACCGCGAAAACAACGTCAACGAAAACTCGTCTTACAGCGGATTTATTTCTTCCTTTGTCGATAAATACTACCTTAATTCCAAAACCGAAATAACGAGCTTTACCGAGCTTTCGTCGTTTATGACAGGCCTCGGCACCGACTTTACCGGCAATAAGCTTTTAGTAAAGCCGAATGCGGACGAAAGCGTTAGCGGCAAGATTTATCTCGCGCACGACGAACGTAGCGCCGACGAGCTTAAACCCACTATGGACGGCGAGAGTATAGGCGCGCTGCTCGTCGAAAAGATGCCCGATAATCTTAAAGAAAGCTTCTCGATTTACAACGTGCAGACCGATAACGACAGACTTCAAATTACCCTGATTATAAGAATAGATAAGCTTCTTCCCGATACGGTGCAAAAGCTTCTCGACGGCGTTTCCGAGCTGTACGTTACGGCAATCGTGCACTTCGACAGGCTTAACGCAACCGAAAGCGGATATTACGTCGACATCAAGATTAACGATATGGATAATCCCACGCACAACGCGCTTATTAGGCTTGCGCAGCACTTTGACCCGTCGTTCGACGTGGACGCGCAGGTCAACGAGTTCGGCGAGGTGCTGTACGAGCAGCTTGGCTCGCTTGAGGATAGCGTCGGCGACGGCCTTGTTTCGTTCACCTCGCGCGGCATGGAATTCCCCGGATTCTACGACTTCCTCGCCAAAAAGATGAATCTTGCCGACGAATACACCGCCAACGACCTTAAAAACGCGCTTCAAGGCATGTACGCTCATAACGACGAGTACGTCAACGAAAACAACTACACCGAGGAATTCTACTCGCGTAACAGCAGCGATTTAACGCTTGACTATATGTTTACGATTTCGGGCGGCACGGCGACCGACGCGGAGTTTAACGACTTCTTCGACAGTATAGGCGACATACTTGCCGGCGGTAAGGGTAAAAGCGGAATTAACTCCGAGCAAACCATTATCCTTGCGAAAGGCGATACGCGCGATAACGCATACGGTACCGACGGCGCGAGCAGTCCTAAGGTTATTCGCGAATGGATTAAAAATAATACCGGCAACGATACCTCGGACGAAGAGCTTCTCATAGTTACGTTTAAACTGACGGTCGCGCTGTCGATGAAGGGTAACGATTCCTCCGGCGGCTTCCTGCCCGACGAGATTTACATTACCGCAATTTTCAGACGTAACTCGGATACGGGATTGTTCGAAAACGATATCGACTTTATTTACAACAACCTTACCGATTCCCAGTACAATATGATTTCCCACCTACTCGGTATCGAGAATAAGGAAGGGGATAATACGGTTAACATAAATAGCGTTTGCGCCCAAGCGGTTGCCAACCTTAACGCGATGTTCGACGGCGGCGGCACGGTCAGGTTAGAGCAGAACGACACCGATAAAGACGGTATAGGCAAGATAGTTTACGAAAAATAAATTAAAAAAGCGGCTCGCGCCGCTTTTTTAGTGAACAGTTAATAGTGAAGAATGAATAAGTAAGGACCGCGGTGCGGTTGTTTTCTCGTACAGGTGAGGTTATGGGATAATGGGCGCCGTTTATCCATAAAGACTAAACAAGATACCCAAATATTATACAAATTGTACAAAAAAATCTAAAAAAAATTGTACAAGCCTATTGACAAAGGCGGAAGGCGTTTGATATAATTATAGCAAGCAATCAAAAAATATTTTCTTGGAGGAAAAAAATGAAGAAATTGCTATCAGTTTTACTTGCCTCCGCAACGGCTGTTACCGCTTGCGCAGGCCTCGCGGCATGTGATGGTGCCGAAAACAGTAAAGAGCTTGTTATATGGTGCCCTTCGGCGGCCATGGCTGTTTACACCAAGCTCGGCGAAGAGTTCGTCAGCACCTACAACGACGGCGCTTACAAGGACTACACCATTAAGGTCATTGCTCACGAAGAGGGCAACGCGGAAACCGACCTCGGCGTAGACCTTACCCAGGGTGCCGACGTCTACTTTACCGAAGGCGGCCAGATCGAGCGTCTTATCACAAAGAAGTACATTCAGCCCCTTACCGGCAAGTACGCAAAGTATGCGGAAACGGTAAAATCGGATAACACCGAGGCTGCTCTTCCGACCATTACGAAGGGCGAGACCGTTTACGCGTTCCCTGCAACCGCCGACAATACCTGGTTCTTCTGGTACGACAACACCTTCTTTGACGAGGATGACATCGTTTCCTTCGACAAGGTGTTCAAGAAGGCGCAGGAAGCAAACAAACACATCGCGTTTGCTTACGACAACGGCTGGTACAACACTGCGTGGTTTATGACCGCAGGCTGCACCATGGACTACGTTGTAGACAGCAGCGGCACCAAAAAGTACAAAATCGACGTTGACAGCGAAAAAGGTCTTTTGGCGGCTCAGTCTCTCCACACCTACGTGAGCAAAGAGACCGGTATGTTTGCCAACGGCGAGAATCCCGTTATTATCGGCTGCGACAACGCCACCATTCCCAACGGCGCAAAAGACGGCTCTGTTGTAGCAGGCTTCCAGGGCAGCTGGATAAGCGGCGACCTTCCTGCGAAGATCGTTCCTGCGGCAAAGGCGCCTAAGATTAAGATTGGCGAAGAAGAAAAGGAAATGGTCAACTTCTTCACCTATAAGTATGCCGGCGTTAACCCTGCGCGTAAGAACGTAGACATCGCTATGGAACTTGCCGCATTTATCACCAACGAAGCCGGCCAGGCCGCGCGCTTCGAGGCGACCGCATCCAACCCGACCAACAAGAAGGTTGTGGCTTCCGACGCCGTTAAGGAGTCGCCTATCGCTCAGGCTATAGCCGACAGAGCGGCGCACGGATATTCTCAGCTCTCGCAGACCGCCGACTTCTGGTCCTCGTTCGAGACGTTCGGAAAGAACCTCCGCTTAGAGACCGGCGCGACGACCTATGCAGGCCTTGCGGACGCTCTTAAGCTTCTTCAGGTTGGCGTACTCGGCGACGAAACCCCGGCGTAATCCATCTTAATTTAACCGAAAAGCAAGAACACTGCCGAGCCGAGGCTTCGGCTCGGCAGTTTCTGTTTTTTTGTTTAAACGTTTTTTGTTCAAGCTTTTTCGCCGCAGTCAGGCGGCAAACCCGATTATTTAATTGGAGAGTAATATGGCAAACGAAACCAATGCTACTCCCACCTGGAAGATTTATAACCGGCCGTGGTATCTTAGACTGCTTTTTGCTATATGGGGATATATCAAAAACGTCGGTCTTATGATTTGGTCCGTTATAAAGGCGATTCCTTTTAAGCTTTGGGGGTTAATCAAAGCGATAGGACGTCTATTCTACGGATTGGGATATAGGTTTGTAAAAGGGGATTGGCGCACCAAAATATCGTATGTGATATTCGGCTTCGGATGCTTTTCGCGCAGTCCCAAACAGTTTTTAAAAGGACTTTTGTGGCTTGCCGTAGAAGTTGTATTCGTATTATATATGGTCTTCTTCGGCAGTGCGTATCTGTGGAAAATGGGATCGCTCGGCGACGTGCCCGTTGAATATGAAAACGGCGTGCCGGTGGGCGACGACTCGTTGCAGATACTTATTTACTCGGTCTTTTCCATACTGCTTATTATATTCTTTGCGTACATGTACGTTAAGAACACGAAAGTTGCCTTCGATACGCAAAAGCATGTAGAGGCAGGAAAGCCGTTAAGCACGCCCAAGCAGCAGCTTAACTATGCTCTTAACGACGGCTACCACGTAACCGTACTTATTCTGCCTATACTCGGCGTGCTTATCATTACGATAATGCCGCTTATAATAAACATACTCGTTGCGTTTACCAACTACGGGCGTGTCGACGGTGAGGTGCACTATGCACCCGGCAATCTTATTGACTGGACGGGCTTCCAAGCGTTTGAAAAGGTGTTCGGATCGCAGTACGGCGAGGCTATTTGGAACGTACTTGCCTGGACGCTTATCTGGGCGGTGTTTGCTACGTTTACCAACTTCTTCTTCGGCATGTTCCTTGCTATGATGATTAACAAGAAGTCGATTAAGATGAAGGTTTTCTGGCGCACTTGCTTCGTTCTCGTAATAGCGATACCCGACTTCGTAACATTGCTTATGATGAGCAAGTTCTTCTCGTACAGCGACAACCCGTCGCTTTCCGGTCCGTTTAACCTTATTGTAAGGGAATGGTTCGGCGTGGATAAGTTTAACCATGACTGGTTCGGCACCACGGTGGGTAACGAGATAAGCGCTAAGATAATGGTTATTATAGTCAACCTGTGGCGCGGCATGCCGTTTACGATGCTTGCTACCTACGGAATACTTATGAATATTCCCGAGGACCTTTACGAGTCGAGCAGAATTGACGGCGCAGGCCCCGTAAGACGGTTTGTGTCCATTACATTCCCGTACATAATGTTCGTCATGGGCCCTCAGCTTATCACGACGTTTACAGGCAACATAAACAACTTCAACGTCATATTCTTCTTGACGGGCGGCGGACCTAACCATCTGTATCAGAGCGGTAAGACGGTAGGCGCAACCAACCTACTTATTACCTGGCTGTACTCGCTGACGATAAGCAAGCAGGATCCCGAATACAACTACGGTTCGGTTATCGGTATCTTTACCTTCCTTATCAGCGCGTTCTTCGCACTCATTGTGTTTAACAGCTCTAAATCGGTCAAACAGGAGGATACTTTCCAATGATAGGCATTAAATCCAAGCGTATCATATCGGATACGATTATATATGTAGTCCTCACTATAATGATTGTTATTTGGCTGTTCCCGTTGTTGTGGATGATAATGCGCGCTTTCGACGTTAACAGCAGCAGTAGCTCGCTTACCGTTTTCCCCGAGGAATATACATTTAACAACTTCCTCGCGCTGTTTGTGGGCGGACACAAGTTCTGGCCGAATAAGTTCCCGTCTATCGACTACGAAGTCAACCCGTACGGCACGTGGATGATTAACACCGCGATTATCGCCGCCGGCGCGTGCATAATTTCGACGCTTATGGTTCTTATGGTGTCGTACGCGCTGTCGAGATTGCGCTTTAATATGAGAAAGAAGCTCATGAACATCGCGCTTATCCTCGGCTTGTTCCCCGGCTTTTTGTCCATGATAATCTTGTATTACTTCTTCAAGAATATCGGGCTTGCGGCGTCGACGTCGCGCGTTATGAACCTTCTCGGTCTAATACTTTCGTACTCGCTTGCGGCAGGCACCGGCTACTACATCGTTAAAGGCTTTTTCGATACCGTGCCTATGGCTATCGACGAGGCGGCGCGTATCGACGGCGCTACCAAAAACCGCATATTCTGGCAGATGATAATTCCGCTCAGTAAGCCGATTATCATTTACACGGTACTTACAACCTTTATCGGACCGTGGTGCGACTTTATGATGGCTAAGGTATTCGTCGGCAACAACGTAGACAGCATGACGATTGCGGTAGGCTTGCAGAAGTGGCTTGCCGACCGCGAGGTCTCGGAAAAATACTTCACTCGGTTCTGTGCCGGCGGCGTCGTTATTTCCATTCCTATCGTTACGCTTTACCTTATTATGCAAAAGTTCTACGTCGCGGGCATTACCGGCGGCGCGGCAAAAGGTTAATATTTTACGACTTATAAAACCTCACGGCGCCATGCCGTGGGGTTTATTAAGCCTAATGCTTGGCGACATAGTATTAAAACATTTCTTTTATAAAATCTTTTAACACAATTTAATTACAAGAGGGTAGTTTATGAAAAAGAAAACAATAGCGAGCGCGGCGATATCTCTATCGCTTGCCGCGTCGATGGCGTTCGGTGCGGTGGGGTGCGTTTCGGCGCTCGACGATCCGGCGTCTAAGGTTAATCCCGCGGCGCCCGAAAACACCTACGTTTACGACGTTCCCCAGGACTATAACCGCACGTACTACGAGCTTTTTGTCAGAAGCTTTGCCGACGGCAACGGCGACGGAATAGGCGATTTTCGCGGACTTATAGACAATCTCGATTATCTTAACGACGGCGACGACTCGACGACCGACGACCTCGGCATTAACGGGCTTTGGTTAATGCCCATAAATCAGTCCCCGTCCTACCATAAGTACGACGTCGAGGACTATTACGACATCGACGACGAGTACGGCGACCTCGGCGACTTCGACGAGCTTGTTCGCGAGTGCGACAAGCGCGGCATTTGGCTTCAGATGGACCTTGTGCTAAACCACACGTCGAGCAATCACCCCTGGTTTAAAGAGGTCATAGCCGACGCGCGCGCAGGGATAGACCCTCATAACAGCACGGCGATGCAGCGCTACAACGTAGTTAAGCAAAACACCAAGCCGGGCGACGGCTGGTACTACGTTTCGGGCACGACCGAATATTACTATCTCGGCAACTTTTCGTCCGACATGCCCGACCTCAACCTTAAAAATCAAGAGGTCAGGGAAGAGATTAAGAAAATCGTCGATTTCTGGCTCGAGCGCGGTATTCGCTCGTTCCGTCTCGACGCGGTGCCCTGGGCTATGGAAAATGCGGTAGTCTACGGCGGCGCCAACGCCGAGTTCTGGACCTGGTTTAACGACTATTGCAACGAGAAGGGCAAGGAAGTTTACGGTAAGAGATACCCCGGGCTAAACCGCTACTGCTACAACGTTGGCGAAGTGCTCGTTTACAATAACGCCACTATCGAAGAGTTTTTCGAGAGCGGAATGAGCAACTTTAACTTCTCGCTCGGCTACAACAAGGAAACCGGCTACGTGGGCGTTGTCAACGACTGGAGTCCTACCGGCGGTGTCGGGCTTGCAAACAACATTAAGACCATTCAGCAGGGCGCGCTCGCAAAAGACGAAAACGCGATTCTAAGTAACCTTATAACCAACCACGATATAGACCGCTATTCGGGCTTCCTTAACGACGACCCGGTTAAAATGAAAGCGGTCGCCTCGCTCTACATGCTTTCGCCCGGTAACTGCTACGTTTACTACGGCGAGGAGATAGGCGCTAAGGGCGTAGGCATCGACCCCAACAAACGGCTGCCGTTTAACTGGGGCGACGGCTCGGATAGAATTGTCTCCGTAAATCCGCCCAACGCCGACTACTCCGGCGAGCAAATCCACGGCTCGTGGAAGAGTCAAAACACCGACCCCAAGTCGATACTCACGTATTACAGAAAGGTCATTCAAATCAGAAACCGCTTCCCCGAAATATCGCACGGCGTAATAACGCCTTACGGTATCGACGGCGCCGGCAAGCTTGTTCCGCTTTCGGATACCAACACGCCGCAGGCGCTTGTAGACGCCAACGCGGCCAATAAGTCGGTTACGGCGTACGTGCTTACCTACGGCGAGCGCAAGATACTTATAGTTCACAACCTTGTGGCAGGCGGCGCCGTGTCGCTCGACACCTCGGCGTTTTCGGGCTGCACGCTCGAAGCGACGTTAAGCGCGGACGGCGGCAAGGTAGCGCTTTCCGGCAGCACGCTTAAAATGGATAAGGCTACCGTCGCGGTTTTAAAGGTATAAAAGGGGGGACAACGAAATGAGAAAAAGCAATTCCGTAAAAATAACAGAAAGTTTCAGAAGAATAGGCATTGCGGTTATTATCGCCGTGCTTGCTCTATTATCCATTCCGTTTTGGGGACTTATCGGCACGGCAAAAAGTCCGGCTTCCGCCGAGGAAGAGAGCAAGGTTGCCCTCCCCAAAAACGCGACGCGCACGGTAGAGGTTACGATTAACTACTTCCGTCCGAACGCCGACTACGCCAACTGGAACCTTTGGATTTGGCCCAACGGCGGCGACGGCAAGGCGTACCAGTTCACTTCCGAAACCACGGCCGCCAAAACCGGCTCTAAGGTTTGGAAATCGGCTACCGCAAGCATCGACGGGGTATCGGACAGCGGAAAAGAAGCGATAGGCTTTATCGTCCGTCTCGGCGAATGGCAGGAAAAGGATATTTCGAGCGACCGCTTTATCCTTTCCGAAAAGATAGTCGACAACAAGGTTACCATTTGGGTCGTTTCCGCCGACTCGGAATTCTACTATAACGAGGAAGATATAATGTTCGGTGCAAAAATCACTTCGGCCAAATTCACGTCGTTCGACAACGTTTACATTAGGACGGGCGCGCCCGTAACCGCTTCGAGTAAGTTTGTCGTAAGGGACGAGGAGAACGACATCGTCGGCATGATTTACGGCTCGGACACCGCCGTACTCGCCAAGCAGTCGTTTAATATTCCGCTTCAAAAGTCGATTGAGATAAGCAAGACGTACACCGTGTACGACGAGCCGAGCGTCGAGTTCGACCCCGACAAGCACTTCCTTAAACACGCGGTTAACATCTCCGACCTTTACGGGCTTAAAACCTTTACCGACGCGTATAACTACGACGGCGCGCTCGGCGTAGAGTATACCGAAACCGCCACCACCTTCCGTGTTTGGTCGCCTGCCGCAAAATCGATGGCGGTTAAAATCTACTCGACCGGCGACGAGGATGAGGAGGTTACCGCGCAGCCCATGGCGGTATCCGACAAGGGCGTTTGGACCCTTACCGTAAGCGGCAATCTCGACGGCAAGTACTACACCTATCAGATAAACGGCGGCAAGGAAGTCGTCGACCCGTACGCGACGAGCGCCGGCAGAAACGGCGTTCGCGGCATGATAATTAAACCGGGTTCCGCCGACCCCGAGGGCTGGGCGACCCATAAGCGCCCCGAAAAGCGTAACAGCTATTCCGACACCATTATTTACGAGGCGCATCTCCGCGACCTTACCATAAACGAAAATTCCAACGTTCCGGCTAATAAGCGCGGCAAGTACCTCGGTCTTACCGTGGACTCCGACGACGTGGACGGCAAGCTTACGCCGCTGTCGTACCTTAAAGACCTCGGCATAACCGAAATCCACTTCCAGCCGCTGTTCGACTTTGCCTCCGTTCAGGAAAACTTCGACGTCGCAACGTATACGGCGACGGGCGAGAACAAAGAGTTTAACTGGGGCTACGATCCGCTTAACTATAACGTTCCCGAAGGCTCGTACTCGTCCGACCCGTCTAACGGCAAGGTGCGCGTTACCGAGTTGAAGCAGATGATTATGGCGCTTCACGAAGCCGGAATTCGCGTAATTATGGACGTCGTTTACAACCACGTTTCGAGCGCGCCGGCTTCCAACTTCCAGGCGCTTATGCCCAATTACTACTTCCGCACCGATTCTAACGGCGACTTTACCAACGGCTCGGGCTGCGGCAACGAGACGGCTTCCGAGCGCTATATGTACCACAAGTTCATGATCGATTCGGTCGTGTACTGGACGAAAGAATACAAGGTGGACGGCTTCCGTTTCGACCTTATGGGTCTTCACGACGTCGACACCATGAACGACATCTACGACGAGCTTCAAAAGGTCGACCCCGACCACGACGTAATGGTATACGGCGAGCCGTGGGACGCAGGCTCTAACGCGCTTCCCAGCTATAAGCTTGCCGCCAAAATGGCCAACGCGCGCAAAATGCCCAATATCGCCATTTTCAACGACATCACTCGCGACGGACTTAAAGGCAGCGTGTGGTCGTCTACCGATACGGGCTTCGTGTCCGGCCTTGCTTCCTCCGACAACGCCATTTACATCGGCGCGGCAGGTGCAACCGACCTTAAAGGCGTTAACTACGCGCAGTTCGACAAGACGCCGTTTGCCGTAAGCCCCATTCAGAACATCAACTACGCGTCGGCGCACGACAACGAAACGCTGTGGGATAGGCTTAACGGCTCGGTCAAGGCGGACGCCGCAACGCTCAAAGCCATGAACAGACTTTCTGCGGCGGCGGTGCTTACAAGCCAGGGCCCGGCGTTCTTCCTCGCCGGCGAGGAAATGCTTCGCAGCAAGAAAATCAGCGCGCAGGACAACTCTGCCTACGGCTACGACGGAAATATCGCGTACTACCTTACCGACAAATCGTACTACTACTCGCGTAACTCCTACAAGTCGCCCGACTCGGTTAACGCTATCGATTGGAGTCTTGTAGACACCAATAAGGATATGGTCGAGTACTACAAGGGACTTATCGCAATAAGAAAGGCATTCCCCGAATTCCGCCTTTCCAACAAGGGCGACGTATCGAACGGCGTTATAATCCGCGATTTCAACATGTCGGACGGCGTTACCTCGTACGCAGTTAAAGACCCGACCTCGAAATACTACTCGGTGGTGCTGTTCAACAACAACGCGGACAGCCGCAAGGTGTCCGTTCCCGACGCGTCCTATAAGGTCTACCTCGACGGCGCTAAGGTCAACGCCGAGGGCTTAAAGAGCTTTAGCGGCAACACATACACCGTCGGCGCTCGTTCCGCCGTCATCTTGCGCGCAGAGCTTGACGCGGCCGCCGTCGCCGACTGGGCAAAAACCGAGAAACCCGGCGAAGAAACCGCCAACCTCGGCCTCGCGCTCGGGCTTGGAATAGGGCTTCCGTTTGCGGCGCTCATCGCAGGCGGCGTAGTATTCTTCCTCTCGCGCAAAAAGAACGGGGCAGTTGCGGTAGAACCTGCTTCCGGCGCTCAACCCGAAGCTAATACCGACAGCGCCGCACAAGAACCTGCGCCTACGGAAGAAACCGCACCTGCGGAAGAACCTGCACCTGCGGAAGAACCTGCGCCTGCGGAAGAACCTGCACCTGCGGAAGAAAGCGCGCCTGCGGAAGAACCTGCACCTGCGGAAGAGTCCGTACCCGAGGAAAAAGCCGAAGAGCCTAAGTCCGAACCTACCGCGCCTAAAAAGTCCGCGCCTAAAAAGTCTACGAAATCCTCTAACGGCAAGGGCAAGAAAAAGCAGTAATGCGGCAAGCGGGCAAATAAAAGAGTAAAAAGCTCTTTAATAGTTTAATACAAAACAAAGAGCAACGAGGCTTTTTCCCCGTTGCTCTTGTTTTTTGTGTCGCAATATGTTATTATGTACAAAAGGCGGTATTACGCCGACCGATGGAGAATGCAATGGAAAAAGATTATCCCACGTTAGAAAACTACGACAAATCGCTTTTTAAAATTCGCGGCAAGTATTTGGATAAATATACAGGCTCGGATAAGCACGTTGATATTCCGCTCGGAATAAACTGCATCAATTCGAACGCGTTTTCGGACTGCAAAACGGTGGAAAGCGTTACAATTCCCGACGGCGTTATCGTAATTATGGCGTGGGCGTTTTCGGGCTGCGGCGTTAAGCATATCACGCTTCCGAGCGGCGTACAAGAGCTTTGGGAAGGCGCGTTTTACCGCTGTCGTAGTCTCGAAAGCATAGATATTCCCGATTCGGTTAAAATCGTTCACGACAGAGCATTTAGCGGATGCACCGCGCTTAAAAGCGTAATGTTTCCGCGCGGCGCGGTTACCGTTAGCGCCCATTCCTTCGAGGGCTGTACCGCGCTCACGAGCGTTACTCTTCCGAGTGGCGTAGAGGGAATAGAAGAATACGCGTTTAAAGGGTGCAAAAGCCTTGTCGACATTAACATTCCCGACGGCATATACGGCATAGACGGGCACGCCTTCGAGGGGTGTAAAAGCCTCGATATCGCTATTCCGAACGGCCTTAAATCGATTGAGGAATACTCGTTTAAAGGCTGTGCGATTAAAAACCTTGTAATTCCCGATTCAGTCAATTATCTGTACGCGCACGCCTTTGAAAACTGCAAGGCGCTTACAAGCGTGGTTATTCCGAAAAACATAGTGGAAATCCCCGAGTACGCCTTTAACGGCTGCATTAAGCTCGAATCGGTTAAGTTTGTCGGCGTGCCGTTCAGTATCGAAGCGCGCGCTTTCGGCGGTTGCGGCAAGCTTGTCGACATAACCGTTCCCAAAGGCGTCGACGTCGAGAAAACCGCGTTCGAGGGCTGTAAAATGTTAAAGGGCGAGCCGTTCGAGACGATTAAAAAGCCGCTTCCCACCGATATCGACAAGGGCGCAAGACCGGACGGAAGGGGACTTAAGCTTCATGTTCATTCCGAGATTAACTGCTCGGATAAGCCCAAAGTCGTCGATCTTTACGGCAAGGCCGGAACGTGTCTATTTAACAATTCCAATATCAGGATTGAGCGGTTTGTTCAGCGCGTTAACGGCGAGCAGGGCGTTGAGATTTACGTAAACGAGGGGTACGACGGAAGCAGGTATGCTACTTTGTTCCCCGGCTCGAGCTATCTGTATTCGTACACGACGGTTACCATAACAGGCCCCACCGATTGGGAAGAGGATGATTCCTCCGACCTTATGAACTTGGTTTTGGTAAAAGAGTAGCCGAAGTTTTCCCGTTTTACCTTTCGTAAAAACTTGGACAAAACCGCGGTTTTACGGATATACCCTTATATAAAAAACGAGGGATAGATTATGAAAAAACATATTAAAATAGTTTCGCTGATACTCGCGTTTTGCTGTGCGGCGTTGCTCTGTGCGTGCGAAAAGAATGATCACCGAAAGATTGCCGCAGAGTACGCAAAAAGGAATAAAGTAACCGCCGAGGAAATAGACTTTACGTGCTACGGCGAGTTTAACGGCGCGCACGTCGTTATGCTTAACGGCGAGTATCCCGACGCGCTGTCCGAGGAAACGGTGGGCGGCGTAACGTTTTTCCACTCGCAGATTAAATCGTTCGACGTATACAAAAACGGCAGGTTTTATACGCTTCGAGAGGCGTTCGACGGCGGAATTATCACTCGCGACAATCTGATAAGTTTAAGCGAAAGCTATAACCCCGATACGGCGCGCGTCTTTTATTCTTTAACCGTTATCGACCCGGATAATTACGTTATCGAGCGGCTTTACGACGGTTATCAAGCCGGAACGAGCGTTACAGTAAAAACGGACGTTTTGCTGGACGTCGATATGACTGCGTACCTCGACGGCGAGTCGCTGGGGAAACAAACGGCCGTCCTCGAAAACGACGAATATCACTGGGAATTTTACTTTATAATGCCGTCTCACGACGCAACGCTCACCTTCGAGCTTAGCGGCGGCATGTTTTAGAAGGTCGGGCAGAATGGACGTGAATAAAACGAAAGAACCGCAGATTACATTACAGCTTATGAGCGTAGAAGATAAGCCGCTTCTTGCTCGGCTTTTGGAATTATATCACTACGAGTTTACGGCTTATACCGACGCGGATATCAGCGAATACGGATGCTACGGATACGACCATATCGACGATTATTGGAACGAAGAGGGTCGGTACCCTTATTTAATTCGCGTGGACGGAAAAATCGCCGGGTTTGCTCTGGTCTGTCCGCACTGTAACTTTATAAAAGGCGAAAACGTAAGAAGCATAGGCGAGTTTTTCGTCATGATTAAGTACAGGCGAATGGGCGTGGGTAAAAAGGTTGCCAAAGAAATCTTCGACAGGCATAAAGGAACATGGGAGTTGTGCTACTTAAAAAAGAACGTCTCATCGCTCGAGTTTTGGAAAAATGTGCTGTCCGAATACACAAACGACTGTTATTCCGTTTGTGGGGAAAACGACAGAGTGATAGGCTTCACGTTTAAGAGCTAAACGGAAATAACAAAGGCATATATTATTCGGAGGAATTATGCGCGACGAAAAGGGTTTCGATTTATGGGCGGACGATTACGATAGGGCGGTCGGCGTTATCGAGGACGAAAAAACCTATCCGTTTGCAGGGTACAAGGACGTGCTCGGTTATATTTTCCGCGTCGTTACGGCAAAAGAAAAAGCCAAAGTCCTGGACTTGGGCTTCGGTACGGGAACGCTGACGGCAAAACTGTACGAACGCGGTTATGACGTTTTCGGGCAGGACTTTTCCAAACGAATGATAGAGCTTGCGAAAACCAAAATGCCGAGTGCGCATTTATATCACGGCGACTTTTCCAAAGGGCTTGTCGAGCCGCTGAATAAAACGACCTACGACTTTATAGTCGCCACATATTCGCTTCATCATCTTCCAGACGAGCGGAAAATAACGTTTATCCCCGAGATTTTATCGCATTTAAGCGAGGGCGGACAAATTCTTATAGGCGACGTCGCGTTTCCGAGCGGAAAGGAAATGGCGCTCTGCCGCGAGCAGTCGGGCGAGAGCTGGGACGAAAAAGAATTCTACTGGGTTTACGACGAAATGGTTAAAGTGTTTCCGACTATGGAGTTCAAACGCTTTTCCCACTGCGCCGCCGTTATGACTTTACGTAAGTGATTATTCAGTCGGGGACTGTTTTAAAACTTCCTCGACTTTTTTTATTACGTCCTTCATCTTGACGGTAGGCTCGAAGCGCGCGACAAGGTTACCGTTTCTGTCTATTAAAAACTTGGTAAAATTCCACTTTACCTTGCTGTTGTTTTTGTAGTCTTTGTCGTTCGACTTTGCCGCGAGCGCCACAATCTTGCCCATAAATCCGCTAAATCCCTCGAACTTGCTGTTCTCTTCCAGCCACTTGTAAAGCGGAATTTGATTTTCGCCGAACACCTCGATTTTGGCGAACTGCGGAAATGTGGTGCCGTACTTCATTGTGCAAAACGCGCCGATCTCTTCGTCTGTGCCGGGCGCCTGCTCGGCAAACTGGTTGCACGGAAAGTCGAGTATTTCAAACCCGTCATTTCGGTGCGCGGAGTACAGATCCTGCAATTCCTTGTATTGCGGCGTAAAACCGCAGCGCGTCGCAGTGTTAACTATAAGAAGTACCTTTCCCTTGTAATCGGAAAGGGACACCTCGCTTCCGTCCTTTGCTTTAACCGTAAAATCGTAAACGTTCATAAGTCGCCTCCGTTTTTAACGATATTATATGTAAAGGCGATTGGTTTGTCAAGTTTTTATACACATGCAAAAAATTTTACGTGTCGGATTTTAACTATACACTGTTACTTATTACTTTTTTACAACCCCCAGTCTGCTTCGCAGACAGCCCACCTTACGCAGGGGGTATATTTCGTGCCGCCCATCATTCCGAGCTTGTCGAGGAATCTAGGCGAACCGCCGCAAAGTGAAAAATAATAACAAGCTGTGCGGCTGACGCCTGGATTTCTCCGCTTCGCTCGCAAGCTCGCTTCGGTCGAA